>NZ_CP042968.1:4800000-5400000 GCF_001693515.2 Bradyrhizobium paxllaeri
CTTCCCCTCTCCTTCTGCCCGCAAGAGCGGGGCGAGAGAAGCATATCGGAGCCTGCTACGGCGGACGTTCGCGGGCGGCCATCCAGGCGAGCATGAGATAGGCGCCGAGCATCACGGCTTCGAGCGCCACCACCGTCAGGCTGCCGCCATAGATCCCCGGGAACATCAGTTCGATTACCGCCATCGACACCACGGTGGTGAGCCACACCACCGCGCCCCAGGGCGTGGCGAGCCAGAGGCCGACGGCGGCGACGAGTTCGATGACGGCGAAATAGACGGTCGCGGTCTGCCAGGCCATCGACTGATTCTCGAACGCCTCCTCCTCGCCGCCGATGAAACCCGTGACCTGCGCCCAGTGGTACAGGCCCTTCATGATCGATACGATCGCCATGATGCGCAGGAACAGCACGAGGCGCCGCGTCCACACATTCTCGTCGGGTTCGATCCGCTCCGACGACATCGCCCCGACGGACATCGCACTGTCCCTGGCCCGCGCCTGATCGCGCGCCGAAAGGTCAGACATGGCAACCGGCCCACGGGCTGATTTGGGAGCCCCGGGGATCGGAGCTGAATGCATGCTGGAATCTCCTTATCGCCTCATGTCTTGGCCCGCCGGGGCGGCAAAATCAATTGCCGATGAGATGGATCAAGGCGCGGTGACGGGCGGCGGGCAAGGTGCTAGAACTGGAACAAATCAAAATTGAGCCGCCGCCTTCAGGAGTACCCATCACATGGCGATCAAATTCGGGCGTCCGATCGAAATGCGCGACGCGCCGCGGCGGCAGACCGCCCTCGCCTCCACCCCGCTCGACCTGATCATCCGCCCCCGCCGGAACCGCAAGGCTGAATGGACCCGGCGGTTGGTGCGCGAAAACGTGCTGACGACCGACGACCTGATCTGGCCGCTGTTCGTGGTCGACGGCACCAACACCCGCACGCCGGTGGCCTCGATGCCCGGCGTAGACCGCCTCACCGTCGATCAGGCGGTGCGCGATGCCGAGCGCGCGATGAAGCTGAACATCCCCTGCATCGCGCTGTTTCCCTACACCGAGCCTTCCCTCCGGGACGAGACCGGTTCCGAGGCGCTGAATCCGAACAATCTCGTTTGCCAGTCGGTGCGCGCGATCAAGAAGGAATTTCCCGAGATCGGCCTGCTCTGCGACGTCGCGCTGGATCCCTTTACCAGCCACGGCCATGACGGGCTGATCGAGGACGGCAGGATCCTCAACGACGAGACGGTGGCGGTGCTGGTGCAACAGGCGCTGGTGCAGGCCGAGGCCGGCTGCGACGTCATCGCACCGTCAGACATGATGGACGGCCGCATCGGTGCGATCCGCGAGGCGCTGGACGACCATGGGTTTGTCGACGTGCAGATCATGTCCTACGCGGCGAAATACGCCAGCGCCTTCTACGGCCCGTTCCGCGACGCCATCGGCTCGGCCAAGACGCTGACCGGCGACAAGCGCACCTACCAGATGGACAGCGCCAATTCCGACGAAGCCTTGCGCGAGGTCGAACTTGATATCGCGGAAGGCGCCGACATGGTGATGGTGAAGCCCGGCATGCCCTATCTCGACATCGTGCGGCGGGTGAAGGACACGTTTGCGATGCCGACCTTCGTCTACCAGGTGTCGGGCGAATACGCGATGATCGCAGGCGCCGCCAACAATGGCTGGATCGACGGCGAGCGCGCGATGATGGAAAGCCTGCTCGGCTTCAAGCGCGCCGGCGCGGATGGGATATTGACGTACTTTGCGCCGCAGGCGGCGGAGAAGCTGAAGGCGGAGGGGTAAGACCCCCGCCCCCGCTCTCCCAGCGTCATTGCGAGGAGCGAAAGTGACGAAGCAATCCATCTATCCGGTATGCGGCACTATGGATTGCTTCGCTGCGCTCGCAATGACGGGGTAAGAGCGGTGAATCTCTCACCACCCCGAATATTGCACGCTGTTAATGGTCGCAGGCCCTTGGCGCGGCCCCCGCCGGTTCCCATGTCTCGATCGGGAATATCGGCCTGGAGGACGAACCATGTCTTATAGCGGCTCTGGCAATAGCGGCGGCGGCTCTTCTGCCGGCGGCGCCTCAAATGCTGGCGGCGCTTGGCGGAACGACGGCGGGGTGCCGCCGCATGCGTTCGATCCCGATTCACAGCCGGAACTGTTTCGCGGCGTGCTGACGCGGCGGGTGTTTGCGTTCCTGATCGACCTCGTGGTGCTGTCGGTGCCGGTCATCCTCGGCTACATCTTTATCTTCGTGTTCGGCATCGTGACGCTGGGGCTTGGCTGGATGCTGTTCTGGCTGGCGTGGCCGGCTACCATCGTGTGGGCGATCGTCTATTACGGCGCCTCGATCGGCGGGCCGCATTCGGCCACGTTCGGCATGCGCGCGATGGATCTGGAGCTACGCACCTGGTACGGCGCGCCCGGCTATTTCGTGCTCGGCGCCTGCCATGCCGTGCTGTACTGGGTCTCGGTGTCGTTCCTGACACCGCTGGTGCTGTTGGTCGGCCTGTTCAACGGCCGCCGCCGGCTGCTGCATGACATCATCCTGGGAACTGTGATCGTCAACAGCTCGGTTCGTACCCAGGTAGTTCCTTCGGCCCGCAGCAGCTACTGAGCGAGCCGCAAACTATTTGACCTGCAGCCTTCGGAGCGCAATGCTGCCGGTCCGACCCTGAATCGGGGCCGGGCCGGCACTTTTACTTTTTTGACGCGTTTTCTTAACGGGAACTGGTGTCTACTTTGTTCGAAAGCGCTATGGTTGATTGTTTCGGAGGCCTCACGAACCGACGTGACCCAGCATTCGCGTGATACCCCGCAGTTCTACCTGACGGCGCCCTCGCCTTGCCCCTATCTGCCGGGCCGGCATGAGCGCAAGGTGTTCACGCATCTGGTCGGCGACAAGGCCGGCGACCTCAACGACCTCCTGACCCATGGCGGCTTCCGCCGCAGCCAGTCGATCGCCTACCGCCCGGCTTGCGACCAGTGCCGGGCCTGCGTTTCCGTGCGCGTGATCGCCAACGAATTTCGTCCCTCGCGCAACTTCAAGAAAGTCCTGGCGCGCAATGCCGACATCGTCGGCGAGCAGCGCAGCGCGGTGCCGACCTCGGAGCAGTATTCGGTATTCCGAGCCTATCTCGACAAGCGGCACCGCCATGGCGGCATGGCCGACATGACCGTGCTCGACTACGCGATGATGGTGGAAGACAGCCATGTCGAGACCCGCATCATCGAGTATCGCAAGCGCGGCGTCGACACCGGCATTACCGGGCACGGCGAGGAGCTGATCGCGGTGGCGCTGACGGACGTGCTCAGCGACGGGCTATCGATGGTGTACTCGTTCTTCGAGCCGTCGCAGCAGAGCCGCTCGCTCGGCACCTTCATGATCCTCGACCACATCACCCGCGCCCGCAGGCTCGGGCTACCTTACGTCTATCTCGGCTACTGGATCGAGGGCTCCAAGAAGATGGACTACAAGGGCCGCTTCCTGCCGCAGCAGCGGCTGGCGCCGTCGGGCTGGCTGCGGGTGGATGCGACGGGCGAGATGTTGGCCGAGCCGCAGGATTAGGTAGCCACAACACTCCTTGTCGTCACCCGCGAAGGCGGGTGATCCAGTATTCCAGAGACAGCAGTGATGAATCGAGAGGCCGCGGCGTACTGGGTCGCCCGGTCAAGCCGGGCGATGACAGTGGTGTATGCGTCTCACCCGAAGAAGGTCTCGATCAGCAGCTTCACGTTCAGCGCCACGATGATGCCGGCGACGATCCAGGCCACGACCGCCACGCCGCGGGGGATGACGAACTCGCCCATCTTGCGCTTGTCGGAAACGAACTTGACCAGCGGGATCACGGCGAACGGCAATTGCATCGACAGGATGACCTGGCTGAACACCAGGAGCTGGCTGGTGCCGCGCTCGCCATAGATCGCGGTGACGATCACGACCGGAACGATGGCGATGCCGCGCGTGAGCAGCCGCCGCGCCCAGTTCGGCAGCCGCAAGTGCAAAAAGCCTTCCATCACGATCTGGCCAGCCAGCGTAGCCGTCACCGTCGAATTGAGGCCGGAGGCGAGCAGCGCCACCGCGAACAGCGTCGAGGCGATGCCGAGGCCGAGCAGCGGCGACAGCAATTCATAGGCCTGGCCGATCTCGGCAACCTCGGTGCGTCCGCTCGAATAGAAGGTGGCGGCGGCAACGATCAGGATCGCGGCGTTGATGAACAGCGCCAGCATCAGCGCAATCGTCGAATCCGTCGTCGCCCATTTGATCGCCTCGCGGCGGCCCTTGTCGTTACGTTCATAGGCGCGGGTCTGCACGATCGCGGAATGCAGATAGAGATTATGCGGCATCACGGTCGCGCCGATGATGCCGATCGCGATGTAGAGCATTTCAGGATTGGTGACGATCTCGGGCGACGGCACAAACCCCTTCAGGACGGCAGCCACCGGCGGCGCCGCAGCCACGATCTGAATCGAAAAGCAGATCGCGATCACGATCAGGAGCGAGATGACAAAGGCTTCGAGGAAGCGAAAACCCTTGTTCATCAGGAGGAGCAGCAGGAAGGCATCGAGCGCAGTTATCAGCGCCCCATAGATCAGGGGAATGCCGAACAGCAGATTGAGCGCGATCGCGGTGCCGATCACCTCGGCGAGATCGCAGGCGATGATCGCGGCCTCGCAGGCCACCCACAGCATGAAGTTGACGGGCCGCGAAAAGCTGGCGCGGCAGGCCTGCGCCAGATCGCGGTCGGTGACGATGCCAAGCCGCGCGGCCAGCGCCTGCAACAGGATCGCCATCAGGTTCGACAGCAGGATGACCGCCAGCAGCGTGTAGCCGAACTTCGAACCACCCGCGAGGTCGGTCGCCCAGTTGCCGGGGTCCATGTAGCCGACCGAGACCAGATAGCCGGGACCGAGGAAGGCCAGCAGCCGGCGCGACCAATGCCCGCCAAATGGCACCGAGATGGTCGAATTGACTTCAGGCAGGCTGCGCTGGGCACCAGCGGCGGCATCGGCGCGCCAGCCGGTGGCGGTCGTATCGGTCATGGTCAAACTCTGGGTCGGGGTTTCGGCACCCAAACCGGGCGTGCGTGCGTCCATTGTCAAAGGGATAGCCGAGGTTCGGCCTTATTGCAACTCACTTGCAACTGCATCTAGCCATCACGAAAATGATACCGTCGCCACCCCCTGTAAAGCACTGAAGAAGTGCTTTACGTTACGATCATGATCAAGCTTCCGGTCGAAACACCTACGGCCACGCTGCGATACGCCCTCGCGCCCGACGAGGCCGGCATTGCCGCCATCGAAGCGACCTTTGCCGACTACGATCGGATGATGGCTATCCTCGCCGAGGTGGCGCCGGTTGGCGCCAACCTCGTCGCACTCCACGCCCAGGCCTATGAGCGGATCCGCACCGAGACCGGACTGCCCGCCCGCCTGGTGACGCTCGGCCTGCGGGACCGCGCTAGCTATGTGGCCGATGCGGCGGTGCGCAAGATTCCGCTCGACGACAAGCTGTTTGCGATCAAGGGACCGACGTCCGTGACCATCAGCACAGTCCGCGGACGTGTTTTGGTGCCCTTCCATATCCCCGGCTATCTCGATGGCTGGGAAAGCCCCTTCCCGGCGCATCTCGTCTCGGATGGCCGCGGCTACGAAATCCACATCGCCGTCAAATCGAAATCACCACCGGAGGAGAAGACCATGGTTCACGAGGGTATCCTTGCACGTATGGGTAGACTTCTTGCCGCTATCGCCAGCGAGACCATCGACAATGCCGAGAACAGCAACAAGGTCGCGCTGGTCAAACAGGCGATCCGCGAGATCGATGCTGGCGCCGACGAAGCACGCCATGCGCTCGGCAAGTCGCGCGCGGAGGAATTCCGCCTCAAGCGGCGGCGCGAGGAGCTGGATGCCGAAATCGGCGGGTTGACGGAAAAGATTCGTCTTGCGGTTGCAGAAAGCCGCGAGGACCTCGCGCGCGCCGGCGTCGCACGGCAAATTGATCTGGAATCGCAGGGCACCGCGCTCGAACGTGCGATGGATTTTATCGAACTCGAAATCGACGAGCAGACCAAGGCCTTGCAGGCGATGCTTGGCGCGCGACGTGAAGCCGAAACCCGCCTGGCCGACCTCGAGGCCAGCCTCGCAAAACATGCGCCGCAGGAAACCGGACGCGCGGCTGGTGCGACTAAAACTGTGAGTCCCGATCGGGCCATGGCGGCAATCGCACGCGTCACCGGCGTGCCGGCGGCCGGCGTGCCCGGCGACAAGGAACTCGATGAACTCGACCGGCTGCACCGCGAAAAGGAAATCGCGGCCCGCCTTGAAAGGATCAAATCGCAGCAATGAGTGCCGTGTCCGACCTCCTGCTGGCGCCCGACGTACGTCCCTTCGCAATTGCCGCTGCAATCATGCTGGCGCTCGGCGGCATCGAACTGCTGGCGACGCTGGTCGGCTTCTCGATCAGCGAACTGTTCGGCAAGGAATTCGCCGTCGACTCTGACAGCGGCAATGGATTGGGCGGCCTGTTCCTGTGGATCAATGCAGGGCGCCTGCCCCTTCTGATCCTGATCATCCTCGCGCTCGGCGTGTTCTCCGTGGCGGGATTTTTCCTGCAGGGGCTGGCGCACGGCGTGGGGCTTTCGGTACCCACCCCGATCGCAGCGCTCGCCGCAGCGGCCGGAAGCGTACCCGTCATCCGGGTTACCAGCCGCGGCATCGCCAAGATTATCCCGCGTGACGAGACCTACGCCGTCGATGAGGCCGACTTCATCGGCCACGTCGCCGAAGTTTCGATCGGCCCGCTCGACCAGGGATTGCCCGGCCGCGTCCGTCTCAAGGATGTCTTCGGCAACTGGCATTCTCTCGTCGCACGGGCCAGTCCCGAATCCGCACCGCTTCCGGTCGGCGCCAGCGTGTTGCTGGTCGACCGCGACGCAAAAAGCTTCATCGCCATTTCCGCACCAGCCGACCTCATTGCGCAACAACGTTCAGACAGGGCTTAAAACATGTGGGAACTTGCAATACCCGTTACGATTGGCGTCATTGTCGTTCTTGTTATCGGTCTCCTGCTCGCCAAACTCTATCGCCGCTCAACGCGTGACGAGGCCTATGTCCGCACCGGGCTTGGTGGGCAGAGGGTTGTCCTCGACGGCGGTTCGATGGTGCTTCCGGTGTTCCACTCCGTCGCATCGGTCAATCTGAAGACGCTCCGGCTGGAGGTCGCTCGCGGTGGTCCGGATTCGATGATCACCAAGGACCGCATGCGCGTCGACATCGGCGCCGAATTCTATCTGCGCGTCAAGCCCGATAGCTCCTCGATCGCGCTCGCCGCCCAGACGCTGGGCAGCCGCACTCAGAATGGAGGCGAGCTGCGCGAGCTGATTGAGGCCAAATTCGTCGACGGCCTGCGTTCGGTCGCCGCCACCATGAACCTCGAAGAGCTGCAGGAGCAGCGTGCGACCTTCGTCAAATCGGTGCAAGAGGCGGTCGGCGCCGATATCCAGAACAACGGCCTCGAACTCGAATCGGTGTCGCTGACGCGGCTCGACCAGAGCGACATCAAGCATTTCAACCCGAGCAATTTCTTCGACGCGCACGGCCTGACGACGCTGACCAAGATCACAAGGGAGCGCGAACAGGAGCGCAACCAGATCGTCCGCACCACCGAAGTGAACATCGCGCAGCAGGATCTCGTGGCACGCCAGACCACGCTGACGATCGAGGCCACCAAGCGCGAGGCGGAGCTGGCGCAACAGCGCGACATCGCCAACAAGACCGCGGCCATGCGTGCGCAGACCGCGCAGGTCGAGCAGACCGCGGTGCAGAACGAAGCCGAGTATCGCATCCAGCAGGAACTGGCGGTCGCCAACAAGCAGACCGAAGCCAATCAGGCCCGCGACACCCGCAAAATCGAAGCCGATCTCGCGGTCAAACGCCGCAATACCGAAATGGAGCGCGATCTGCAGATCGTGGCGCAGGAAAGCGCGATCGCGGTGGCCAACAAGAGCAAGGAACAATCCGAGGCGCAGACGGTTGCCGAAACCGCCCGTGCGCTGGCGATTGCGGCTGAAGAAAAGGTCACCACCGCCAAGGCCGTCGAAATCGCCGAGCGCGACAAGATCATCAACGTGATCGCCGCGCGCAAGGCCGCCGAAACCGAGGCGATGCCGATCACCGTGATGGCGGAAGCCGAGAACCAGGCTGCGACCAACAAGGCGGAGGCCATCACCATGCTGGCCAAGGCCGACGCCGATGCCGCAACCACCCGCGCTGCCGGCGTCAAATCGCTCGGCCAGGCCGAGGCCGAGGTGGCGGCGCTGAAGGCGGAAGCCCGCAACAAGCTCTCGCAGGCGCTGATCGAGTACGATCTCACGCTGGCGCGGATCAACGTGATCCCGAGCGCGCTGGCCGAAGCGGTCAAGCCGATCGAGAAGATTTCCGATATCCGGATCTTCGACACCGGCGGCATGCTTGGCCGCGGCGGCGGCAACGGCGCCATGAACGGCCACAGCAACGGGCTTGGTCTTGGCGACGGCCTCGCCGCGCAGTTGCTGTCGGTCTCGGCGTTCAAGCCGATCATCGACAAGATTCTGGCCGAAGGCGGCTTCGCCGCCGGTCCGGACGCGCTGACCAGCCTGACCAACGCGCTGGCCGCGCAGCAACTGGCCACTCCGGCGGAGCTGCCCGCCGTGCTTGATGAAGATGACGATGAGGTGGCGACGCCACCCGCAACCATCTCCGGAACGGGCAAGGCGACGCTCGGCCCGAAATCCTGATCCCACGCGGGAACGTTTCCGCCGTTTCCATCAAGATCGAAAGAGGCCTGCCGCGATTCGCGGCGGGCCTTTTTCTTGTTCCCCACCCTTGTCGGGAAACGGGTGGGTTGGATCGTCCTCGGGCCGGACAATGCAGCCAGATCGATTCAAGCCCGAGGATTCCGTCATGTCTGCCGCCGAACCAACGCGCCTGCCCGCGACCTTCAACCGTTTGGCCTGGTCGAACCTCGCCGCCCAATCGGCCGAGCAGATTGCGCTCGCCGCAGCGCCCATCGTCGCCGTGCTCCTGCTCGGCGTCGGCGAGGGCCAGACCGGTCTGTTGCAGACCGCGCTGACGCTGCCCTTCATCCTGTTTGCGATTCCGGCCGGCCTGCTGGCTGACCGCGTCTCGCGGCGCTGGGTGATGGCGGGCTCGGAGGCGCTGCGCGCAGCTGCGCTTGCCGGAATTCTATTGCTGCTCTGGTTCGGCGCAATCACGCTGCCGCTGCTGTCGCTGCTCGGCTTCATCGCGGTATGCGGCACGGTCGCCTACAGCGTGGCCGCGCCGGCGCTGGTGCCATCGCTGGTAAATTCGGAGCAATTGCCCGCAGCGAATGCGCGGATCGAACTGGCGCGCACGGTGGCGTTTGCGAGCGGCCCCGCGCTCGGCGGCGTGCTGGTCGGATGGGTGGGCGCAGCGCCTGCGTTCGGCGTCGCCGCGGCGCTGTCCGTGATCGCGGTGGTGTTGCTGTCTGGCATCTATGAACCAGCGCGCGCCCCTGCTCCGCGCCGCCATCCACTGCAGGAGATCAGGGAAGGCGCGGCGTTCGTGCTGCACCACCCGCTGCTGCGGCCGGTGTTCATCACGCAGTTCATCTTCAACACGGCCTCGTTCCTGCTGCTCGCCGTGTTCGTGCCCTACGCCGTGCGCCATCTCGGCCTGTCGGCTACCGGCGTCGGCGTGACACTCGGGATGTATGGTGTCGGCATGGTGGCCGGCGCACTCTCGGCCACGCGGGTGATGAAACGCCTCGCCTTCGGCACCGTGATCGGGCTTGGACCCGTAACCGGTTTCGTCGCAGCGACCGTGATGGCGCTGACCACGATCGTCCCCGCAGCCTGGCTTGCAGGCGCAAGCTTCTTCCTGCTCGGCGCCGGCCCAATCCTGTGGGTGATCTCGACCACGACGCTGCGCCAATCGGTGACGCCGCCCTCGCTGCTCGGCCGCGTCTCCGCCATCAATATCATGAGCTACGGCGCCCGCCCGCTCGGCTCGGCGCTGGGCGCCATCGTCGGTGGCCTCTACAGCGCCGAAGCCTGCCTCTATCTGGCAGCCGCCATCTTCGCCGCGCAGGCGCTGGTGATCCTGCTGTCACCTGCGGTGTCGCTGGCGCGGCAGCCGGACATGGTGGGGGAAGCAGCGCGCTGCTAGTGGGCTGGGTAGCGCGAAAGCTCGCTTACGGCCGCATGAACATGAAGTCCGTATCGGAATCGCAATTGTCAGCGACAAAGCGCAGCTCCGACTGAACGTCGGCGACGGGGCGGCTTTCAAGATATTTCGAGACGATGAGACTTAGCAGCGCGCGGCAGACGCCGTCGGCGTCATGCCCGGCGGCCTCAGCGTCCGCTATCGCGGCCGTAAAATGGCGGGTGGCAATCTCGGTTGCCGACATGTTGGCTTCCATCTCATGCATGACCGCATCATGCGGTCGTCCGACGCAATTGAGACCGGCAGCGGCGGCAGCGCATTGACGTGAATCAAGCGAGCAAGCTCGCCCATCAACTCGCCAGATACCGCTCGTACTTCCCCGCCACCACCTCATCCGCGGCGATATCCGGATCGAGCGTGTACAGATCCTGCGCGCGGCCGATGCCGCGGAGCGCATAGCGGCCGGTGGAGACGAGGTAGTTTCGCCCGGCGGCGTCGAGGCCGGCGCGGAAGGCCGATGACATCAATAGTTCGCGGTCGACCGAGCGGCACATCGAGGCGATGCGGCTGACTTCGTTCACCGCCGGGCCCACCACGGTGAAGTCGAGCCGGTCATCGCTGCCGATATTGCCGTAGAAGACTTCGCCGACATGCAGGCCGACATGGGCCGATGTCACAGGCCGCCCCTCCGCCGTGCGGCGGGTGGTGAGCGCCTTCATGTTGCGGCGGAAGCGATGCTCGGCGCGCAGCGCGGCGCGGTTTGCCTTCGCCATGTTCTCGTGCGTGAACATCGCCAGCACGCCGTCGCCGATCAGCTTCAGCACCTCGCCGCCGGCGTCGTGGATGGCATCGATCGAGGCCTGCGCGTAATCGTTGAGGAAGGGAATGATCTCGCCGGGATCGATGCTCTCGCTGATCGCGGTCGAGCCGCGCAGATCGGAGAACCACAGCACCGTGTTGATGCGCTCGGTGACGCCGCGCGTCATCCGTCCGCGCAGCACCTGCTCCGCGGTATCGCGCCCGAGATAGACGCGCCCCAGCGTCTTGGTGATATCGGCCTGCGCCGCGGATTTGATCGCAAGCCCCAGCACCGGCACAAGATCGCGCAGCGCCGCGAGCCCCTGCGCGCCAAAGCCCTCGTCGCGCCTTGTCACCCAATAGGAATAGACGCAATCCATCTGCCCCATGGTACCGGCCTCGCCGAACTGATGCACATAGGCTACGAGGTGCTTGTGGCCCTTGTCGGCGAGTTCGTTCACGAACTTGAACCGTTGGGCCGCGCCGTCGGCGAGGTTGATCGGCAGTTCGTCATGGCCCTGTTCGAGCATGTGATAGAAGATCGAGCTGCGCCAGGCCGCCGCGGCTTCGCCCTCATTGGTCGAGCCATATTCGAACACGTCGCTTTCGTTGGTCTCGGCATCGTTCCAGCGGAAGCCGCGGCCCTCGAAAATCGGATGCAGCGTATCGATGAAGACCATGCCGCGCGACACATGAAGGCCTTCGGCGCGGCAGCGCTCGCAAAAGCCGCGGATCAGATCGTTTTGGGGCAGGCCTGTGAGGCCCTGGCTGACCAGCCAGTTCGTCAGGCGCAAACGGGGAGTGAGTTCCATGCGCTGATTATGCCGCGCAATCGTGACGAGTGAAAGCCTCGCGCCCTTCAACGTTTCGCGCGCGTCACCGCCTCGCCGTCTTCCTTGACAAAGGAATCGACGGGGTTGTCGAGCAGGTCGAGCACCAGCTCCGAAGGCCGGCACAGCCGGACGCCCTTCGATGTCACCACGATCGGCCGCTGGATCAGGATGGGATGCGCAAGCATGACATCGATCAGCTCGTCGTCGCTCCATTTGGGATCGGCAAGGCCGAGCTCGGCATAGGGCGTCCCCTTTTCGCGCAACAGCTCGCGCGGCGAGATGCCGAGCGCCCCGATCAATTCGACCAGCTGCGCGCGGCTCGGCGGCGTCTTCAGATATTCGATCACCTCGGGCTCCTCGCCGCTCTGCCGGATCATTGCCAGCGTGTTTCGCGAGGTGCCGCAGGCGGGGTTGTGATAGATCGTGACGGTCATGGTCGGGCCTCCTTCGCTGCTGCCGCCTCGCCTGCCCCACGCAGCAGCCACGTCATGAAGATCAAGGCAATCACCGCGCCGCAAAGCTCCGCTGCGATAAAGCCGGGCAGATCGGCGGGGCGAATGCCGGAGAACGTATTGGTCATCGAGCGCGCGATTGCAACGGCCGGATTGGCAAAGGACGTTGACGCGGTGAACCAATAGGCCGCGGTGATGTAGAGGCCGACCAGCCACGGCACCGCGGCGGCGTTGAACCGGATGCCGCCGAGAATGGTGACGAGCAGGCCGAAGGCGGCGATGCCTTCGGCAAACCATTGCGCCCCGCCGGTTCGCATTTTCAGGGAGGCATCGATCAAAGGCAACGCGAACATCGCATGCGCAATGATCGTCCCCGCAATTCCACCCGCGACCTGAGCGGCCACATAGGCCACCGCATCGCGCGGCGCGAGCTCGCGCCTCAGCGCGAAGACCAGCGACACTGCCGGATTGAAATGCGCGCCCGAAACAGGCCCGAGAATGGTGATGAGAACCACCAGGATCGCGCCGGTCGGCAGCGTATTGCCAAGCAGCGCCAGCGCGACATCCTTGGTCAGGGTCTCGGCCATGATGCCGGAGCCGACCACGGTCGCAACGAGCAGCGCGGTGCCGAGCGCTTCGGCCGCGAGGCGGCGCGGCAGATCAAATTCGGACATTAGCTGGCCTTCTCCTGGCCTGAGGTCGAACCGTCGGTGCGGCCGATGTCGCGCAGCTTCGTCCCCAGCGACAGACGGTCGATGCTTTCCAGCGGCAGGCTGGCAAAGGCGGTAATTCGATTTTTGAGATAGCGGAAGGCCGCGACAAACGCGGCTTCCTTCTCGATGTCGGTGCCGTCAACGGCGGCCGGGTCTTCGATCCCCCAATGCGCCGTCATCGGCTGACCCGGCCACACCGGACAGGATTCACCGGCGGCGTTGTCGCAAACCGTGAAAACGAAATCCATCACGGGCGCATCGCTGCGCGCGAACTCTTCCCAGCTCTTCGAACGCAACCCGTCCGTGGGGTAGTCGAGACGATTCAGGACCTTGATCGCAAACGGATTGACCGTCCCCTTCGGCTGGCTGCCGGCGGAGTAGGCGCGAAAATGGCGGCGACCGTCCTTGCGCAGGATGGATTCCGCCAGGACGGAGCGGGCTGTATTGCCGGTGCACAGGAAAAGAACGTTGTAGATGCGCTCAGACATGCGCTTTCCTCCTCGACTTCGGGGGACAACACGGCGTGAGGTCTGCAATCAGCGGGCCGCAGATTTCCGGGCGACCGTGGCAACAATCCCTGAGCATGAACAGCACCACGGACTGAAAGGCCTTCAGATCGGCGCGATAAACAATCGAGCGGCTGAAACGCCGCGCCGTCACCAGCCCGGCCCGCGACAGGATCGCCAGATGCGACGACATGGTGTTTTGCGGCACGGCGAGCGCCTTGGCGATGTCGCCGGCGGCCAGCCCCTCCGGCTCGTGTTTCGCCAGCAGGCGAAACACGTCGAGCCGGGTCGATTGCGCCAGCGCCGCCAGCGCCAGAATGGCTTGCTCGGATTCCATATATCTGGATATATCGATATATGGCCGCATCGTCAACGGATTCAGACTTCATATTTCGATAATTCTGGAAATACCGTTGACGAGCCGCAACCTCCATGTCATGATCCCCTCATGAAACTCGACGACGCCGCCGCCCATCTGGAAGCGCTGGGTAATCCAACCCGGCTGAAAATCTACCGCGCGCTGATCCGCGCCGGCGGCGCCGGGCTTGCCGTCGGCCGGCTGCAGGAGAAATTGAAAATCGCGCCCTCCACCCTCTCCCATCACATCAAGGCGCTGGTGGTGGTGGGGCTGGTCACCCAGGTACGCGATGCCACCACGCTGATCTGCCACGCCAACTATGAGGTGATGCGGGAGCTGGTGGGTTTTCTCGTTGCCGAATGCTGCACCGAAAGTGCTGAGACCAAGGACGCCAAGACCGCGGCCTGAATGCTGCGTTTTTATCGACCCCTATTTCGATATTTCTAGTTTTATGGGAGGAGAGCATGAGCGGAGCCAAGACGGTAGCCATCATCGGAGCCGGGCCGGTCGGCCTCGCCGCCGCAGCCCATGTGCTGGAGCGCGGGCTGGAGCCGATCGTGCTGGAGGCCGGAGACAGTGTCGGCCACGCCATGCGGCAGTGGGGTCACGTCCAGCTGTTCTCGCCCTGGGAATACAATGTCGACAAGGCAGCGGCGCGCCTGCTCGCGGCGGCGGGCTGGAATTCGCCCGAGCCAGACCAGTATCCGACTGGCGCGGAGATGGTTGAACACTACCTCGAACCGCTCGCCGGCAATACCGCGCTGAAATCCCGCATTCAGACCTCGAGCCGCGTCACCGGCATCAGCCGAACCGGCTTCGACAGGATGAAGACCAACGGCCGCGAAAAGGCGCCGTTCGAAATCCGCTATCAGAACGGTCTGGGTCCGAAGGTCGTCAAGGCCGATGCTGTCATCGACGCCTCCGGCACCTGGCATGTGCCGAACCCGGCGGGCGCCAATGGCCTCCCCGCCATCGGCGAACCCGAGACGTCCAACCGGATCGCTTATGGCATGCCCGACGTTTTGGGCAGGGAACGCGCGCGCTATGCCGGCAAGACCGTCGCGGTGCTGGGCGCGGGGCATTCGGCGATCGGCACGCTGACCGATCTGGCGAAACTTGCACAGGAGGTGCCGGGCACCGCGCCGATCTGGCTGCTGCGCGGCAGCGATCCCGCCAAGGCGTTCGGCGGCGGCGCCAACGACAAGCTGACAGCGCGCGGCGAACTCGGTGCGGCCTTTGCCGCGCTGGTGACCGCAGGCCGGATCAAGGTGGAAAGCGAGTTTCGTGTGTCGCATCTGATCGCCGACGGCCCTCGCCTCATCGTCGGCGCTATCTCCGCCTGCTCGGCGCGGCAGGTCGTGGTCGACGAGTTGATCGTCGCAACCGGTTTCCGGCCGGATCTCGATTTCGTCCGCGAGCTTCGCATCCGGCTCGATTCCGCGATCGAATGTCCGGTGGCGCTGGCGCCGCTGATCGATCCCAATATTCACAGTTGCGGCACAGTACGCCCGCACGGCGCCCGTGAGCTGGCGCAGGACGAGCCGGGCTTCTACTTCGCCGGCATCAAATCTTACGGCCGCGCGCCGACCTTCCTGATGCTCACCGGCTACGAACAGGTGCGCTCGATTGCCGCCGACATCGCCGGCGACCGAGCCGCCGCCGAGCGGGTCGAACTGGTGCTGCCCGAGACCGGAGTTTGCAGCCGTTCGCTCGCGCCAGATGCCAGCAATTGCTGCGGCGGCCCTGCATTATCGGATGTTGACGCTTGTTGCGTCGCGGATGAAAAAGCAAAGCAGCAAGGCAAGACGGGATGCGGTTGCGCATCCTGAAACAGGGAGTGAACGGAATCTCGCTGGAAGGTCGATCCGTCATTGTCGCGATGTGCGTGGGGCAACTCGGCAGCCTGCTTCCGCACGTCGTCGTGCCCTCGATTCTGGCCGCATTCCTGATCCCGGAATGGCATCTGAGCGGCGCGCAAGCCGGCCTGCTGGCGGGCTCGGGCGCTGCCGGCTACATGCTGACCGTGCCGGTGCTGGCGACGCTCACCGATCGCATCGATGCGCGCAAGATCCTGATCGCGGGCTCGGCGGTCAGCGCGCTCGGCACGCTGCTGTTCGGCGCCTTCGCCACCGGCCTGTGGTCGGGCGTCCTCTTCAACGCGATTGCCGGCATCGGCTTTGCCGGCGCCTACATGCCCGGGCTCAAGGCGCTGACGGACCGGCTCGCACCGGGCGATTCGTCCCGCGCGATCACGCTGTACACGTCGAGTTTCTCGTTCGGCGTCGGTATGTCATTCCTGGTTTCGCAGCTCGTGGCCGAAGCCTGGGGTTGGCGTAGCGCGTTCTTTGTGACCGCCACCGGGCCGCTCATCATGCTCACGGTCTGCTTCCTGTTGCGGCCGGTCGAGCCAAAACCGGCGTCGGGGCGGCTTCTGGATTTTGGTCCGGTGTTCCAGAACCGGAAAGCCATGGGCTTTGTGCTCGGCTACGGTGCGCACTGTTTCGAGCTGTATGGCATCAGGACCTGGATCGTGGCGTTCTGGACCTTTGTCGCCGCGAGAAATTCCGACGCGCCGATCCTGACACCGATCGTGGTCAGCGTTGTGTTCTCGCTTCTTGCCATGCCCGCGAGCATACTCGGTAACGAATTCGCGCTCCGGTTCGGCCGTCACCGCGCCATCACGGCCGTCATGCTCGCCTCCGCCGCCGTGGCACTCCTGATCGGCTTCTTCGCCGACAAGTCGCCGTGGATGCTGCTGCCCCTGATCCTCATCTATGCCATCACGGTGCCTGCTGATTCAGGCGCGTTGACCTCGGGCATGTCGATGGCGGCGGACCCGAGCTATCGTGGCGCGACCATGGCGATGCATTCCACCGTCGGCTTCAGCCTGTCCGCGCTTGGCGCGTGGGCGCTGGGTGTCGCGCTGGATGCGACCGGCGGTCCGCAGAGCGCGTCGGCATGGATGGCCGCCTTCTCGGTGCTGGCCGCCGGCATCCTGCTCGGCCCGCTGGCGCTGATGTGGTCGAGGAAAGAGATGCGACAATCGTGAACCAGCTTCCCATCATTTTGGCCCTCGGCACGACGCAGACGCTGGCCTGGGCGTCGAGCTATTACCTGCCGGCGATCCTCGCCGATCCCATCGCGCGCGATCTCGGCGTTTCCTCAAGCTGGGTGTTTGGCGCGTTCTCGGCATCGTTGGTGCTCTCCGCCCTGCTCGCCCCACGGATCGGACGTCAGATTGATCTCGTTGGCGGCAGACCTGTGCTGTCGATGTCGAATCTGATGCTGGCGGCGGGTCTCGTGCTGCTCGGCATGAGCACATCGATCCCGCTCATGATCGTCGCCTGGCTCCTGCTCGGCATCGGCATGACCGCAGGCCTGTACGACGCCGCCTTTGCCGCGCTTGGACGCATCTATGGCGATTCGGCCCGCCGCGCGATCACCGGCATCACGCTGCTGGCCGGCTTTGCCTCGACGGTCGGATGGCCGCTATCGGCGTGGGGCCTGGAGACCATCGGCTGGCGCAACACCTGCTTTGCCTGGGCGGCGGCCCATATCCTGATCGGCCTGCCGATCAATTTGCTGATGCTGCCGGCGGTGAAGGGCGCGAAAGCCGCGGTGGCGGCGGCCGTCAAGCCGCATATTCCCATCGACCGGACCATGATCGTGCTGGCGTTCGTATTTGCCGCGGCCTGGACCGTCACCGGCGCGATGGCGGCGCATCTGCCGCGCATCATGGAAGCGGCCGGCGCGACCACCGCGCAGGCGGTGTTTGCCGGCGCGTTGATCGGCCCCGCGCAGGTGGCCGCACGGATCTTCGAGGCGGGCTTTCTTAGCCGCTACCATCCGCTGGTCTCGACCAAGCTCGCCTGCATCACGAATCCCATCGGCGCTGTTATCCTGGGGCTGGCGGGCGGCGGCGCGGCCAGCGTGTTCGCGGTCTTTTACGGCTCGGGCAACGGCATCCTGACGATTGCACGCGGCACGCTGCCGCTGGCAATCTTCGGCCCCGAGAATTACGGCTATCGCCTCGGCATCATCGGGGCGCCGGCGCGGATGGCGCAGGCGGCAGCACCGCTGCTGTTCGGGCTATTGATCGAGGCCATGGGCGCGCGGGTGCTGATCGTCTCCTCCGCGCTCAGCATCGCAGCGCTGCTGGCGCTGTTCCTGCTGCGGAAAGGACCGCGGACAGAGACCTGAGGAAGGCTAATCCTGGCGGTACAAAACTATCAGGCCGCTTCCGATGTCGCGATCCATATCCCCGCAAACACCGCGATCAGTCCGATGACGAGATTTGGCGTAATCGGTTCGCCGACAAGCTGGGTGGCGAGCAGCCCCGCGGCGATCGGGTTGACGGTCATGGTATTGGCGACGCGCGTCGGCGAGGCCCGCTCCAGCGCCAGTACCCACAGGATGAACGCCAGCGCGCCGCCGGCGACGCCGAGATAGATGCCCGCGATCCATTGAGGCGTGCCGAATCCATTCAAGGCCGCGATGCTGCCGGTGAACAAGCCGACCAGGATCAGCGCCGCAGCGCCGGTGCCCATCCCCACGGTGAGAAAGCCGAGCGCGCTGGAGCGGCGGATGAACGGGCGGGACCACACATTGTAGAACGCCATGCACAGCACCGCGCCCGTCATGATCAGTTCGCCTCGCCACGCCCCCGCCGGCGCCGCCGCAAGCCCGGAGGCGAGTGCTGCGACGACACCGAGCACGGCGACGCACACGCCGATCGTTTTCCGCTTCGTCAGCGGCTCAATGCCGAGCAGCGCCCCCACCACCATGGTCTGCAGCGGCAACGTCGCCAGCGCGAGCGAGGCGCGCGCCGCGGTCGTGAACGTCATCGCGATGTTATAGAAAACGAAAAACACGCCGAAGAACGCAAAGCCGAGCGCGGCGACCGCGGGCCAGTCTTCCCGCTGCGGCCATCTCGCCCTGAGCAGCAATGCCGCCGGCAGCACGCAGAGAAAGCCGATACCCCAGCGCAGGATGGAGAGCGTGATCGGATCGGCATTGCCGGCGAGATAACGCGTGATCGCGGCCGCGCTGCCACCGAGGCAACTCGAGACCAGTGCGATGGCAACGCCGACCCATTCGCTCAATGTTGCCCCCGTCTTCGCGCTCGGCCGCGTGGACAAGATGCGCCTTGCACGACGCCAGAGCAAATGGCGGCAAGTGTCAGCAGAACGATCGGCCAACTACACCTTCCGCGTGTATCGTCTGGCTCTACCTCCACACCTGCAAATTACGCCTCAATCCATTCCAAAATTTCAATCAATTGCACCGAACCGGCATAGCACGCTGTCAAGAAGTTTTTGTCATGAGGACAATAGCCGGAACTCGTTACCGGTGGTTTCGGATGAAGCTCCCAGGCGCTGTGGAATCGACAATGCAAGAAGCGACCCGCCTACGTGAATTGGAAGCCGAGTGCCGGCAGCGCGCGCTGAGCGAACCGGACAAGAAATGGTACTGGCTCGCGCAGGCCGCCAAGTACCAGGTGCAGGCCAGCCAGAAAATCGCCTTCCACGCCGAGGAGGCCAACACTACCGACTCACCGGAAGTGAAGCTGGCGCAATGGTCGCATGGCCGTGACGAGCGACGGCTGGCGGGTCCCTACGCCGTGAAGGGCGAACGATAGCGCGGCTCTTGTTTGACGCGTTTTCCTGACGCGAACCGGTGTTCACCCCCCGGATCAAGTCCGAGGGCATGCTTCGCTTGAAAATGCTTCTAACGCCCCTGCTCTTCCGGCGGCTTGATGTGTCGGAACGAGAACAGGAGCGCCAGATCGTAAGCGATCTTGAGCGTGCCGCAGACCACCAAAGGCAAACCCGTAAACGACGTCATCAGCAGCGCGCCCGCGATTGCCGGGCTGATCGCCGATGCAAGGCTGCGCGGCACGGCGGTGACGCTGGCGGCCGCGGGCCGCTCGGCCGGCGTCACCACAGCCATGACGTAGGAGGTGCGGGTCGGCACGTCCATCTGCGACAGCGCCGAGCGCAGCAGCAATAGGCCGAGCGCCACGTAGAGGTTCGGCGCAAACGCCGCCAGGATCAGGAAGACGCTGGAGGGGATATGCGTAAACACCATGGTGTTGACGAGGCCGATGCGTTTCGCGATCCAGGCCGCGACCGGATAGGAGAACGCGCTCAGCGTGCCCGACCAGAAGAAAAACAATCCAGCCGCCGACAGTGACAGGTCGAAACGCTCGAACAGCCAGAGCACCAGCAGGGATTGCGCGACGAAGCCGCCGGCGAAGGCATCGATGCTGAACAGCGCCGCGAGCTTGTAGACCGTGCCGCGCGACGGCCCGAGCGGCGTCGGCGGCGCCTTCTCCTCGCCGCGCTGGTGCGGCACATAGCGATAGAGCGCCGCGCAGGCGATGCCGAGCGCGGCATAGGCATAGAACATCAGGCGGAATGCGGCGAGTTGCGTGCCGCCGCCGGCGACGAGGAAATCGGGCAGCGAAGCCGCAAGCGAGCCCGCCGCGGTGCAGAGCGCGCCGATCAGGCTATAACGCGCGAACACCTGCGTGCGGCGCTCGTCGCTGGCGCCGTGCGCCAGCACCGCATGCTCCAGCGGCACCAACACGCCGAGATCACCGCCAGAAGCATTGATGGTGCCGATGAACGCGACCAGCGCGATCAGCACAAAATGCTCGACAGCCGGAAAGCCGATGCCGGTCGCCGCCATCAGGCTGGCGCCCGCGATCAATAGCGGCCGCAGATCGTGACGCGGCGCGATCCAGCCCGTGATCAGCGTCAGCAGCGCGGTGCCGAGCAGCGACGCGGTCGCGACGATGCCGACGGCCACGGCGTCATAGCCGAGCGCGGTCATGTAGGCCGGCAGAATGATGATGGCAAAACCATCGCCGAAGCCGCGCAGGCCGCGCGCGATGTAGAGCAGCCGGATCAGCGCGGAGCCGGTCGAGGCCTTCGGTTCAATCGCGATATCAGTCATCCCGACGTCCTTATGGCAAGGTGGTGATCGTTATCTGGTCGAACCGCGTCACGCTGTCGGCCTTGGTCCATAGCGCGACGCCGCCAGCGTCCCCGAACGTATCGTCCTTGACCTCGAACAGCACCACTCCGTCATAACTAACCGTGAACCGGTCGCCTTCGGCCCGCAGGGCAAGGATGTGCCATTCATTGGAAGTGACGCGAATGTTTGACGTGCCGAGCTGCTGCCGCCGGCCGGCGACGATACGATAGAAGCGGACATTGTGCTCGAGCGCGTTGGCGCGGGCGACGTAGTAATTGTCGGGATCCGCAAACCGCACGACAATGCCGCCGGCCTGGTCGACCCTGCCTGCGACGGGCTTGAAGCGGACCTGCATGATGAGATCCTTCGCCGAAAAGTTTTCGTGGATGGCGAGCGGAAAGCGGTAATCTGTGCGGTCCGCGCTCTGCTGCTCGATGGCGCGGCCTGTCTTGGCCGTCGGATCGGCGACGACGCTCCATTCGCCTTCCGCGCCGCCGCCGGTCCGCGCAAACGAGAAGCCGGCCGGCGGGGAACCTATACTCATGCGGTCGATGGCAATCATGACGGCTTCTCCTGCCGTGGACGCCGAGAGGCCAGCGCATGCCAGGGCGGCAGCCGCGAGCGCTGCGCGCAGTATTGACCTGATGGGACAAAAAAATATCGGCCCTGAACCATCCATGTGCGCTTCTCCCGACACGTCGGGTGTGCGCAGAGCTTGGACGATGGGCCGTCTGACGGGGAGCCTGCTTTGTCCCCGGTGGGGCAAAGCTACGACCGAAACCGGTGTGACGCAAGGTGTGATCGCGCAGGATGGTGGAGCCAACGGCTCCGGCCTTCGGCCGGCCCGATGATAAACTCCGCGATACCCATCCTTTCGTGCATTGGGGCCAAATCGATGGGGTTCGCTGCGCTCTACCCACCCTACAGATTGACAGCCGAACCAGCGCGCGCTTAATTCGGCGCATGGGGATGTTGCGATCTCCCCACGAGGCGACATGCCCAAGTATCGCGTCCCGTTTTATTTGACGAGGGCGCAGCCATGTCATCCTACACCACGATATCTCCAGACAAACTTTCCAAACTGATCGGCACGGCAAACATGCCGGCCTTGATCGACGTTCGCACCGACGAGGATTTCGCCGCCGACCCACGGCTCATTCCGGGCGCGGTCAGGCGCAATCACGAGGAAGCCGCTGATTGGGGCGAAGCGTTTTCCGGCCGCCCGGCGATCGTCGTCTGCCTGCGCGGCCAGAAACTGGCGCAAGGCACCGCTGCCTGGCTGCGGCATCTCGACGTCGCGGCCGAGGCACTCGATGGCGGTTTTGAAGGCTGGAAGGCGGCAAAACTGCCGCTGGTGCCGGCCGCTAGGCTTCCCGCGCCCGACGCGAAAGGCCGCACCGTCTGGGTCACCCGCGCCCGGCCGAAGATCGATCGCATCGCTTGCCCGTGGCTGATCCGCCGCTTCGTCGATCCGAACGCGGTATTCCTGTTCGTCACGCCGGCGGAAGTGCTCGCGGTCGGCGAGCGCTTCAAAGCGGCGCCGTTCGACGTGGAAAATGTGTTCTGGAGCCACCGCGGCGAGCTCTGCACCTTCGATGTCATGATCGAAGAGTTTGGTCTGGCGACGCCGCCCCTGCTGCGGTTGGCGACGATGGTACGCGGCGCCGACACCGGACGGCTCGATCTGTCGCTGGAAGCGCCCGGACTGCTCGCAGCCTCCCTCGGCCTGTCGCGGATGTTCGACGACGACCTCGAACAGCTCGAGGCCGGCATGACGCTGTACGACGCCTTCTACCGATGGTGCCGCGATGCGACCGGCGAGACCCACAACTGGCCGACCAACAAGGCGAAGCCATGATGGATGCCACGATGGAAAAGACGATCGACGCCGGCGCAAGCCGGCATCTCGATCACGGCATCAGCATCAGTGAAGCCTTTCGGGTCTGGCTGCGGGTCGCCGTACTTAGCTTCGGCGGCCCGGCCGGGCAGATCGCGGTGATGCACCGCATCCTGGTGGAAGAGAAGAACTGGATCTCCGAGAGCCGGTTTCTGCATGCACTGAACTACTGCATGCTGCTGCCGGGTCCGGAGGCGCAGCAGCTCGCGACCTATATCGGCTGGCTGCTGCATCGGACGGCCGGTGGCATCATGGCCGGCGGGCTGTTCATCCTGCCCGGCATCATCGCCATCATGGGGCTGAGCTACGTGTACGCGGCCTATGGCAATGTCGGCTTCGTCGAGGCGGTGTTCTTCGGGCTGAAAGCCGCCGTGCTTGCGATCGTGGTGCAGGCGGTCGTCCGCGTCGGCAAGCGCGCGTTGCGCAATCGGGTGATGATCGCGCTCGCGGCGATCGCTTTTGTGGCGATCTTCTTTTTCAACGTCCCCTTCCCGATCATCATCATCGCGGCCGGCGTGATCGGCTATTTCGGCGCGCGCAGCGGACGGCCGGAATTTGCCGCCATCGAACATGGCGGCGGCAAGAAGACTGCGGCGGTTGACAGCCTGCTCGGCGAAGAGCTGCCGGAGCATGTCCGCCCGAGCGTGGCGCGGGCGCTGAAGGTGAGTTCGGTATGGCTGTTGCTATGGGTCATTCCCGTCGCAGCGCTGCTGATCGGGCTCGGCCAGGCCAACGTGTTCAGCCAGATCGCGCTGTTCTTTTCCAAGATGGCGATGGTGACGTTCGGCGGCGCCTATGCCGTGCTGGCCTATGTCGCCCAGCAGGCGGTCGAGCATTATCACTGGCTGCAGCCGAGCGAGATGCTCGACGGCCTCGGCATGGCCGAAACCACACCGGGGCCGCTGATCATGGTGCTGCAGTTCGTGGGCTTCATGGCCGCCTATCGCGATCCCGGCACTTTGTCGCCAATGGTCGCGGCGACACTCGGCGGACTGCTGGCGACCTGGGTCACCTTCGTCCCCTGCTTCCTCTGGATATTCCTCGGCGCGCCCTACATCGAGACCTTGCGCGGCAACAGGGGACTGGCGGGCGCACTCTCCGCGATCACCGCCGCGGTCGTCGGCGTGATCCTCAACCTCTCGATCTGGTTCGGGTTGCACACGCTGTTCCGGCAGACCACGCCGATTCGCTCGTTCGGGCTATCGTTCGACATGCCGGTGTGGGGAAGCCTCGATATCGCGGCCTTCGTGCTGGCGGCAGCCGCGGCGACCGCGATCTTCCGGCTCAATATCGGGATGCTCTGGGTGCTGGCGGGATCGTGCGCGGTTGGTGTGGCGCTCAGGTTTGCGGGGATGGCGTGAGTAAAGCGAAGATTCGTAGGGTGGGCAAAGGCGCGTAGCGACGTGCCCACCATCTATCGGCGTGTTCATCGCGAATGGTGGGCACGCTGCGCTTTGCCCACCCTACGGCATTACACCCTCTCCGCCGGTGCCAGCCGGCAGGCCTCGGCGGCGGTCTCGATCTGCAGCGTGGGATGATGAATGTTGAACCGGTGCGAAAGCTCTTCGCACACGCGGTGCAGGAACGCATCATCGGTGCCACCCGGCCGCACCAGATGCGCGGTCAGCGCGGTCTCGTTGGTGCTCATCGCCCAGATATGCAGGTCATGCACCTCGGAGACGCCTTCGAGCCCGGCGAGATAGTCCCGCACCTCGACAAGTTCGATACCGCGCGGCACGCCGTCCAGCGCAAGATTGACGCTGTCGCGCGCCAGCCCCCAGCCGCTCCAGAACACCACGGCCGCAATGACGAGGCTGATCGCGGGATCGAGCCACAACCATCCCGTCAGCATGATGATGCCGGCGGCAACCACCACGCCGAGCGAAACGCCCGCGTCCCCGACCATGTGGAGATAGGCGCCGCGAATGTTGAGATCGCCATGACGGCCGCGCATGAACAGCAGCGCCGTAAAACCGTTGATGACGACGCCGAGCGCTGCGACCAGGATGACGGTCATCCCCGCGACCGGCGCCGGGCTATAGAACCGATTGACCGCCTCGACGACGATGCCGCCGACCGCGACCAGCAATAGCCCGGCATTGAACAGCGCCGCCAGGATCGAGGCGCGGCGATAGCCGTACGTGTGCCGCTGCGTCGGCTTCCTCTGCGAAAGCCACGCCGCGCCCCACGCCAGCAGGAGCGCAATCACGTCGGAGAGGTTGTGAACGGCGTCGGAAATCAGCGCCAGCGAGTTCGCAGCATAGCCGAAGATCAGTTCGGCGATGACGAAAGCGGTGTTGAGCGTGGCGCCGATGGCGAAGGCCGCACCGAAATTGTCCGGCGCATGGCTATGGCCGGCGTGACCATGGGAATGATCATGGGCGTGGGAATGATCGTGATGAGCGTGATCGTGCGCCATTTCGCCTCGGCTGGTTCGACGGCGACTTATATAGCGCGCGGAATTTCGAATACTATTACAGCGCCGAACTCGTAGGGTGGGCAAAGCGACATGTCCGCCGTAGCTCAACGAGCGAAGGCGGAAGCGTGCCCACCATTCTCGACGCGGATGCCCATAGATGGTGGGCACGGCGCTGGCGCGCCTTTGCCCACCTACGTCCTACTCCACGCCGCGCAGGAACTTGTTCGACTTCGGTAGGCCGTGGGCGAGACGGCCGGCGTCGGCGCGGGTGCCGCGCCAGTCGGACAATTCCTTGGCGCTCATGCTCTGCTCACGGCCGGCGGAATCTTTCCAGGTCAAGCCAGCCTTGAATTCGAACACGGCGACGTCGGAGAGTTTCGCGCTGGAGTATTTCTGCAGCCGCACGCCGCGGCCGCGCGCCATCTCCGGCACCTGATCAAGCGGGAACAGCACCATCTTGTGGTTGGTGCCGATCGCCGCAACCGTGTCGCCTTGCACGGTCGCGATCGCGCAGGCCTCGTTCGGCATGGTGACGTTGAGCACCTGCTTGCCCTTGCGGGTATTGCTGACGCAGTCCTCTTCCTTGACCACAAAGCCCTGACCTTCGCTGCTCGCGATCAGGAACTTGCGCTCGCCCTTGTTGACGAACAGCGACACGATCGCCGCGTCCTGCTCCAGGTCGATGAACATGCGGATCGGCTCGCCATGGCCGCGGCCGCCCGGCAGTTTTGCGACGTCGAGCGAGTAGAACTTGCCGTTGGTGGCGAACAGCAGCAACTTTGAGGTGGTCTCGGCGAAGAAGGCGTGGTCGAGCTTGTCGTCGGTCTTGAAGGCAAGGCCCGAGATATCCTCGACATGGCCCTTCAGCGTCCGAACCCAGCCCTTCTCGGAGATCACCACCGTGCACGGCTCGCGCTCGACAAAAGCTTCCTCGATCGCGGCGAGGTCATGCTCGGGCGCGTCGGCGAATTGCGTGCGGCGCTTGCCGAGCGGCGTCTTCGGCCCGAAGATGTCGCGTACTTTCCGGACCTGCTCACCGACCTTGGACCATTGCTCGGCTTCCGAGCCGAGCAGCGACTTGATGCCCTTCAATTCGTTGCGAAGGTTCTTGTCCTCGGTGCGGATCTCGAATTCCTCGAGCTTGCGCAAGGAGCGCAGGCGCATGTTGAGGATGGCATCGGCTTGGACTTCGGTGAGCTTGAACGCCTTGATCAGCGCCGGCTTCGGCTCATCCTCGGTGCGGATGATCTTGATCACCTTGTCGATGTTCAAGTACGCGATCAGGTAACCGCCAAGAATTTCCAGTCGGTTCTCGATCTGGGTCTTGCGGTAGTTGGAGCGGCGCACCAGCACGTCGCGCAGATGGTCGAGCCATTCGCGCAAGCACTCGGCAAGCCCCACCACCTTGGGGATCTTGCCCTTGATCAGCACGTTGAGGTTCAGCGAAATCTTGCTCTCGAGCTCGGTGAGCCGGAACAGCGATTCCATCATCAGCGCCGGATCGACCGCGCGGGATTTCGGCTCGATGATCAGACGAACGTCCTCGGCGGATTCGTCACGGACGTCGCCGACCAGCGGCAGCTTCTTCTCGTTGAGCAGTTCGGCGATCTTCTCGACCAGCCGCGACTTCTGCACCAGCCATGGAATTTCAGTAATGACCACGACCCAGGTGCCGCGGGCGCCCTCTTCCTGGGTCCATTTGGCGCGGGTGCGGAACGAGCCGCGTCCGGTGGTATAGGCCTCGGTGATGGCCTCCTTGGAATCGACGATGATGCCGCCGGTCGGGAAGTCCGGGCCCTTGACCCACTTCAACAGTGACTTCGACTTGGCGTCGGGCTTGTCGATCAGATGCAGCGCGGCGTCGCAGAGTTCGGCGGCATTGTGCGGCGGGATCGAGGTGGCCATGCCGACCGCGATGCCCTGTGCGCCGTTGGCGAGCAGGTTCGGGAAGCCGCCGGGCAAGACCACCGGTTCCTTGCTCTGCCCGTCGTAATTCGGGCGGAACTCGACGCCGTCCTCGTCGATGCCCTCCAGCAGGAGCCGCGCAACCTCGGTCATGCGCGCTTCGGTGTAGCGGTAGGCGGCCGGGTTATCGCCGTCGATATTGCCAAAGTTGCCCTGGCCGTCGACCAGCGGGTAGCGCGAGGAGAAATCCTGCGCGAGACGTACCATGGCGTCGTAGATCGCCTGGTCGCCATGCGGATGGAACGAGCCCATCACGTCGCCGACGATTTTCGCCGACTTCTTGAACGCCGTACCGGGGTCAAGCCGCAGCAGGCGCATGCCGTAGAGGATGCGCCGGTGCACCGGCTTCAACCCGTCGCGGGCGTCCGGCAGGGCGCGGTGCATGATGGTCGAGAGCGCATAGGCGAGATAGCGCTCTTCCAGCGCATCGCGCAGCATCACCTCGTGGATTTCGGCCGGTTCTTCCGGCGGCAGCTGTCGTTTTCCCATGGGGAGGCGTTAAACTTTTCGGCTGAATCGAGCAAGAAGTGAATCGGGGCAGCCGTCGCCCCTGTGAACGCAGGGGCCCATAACCACAGGTGTTTGCGGCGAAAAAGGCTGGCACCGCAGCGCCAAACGACCGCCGCGGCGTATGGGTCCCTGCGTTCGCAGGGACGACCGGCTAGGGGCCGGTCAGGCCGAGGAACTGATTCGCGCCAGCTGCCGCGTGACCGCGTTGATAAATCCAGCCCTGGCGTCGGAATGGCCCTGCCCGCGCGGCTCCAGCACGTGGCGGAGCAGGAACAGTCCGGTCAGCCGGAACCCGTCCTGCAGGTCCTGGTCCGACCAGCTATTGGGGCCGCCCTCGCCTTCGCGCAGGAAGTTCGGCAGCCGCAATAGCCGATCGCGATAGGGCTCGCCAGCTGTGCGCGAGACCGCGCAGCCGGACTTCGGCGAGACGTAGATCAGGTCCGTCGTCTCGCCGGTGGCCGCGCAGTTTTCCAGGTCGAGGCCGAAGCCGAGTTCGGCCAGCATCGCGAGCTCGAACCGGATCAGGTGCGCCGCCGCGCCGCCGGCATCGTCAAAATCGTCCAGCGTGCGGTCGAGCATCTCGTAGATGTCCTCATGCGGGTCCCGCTCCGGCAACAGCCGCGCCAGCGACGCGAGATGGGTGACACCGTAGACCGCATGCGAGGATGCGAGCAGCGTTGCCGCGCGCAGCCGCGTGCCTTCGATGGCGTAGGTGCCGAGGTGCTCGTCGAGCCGCGCCCGCCACACCGCGGTGACACTGTTGCCAGGCTGCAGCAACGGCCGCATCCGCGATCCGGCGCCGCCACGCACCAGGCCGAGGTGGCGGCCGTGCTCGCGCGTCAACAGCTCGACGATGGCGGAGGATTCGCCATGCCGCCGCACGCCCAGCACGATGCCTTCGTCGGTCCATTCCATGAGCAGAGTTTACAGGATTTCGTAGTTATGCGCTGCCGTCATTCCGGGGCGATGCGCAGCATCGAACCCGGAATCTCGAGATTCCGGGTTCGCTTCGCGCCCCGGAATGATGGCGTAGACGTCACGCGTTGAACCAGCCCACCGCGTCGCCGGTGAAGGAAAAATACAACCCCATCGCGGTCAGCGCGCAGGAGATCACCTCGATGCCGCTGTCGAACTGAATACCCTTCTCGCCGATGATCTGCACCAGCGAGATCACCGACAGCACCAGCGCCGCCGTCAGCACCCAGCGCGGCCAGTTCTTGCGGTGCTCGGCGGCGAGCCGGACGAAATAGACCAGCAGCAGGATCAGGCCGGCCGCCATCAGCGTTCCGGTGTTGATCATCTGCTCCGTCATCTTCGCCGTCGGCGTGCGGTCCTGGAACGCGACCGAGATGGCATCCAGCGTCAGCGATAGATACAGCAGGACTTCAAACCAAACGACGTTGCGAGGTACGTTCATCGGGCTGGTTCTTCGTTATTGCCTGAGCGCTGACTACTCATTCCTTGGGGAATTCCAGTCCCATTTCCCGGTAGCGATCAGGGTCGTCGCCCCAGTTTTCACGCACCTTGACGAACAGGAACAAATGCACGGGCACGCCCAGAATCTCCGCGATCTCCTTGCGCGAATCCGCTCCGATCGACTTGATGGTGGCGCCGCCCTTGCCGAGCACGATCTTGCGCTGGCTCTCGCGCTCGACAAAAATCGTCTGCTCGATGCGAACCGACTTGTCCTTGCGCTCGGTCCAGGTGTCGGTCTCAACAGTCGATTGATACGGCAGCTCCTGATGGAGCTGGCGATAGATCTTTTCCCGGGTGATTTCGGCTGCCAGATGCCGCAGCGGCGCATCCGACATCTGGTCCTCGGGATAGTGAAACGGTCCCGCCGGCACGCCATTCGCCAGCGTCTTGCGCAGGTCGTCGACGCCGTCGCCCGACAGCGCCGAGATCATGAACGTGTGTTCGAACTTCATGCGCTCGTTGGCGGCCTGCGCCAACGCCAAAAGCTTCTCGCGCGGGATCAGGTCGATCTTGTTCAGGACCAGGATTTTCGGGTGCGCAACCGTCACCAGCTTGTTCAGGATCGCGTCGGCCTCCTCGTCCAATCCGGCCTTGGCGTCGAGCAGCACGCAGACGAGATCGGCGTCATGCGCCCCGCTCCACGCGGTGGAGACCATGGCGCGGTCGAGCCTGCGCTTCGGCGAGAAGATGCCGGGCGTATCGACCAGAATGATCTGCGCATTGTCCTCGATCACAATGCCGCGGATCAGCGCGCGCGTGGTCTGCACTTTGCGCGAGACGATCGTGACCTTGGAGCCGACCAGCGCGTTGACAAGCGTCGACTTGCCGACATTGGGGGCGCCGATCAGCGCGACGAAGCCGCAGCGGGTCTCGCCGGGCGCGCCGGGTGCGGGTTCAACTGTCATTGCTGCCGCCGCCCACGCCTTCGCGCTCGATCATCACGGAGGCCGCGACCTTCTCGGCCGCGCGCTTGGAGCCGCCGACGCCTTCGGCCGGCGCCAGGCCCGGCAGATCGACGGCGACGCGGAATTGCGGGTCGTGATGCGGCCCGGTGCGCTCGATCTCGCGGTAGACCGGCGTCGGCAAACCCTTGCTCTGGGCCCATTCCTGCAGCACGGTCTTGGGATCGCGCAGCGGCCGGCGCGGCTTGCGCATCCGTTCCAGCCAATTGCGCTCGACGAATTGCGACGCCGCCGCATAGCCGCCGTCGAGATAGATCGCCCCGATCACCGCCTCGCAGATGTCGCCGAGCACGGATTTGCGCAGGCGCGCGCCTGCGCCAGCGCCTACCGCACCGAGCTTGATGTCGTCGAGCAGCCCGAGCGACTTGGCAACGTCGGCGCAGCTTTCCTTGCGCACGAGATCGGCGAGGCGTTTCGACAATTCGCCCTCGTCGGCCCGCGGATAGGCGCGATACAGCATGTCGGAGATGATCAGCCCGAGCACGTGATCGCCGAGGAATTCCAGCCGCTGATAGCTGTCAGCACGATGGCGGGTCGCGGGCTTCAGCGCGGAGACGTGCGTGAAAGCCGTCGTCAGCAGCGCCGGATCCGAGAACTTGTAGCCGATGCGGCCCTCGATTGCAGTGGCCGCAGCCTTGGCCCCGGCCTTGCCGCGCTTCTTCTTCGGCGCAGCGGCGCTCGGCGCATCCGCCGGCTGACTCGCCTCGCCTGAGGCCGGTGCGTCGGGAATGGTCGCGGTGTCGTCGTTCATCGCACGATTGTGAATAGGCGATTCCAGCGCACGGCGGTCGGCCAGCGCCAGAACATCCAGGCATGTTCGCCCTCGGCAATGGAGAAGAAGATCATCTGCGCCCGGCCGACGATGTTCTCGAACGGCACATAGCCGACGGCGGACAGCACGCGGCTGTCGGTCGAGTTGTCACGGTTGTCGCCCATCATGAAGAAGTGGCCGGGGGGCACGGTGTAGACGCTGGTATTGTCGTAGAAACCGTTGTCGACGCAGTCGAGCGATTCATAGCTGACGCCGTTCGGCAGCGTTTCCCTCCAGCGCTTGACGCGCGCGGTGGCGTCGGAGCCGCAGGGGTCCTCCCCGATGAAATCGGAAAGCCGCTCGCGCTTAACCGGCTTGTCGTTGATGTAAAGCAGGCCTTCCCGCATCTGGATACGGTCACCCGGCAGGCCGATCACCCGCTTGATGTAGTCGGTGGAATCGTCCTTCGGCAGGCGGAACACCACGATGTCGCCCCGGTTCGGCTCGGAGCCGAAAATACGCCCCGAGAACAGAGGCGGCGACAATGGAATGGAGTAGTGGCTGTAGCCGTAGGAATATTTCGAGACGAACAGGTAATCGCCGACCAGCAGCGTCGCCTTCATCGATCCCGAAGGGATGTTGAACGGCTGGAACAGGAAGGTGCGGATCACCAGCGCGATCAGGAGAGCATGGATGACGACGCGGATGGTTTCGCCCAAGCCGCTTTCAGATTTTGTGCTGGAGGTCACGCTCATCGCTTTCCCAATTCCCGCGAGCGTTGGCCCGCACGGTGGCAGAACGTTTTCCGCACGCGAATCGCCTGGTTCGCGTCAGGAAAATGGTCTCAATACTGATGTTGAGGGCCAATTCCGGCGCTAACCTGAATCGGCCCTGGCTCGAACTAGTTGCTGCGCGTTTTAGACGGTTGTTCGTGGGGGCGCAATCAAGTGCCGCCTCAAAACTTCATAATCCATTGAAAAACAATGATTTTTAGTTTTGCTCCGCTTCCCCGGCGCAAACGCCTGCGCGGCTCATGATTTGGCGGGCGTGACCGCCGAAATTATGACGAAGGCCTGCGCCAGCGGCCAGTCATCGGTGATCGACAGATCGATCCGCGCCTCGAACCCCTCCGGCGTCAGCGCTTCCAGCCGGGCCAGCGCGCCGCCGGTGAGTTTCATGGTCGGGCGGCCCCCGGGCAGGTTCACCACCCCCATGTCCCGCCACCAGACGCCGCGGCGGATTCCGGTGCCGAGTGCCTTGGAGCAGGCCTCCTTGGCCGCGAATCGCTTGGCGTAGGTCGCGACCACCATCTTTTCGTTGTTGGCCCGGCGCGCCGCTTTGGCGCGCTCGGCGTCGGTGAAGATGCGGTCGAGGAAGCGGTCGCCGTGACGCTCGATCACCTTGGCAACCCGGGTGATGTCGACCAGGTCGGAACCGATGCCGATGATCATGGCCGGCCCGTAATCTTCTGGCGGCCGCGGTCCATCGCCGCGCGCATCTGCCGCACGGTCTCGCCAAGGCCGACGAACAGCGCCTCCCCCATCATGAAATAGCCGATGTTGAGTTCGGCGATCTCGGGCAGCGCGGCAATCGTCTCGGCGGTCTGGTAGTCGAGCCCGTGGCCGGCATGAACCTCCAGCCCTGCGGCGCGGCCCAAAGCAGCTCCCTGGACGATTCGCTGCCATTCCGCCTCGGCCTTGGCAGAATGGCCGTCGACCACGGCGTCGCACCAGCCGCCGGTATGGATCTCGATGACCGGCGCGCGCAGTTTTGCGGCCATCTCGATCTGCCGCGGGTCGGCGGCGATGAACAGCGACACCCTTATGCCGGCGTCATTCAGCCGGGCGATAAACGGCGCCAGCGCATTGTGCTGGCCGACCACGTCGAGCCCGCCCTCGGTGGTCAATTCTTCGCGACGCTCCGGCACCAGGCACACCGCGTGCGGCTTGGTGGCCAGCGAAATCCGCAGCATGTCCTCGGTCGCCGCCATCTCGAAATTCAGCGGCTTCGATATCTGGGCCTTCAGGCGCGCCATGTCGCTGTCGCGGATATGCCGGCGGTCCTCGCGCAGATGCGCGGTGATGCCGTCGGCGCCGGCCTCGATCGCGGCGAGTGCCGCCCGCACCGGATCCGGCCGCTCGCCGCCCCGCGCGTTGCGAAGGGTTGCGACGTGGTCGACATTGACGCCGAGGCGGAGCGGAGGAACGGGCATAACGGTCTCACAGACTGACTTGCAGGCAGAAAGGATAGCACGTGTCATGCGCGGGCGTGCCCCGCGCATCCATCTAATTGAGAAGGATGGATTGCCGGGTCAAGCCCGGCAATGACGATACAGCCTACCCGTTGACCCGCTCAACCTTGGCGACGACGGCCTTGGCGCGCAATTGTGCGATAATTGCACTGAGATGCTTGAGGTCATAGACCTCAAGATCGATGGTCAGCTCGGTGAAATCGGGCGAGCGGCGCGACATGCTGATATTGTCGATATTGCCGTCATGCTCGGCGATCACGGTGGCGACCTGGGCGAGGCTGCCAGGCTCGTTGACGTTGTGCACGAGTATCCGCGCCGGAAAACGCTGCGGCATGGTCTCGTCGATATCCCAGCGCACGTCGAGCCAGCGCTCCGGCTCTTCCTCGAAATCCTTCAGGGCCGGCGACTGGATCGGATAGATCGTTATCCCCTCGCCCGGCGTGACGATGCCGACGATGCGGTCGCCGGGCACGGCGCCGCCGTTCGGCGCGAACTTCACCGGCAGGTCCGAATTGATGCCACGCACCGGGATCACGGAGGTAGAGCGCGCCGGGTGCGACTCCGACTTCAGCTTCAATTTGACGGCGAGGCTCTTCTTGGCCCCGTACTTTACCAGCCGTTCTTCCTTGTAGTCCGGATACATGGCGCGGGCGACGTCGGAAGCCTTCAGCTCGCCGCGCCCGACGGAGGCCATCACGTCCTCGATCGAGGTGCGGGCCAGCCGCGGCAATGCGCCCGTCAGCTTGTCGTCGGCATATTCAATCTTGGCGCGGGCGAACAGGCGATCGACGATGCGGCGGCCGAGGCCGGCATATTGGTCGCGCACCGCAGTGCGGGTCGCGCGCCGAATCGCCGCGCGCGCCTTGCCGGTGATCGCAAGCGATTCCCAGGCCGACGGCGGCGCCGACTGCGCTTTCGAGGTCAAAACCTCGACCTCGTCGCCGTTCTGCAGTTCCGACGACAGCGGCGCGAACTTGCCGTTGATCTTGCAGCCGACCGCCGAGTTGCCGACGTCAGTATGCACGGCATAGGCGAAGTCGATCACGTTGGCCTGCCGCGGCAGCGCGATCAGCTTGCCCTTCGGGGTGAAGCAGAACACCTGGTCGTGGAACAGCTCCAGCTTGGTGTGCTCCAGAAACTCTTCCGGATTGGCGCTTTCGGAGAGGATGCCGACGGTGTGACGGAGCCAGGCAAAGGCGTTGGATTCGTGCTTGAGCCGCTCGGTCGGCGAGCCTGCGCCCTCTTTGTAGAAGGCATGCGCGGCGATGCCGAATTCCGCGATCTGGTTCATCTCCTCGGTGCGGATCTGCAGTTCGACGCGCTGGTTGCCGGGACCGATCACCGTGGTGTGGAGCGAGCGGTAGTCGTTCTGCTTCGGCGTCGAGATGTAGTCCTTGAAGCGGCCCGGCACCACCGGCCAGGTGGTGTGCACCACGCCGAGCGCGGCGTAGCAGTCTTCGACTTCGCTCAGGATGATGCGGAAGCCGTAGATATCGGACAATTGCTCGAAGCCGACCGACTTGCGCTCCATCTTGGTCCAGATCGAGAACGGTTGCTTGCGGCGGCCATAGACGCGCGCGATGATCCCGTTCTTCTGCAGGTTCTTGGAAAGCTGACTTTCGATCTCGCCGATCAGATTGCGGTTGCGGTCGGCCAGCGCGTCGAGCCGCTGCTTCACCACCGCATAGGCTTCGGGATCGAGCACGTGGAAGGACAGATCTTCCAGCTCCTCGCGCATCTCATGCATACCCATGCGGCCGGCGAGCGGCGCATAGATGTCGAGTGTCTCCTCGGCGATGCGGCGGCGCGAGGCGTGCGGCACGAATTCCAGCGTGCGCATGTTGTGCAGGCGGTCTGCAAGCTTGATCAGGAGCACGCGGACGTCGTCGGCGATCGCCAACAACAGCTTGCGCAGGTTCTCGGCCTGCTTGGCTTCGCGCGAGACCAGCTCCAACCGTTTCAGCTTGGTGAGCCCTTCGACCAGCGCGCCGATCTCATGGCCGAAGATGTTGTCGATCTCGGCCCGCGTCGCCTCGGTATCCTCGATGGTGTCGTGCAGCAGCGCCGCAACGATGGTGGCATCGTCGAGCTTGAGGTTGGTCAGGATCGCCGCGACCTCGAGCGGATGCGAGAAATAGGGATCGCCGGAGGCGCGCGTCTGCGTGCCGTGCGCCTTCATGGCGTAGACATAGGCGCGGTTGAGCAGGTCTTCGTTGGTATCAGGGTTGTACGAGCGGACGCGCTCGACCAGGTCGTATTGGCGCATCATCCGCGAGCGCGGCGATTTCGGCTTCTCCGCCACCGGCGATGTCGGGGCGACCGCGACCCCGCCGGTTGCGGCCTGCATCTGCCTTGAACTGCGGCGCCAATACGCCATTACATCACTGCCTTCTTCCACCAGACCCGGACGGGTCCCGCCTTACGTATCTAATGCGTTTTTGGACGACGATGCACGCCGCCGGGACCGCGAAACGGTTCAATTTCGCTTGGGGCCAGCGGCCCATCCAACGCCCACCCCGGTGACCAGCCGGCTGGCCTACGTCAGCCGCGCCCGCCAAGGACGCATTGTAACCGCAAAAATGTCAACAAAAGCAAAGGCCCGGACAGATGTCCGGGCCTTTGGCAGATCGGGGAGTTCGGGACGGCCGAAATGTTCCGGATTACTCGTCCTCTTCGGGCTGCTCTTCCGGCGGCGCCAGGCCTTCCAGGCCCTTGAGGAGCTCTTCCTCGGTCATGCGCTCAACCGCAACCTCGGTGTCGTCGGCATCGACGCTGGCGCCGGCCGAGCCGATCAAAGGCACGGTATCGGGCTCTGGCTCGTCGACCTCCACGAATTTCTGCAGGGAATGAACCAGTTCCTCGCGCAGGTCTTCCGGAGAGATCGTGGAATCGGCAATTTCCCGCAACGAAACGACCGGGTTCTTGTCGTTGTCCCGATCAACCGTTAGTTGCGATCCGGATGAGATCATACGGGCGCGATGTGCCGCCAGCAACACCAGGTCGAACCGGTTGTCGACCTTATCAATGCAATCTTCCACGGTGACGCGCGCCATAGACTGTCGCTCCGTTATCTGGGGCCAAATATGTCGGTATTGGGGGCTAGTTATAGGGCCAAGGGCCGTTTCGCAAGACTAAATTTGTGATTTGCCTTCCTAATGGGCTCTGATACCCCAGCTTCGGGGCCAGAATGGCCGGAGCGTCCAGGACGCGGCGAGGTTGCCGTAGACGCGGCAAGGTTGCCGCACGGGACAAGTAAATCTCTTCATTGCACTGTCAAAAGTATAGGTTTTTCGCCCTCGCCTCACCATAATTGCAGTGGTGACTGTCGTGGGGCACGATTCACCGAACTTTAGGCAACAGAACTAGAAAGTGCGCGCGCTCGACGGCCGCTGCGCTAGAAGAGCTAACAACAACGTGAGAACCATTTGATGTCACCGACCTCCAACAAGATTGCGCTCTTCATCGATGGCGCAAACCTCTATGCAACCGCCAAGACGCTCGGCTTCGACATCGACTACAAGCGCCTTCTCAAGGAATTTCAGAGCCGAGGGACGCTGTTGCGTGCGTTCTACTACACGGCGATCATCGAAGATCAGGAATACTCCTCGATCCGTCCGCTGATCGACTGGCTCGACTACAACGGCTACACCGTCGTCACCAAGGCAACGAAGGAATTCATCGACGCATCCGGCCGGCGCAAGGTGAAGGGCAACATGGATATCGAACTCGCCGTCGATGCCATGGAACTCGCCGAGCATGTCGACCAGATCGTTCTGTTTTCGGGCGATGGCGATTTCCGCTCGCTGGTGGAAGCGGTGCAACGTCGGGGCGTTCGCGTCACGGTAGTGTCGACCATTTCGAGCCAGCCGCCGATGATCGCCGACGAACTGCGCCGCCAAGCCGACGTTTTCACCGACCTCGTCGAGTTGCAATCAAAGCTCGGCCGCGATCCCTCCGAGCGTCCTGCCCCGCGCGAGCCGCGCCACCACTCCCCGCAATTCCTGCAGCGCGCGACCACGGTTGCGACACGGGCCGGGGATGACGATTTCGACGATTGAGAACAGGCCAATACGCTGCTAGAGCCTCGGTTCTGATTGAAAACAGAACCGGGGCTTTTTGTTTGCCGCGCGCATCTGACGCGAACCGGTTTCCATCCCGGACAGATCCGTGGCTGGCTTTCGCTCGAAGACGCTTTGGACAGAAAACGCTTTGGACACATGGCTAGCCTCCCTGCCCCTGCTGCCGCCGAACCCGATCGCAACTGCCCGCTCTGTCCGAGGCTCGCCGAATTTCGCAGCCAGGCGCGCGCCCGCGAGCCCGATTGGCACAACTCGCCGGTCGCTTCTTTCGGCGAAGCAAATGCGCAACTGTTGATTGTCGGGCTGGCGCCGGGCCTACAGGGCGCCAACCGGACCGGGCGTCCGTTCACCGGCGACTACGCCGGCGATCTCCTATATGCCACCTTGCTCGAATACGGCTTTGCCAAGGGCGTCTATCAGGCGCGGCCGGACGACGGCCTCAAGCTGGTCGACTGCCGGATCAGCAACGCGGTGCGCTGCGTGCCACCGCAGAACAAGCCGCTGCCGGCCGAGATCAACACCTGCCGGCAATTTCTCGCGACGACAATCGCGACCATGCCCAAGCTGCGCGCAGTCGTCCTGCTTGGCAGGATTGCGCATGACTCTACGCTCAAGGCGCTCACCCTTCGCAGTGCAGCCGCACCGTTTTCGCACGGCGCCGTGCACAAGGCCGGCAAGATCAAGCTCTACGACAGCTACCACTGCTCGCGCTACAACACGAATACGAGGGTGCTGACGCCGGAGATGTTTCGTAACGTGTTTGCGAAAGTGCGGAAGGATCTGGATTCGTAGGGTGGCCGCAGCGTGCCCACCCTCATATGAGGCCTTTTGAGTCAAGCGTCCGGACCGGGGCTTGGATGTGATTTTTACGTTCGGTGGAGCGGCGGCGCGCGGAGCCATGCGTAGCGCAGCGTGCCGCCGCGGTCGGTGCGCTCAGGGACTGGCTTCCGGCGATTTATGCAGTTGCTCACTGCATCACCTCATATCCGGTCGGACCGTTGTCCGTACCCACATTCCGCATGCATGCGGCGAGGAAGCCACGAGGATGAGACCCATCTACGAAACAGCCTGTTTGCTGGCCCAAGGGTGGCACGGTCACCATCCATCCCGCGCTGACCGCGGCAGATGCCGCGACGCTGACGCGTTCGTTGAAAGTGTTTAGATCTTTACGGCCTTGAGCACCGCGCCTTCCGGCACGAGACCGGTCGTGAGGTAGCGCCAGAGCGCCACCATCAGCTTGCGCGCCAGGGCGACGATGGCGACGCGCTTGATGCGCTTGCCGGCATCGAGCGTGCGTTTGCGGTACTCCAAGGTCAGCTTGCTGTCCGGCTGATGCCGCAGCCACAGCCAGGCCAGTTCGATCGCGGCACAGCGGGCGCGCGGGTTGCCCGCCTTGCTGATGCCCTGGTCGCGGTCGATGCCGCCGCTCCGCCACGGACTGGGCGTCAGCCCGAAATAACTCCCGACCTCGCGGCGATTGCGGAAGTCCTTGTAGAACACCTCGCTGGTCAGCGTCGTCGCGAACGCCGGGCCGAGACATTTGAGCCGGCGCAGCAGTTCGCTGCGCCGGGTCATCTCGGCTTCCGCAGGCATTGGCTCCGCTGCGGCCGCCTCCTGCGCGAGCGCATCGAGCCGATCGCGCACCAGCATCAGCCGCGCGTGCTCGTGTCGGATCTCGCTCAGCATCCGCGGCGGGACCGCCTGGCCTTGCCAATCCCGCTGCGTTGCCAGCCAGCTCAGCCAGTCGCGCCGCCGCGGGTTCCCGACCGCCATGCCCCGCAGCCGCAGCAGTGCCTTGATCCGGTTGGTGTGAGCGGTTTGCTCCTTGATCAGCCGGTCGCGTTCGCGGCTGCCGCGGCGGGCGTCCTCCTGTTCGGCTGCAGGCACCCGGACGATCCGCACCACCCGCGGCTCGCCGCGCAGATACGCCATCAGCGTGCGCAGCATCCGCTCGCCATCGATCCGGTCGGTCTTCACCCGCCGCGCCCGCTGGTCCACCGCAATGCTGGCGGGATCAAACACGTAGTTCGTGATGCCGGCCGCCAGCAGCAGCCGGTGCAGCCAGAACCCATCGTAGCCCGCCTCGTAGCAGCTCGCCACCGCCGGAACGCCTCCCAACGCTCGAGCCGCCCGCTCCCGAACCCGACCCACCAACGCCAACAGCTCGGCATGATCGCCACCCTCCAGCTTGTGGTGCGATATCTTGTCCTTGTCCGGGCTGTGCAGCGCGACCCGCCAGCTCCGCTGGCTCAGTTCGATTGCAACGAAAATTGTGCCAATATGGCCGGCGGTGGGCGTGGCTACGGTGGATGCTTGCATCTGACTCTCCGAGGGGTTCGAGTGTGGAAACCCAAACCTTATCGGAAAGGCCACGCTCACCGCCTCATGGAATCTACAAATACCTACCGCGGATTTTCCTTCAGCCATGCCAGCACGTCGGCGGCATTCCGGTCCGGCGGGAACACCGGATAGAAGACGTGGGTGATGCGACCGTCATCCACGATCAGCGCCAGCCGCTTGATCAGCGTCAGCCCCGCCACCTCCATGGTCGGCAAGTTCAGCGCACGGGTCAGCTTCAGCTTCTCGTCGGACAGCACCGGGAACGGCAGATGCAGCCGTGACGCCATCTCGGTCTGGTAGACGTTGTCCTGCGTCGACAGGCCGAACACATGTCTGGCGCCGCCGGCTTTCAGCTCGCCGAACAGATCGCGGAACGAGCAGGTCTGCGGCGTGCAGCCACGTGCGCCGGGGATCATGTCCCAATCGTCGACCAGACTGATCTTGCCGGGCTCGCCGGTGCGGGGATAGGCGAACACCACCGTGCGGCCGGTAAGCGCCGACAGCGTCACCGAACTATCGTCGGTGGCGAGCAGCGAGACCTCAGGGATCGTCATGCCGACGAGATGCGCCGCCGCGCCGTCATTCTCCGGCGCCGGAATCTTGCTCCAGTCGACTTCAAGCAGGTTGGGTTGAGCCATGCTGTCTTCCTCCGGGGCGAATAGCGAATGGCGAGTAGCGAATGGAAGCCGGGCTCCGCAGAGCCTTTCCTATTCGCTACTCGCTATTCCCTATTCGCTCTCTATCCCCTCGCCCGCATCAGGCGGCCTTTTTCCCGGCCCCAGTCGCGTTTCTTTGCGGTCTCGCGCTTGTCGTGCAGCTTCTTGCCCTTGGCGATCGCGAGCAGCAGCTTGGCGCGGCCGCGTTCGTTGAAATAGAGCTTTAGCGGGATCAGCGTCATGCCTTCGCGATCGACCGCACCCATCAACTTGTTGATCTGCTTCCGGTGCAGCAGCAGCTTGCGTGGCCGCTTCGGCTCATGGTTGAAGCGATTGGCCTGCAGATATTCCGGAATATTGGCGTTGATCAGCCAGATCTCGCCGTTCTTGGAATCCGCATAGGATTCCGCGATGGTGGTCTTGCCGTTGCGGATCGATTTCACCTCTGTGCCGGTCAACGCTATGCCGGCCTCGATGGTGTCGTCGATCGCGTAATTGAACCGGGCCTTGCGGTTTTCGGCGACGACCTTGATCGGGCGCTCGTTCTTGTCCGCCACGTTAGCTCTTCTTGAGGAGATCGCGAATCTCGGTCAGCAGTTCTTCCTGCTTGGTCAGCTTCGGTGCCGCCGGCGCCGCCTCTTCCTTGCGCTTCAACTGGTTCATGAGCCTGATCACGATAAACAACACAAAGGCGACGATGAGGAAATTCAGCGTCAGCGTGAGAAAGTTGCCCCAAGCCAACACCGCACCTTGCTTTTTGGCGTCCGCCAAATTGTTGGCAGTCACCGACTTCGCCAGCGGGGTGAAATAGTTCGAGAAATCGAGACCACCGGTGATCGCGCCGATGATCGGCATGATCACGTCGCCGACCAGCGAGGTCACGATGGCGCCGAAGGCCGCACCGATGATGACGCCGACGGCGAGGTCGACGACGTTTCCCTTCATCGCGAATTCGCGGAATTCCTTCAGCATGTTGGAGGCCTCTCTTCGGTTGTCGCGCGAAGTCAGCCGCTGGCCTAGTTGATCAGGCCGGCATGCACCATGGCGTCGCGGATCACCTTGCCGGTTGGCGGCGTCACGCTCATCAACGGCAGACGCACCTCTTCTTCGAGCCGCCCCAGCAGTTTGAGGCCATGCTTGGCTCCCGCGAGGCCGGGCTCCTTGAAAATGGCATCATGCAGCGGCGTCAGGCGGTCCTGAATCTTCAGTCCGGTAGCGTAATCACCCTGCATGACGGCTGACATCAGGTCGGCACACAGCTTCGGCGCCACGTTGGCGACCACCGAAATGCAACCATGTCCTCCCGCCGCCATATAGGCCAGTGCGGTCATGTCCTCGCCGGACAGCTGGATGAAATCCGGCCCCATCGCATGGCGCTGCTGCGACACCCGGGCAAGATTGGCGGTGGCGTCCTTGACGCCGGCGATGTTCTTCAACTCGAACAGCCGGGTCATGGTCTCGACCGACATATCGACGACGGAGCGCGGCGGGATGTTGTAAATGATGATCGGGATCCCGATCGCGTCATTCACCGCCTTGAAGTGCTGATATATCCCCTCCTGGGTCGGCTTGTTGTAATAGGGCGTCACCACCAGAACGGCATCGGCACCAGCCTTCTCTGCGTGAACAGCAAGGTCGACGGCTTCGCGCGTTGAGTTCGACCCCGCGCCAGCGATGACAGGCACGCGTCCTTTCGCCTCATCGATGCACATCTCAACTACCCGATGATGCTCGGCATGGCTCAGCGTCGGGCTTTCGCCGGTGGTACCCACGGGAACGAGGCCGTGGGACCCCTGCTCGATCTGCCAGCTTATGAGACCACGCAAGGCGGCCTCGTCGACCGAGCCGTTTTTGAATGGCGTGACCAAGGCGGTGAACGACCCCCGGAACTTTGTCTTGGCTGCCATGGACTTCCTCCAAACGCTTAAGAAACGGCTCTACCGAAACTGGATTTCAATTCATATCGGGTCTGGCGATCAGGCGAAAGGGCTGTGCCGTATAGCGCTAGCGCTTTGTTTCAACGCGCTTTCTTGCCACGGCCCAGCCTGCCCCTCGCAAAAATGGCCATAGCCGCGATTTTGCCGCGGTGATGGCGCAAACAGCACCAGCCGCGACGTATTAGCATTTTGTCCACATATTCAATCAAATAGATCTAAGGCTCGAGCGACTGAATGATTCGCCGCCGCAGAGGAAAGCCGTGATCCCTTCCATCCGCGCCGCCGCATTGCGATCGACCGCGCTGGCCACGAGCCTGGCGCTGGCAATCGGGCTGGCTGCATTTCCCCTGGATGCCTGGGCCAAGCCAAAAGTTCCCCTGCCGAAGCCGCGGCCGGTCGCCCGCAACGTCGTTCCCAAGCCGACTGGGACCGCTAGCGCGCCCGCTGCGCACACCTCCGCCGCTCACACTTCTGCGGCGACCGCCGCCGCGCCGGCCCCGCCGCCGCCTGTGCTGGCGCCTGCAACGCGCCAGCATGCCGCGGTGCCGCCTCCGCGCAAGCAGGTGGCCCCGGCAGCGGTAGCCGCGACGACCTCGACATCGCAGGCCGACAAGGACGCGCTGGAAAACGTCATTGAGCTCGTGCGCAAGCAGAAGCCTGGCGATGCCACGCAGGCGCAAGCGACGATCTCGGATCCGGTCGCGCGCAAGCTCGCGGAATGGCTGATCCTGCGCAGCGATAACAACAATGCCTCGGTCGAGCGCTACCGCGCGTTTGTTTCGGCCAATCCGAGCTGGCCGTCGCAGATTTTCATGCGTCGGCGCATCGAGGCCGCGCTGTGGGACGACCGGCGCGACGACGCCACGGTGTGGTCGTGGTTCGAAAACCAATCGCCGATCTCGGCCAAGGGCAAGTTCGCGCTGGCCAAGGCGATGATCGCGCGCGGCGATCGCGCCAACGCCGAGCGGCTTGTCCGCGAGGCCTGGCGTCACGACGGCATGTCGGAAGACACCGAGAGCGCGGCGCTCGACATGTTCGGCGCGTTGCTGACGGCGGGCGACCACAAGACGCGGATGGAGTCGCTGCTCTACAGCACCGAGCAGGAGGCCGGCGGCATGCGCGCCGCGAAACGGCTCGGCTCGGGCCATGTGGCGCTGGCGAAAGCACGGATCGGCGCCAACAAGAAGGCTTCCAACCTCAGGGCCCTTCTCGAGGCGGTGCCGCGCGAATTGCACGGCGAGACCGGCTATCTCTTCGCAAGAATCCAGCTGCTTCGCCGCGAGGAGAAGTTCACCGAGGCTGCGCAGCTCATGCTGGGCGCGCCGAAAGATCCGAATCGCCTGCACAATCTCAACGAATGGTGGATCGAGCGGCGCCTGCTGGCGCGCAAGATGATCGATGCCGGCGAGTACCGCAGCGCGTATCTCATCGCACGGGATGCGGCGCTGCCGACGCGCGACATCTACAAGACCGAGCAGGAATTCACCGCCGGCTGGATTGCGCTGCGATTCCTGAAAGATCCGGCGGTCGCCGCCCAGCACTTCGCGCGCATTGGCGTCGGCAGCGCGAATCCAACCGCGCTCGCGCGCGCCGGCTATTGGCAGGGCCGCGCGGCGGAAGCCGCAGGCCGCGCGCAGGAAGCCCGCGCGGCTTACGGCCGTGCTGCCGAACAATCGACCAGCTATTACGGCCAACTGGCGCGCGCCAAGCTCGGCCTGCCGCAGCTCGATTTGAACAGCGTCCCACGCGGCCGCGGCGCCGAACGGCTCGAGATCGTTCGCGCCGTGCAACTGCTCTATGAGCTCGACGAGCGCGAGCTTGCGATCCCGATTTTCGGCGACATGGGCGAGAACGGCGATCCCGATGCGGTGGCGGGCCTCGGCGAACTCACCGCGCGCTACCATGACGCCCGCGGCATGCTGCTGCTCGGCAAGGCCGCGCTCAACCGCGGCCTGCCATTCGACCACTACGCCTATCCCGTCACCGGCATTCCATCGTTCAAGCAGCTCGGCCCTGAGGTCGAGCGGAGCGTGATCTACTCGATCGCGCGGCAGGAAAGCGCGTTCAATCCGGCCGTGGTCTCGCCAGCCCAGGCCTATGGGCTGATGCAGGTGACGCCAGATGCGGGGCGCTATGTCTGCAAGCGCGCCGGCGTCAGTTTCGACCTTCAGCGGATGAAAACCGATTCCGTCTACAACGCGATGCTTGGCGCGGCCGAACTCGGCGGACTGCTCGAGGACTACCGCGGCTCGTACATCCTGACTTTCGCGGGCTACAATGCCGGCCGCGGCAGCGTGAAGAAGTGGATCGAGCGCTACGGTGACCCGCGCGATCCCAAGGTCGATGCCGTCGATTGGGTCGAACTGATCCCGTTCTCCGAGACGCGCAACTACGTGCAGCGGATCATGGAGAATCTGCAGGTCTATCGCACGCGGTTCGGCGGCGGGACCAAGCTCCAGATCGAAGCTGACCTGCATCGGGGCGCCAGCGTCCAATAGCGGTTTTCAGGCTACACCCGCCCCCTGAACGGCAATCCAGCCACTGTCCGGCAAGACCGAGCGGACGACGGCCACCTTTCACAACAAAGTTCTTCGAGGCTCAAAAGACGGAGGCGCCCTTTCGTGCCGATGCTGAACCGCACCCACAATGAAAAACCCCCGGCAGTTGCCTACCGGGGGTTATCCTAGTGGTTCAAGTCGTTCAGGATCAGAAGTTACGCTGAGCGCGCACGTTCAGGAACACAGTGCTCTGGTCCCGGAACTCGTAGATCGCGGCCGGCTTGGGAGCCACGCCAGGGAGAGCTGCGAAACCGTCGAACTTCTGGTCGAGGAAGAACGCACCGACTTCAGCCGAGAACGTCAGGTTCCTGACGGGGGTCCAGCGCGTGACGACACCAACCTGGGCAAAGTTGAAGTCTGGATTACAGGTGTAGGTCACCCCCTGCCCCGCGACTGCAACCCCGAAAGCGGCGCACATAGCACCCTTGGCGGAGGCCAGATCACCCACGCTGCCATCGTACCGAACTTGACCGTAGCTTCCCCAAAGGCTGGTCGACCAGAAGGGATCCCAGTTGTGGTTGAACGCACCACGGACACCCCAAGCGTTCGTCAGCTTGAGACCCTGGGTCGCACCGCCACCGATACCACCCGAGTAGATGGCGTCAGTTGTGGCACCGAAGCCGACGCTCTGGTAAGCGCCCGGAATGCCCGTGCTGCCGAACATCAGGAAGTTCGGCGAACCGCCAGAGGTCGAGACCACGGCCTTCGTCATACCCTTGGCGAAGGTGGCGTCCATCTTGATGTCGTCGCCCGCACCGGTCGGGAGGTTCTTGATCTGCAAGGCAGCCGTCACCGCTCCACCCCACTTGCTGTCAGGGTGACCGTTGATTTCCGAAAGGGTGGTCGGAACAGCATTAGCTCCCAGCACGTTGTAGGAAGCATTCACGTTATGCAACGCGCCTGCAATCTGGAACAGACCCCAAGCCTGATCGACGCGGATGTTGCCGACGATATCAGGAGCTTGGATGCCGCCGTAGGCATTGGAGGGAACGTTGGTGCCGGCAGCCGGGAGGCCAAGCGAAAGGTTGCCGACAGAGGTGCGGCTGAACACGGTCGGATCATCGAGACCGATGGTGGCCGACACGCCGTTGCCGAACTGCGCGGTGTACTGGATGTTGTTGACGCCGGTCACGTAGTCCGGACCGCCCATCAAGAACGAGTTGTTGTTGCCCGGATAGCCGTTCCAGGGGGTCGCGTAGGCCGAAGCCGACTTACCGAAGGTGAAACCAGCGAACTGGATGAACACCATTTCAACCGCGACGTAACCACCGCCAGCGGTGTTCAGCAACGAGCTGTTCAAGCCACCCAGCTGCGATCCAACCGCAAGACCCGGGTTGGAGCTTCCGAAATTGTTGAACTGGAAGTCGGCCTGACCGAAGGTGCGGACAACGCCATATTCAGTGGCGGTACGGGTATCAACCGTCAGCGCCATACGCGAACGGGAGTTGAAGAAATCGCGGTAGCGGTTGCCCTGACCGTTATCGCCGTTCCAGAACGGAGCACCGTAGATGCCGCCGTTGAACGTGGTGTCGACGCGTAGATAACCACCCAGCTTGATGCAGGTATCAGTGCCCGGGATATAGAAGAACCCCGCGCCGTATAGGGAGCAGATCCTCACGTACTCGACCGCTTTGGCCTTGACGGGAAGATCGGCCGCCTGTGCTCCGCCCATAGCGACGAGTGCCGCCGCTGAGCCGAGAATAAGGCTCTTAACCATCTTCATGCTAAACCTCCAAGTTGCTCTGTAGGGAAGGTTCCGGATCCGCTGGGTGAAACACCCGTAAGGCTGGTTCCCTTGTCCCCGTAAAACCCGCTTAGTCGCTTCGCGCCTTCGGACACACCCGCATGAACGCGAGGGACTTAAGCGAACCATCTAAAACGGGGCGACCTCGGGATGCCCCCCTCCGTCGCACGATCACAATTACCGAGGACTTCTGCACAAGCAACAAAGGAACCGCTTCGGACACCACGGCTCGTCCCCTTTTCCGAAGGGTGTTGCACAAATAACACGTGTTTGTGATCGCGCTTTTCTTACAACCGATTGGTTTTGCTATATATTTTGAATAGTTCCATTTGACGTCCGAAAACTGTCGTGGGCACCGCAGCAACCGCCCTCCACCCCACCGAAGCGCTGTTGCAGGCATCGAATCGAACCGGCGATTCCGCCGATTCCATCCCCCGACATCACACACATAATAGAGTCATCTGCGGAGCTTCCTTCGTCGGGCCGGCAACCGAAAGCAGCGCCTGGCTTGCGCCAACTATTAAGGCTCAGGCTGCCGCACCTCGCTGTCAGCGACGTGCTGGGCGGGAACCGAATCGCCGGCAAGCGGCGTCGAATCACGTTCGCGCGACGAATGTTTCATTTCGAGGCATTCGGAGCTGGCACGCCAGGATGTCCGACGGAGGCCGCCGCCGCGATGAGCACGCAAGGCGCGTGTCCCGAGGTCGCGGCGTCTGTGTTCCTGCAGTACAACACCTCGAAAGCGGGCATTGCGGAAGCGCGTAGCGCCCGCGCCTCCAAATGGCCTCGGCGTAATTTGAATCTGCCGCTTGCGGCTGGCCCTCGCGTCAGGCATATCCGCGCACATGGAGCTGTGGCCGAGTGGCTGAAGGCGGCGGTTTGCTAAACCGTTATAGGGTTGTAAAGCCCTATCGAGGGTTCGAATCCCTCCGGCTCCGCCACCCGCCTTAGCTTGCGCTTCGGCGCGGCATGCCGGCGATGAAGCGGAAGCGACGGCGGGCTTGTCCCGATCACTCCCCCACCACCCGAAGGCCGTCAGGGCGTAGGGTGTCTCCCGAAGCTCCGCAGGAATGCAGGGAGACTGTAGCCACATGTGGTACGTCTACTTCCTCGAGGTGAGAATGGTGACATCTATATCGGATCAACGGACGATCTCCGACGTAGAGTGGCGTCCCATCAGCAAGGACACGTCATCTCGACAAGCAAGTATTTGCCCTTGATTCTTCGTTCATATGTCGCGACGAGGTGACGGCTCGCAGTCTCGAACGGTATTTCAAGTCGGGATCTGGTCGACTTCCCACTAGCGGTTCTGATCGCGCAGATTCACTATCGCCACGGTGACAAGTGGAGGCCAGCATGAAGAAGGAGGAACTCGAAGCGATCCTCGGCGACGGCAAGAGCCAGCCTGACCTTGGTCCGATCGAAGATTATCTCCACGCGGTCGCGACGCAACGCAAGCTGCCGGATTTCGCCATCGGAATTTGCGTGCTGCGAATTGAAGAATCCGCGCCGATATTGCGCACCCTGCTGGAGCGGGCGGCGGACGGCGCGATCTTGTCCGATGACGAGAGCCTGCTGCTGTTTCGCGGGATCCATATCCTGGGCGGTGCGCGCGACAGCAAGGCTTGCCAGCCGCTGCTGCGTTTGCTGCGCCTTCCCACCCCCGACCTGGACGATCTGCTCGGCGCTGCCGTGACCGAAGGCATGGCGAAGATCGTGGCCGGTGTGTTCGACGGCGATACCGACGCGCTGTTCGCATTGATGGTCGACAGCTCGATCGACGAGTTTGTCCGGCAAGCACTGTTCGGCGCAGCGACGTTTCTGGCGTGGGAGCGCCGCATCGATCGCGATCGGCTGCAGGAATTTCTCGTCAGGTTCTATGAAACGCGGCCGGCAGAAGATGGCGACCAAGCCTGGGCAGGCTGGCTCCAAGCGATCGCCCTGCTCGGCCTGCGCGATCTGGTGCCGCTGGTCGACACGGCTTTCCGCGAAGACCGCATTCCGGAGGAGTGGATCGATCGCGCTCAGTTCGATGAGGATCTTGCGGGCGCCGAACGGGCGCCCGATGACATCGACCGGTTCACGCAGGTCAACCTCGGGTACATCGAGGACGTGCTCGATGCGCTGGCCTGGACGCGCGGCTCCGAGGACGACGTGTTCGAGGAAGGCGATGAGACCTGGGCCGATCTCGCGTATCCGAATGAGCCTGTCAGAAACCCTTGGCGCCACGTCGGACGCAACGATCCATGCCCTTGTGGGAGCGGCAAGAAGGCCAAGAAATGCTGTCTTGCCAACGGAGAACCGCCGGCCTGACGCCGGTCGCTCCGAACCTCAGTGCGCGGTCATCCAGGCGCGGGCTTCGCGCTGTGCGGTGGCGATTTCGGCATCCGACATCATCGCGGCGACCTCGCGGCGCATCGAGATGGCATCCGCACGCCCCTTCAGCGCGGCGAGATTGAACCATTTGTGGGCCGCGACGAGATTGACCACGCCGGAACGGCCGCTCGCCCAGTAAAGACCACGCTCGAACAGCACGTCCGGGATCGCGGTGGCTTCCACCGGAATTGCAGTATCGAGATCAATGTTCCCCTGAAACATCCTCAGCTCCCCTTTTTATCGTTGCCGCCCTCCCCCGAGCGCGGCCCCTGTCCACTGTTAGTCTGCCTGTTATTCCCAACGCCGTTTTCCGGTCTGTTGTTGGGATGATCATGGCCGATCAAATTTGAAGGGCAGTTTAAGGTTCGCGATGAACGGGATGTAAACGCGCGCAGCGCGCCGCCAAACGCGAAATCGCAGAAGTGCCTGCGGCACAGGGAGAAGTGGCCAATCGTGAAGTTCGGTTTACCCTGCGGTTTCGCAGAACGATAACCATTGCGGCAAGGTCGGCGTCATCATTCGTCAGGCGAGCCGGTGCCGTCTCGTGCGACGGGCGTTCGTGTCGCGGCGGCTACCAAATGGCAGAGGGTGACGCGCCCCGGAGCGACGGCGGAACCGAGACGATCGACGCCTGCGGATGATCGACAATGAGCGGGGGGAAACTGTTTGGCGCCGCGCGCCTAGTGCGGCAGCTGTCGGAGCGCTCCAGCTAAAGTGGGCGTTCCGGGGGCCGAGTACGCCCCTTAGGGGACGAGTGCTCCCCGAGGGAACGAGGGCGTCGGCGAACACGTCAGGACCAGATTTCATACCGGGCTTTGGCCCCGGTGAAACTGCGGGTAGTTAAGGATACCCGCACCGAACGAAGAAAGCCTGTTTCTTCTGCCGGACCGGTTTTGAAAGAGCGGGCCTCGTGAGAAGAACGCTCTTTCCGAAATACGATCCAGCCGTTGACCTGATGTCTCGCCGACACCCTCTTTCGTCGACCGGAGCCTTCAGCGTTTAGTCCTGGGGCTCAAGTGACGTGCCGGCATCAAGCCGCCGGCAATTTTCAAAGAAGCGAATTTACTTCTTCTTCTTGGCGACCTTGCGGGTCTTCTTCGCAGTCTTCTTCACTGCGCTCTTCGCTTTCTTTGCCTTCTTAGCTTTCTTGGCCATGTTGCCCTCCTAATGTAAGTGAGATGGCTTAGTCGCTGCGTGCACTCGGGAATCGAGATGCACTACATCCCGAATACACCAACGCACTCAAAAAAACAGCGTCCCGCTTAAGGAAGTGTTGACACGGCGACGAGAGAGCGCGCGAAGCACTTCGTTCGACAACACCATGATAGGTGCGCGGCTCGACGCGAAAAGTGTCGCAACGATCGACATCGATGTTTGCAAATATTGCAGGAAGCGCCTGTGCCGCAGTGCTTTCTTTGATTCACTGAAGTGACGATCAACGCATGCGCGCGTTCACCGCGACTCACTGATGCCGCCCAAAAGCCGTGTGCACGGACTCTGAGTCGCAAGCTTTGGCAATAAAAAAATTTTCATGGTCACAGCGTTGGCGTCTCATCGCCGCTCGCCAAAACCGAACTTTTTTGCGAATCGCGAACACCGATTCGCAACTGCGCTGTCGGTCGCGATGATGAATTTCAGATCGCGATGGACGATCGATGCACGTGCTCGCGCATCGATCGCGATGTCATCAACGCCAGAGTCGTCCCGTTACGGGACGCTTTCAGATGCCGAGCTTTGCTTTCAAGAGATCGTTGACGGCTTGCGGATTGGCCTTGCCGCCCGATTGCTTCATCACCTGGCCGACGAACCAGCCGGCAAGCTGCGGCTTGGCTTTCGCCTGCGCGACCTTGTCCGGATTGGCCGCGATGATGTCGTCGACGACCTTCTCGATCGCGCCGAGATCGGTCACCTGCTTCATGCCGCGGCTTTCCACCAGTTCGCGCGGGTCGCCGCCTTCGGCCCAGACGATCTCGAACAGGTCTTTTGCGATCTTGCCGGAGATCGTGCCCTCGCCGATCAGGTCGACGATCGCAGCCAACTGCGCCGCCGACAACGGCGAGTCCGCGATGTCATGGCCTTCCTTGTTGAGGCGGCCGAACAGCTCGTTGATTACCCAGTTGGCGGCGAGCTTGCCGTCGCGCGCCTTGTCGGCAAGGCCTGCCAGCACGGTCTCATAGAACACCGCGCTCTCGCGCTCGGCTACCAGCACGCCGGCATCGTAGGCCGACAGGCCAAGGCTCTCGATGAAGCGCGCCTTCTTCTGGTCCGGCAATTCCGGCAGCTTCGCCTTGAGCTCATCGACATAAGCTTGGCTGAACTCGAGCGGCAGCAGGTCGGGATCCGGAAAATAACGATAGTCGTGCGCCTCTTCCTTGGAACGCATCGAGCGCGTCTCGCCCTTGTTGGGGTCGAACAGCCGCGTCTCCTGGTCGATGACACCGCCATCCTCGATGATCTCGATCTGGCGCCGCGCCTCGTATTCGATCGCCTGGCCGATGAAGTTGATCGAGTTCATGTTCTTGATTTCGCAGCGGGTGCCGAGCGGACCGCCCGGTTTACGCACGGAAACGTTCACATCGGCGCGCAAGCTGCCCTTCTCCATGTCGCCGTCGCAGGTGCCGAGATAGCGCAGGATCGAACGCAGTTTGGTCACATAGGCCTTGGCCTGTTCGGCATCGCGAATGTCCGGTTTCGAGACGATTTCCATCAGCGCGACGCCGCAGCGGTTGAGGTCGACAAACGACATCGACGGCGACTGGTCGTGCAGCAATTTGCCGGCGTCCTGCTCCAGGTGCAGCCGCTCGATGCCGATGGTGGCGGTCTTGCCGCCACCGAGTTCGACCGTGACCTCGCCCTCGCCGACCACAGGCGACTTGTACTGGCTGATTTGGTAGCCCTGCGGCGAGTCCGGATAGAAATAGTTCTTGCGGTCAAACACCGAGCGCAGGTTGATCTTGGCGTTGAGGCCAAGACCGGTGCGCACGGCCTGGCGGACGCACTCTTCATTGATCACGGGCAGCATGCCGGGCATCGCGGCATCAACCAGCGACACATGGCTGTTCGGCTCGCCGCCGAACTCGGTCGAGGCACCGGAGAACAGTTTTGATTTCGAGGTGACCTGGGCGTGCACCTCCATCCCGATCACGACTTCCCAGTCGCCGGTCTGGCCCTTGATCAGTTTTCCCGGCTTCACTGACACGTTCATGCTTTTCCACTCCCGAGCAGCGCGGTCACGATCCGCTCCCATTCGGCTTCCAGAGAATCCTTTGCCACCGGCTGGCCGGCCTGGCGATACCAGTAGCCGGCATTGCCGAGATCGCCTTCGACGCGGTGCAGATAGGCGTGCACCCAGGCGGAGTTGGCGTCGCTCTCGTCCTGGACGATCTTGTGTGCCGCGTCCCAATTTCCTTTCGCCGCCCACCACAATGCGGCCAGCGGCGGTGACAGCGTCGATGCCGGCGCCGCGTCCGAGAGGCTGGCGCGGAAATCGGCCATACCTACCACCACCTCTGCGGCGTGAAGCGGCCGGCCGCCTGCTCCAACACTTCGCCGAGCGAAAACAGCGTCTCCTCGTCGAACGGACGGCCGATCAGTTGCAGGCCAAGCGGCAGGCCTTGCGCGTCCTTGCCGGCGGGCACGGCGATGCCCGGCAGCCCCGCCATGTTCACGGTGACGGTGAAGATGTCGTTGAGATACATCTCGACCGGATCGGCGCCGGCCTTTTCGCCGACACCGAAGGCGGCCGACGGCGTCGCCGGCGTCAGGATCGCGTTGATGCCCTTGGCGAAGCAGTCCTCAAAGTCCTTCTTGATCAGCGTGCGGACTTTTTGCGCGCGCAGATAATAGGCATCGTAATAGCCGGCTGAGAGCACATAGGTGCCGATCATGACGCGGCGACGCACTTCGTCGCCAAAACCTTCGGCGCGGGTGCCTTCGTACAGCTCGCCAATGCTGCGGCCCGGCACGCGCAGCCCGTACCGCACGCCGTCGTAGCGCGCGAGGTTGGACGAGGCTTCCGCCGGCGCCACGATGTAATAGGCCGGCAGCGCGTATTTGGTGTGCGGCAGCGATATCTCGACCAGCTCGGCGCCGGCCGCCTTCAGCCAGGCCGCACCTTCGGTCCAGAGCTTTTCGATTTCCGCCGGCATGCCGTCGAGACGGTATTCCCTGGGAATGCCGATCTTCATGCCCTTCACGGACTTGCCGATCGCGGCTTCATAATCGGGCACGCCGATGTCGACCGAGGTCGTGTCCTTCGGGTCGTGGCCGGCCATCGAGCGCATCAGGATCGCGGCGTCGCGCGTGGTGCGGGCAATCGGCCCCGCCTGGTCGAGCGAAGACGCGAATGCCACGATGCCCCAGCGCGAGCAGCGGCCGTAAGTTGGCTTGACGCCGACGGTAGCGGTCAAGGCGGCGGGTTGGCGGATCGAACCGCCGGTGTCGGTCGCGGTCGCGCCCATGCAGAGCAGCGCCGCCACGGCGGAGGCCGATCCGCCGGACGAGCCGCCCGGCACCAGCGCGGTGTTGGAACCCTCGCGCCGCCACGGATTGACCACGGGGCCGAAGCACGAGGTCTCGTTCGACGAGCCCATCGCGAATTCGTCGTTGTTGAGCTTGCCGAGCATGACCGCGCCGTCGCGCCAGAGCTGCGAGGTCACCGTCGATTCGTAAGGCGGCACGAAATTGCCGAGGATTTTTGAGCACGCGGTGGTGCGCACGTCCTTGGTCGCGAACAGGTCCTTGATGCCGAGCGGAATGCCGGCCAGCGGCCCGCCCTCGCCCTTGGCAATCTTGGCATCGACCGCGCGTGCCATGTCGCGGGCCTTCTCCGGCGTTTCCAGCACGAAGGCATTGAGCGAACGCGCCGCTTCGACGGCGGCGAGATGCGCGTCCGTCAGTTCAAGCGATGTGAAAGACTTGCTCGCGAGGCCCTCTCGGGCCTCGGCGATCGTCAGGGATGTCAGGTCAGTCATTTATTGATCGGGCTGCAGAAGAACGGAGAAAGCGTCTTGTCGTTGGCGGGATCGTTGGACTTGGGCCGGGTCCTTTCATTGGCCTCGAGCTGATCGAGGACAGCGTCCATCGCCTTGTCGGGATCGGCGGCCTTGCCCTGCCGCTCCATCGCGTCGAGATAGTTCATGTAGGCCTGATAGGCCTTTTCATCGTCGCAGAGCAGACACATCGGACTTCCGATCTCAAGACAGAGTAAAGTTACTCAATGACCTTCGGCACCAGGAAGAAATGGTTCTGCGTTTCCGGCGCATTCCTCACGATATCATCGGGAATTTCGCCGTCATTGACCGCGTCGGGCCGCTTCTTCATTTCCATCGGTGTTACCGAGGTCATCGGTTCGACGCCGTCGACGTTCACTTCCGAAAGCTGCTCCACGAAAGCCAGCATGGCGTTCAACTCGCCCTGCAGATGGGGAACCTCGGCCTCGGTGACCGCAATTCGCGCCAGGTGCGCGATGCGGCGAACGGTGGCGGCATCAACAGACATAATATAGGCCTCAAACGGGGAATTGGCATCCGCCGTATAGCAGAGGCCGCTTTTGCGCCGCAACCGCGGGAACAGGCGGCCGGGGCCTTCGGGTGCCGAATACCACCCCTTTTTGGATCGAAAATCGCCCCGCCCCGACGCACAAGATTTTGAGCGCCAAGCGCCCTTTCCTGCGCAAAAGCGCCCTGACGAAACCATTTTACGTCCCTACGTAGTCATCCTGAAACAGTCGGGGAATGTAGTCACGGCCATAACATCGGGAGGCCGTGTCATGTCGACCAGCGAAAATGACAGCGCCGGGTCGGAAAGCTGGGATCCTGCCCTCTGGTCCATCGGGACCGTGCTCGGCGCCGCGATCGTCTACCTCGCCTGCTTAACCTGACCGACGGGAGGGATAGCCATGTCCCAACAGGCCAAGATACTGCAGGAAAAGGCGGAAATGTTCGAACGTCGCGCGGAAAGTGCGACCGATCCAATCTCGAAGCAGCACTACAGGGAGATGGCCGCCCATTACCGATCGCTGGCTGCCGAGCATCTGGACGTCAGGCGCGACGAACCGGCGCACTAGTCGGGAAGGCATTCGGCGGCGCGAAGCCGCCGCCTCGGCCAAAGCGTGAAGCGGCGCATCAGTTGGTGATGCCCAACCCTGCCCACACGCGCCAACATCGCGCCCTGCTCCATTCACGATTGAGATTCATATGGTCTCCGGTATCGTGGACTTCCGATAACAACTCGGACCGGCCGGTCGCTCGCCGGATGGCCAACAAGAAGAACAAGAACACCGGGGGCGCAGCATGGATTTCATCGAAGCCAATGGCGTCGCGCAGCGTTGCGAGCTGAGCGGCAGCGGCGACCGCACGCTGGTGCTGATCCACGAGATGGGCGGCTCGCTCGAAAGCTGGGACGACGTCGCGCCAAGATTTGCCACATCGCGTCGCGTCCTGCGTTATGACACCCGCGGCGCCGGATTGTCGCAGAAAGTGCGCGGCGAGCTCACCCTCGATACGATGGCCGGCGACATCGCAGCCTTGCTCGACCAATTCGGGATCACCGGCAAGGTCGCGCTGGCCGGCATCGCCGTCGGCGGTGCGATCGCCCTGCATTTTGCGGCCCGCTATCCGGAGCGCACCAGTGCCGTTGCGGTCGGCAGCCCCGCCACCGGCATCGCAGCGGAACGCCGAGCACCGGCGCTCGAGCGCCTTGCGAAGATCGAGGCCGCAGGCATGGCGGTCGCGGTCGAGGAGTCGATGTTGAACGGCTATGCCCCGGAGCTGCGCGGCGACATCGCCCGCTTCGAGCGCTTCCGGACCCGATGGCTCGGCAACGACCCATCGAGCTATGCGACGATCTGGCGAATGCTGGCGGCAGCCGAAATGCAGGACGAACTCGCCCGGCTGAAATGCCCGGTGCTAGTGATCGGCGGCAGTCTGGATCGCGTCCGTCCGCCGGCGCTGGCGCAAAACGTGGCCAAAGCCATTCCCGGCGCCCGCTACGCCGAGATCCGCACCGGCCACTACATGGCGGTGCAAACGCCGGATCTGCTCGCTGATTGCATCGATGAATTCCTGAAATCGGTCGGCGCCTGACCGTCCTCTCAAGCCCCAAGGTCTTCCCACATGAATGCGCAACCGGCCCAGCAGATTCCCGGCATCTATCATCGCAAGATCGGCGATATCATCGTCACCGCGGTCAGCGACGGCTATCTCGACGGCACCCTTGACGTGATGCGCAACGTCGACCTCGAAAAGGCGCGTCAGATCCTGACCGATGCTTTCCGCCCGGCACGGCGGACCAGCGTCAATACCTTCCTGATCCGCTCCAAGGGGCGCACCGCAATCATCGACACCGGGTCGGGCAATTACCTGCAGCCCACGGCCGGCTTCGTTCAGCGCAGCCTCGCCGCTGACGGCACCGACCCGAAATCGGTTGACACGGTCTTGCTGACCCACATGCATCCGGATCATTCGGCCGGCCTGACCGACATGTCGAACGGGCAACTCCTGTTTCCGAACGCCGAACTCGTCATGCACGAGAACGAGCTGGCGCACTGGTTCGACGACGGTGCAATGGCAAAGGCCGATGAGCGATCGGCCAAACTCTTCTTTCAGGCCGGCCGCGAGCAGGTCGCACCCTACAAGAGCAGGACGCGGCTATTCAGGGATGGCGAGGTGTTTCCAGGCGTGACCGCGATCCCGAGCCACGGGCATACCCCGGGTCACACCGCCTATCTGGTCGCTTCAGGCGAGGATCAGTTGATGATCTGGGGCGACACCGTGCACGTGCCGGAAGTGCAAACCGCCTTTCCCGAGGCCGGCATGGGGTTCGACACCGATCTTGCCGCGGCGGCCGCCTCGCGAAAACGGATGTTCGACCGCGTCTCTGCCGATGGCGTCCTGATCGCCGGGATGCATCTGCATTTCCCGGCATTCGCACGGCTGGCGCGACGCGGCGACGCCTATGCGCTTTACCCCGAGGCGTGGGTCCACGCGCTTTGATGGCCTGAAGCCAGCACTGCGCTATCCGCCGAGCGCACCGAGCCGAGCCAGCGCGCCGCCGGCGAGCGAACGCGTCAATTCCGCCGCGGGCATCTCGCGGCCCATCCGCACCGCCTGTCCGGCCCAGAGGTTGGTGAAATCGACCTTGCCGAGCTTTTCGGCGGCCGCCTTCAGCGGGCCGAGCGCGGTGGCGGCATGCGGGAATGCGGGGGCGTCAGGCGAAATCGGGCCGACCTCGCGCATCACGCGGTTGGCTACGCCGCGCGCGGGGCGTCCGGTCATGACATTGGTGATGACGGTGGCGTCGTCGCTCGCCTGCTCCAGCGCGGTGCGAGCCGCCGCACTCACCTTGGATTCCGGACAGCGCAGATAGGCGCTGCCGATCTGCACGCCGGACGCGCCAAGCGCGAACGCCGCAGCAATGCCGCGTCCGTCGGCGATGCCGCCGGCCGCGATGACCGGCACCTTCACCGCATCGACCACCTGCGGCACCAGCGCAAAGGTGCCGGGTTGCTGGGCGATATTGTCGGTCAGGAACATGCCGCGATGGCCGCCGGCCTCCGCGCCTTGCGCGATGATGACGTCGGCGCCGTTCTCCTCCAGCCAGATCGCCTCCTTCACGATGGTCGCCGAGGACATCACGAGTGCCCCCGTCGCCTTGACCCGCTTGACCAGCGCGGCAGCCGGCAGGCCGAAATGGAAGCTGACCACTTCCGGCTTCAACTCTTCGACGACGGCGCACATGGCCTCATCGAACGGCGCGCGGTTGGCGGCGCTGATGGGCGCGGCAGGATCGATGCCCAATTCCTTGTAATAGGCGCCCAGCCTGACCTTCCATCCGGCTTCACGCGCGGGGTCAGCATCGACCGGCGTGTGGCAAAAGAAGTTCATGTTGACCGGCGCGGAAACGCGCTGGCGGATGATGTTGACCTGCTCGCGCGCCTTCTCGGCCGTGATCATCGCGCACGGCAGCGACCCCAGCGCTCCGCCCTGCGCCGCCGCGATCACGAGTTCGGCGTCCATGATGCCGGCCATCGGCGCCTGCACGATCGGAAATTCGGTCTTGAAGAGGTCGATGATCCGTCGGTCTGGCCACATGGTTTTTCTCGCTTGCATGAATTGAAGATAGGCGCCGGTCAGGCCGCAACGGAGTTGCGGCGACCGCTGAGTATCTGCTCGGCCTCGCTGACGATCCTGTCAACGATCTCGGCCGCCGGCGGGATATCATGAATCAAGCCAACCGCCTCACCTGCTATGACGGCGGCGATGTCGAAATTGCCCGCGGCTCTTGCCGCCGCGTATTCGGCCGCGACCGCCTTGATGTTCTGCATCAGTTCGACCTCGCGTCCCATCCAGCGCCGCGCATGATCGTTGATCAGGCAGCGGCCGGTAAACGGCGCCGGCCAGACATTGTTGCGCGACAGATCGAAGATAATGCCGCGGACGCTGTTGCCGTTCGATGCCGCGCAAATGCGTTGCTTGGCCTCTTCCGGCCCATCACATTCCACGCTCGCGTAGAAGCGCGTGCCGAGCAGCACGCCGGAGGCGCCGAGCATCATCATCGCCGCCAGCCCGCGGCCGTCGCCGATGCCGCCGGCGGCAGCGACCGGCACACGTCCGGCCGCGAGATCGACGATCGCCGGCACGATATCGATTGTGGTGCGCGAGGCGCCGTGGCCTCCGGCTTCCGTGCCCTGTGCGATCAGGATGTCGGCGCCGGCGTCGAGCGCTTGCCGCGCCATCGCTTCGTCCTGCACCTGGCAGATCAGGAGCATGCCCGACGACTTGATACGCGATGCAAAGGGCTTTGGATCGCCGAACGAAAGCATGATCGCGCGCGGGCGGGCGCGGAGTGCGATGTCCAATAGCTCCGGCTGCTTCGCAAGGCTCCAGGTGATAAAGCCGATGCCGAAGGGATCGGAGACATCGGCAAGCATGGCCGTCTCCTGCTCGAGCCACGCTCTGTCGCCATAGCCGCCGCCGAGAATACCGAAGCCGCCGGCGGCGCTCACCGCCGACGTCAGGCGCGCCCCCGCAATGACGTCCATCGGTGCCGACAGGATCGGATGCTGGATGCCCAGACGGACGGTCAGCGGTGTCGATATCGGCATGTCCCCTCCCTCTAATCTGGACAGGGATATTAAGGCGAAGTACCATTCTATAAAAATGAATACTAGAGAATGCTATCATCTCTAAAATGAAACGGGCTTCGCCATGGAATTGAGCGACCTCCTGACCTTTTCAACCGTCGCGCGGCTCGGCGGCATCACCCGCGCCGCCGACGAACTCAACACCGTGCAGTCCAATGTAACCCAACGGGTGAAGGCACTGGAAGCCGAGATCGGCACCGCGCTGTTCGAGCGGCACAGCCGCGGCATGACGCTGACCGGCGCCGGCCGCCGTCTGCTCCCCTATGCCGAGCGGATGGCGGCGCTGTCGCGCGAGGCACTGCTCGCCGCGCGCGACGACGGCGAGCCGAAGGGACCGCTCTCGATCGGTTCGATGGAAACGACGGCCGCCGTCCGCCTGCCCTTGTTGCTCGCCGAATTCCATCGCCGCTTTCCCGCGGTGCAGCTGAGCCTGCGCACATCGACAACGGCCGAACTCGTGGCCGGCGTGCTCAACGGCACGTTCGACGGCGCATTCGTCGCCGGCCCCATCGAGCACGCCGAACTCGATTCGACGGTGGCCTTCCGCGAAGAACTGGTGCTGGTCACCGCGCGGCGCTGGAAGAACCTCGCCGCCTTGCGCGCGGGCACGCCTGGCTCGGGTCCAACCGCTCTGGTGTTTCGAACCGGCTGCACCTACCGCCAGCGGCTCGAACAGGTATTTTCGGAATTCGGCTGGCCGTCCTCCGCGCGGTTCGAACTCGGCACGCTCGACGGCATGATCGGCTGCGTCGCCGCCGACATGGGCGTGACGCTGCTGCCGCGCGCCGTGGTCGGCCGGAACGACACCGTCAACGTTCACACGCTGACCCCGGCGCAGGCACGCGTCGAGACGCTCTTCATCACCCGCCGTGCGGCCCATCAGTACAGCGCCCTGCAGGGCTTTGCGTCCTGCCTGGGCCGCCATGGCGAGGTGATCGCCGCCTGACATCCCAGCGCCGCAACGCGACGGCGCTTTGAAAAGGCACGTGTGATCATGCAGTGCTACTGATGGTACGGCCTATGTCGTCAACTGCGCCCTGACACTCCAGCGCCGCAGCGCAACAACGGCCCAGATCGCCTCGACTAGCCCGAACGGCCAGGCACCCTGCAGAAATCCGTAGGCCGAGCCGAGCGCGCATGCGGCGGCGAAGGCGAGGATGAACCAGTGGCTGCGATCTTCCAGCGCATAGGCCACCAGCATCGCGGTCACCGCGAACAGGCCGAACAGGCTGAGCGCATCCATCGTCATCTTTGCATCCCGCATTCATTTCGCCACGCGAAACGCCCACGCCATATTTTTTGCAACAAAGCAATTTGCGCAGCGTACCTTCCGCGTTGCGACGTTCAATCGCAACACACGCGTTGCCTACAAAAACTTCTGGCCGCCGCCGGCTACTACGTTAGTATGAAGCGCTAACTACCAAAAACCATAACGTCAATCTGGGAGGGACTACGATGCGCGTTGCGTACGTATTGTGCTGTTCTGTTGCCCTGTTGGGTGCGGTCGGAACGGCAAGCGCTCAAGACTGGACGAAATCGAAATGGGGCCCGGACGACGAGATCGGCGCCGCCAACTACATGAAACCCGAGCTCGTGGTCAAAGCCGCACAACTTGTGAAGACGGGCAAGACCTACGCGCTCGGTTTCCCCCTGGACAACAAGATGCCCGCCTACCCGCCGCGCGGCTTCAAGATCACCGTGGTGCAGCCCGGCCAGGCTGGCATTCCAGGCCTCGGGCCGAGCAAGACGACCTATAATGACGACATCATCGAGGGATGGGTTGGCGTCGGCAGCCAGCTTGATGGCCTCGGCCATGTCGGCGTCGAGCACGTCTACTACAACGGCAACAAACTGCTCGATTTCGCCGATCCAACGGGCCTGAAGAAGCTTGGCATCGACAAACTGCCGCCGATGGTCACACGTGGCGTGCTGCTCGACATGGCCGCCCATTACAACACCGACGTGGTCAAGGAAGGCACCGCCTTCAACGTCAAGGAAATCGAGGAAGCTGCCAAGAAGCAGGGCATCGAAATCCGCCAGGGCGACGTCGTGCTCTTCCACACCGGCTGGGCCAGCCTGATTGGCAAGGATGACAAGCGCTTCAACTCAGGCGAACCTGGCCTCGGTGTTGAAGGCGCGAAATACCTGACGGGCAAGGGCGTCGTCGCCGTCGGCGCGGACACCTGGGCCGTCGAGGTGATTCCGTTCGAGAGCAAGAACGTGTTCGAGGTGCACCAGATCCTGCTGGCGATGAACGGCACCTACATCATGGAAGTGCTGAATACGGCGGATCTCGCCAAGGACAAGGCCTATGAGTTCCTGTTCGTGCTCGGCCAGCCGCGCTTCAAGGGCGGCGTGCAGAGCATGATCAACCCGGTCGCGATCCGGTAAGGACCATTGCAAGGGAACGGTGCGGCACTTTCTGAGTTGCCGCACCGTGGCCGCCCTGCCGCGGGTCCACCAGGCCCCTCGATCGCCGGGCAAAGCGATGGTGAAGGAAACGAAGTTCTTTCGAAAGCAAGCCGACAAGGCTGAACGCATGTCGCGGTCCGCTTCAGACGTCGAGATCGCCCAAAATTTCCAGAATATGGCGCGGGCCTACCGGGCTCAGGCTGACGTTATGAAGGCCAAGAGGAAAGCCGAAAAGAAACGCCGCGATGCGTAGTGTGGCGTTCTCGCATGGACGCCACGCCGTGATCGGCTTTGCGCGCATGCCCCGCCGGTGTTATGCGGGGGCATGCCCGCCCCTATCCTCCCCCTGATTGACGCCGTCGCGCACTGGCCGGAGCGCGGCGCCCTGATCGGCCTCGATCTCGGCACCAAGACCATCGGCGTCGCCGTATCAGATCCCGACCGACGGCTCGCGACCGGCGTCGAGACCATCCAGCGCAAGGCCTTCAAGGCCGACGCGGCACGGCTACTGGCGATATCGGGCGAGCGCAACGCCGTCGGCTTCGTGCTCGGCCTGCCCATCAACATGGACGGCAGCGAGGGCCCGCGCGCGCAATCGACCCGCGCCTTTGCCCGCAATTTTTCCAATCTCACCGGCCTTGCCATCGCGCTGTGGGACGAGCGGCTCTCGACGGCGGCCGTCGAGCGCGAACTGATCGGCATGGACGTTTCCCGCGCCCGCCGCGCCGAGGTGATCGACGAGCACGCCGCGATTTTCATCCTGCAGGGTGCGCTGGACCGGCTGAAGACCCTCCGCGGGGATCACTGATGGCGGCGGTGATCTCGGCGCTGCTGCCGGTGTTTCTGCTGATCGTGCTCGGCTTCATCCTCAGGCGCAGCCTGATGCGGCTGGACACGCAATGGCACGGGCTGGAGCGGCTGACCTATTACGTGCTGTTTCCGACGCTCCTGATCCAGACGCTGGTGAAGGCCGATCTGTCCACCGTGCCGGTGGCCGGCGTCGGCGGCGCGCTGATGCTCTCGGCGCTGGCGATGTCGCTCCTGTGCCTGGCGCTGCGGCCCCTTTTCTCCCGCTGGAACATCGATGGCCCGGCGTTCACCTCGATCTTCCAGGGCGCAACGCGCTGGCAAACTTATGTCGCACTCGCCGTCTCCAGCAATCTCTTTGGCCACACCGGGCTGGCGCTGGCCTCCGTCGCCATGGTCGCGATCATCCCGCTTGTCAATGTGTTCAGCGTCTCCGTGCTCGCGCACTACGCTACGCCGGAAAAGCAGTCGCTCCGCGCGATCGTGATGACGGTGCTGACGAATCCTCTGATCTGGGCCTGTGCGATCGGGCTTGCCGTGAATGTCACGCATCTGCCGCTGCCGCAAGTCTGGCACGACGTTGCCGAGGCGCTCGGCCGCTCCTCCCTCGGCATCGGCCTGCTCGTCACCGGCGCCGGCCTGCAGCTGGCAGGCATGTTCCGCCCGAGCCTGGCCGCTTCGATAGCGGTGTTCCTCAAGCTGATTCTGATGCCGGTTCTTGGCGTCGCGCTGGCGCTGTGGTTCGGCATATCGGGCTCGAGCCTGGTGATCGTGGCTGTCTGCTCGGCCGTGCCCACCTCGTCCTCCGCCTATGTGCTGGCGCGGCAGATGGGCGGCGACGCGCCGCTATTGGCGCAGATCATCACGCTGCAAACCATTCTGGCGGCGGTGACGATGCCGATCGTGATCGCGCTGGTCAGCTAGACCGTCACCTACCCCTGCCCCGCCAGCCAGAAGGTCTGGATCGTCGCCGCCAGATTGTTGATGCCGTGCAGGACGATCGTCAGCCAGGTCGAGCCGGTGCGGTAGCGGAGATAGCCGAGCAGCACACCGATGGTGAACACCTCGCCGAAGAAGAACCAATCGTATTGCAGGTGCAGCGCGGTCCAGGCCAGCGACGACAGGAAGATCGCGCCAGCGACGCCAAGGCGCGATTCCGACCAGCCGCGATAGAGAAACCCGCGCGCGAAAATCTCTTCCCACATCGGCGCCGCGACGGTGAACGCAATCACCAGAAGCCACAGCGCCCCATCGGCCTGCGCGGATTTCAGCACCTCGCCCATGAAGCCCGACGTCACCTCGCGCCCGAGCGCGCGCGACAGCAGGTCCCAGCCGCCGACGAGAATGACCAGCGCGGCGAGGCCGGTGAAGAAATTGCGCCATGAGGTCCAGCGCAGCGCCAGATAGTCGGTAAAGGATATCCGCGTCGGGCGGATCGCGATCCACGTCGCCAGCAGCACCGCGGGCAATCCGAGGATGACCGAGAGCGAGATGGTCAGGCCGCTGCCGACGACACGGATCGCCTCGGCGATGTCGAACGATCCGCCCTGCCGCAGCACGAAGTAGATGATGACTGTGAGCTGGCCGAGAAACATCCCGGCGAAGATAAACAAGCCCCACAGCGTAGTACCCCAGAACTTCCAGATGCGGGGTGGCTGATCGGGGATATCAGGCGGGGCTGCGACGGTGCTTGTAGGAGTAAGGGAGTCCATTACTGACTTTCGGTTGGCGAAAACTCTATCGGTTCGTCATGCCCGGGCTTGTCTGGGCATCCACGTCTTGATTCCTCGTTGAGACGTAAGACGTGGATGGCCGGGTCATCGGCGCGAAGACGCGCTTCGCGCTTTTGCCCGGCCATGACGGAGGGAACATATTCACGGCAACGTGCGCTCCAGGAGGCCGCTTACATCCTTAGTAGCCAGATCGACCGCGCCGTACATGCCGGCATGATTCCCGGCAAGGCGCGTGGCGGCGAACAATACCGCGTGCGGCGGCGACACGGCATTCAGCGCAGCAGCAGCCGCCAGCAGCGCCAGCCTTTCGACCGCCAGCCGCGCCACGCGCTCGCTGTCCGGCCGCCGGAACGCCTTGCCGATGAAGGCGATCACCTCGCCCGCGCCCGGCAATCCCAGCGTCTCGCCGGTTAGTTCATGCATGATCGTGGAGGCCACCTCCGGCTCGCGCGACAGCGCGCGCAGCACGTCGAGGCACATCACATTGCCGGAGCCTTCCCAGATCGCATTGACCGGCGACTCCCGGTAATGCCGCGCCAGAATGCCCTCCTCCACGTAACCATTGCCGCCGAGGCATTCCATCGCCTCATAGAGAAAGCCGGGCGCGCTCTTGCAGACCCAGTATTTGATCGCCGGCGTCAGCAGCCGCATATAGGCCGCCTCCTTGGCATCAACGGGCGCGCGGTCGAACGACCGGCACAGCCGCATCACCAGTGCGATCGTAGCCTCGACATGCAGCGCCATGTCCGACAGCACCGCCTGCATCAGCGGCTGGTCGGCCAGATGTTTCTGGAACACGCTGCGATGCCGCGCGTGATGCAGCGCATGTGCGAGGCCCGACCGCATCAGGCCGGCGGAAGCAATCGCGCAATCCTGCCGCGTCAACTGCACCATCTGGATGATGGTGCGGATGCCCTTGCCTTCCGCACCGACGCGCTCGGCATAGGCGCCATGAAACTCGACCTCGGAGGAGGCATTCGAGCGGTTGCCGAGCTTGTCCTTCAGCCGCTGGAAACGGATCGCGTTGATCGACCCGTCCGGCGCAAAGCGCGGCATCAGGAAGCAGCTCAGTCCTTCCTCGGCCTGCGCCAGAACGAGGAAGGCATCGCACATCGGCGCCGACATGAACCATTTGTGCCCGGTGATACTATAGGCGTCCCCATCGCGCTCCGCCCGCGTCATGTTGGAGCGGACGTCGGTGCCACCCTGCTTCTCGGTCATGCCCATGCCGAGCGTCATGCCACGCTTGTTCCACCATGGCTCAAAAGCCGGATCGTAGGATCGCGTGCCGAGCACCGGCATCACCTTGGCCAGCAGTTCCGGCTGCTCCGCCAGCGCGGCGACGGAGGCCCGCGTCATGGTGATCGGGCAGAGATGCCCGGTCTCGACCTGGGCTGCCATGTAGAATTTGGCGGCGCGTATCACCTCCGACGCCCCGCCGGCCGGCTTGCCATCGGCGGTCCAGGTCGAGTTGTGCACGCCGGCGTGCGCGCTGTGCGCCATCAATTCGTGATAGGCCGGATGAAACTCGACCTCGTCGCGGCGGTTGCCTTTGGCATCATAGGTGCGCAGTTTCGGCGTGTTCTCGTTGGCGATGCGGCCGCGTTCGGCCATCGCCGCCGAGCCCCAATGCTTGCCAAATTCCGACAACTCTCCCTCGGCCGAAGCGCCCCCATTGGCGGCGACCGCCGCCACCAGCGGCCGGTCGGCCATATACAGATCGACATCCCAAAACGGCGGCGACTGGTTGAAGACCTCGTGGGTCGAAAATGCTGCCTGGCTCATGGCTGGTCCTGGAACCGTGAATCATCCGCGGTGCGATCGGGAAATCATAGGCCTGACCGCCGGCGTGGGGCAGCGAAAAAAGCGATTCTGGCTATGTTTGAAACTCCGATCCCGCCGGGCCGCAGCCGAGGTCAGATCGCACGCGTCTTGTCCGCCTTGGTCTTGGAAGCCAGGATCGGAAGGATCTCCCCCGCACGCAGCGGCCGCCCGTTGGGGAAGGCGGACATCTCCAGCTTTGATGTACGCGTTGCTCCATCCACCGGAGAGACGAAGGCAAAGCGAACCTCAATCTTGTGCTTGACGGTATAACCCTGCCATTTCGGATGCTCGCGCGTCAGCGCTTCAGCAAGTTCGCAACGGAGCATGTCGGAGGTCGACGTCGTCTTCGTGATGCCCTCGCGCGTGACCTTTTCCATGTAGCATTGGTCATTGATGCTGCTGATGCGCGCATCGACGCGCCGATAGTTCACCCGCTTGTCATACCCGTCGTAGGCGGCCAGTCCGGCAGCGCCGACCGCAACAATGGCAAAGGCTGCTAGACGCATGCTTTTGTGCTCCCGTGTTGCCTGTACATCAGATGTCGGCAATTAAGGAGTGTTGAACACGCTCTCAGCTACTTATGCGACGGCAACCGTTGTCTTGCGAAAATGCTTAGTATTTGAAGAAATCTCTTCGCACCTTATCGCGCCCGCGTGATCGGGAAATCATAGGCCTGCCTGCCCGCCCCCGGCAGCGAGAAGTGCCACCACTCCTTGGAATAGTTTACAAATCCTCGCCGCGCCATCACGTGAACCAGCTTCTCCCGCCAGCGGCGCTGGGCTGCCGTGATGGATTTCGCCGCCGTGTGCGACTTGGTGTCGGAGCAATCATAGCCGGTGCCCATGTCGACGCTGCCGTCAGGCGCGCGCAGGTTCACATTGGCGGTGCAGTCGGCATAGTCTCTGGTGGAATCGAAGGTGGCCGAATTGTCGGCTTTCAGATCGACCAAAGTCAGATCGAGCGCAGCGCCGGTGGAATGGCCGGAGCGCTCGGCGATATAGCCCAGGCGAAACAGGTCGGCCTTGCTGAACGCGGGATTGTAGCGCTTCTGCGCCGGCGTTTCGCGGCCGTCGCGCGACCAGGCCACCATGTCGGCGACCGCGCGCGTCGGCCGGTAGCAGTCGAACATTTTCAGCGACAGGTTCTGCAGCGCGAGTTCTTCCTGAACGCTTTTCAGGAGCGTGCCGACCTCGCGCTTCACCACGCATTCGGCGGCCTCATATCCCCTGAGCGGACGGCCGACAAAATTGTTCGAGCCGGCGTAGCGGATATCCTGGAGGATGGTCGGATCGACATCGCGCAGATAGACGAAACCGGCCGGCAGCTTCTGCGCCTCTGCGGCGACGCTGGCCAGACAGCACGCTGCAAGAATGGCAGCGAATCCTCTCGCTGCGCGGATCACGGCGCCCGCTCCGAGCTGACCACCAGTTTCGTGAGCGCGGTATCCGTGTATCTGTTGCCGGCCCAGACATCGTCGATGATGAATTTCACCCAGTAGGCCCTGATCGGTTTGGACAGGGTGAGCACCTCCGAGCCGAGGTTGTCGCGCAGCGTGTAGGTCTGCGTCTCCCCTTGCGAGAACACGGCGCGCAACTGGCGCACGCGGTTGTTCTTCTGGAAGATATCGCTGCTCTTCTGATAGCCGTTCCGGACGGTGATGGACTTCATCAGACGCATGGCGTCGAACTCGATCGTGATCCACTCGCCGACGCCATTGCCGTCCCTGCCCTCCACCCATGCGTCGCCGGTGGAACCGGCGAAAAGATTCTGCACGCCATAGGAATTGCCGAACTGCGACTTGCGCACCGAACTGACGCAATAGGTCTCGTTGCCGTTGCGCGCGCAGCTTTCGCCCGGCGCGCCCGGCCGTGACGGCCGCACCACGCGCTCGGTTTCAGGCGCGACATTCGCAAGCTTGGTGGCAAGTTGCTCGACGCGGCCGCCGCTCAACTGCCCCGCCAAATAGATGCGGCCGCCGAGGGTCTGATCGTAGTAGGCTGGCGTTTGCTCATGCGGTGCGGGCTGGCCGCGCTCATCGATTGCCTTCAGCGCCAGTTCGGCGACGCGTTCGCGCACTTCGACGGCGAGATCGCCGAGGTGCAGGTCCGGGCGCTTGAGCTGCTCGTCGAAGATCCGCGTAAACACCGAATTGTGCGCGGAGTCGTTGACGCCCAGGCGATCCAGCGCGGTCTGGCCGATGCCGGCGGAATACAGCGTGAAGATGCCGCGCGCAGGCTTGGCATCGGCCAGCCCCCGCGTGTTGCCGATCGAGCGGCCGGCGTTACGCGGGAACGGGTTGTCGCGGCAGGCATCGATCACCAGCAGCGCCACGCGGACCGATCGCGCCTGCAATTCGGCGATCAGATCCGGCTCGGCGAGCGAGGCGCCGCGCACGCGCGCCTCCGCGCCTTCGGTCACCGCCGGTACATCGCTCGGCACCAGGTAGTTGACGCCTGAGATCGCGACGCCATGCCCGGCGAAGAACAGCGCCGCCGTATCGCCCGGCTGCAGCCGCGCGGTGAATTCGGCGAGCTTGTCGATCATGGCCTGGCGGCCGAGATTGGTGCCGACGATGACCTCGAAACCGAGCGACCTCAGCGTCCCCGCGACCGTGGTGGCGTCGTTGACGGCCTTCTTGAGCTGCCGGTCGGCGGGCAGATTGGGATAGAGGTCGTTGCCGATGGCGAGTGCGACGCGCTTCTCGGCGATGGCCGGCGTCGCCGCGAGAGGCACCAGCGCCATGCAGGCGATGGCGCCGGCCAGCGTCCGCAAAGCGATCACGACGGATTGAATGAAATGCCGCACGTTTCCTTGGGCCCGATGCGCCGCGCGCCGATCCCGTCATCCTAGCGGAAACAGCCGCCGCGGAACACCGGCAGGCGCCATTTACCCTGTCGCCGAAGCCCTAGTGGATAAGTCCGGACGCCGGATTTGACGCTTGCCCCGGGTGGCATCTCTGCCTATAGCTCTGGCTTTAATGACCCCTGCATCGAAATCGACCTTCGTCCTCGGGCACCGGCATCTGCTGGGAATCGAGGGGCTTTCCGCTGCCGATATTACCGGCCTGCTCGACCTTTCCGAGGAATATGTCGAGCTCAACCGCCAGGTGGACAAAAAGCGCACTTCGTTGCGCGGTCGCACCCAGGTGAACCTGTTTTTCGAGGCCTCGACCCGGACCCAGTCCTCGTTCGAACTGGCAGGAAAACGGCTCGGCGCCGACGTCATGAACATGTCGGTGTCCTCGTCCTCGATCCGCAAGGGCGAGACCCTGATGGACACGGCGGTGACGCTCAACGCCATGCACCCGGACATCCTGGTGGTGCGGCACCACGCTTCCGGCGCGGTGGAACTTCTGGCGCGCAAGGTCGACGGTTCCGTGATCAATGCTGGCGACGGCGCCCACGAACACCCGACCCAGGCGCTGCTGGACGCGCTGACCATCCGCCGGAATAAAGGCCGGCTCGAGGGCCTCGTGATCGCGATCTGCGGCGACGTCATGCACTCCCGCGTGGCCCGCTCAAACATCCTCCTGCTCAACACCATGGGCGCCCGCGTCCGCGTGGTGGCCCCCTCCACGCTGCTGCCGCGCGGCATCGAGCGGATGGGTGTCGAGGTCGCGCGCGACATGCGCGAGGGCCTCAACGGCGCCGATATCGTGATGATGCTGCGGCTGCAGCGCGAGCGCATGAACGGCTCGTTCGTGCCGTCGTCGGGCGAATACTTTCACTATTTCGGCCTCGACCAGAAGAAACTATCCTACGCCAAGCCGGATGCGCTGGTGATGCATCCGGGCCCGATGAACCGCGGCGTCGAGATCGACTCGCTGGTGGCAGACGGCGCGCAATCGCTGATCCGTGAACAAGTCGAAATGGGAGTGGCAGTGCGGATGGCGGTGCTGGAAGCGCTCGCCCGCAACCTGCCGAACGCGTAAATCATGCTGACCGACCGCCGCCCGATCCTGCTCGCCAATGCCCGCGTCGTCGATCCCTCCAGGGATTTCGACGGACCCGGCGACGTCCTGATTGCCGATGGCACCATCCGCGACAGCAAACGCGGCATCGGCGCCGCCGGCGTGCCGGAAGGCACCGACATCATCAATTGCGCCGGCAAGATCGTAGCCCCCGGGCTGATCGACATGCGCGCCTTCGTCGGCGAACCCGGCGCCAGCCACCGCGAGACCTTCGCCTCCGCGAGCCAGGCGGCGGCGGCCGGCGGCATCACCACCATCATCTGCCAGCCAGACACCTCGCCCGTCATCGACAATTCGGCGACGGTCGATTTCGTGCTGCGCCGCGCCCGCGACACCGCGATCGTCAACATCCACCCGATGGCCGCGCTGACCAAGGGCCTGGGCGGCCTGGAGATGACCGAGATCGGGCTGTTGAAGGCTGCCGGCGCGGTTGCCTTCACCGATGGCGACAAGAGCGTCACCAATGCGCAAGTGATGCGGCGGGCGCTGACCTATGCGCGCGATTTCGACGCGCTGATCGTCCACCACACCGAAGACCCCGACCTCGTCGGCGAAGGCGTGATGAACGAGGGCGAGTTCGCAGCAAGGCTCGGCCTGATCGGCATTCCCAATGCCGCCGAGTGCATCATCCTCGAGCGCGACATGCGGCTCGTAGCGCTGACCGGCGGGCGCTACCACGCGGCCTCGCTGTCCTCGATGGAGTCGCTGGAGATCCTCAAGCGGGCGCGCGATGCCGGCCTCGACGTCAGCGCCTCCGTTTCGATCAACCACGTCACGCTGAACGAAAACGATATCGGCCCCTACCGGACCTTCCTGAAACTGTCGCCGCCGCTGCGCACCGAGGAAGACCGCCTCGCCCTCGTCGCGGCCGTCGCCTCCGGCCTGGTCGACGTCGTGATGTCCGACCACAACCCGCAGGACGTCGAAGTCAAGCGGCTGCCGTTCGCGGAAGCGGCAGCCGGCGCGGTCGGCCTGCAGACCATGCTGCCGGCGGCGCTGCGGCTGATCCACAATGGCGAGATGGACTTCAAGACGCTGATCCGGGCGATGTCGACGCGGCCGGCGGAGTTGCTTGGCCTGCCCGGCGGCTCGCTGCGGGCGGGTTCCCCGGCCGATGTCATCGTGATCGATCCCGATACGCCCTGGGTGCTCGATCCCACCGACCTCAAATCGCAATGCAAGAACACCCCGTTCGACGAAGCCCGCTTCTCGGGACGCGTCGTGCGTACTATCGTGGGCGGACGGACGGTCTATGAACATGTCTGATTCGCCCGGTACGGGCCGCGGTGGGAGCTACCGCAATGTCTGACGCATTCCTCATCGTCGCCTTCCTGATCGGATATCTGCTCGGGTCGATCCCGTTCGGTCTGGTGCTGACCAAACTGGCCGGGACGCAGGATCTGCGCACGATCGGAAGCGGCAATATCGGCGCCACCAACGTGCTGCGCACCGGCAGCAAGGGCCTCGCGGCGGCAACGCTGATCGGCGACATGCTCAAGGGCACGATCGCCGTCATCATCGCCGGCTACTACGGCGGCGCCAATGCGGCGATGCTGGCCGCGCTGGGCGCCTTCCTCGGCCACCTCTTCCCGGTCTGGCTCAAGTTCAACGGCGGCAAAGGCGTCGCCACCTATATCGGCGTGCTGATCGGCCTGTTCTGGCCGGCAGCCCTGATATTCTGCCTGATCTGGTTGGCTACCGCCTTCACCACGCGCTATTCGTCGCTGTCGGCGCTGATCGCCGCCTTCGTGACGCCGCTATTCCTGTGGTGGTTCGGCCACCCTGCGCTGGCCTCGCTGTTCGTCGTGCTGACGCTGCTCCTGTTCTGGAAGCACAGCGAGAACATCAAGCGGCTGCAATCCGGCACCGAGGGGCGGATCGGGGCGAAGTAAGGCTTCATTTCCGGGCAAGCGCGTCCTCCACAAACCGCGCCGCCGCCAATGCCTGTGCATCCGCGCCGTATCGCGCGATCACCTGCACGCCGACCGGCAGTCCGCCATCTGCGACATATGCGGGCACGTTGACGCAAGGCACGCCCATCAGTGTCCAGAGACGGTTGTAACGGGCATCGCCGGTCGAGCCCAATCCCTTGGGCGCCGCGCCGGGTGCCGACAGGGTCAGCAGCACATCGACATCGTCGAACACTTTTTCCAATGCCTGTCTGGCGCGATGCGCTGTTTCGATCGCTGCGTCATAGGCGGCAGGCGTCGTGTCCCTGTTCTCGTCAAGCTTGCTCCGCAGCAACGGCGCCATCGCGTCGTAATGTTCGCGGTACTCCCAGGCGAGCGCCCGATGCGCCTCGAACTCCTGTATCAGCGGATGGGCGCGCCACGCCTCCGCAACATTTTTCTGCAAATCAACCCCATGCACAGTAGCACCGGCGCGTTCCGCCACGCGCGCGGCGGTCTGCAACGCTTCCGCGCCCGCGGCTTCCGGCGCACCGGCAAAGTGTTGCGTTACGACGCCGATGCGCGGCGGGGCAACCGATGCAGACGGCACCAATTCAGGCCGACCGGTCATCGCGGACAGCCCGCGCGCCACGTCGTCCACGCCGGCCGCAAACAGGCCTACCGTGTCGAGCGTCCACGAATAGCATTTGACGCCGACCGTAGGCAGCAAACGATAGGACGGCTTGATCGCGGCGACGCCGCAGAACGAGGCCGGCCGGATCACCGAGCCACCGGTCTGCGTTCCCAGCGCCAGCGGAATCATGCCGGCCGCCACCGCTGCCGCCGAGCCGGACGACGATCCGCCGGGCGTGTGACCATGATTGTGCGGATTGAGCGTCGGCGTCGGATCGACCGAGGCGAACGCCGTCGTCGTGGTCTTGCCGACGATGGTTGCGCCCACCTGCTTCAGCATCATCACCACGGCCGCGTCGCCGCGCGAGCGGAAACCCCGGTAGATCGGCGAGCCCATTTCGGTCGGGAAATCCGCGGTATCCATGATGTCCTTGATGCCGACCGCAATTCCTCGCAGCGGCCCGGCGCGCGACGCACGCACCTCATCGGAATGGCAGACGAAGGCGCCGATGGTCTTGTCGTGCTCGCAGATCGCTTCCTGCGATTGTGCGATGGCGGCATCGGCGGAGAGATCCCCGGAATCGATGCGGCGCTGGAGTTCAGCGAGTGAAATCATGGGAATGCTTCCTGCAATGAACTTTTAGAGACGACCTGGTCAGGAGATCAAGTGGAACCCTCTCTCACGTCATGGCCGGGCTTGACCCACGGCTGTCCGGTTTAGTTTTAGCATAGACTTAGGCTCATCTGCCGCTGATCTTGGACGATTGGCGATGGTTCGAGCAGCTTGTCGATCGATCGGCGGTGCATGAGGTTGGCCCGGACCAGCCTGCTGAAGACGGTTGGGCTTGGAACGGCTTTCTGTGCAGCCTGGCCAGGCGCAGCAGCAGGAAGGCGATGAGCGCGACCGCAATCTGGATGCGTATGGCATTCTCGGATGTGCCGACGAAGCGAGTGATCTTGAGGGTCTGCTTGATCCAGCGGAAGAACAACTCGATGGCCCAGCGTCGACGATAGAGATCAGCGATCTCTTGTGCGCTGGCATCGAGATCATTCGACAAGATACGCAGCATCTTTCCGGTATCGGTCATGATGCGGACCTCGCGTACCGCATCCTGCATTGGATTGCAGCGGCTCTTGGCCTGGCGTGCGGGAAGGAAGCCGATGCGGTCGGAGAGGATGTTGCCGTCCGGGATGACGGGCAGTTCCTCCACCACGTCGAGCGGCGTGTTGGATTTGAAGCGGCTGACGATCCGGCAGCCGGCGGCATCGAGCGCGGCCCACCAGGCATAGTCGTAATAACCGAGATCGAAGACATAAGTGGCGCCCGGCTCGATCGGCATTTGCTGGGCCATGGTGATGTCGTTGACGTTGGCCGGAGTGACCGCGGCATAGATTGGGCGATCCGCGTCGGCGTCGTAAATTACGTGCACTTTGGCACCGCAGACCCCCGCCGAGAACCGCGCCCAGCCGGCGCTGTGTTCGTTCAAGCGCACGCTCGTGGCATCGATCAGGTAGGTCGTCTCGGCAAGCTTGCGACGCAGCCTGCGATGCGCCTGCTTCATCATTATCGCCAACAGTTCGGTGAACACGGCGGCAGGCCGCTGTGCGTTCGCATCCGAGAAGGTCGATCGTTGAACCGGTGCCGCGCCCACATGGTAGAGCCGCACAGCATGGCTCGAAAGTCCTGCCACGATCTCGCGCAAGCTCGCCGCCCCCGAAAGCTGACCATAAAGCAGCGCCACCAACTGGCTCTTGGTCGACAACCGGCGCACCCGCGCATCGGCTCCATGCTCCTCCACAAGCCTGTCGAACCGATGCCATGGAACGTGCTTTAGAAGTCCGTGGAATACGCTATTCTGATGCAGCATGGCTTGATCCTTCTCCGTGTCCCAAAACGTCGCCAAACGCTTGGAGCACAGAAGAATCAACGCCATGCGCCTTGTCTACAAAAATTAAACCGGACAGTCGTGGGCTTGTCCCGGGCATCCACGTCTTACTTTGCCGGTCGTACCACGAAAGACGTGGATGCCCGGCACCCAGCTACGCCAAAGGCTTCGCCGTGGCCTTTCGTCGTGGCGCGCCGAAGCTTTAGCGGAGGCGGCAAGGCCGGGCATGACGGCTAAATAATTTGAAACAGCTTGCTCGCAATCTCAGGTTGGGCAAAGCTGCATCCGCATGCATGACCGTACACCGCCTACCCCTCACCTGACCGATGCCGAGCGAATTGACCGGCTGCGCCTGATCCGCAGCGACAATGTCGGCCCGCGCACCTTCAACTCGCTGATCGGCCATTTCGGCAATCCCGCGCGGCGCTGGAGCGGCTGCCCGATCTGGCGCGGCGTGGCGGCGCGGCACGTTCAGGGCGGATCTACCGCGAGGAGGAAGCGCGGGCGGAGATCGCCGCGGCGAAGAAAATCGGCGTCTCGCTGGTCGCGCCGGGTGAAGCTGCCTACCCGCCGCGGCTGGCGGCGCTCGACGATCCGCCGCCGCTGCTCGGCGTGCGCGGCGCGCCTGAGGCGCTGATGCGGCCGATGATCGCGATCGTCGGCTCGCGCAACGCTTCCGGCGCCGGACTGAAATTCGCCGGCCAATTGGCGCGCGATCTCGGCGATGCCGGTTTCGTCGTCATCTCCGGACTGGCGCGCGGCATCGATCAGGCCGCGCATCGCGCGACGATCCAAAGCGGCACGGTCGCGGTGCTGGCCGGCGGCCATGACCGGATCTATCCGCCCGAGCATGAGGACTTGCTGGCGGCCCTGCTCGAACACGGCGGCGCGATTTCCGAGATGCCGCTCGGCCATGTGCCGCGCGCCCGCGACTTTCCGCGCCGCAACCGTCTGATCTCGGGCGCATCGCTCGGCGTCGTCGTGATCGAAGCCGCGCACCGCTCGGGATCGCTGATCACCGCGCGGATGGCCGCCGAACAGGGCCGCGAAGTGTTCGCGGTGCCGGGCTCGCCGCTCGATCCGCGCGCCGCCGGCACCAACGATCTGATCAAGCAGGGCGCGGCGCTCGTCACCGAAGCCAGCGACGTCATCAATGCGGTTCAGCCGATCCTGGAACGGCCGATCGTGCTCGAGGCGCGCGAAGGCGATGACGAGCCGCTCGATTTCGAGATCGATCCGGGCGTACGCAAACGTATTGTCGCGCTGCTCGGACCGAGCCCGGTCAGCCTCGATGATCTGATCCGAATGTCGGGCCTTTCGCCCACCATCGTTCGCACGGTGCTGCTCGAGCTCGAACTGGCGGGCCACCTGGAGCGCCATGGCGGCGGGCTGGTGTCGCTGATCTAGGGCGCGTGCTCATAAAAGCGATGTCGGGTTTTGAGGGCCGAGCGGGAATCTTCTGATCGGTTAGAACATTACCGCTGGTGTGAAGGGTTTCGGATGCCGGCCGCTTGAGGGACGGCGCCGCGTGCTCGGCGGCCGGCGTCCGAAAGCCTCCAAGGGAGGAAACCGCGCTTAAGGGAACGTACGGCGGTGCGGCAGGCGCTATGGGAATTTGAGTGCCGCGGGCGCGCTGGCTGATTGGGATCGAGCCGAAGCAACGCGTTGTGCGACGGTGAAGCGGCTGACGAACGAGCGGCGGATGACGCTGAACTGCATAAGCTGTCCGACGATTTGCGACGGTGGGCAGAGAGCTGGGCGCGCTCTGCCGTGGCTGGCGGAGGGGCAGCGGGCGCGACGCGCAGATTTGCGGGATTGTAACGCGGTCATGAGGTGTCGATCCTGATGACGGTCGCTGGAGCTGTCGGCCGATGCCGTGGCGTTGCGCCGCGTTCGAAGACCTCAATGATGATCATACGACCGCCGCAGCATGGACAGCTCGGCTTTTTGGGATCGACGGCGGCAGCGGTAGGCTGGTCGTCAGGTTTTGCAACGGCGAGCAGTTCACGGGCGCGGGCGATGTTGTCGGCACAAGCGCCTTTGGCGAACAGGCCGTAGTGGCGGATGCGGTGCAAGCCTTTGGGCAGGACGTGGATGAGGAAGCGACGGATGAACTCGTCGGTGGTGAGCGTCATGTGCTTGTATCGATCGCGGCCCTCGCTGCGGTAGTCCTTCCACTTGAAGGTGACGCCGCGATCGTCGAAGGCAATCAAGCGGCTGTTGGCGATGGCAACGCGGTGGGTGTAGCGCGACAGATAGGCCAGCACCGCCTCGGGTCCGCCGAACGGGCGCTTGGCGTAGACGATCCACTCGGCCTTGCGCAGCGGGGCGAGATAGGCCGCGAAGGATCGCGCATCGGCCAGATGGATGTTCTCGCCGAAGAAGCTGAGGCGGCCGGTCTGGTGGGCGGCGATGAGCTTCTCCAGGAACAATCGGCGGAACAGGCGGGAGAGCACGCGCACCGGGAGGAAGAAGCCCGGCCGGCAGGACACCCAGCGCTGGCCGTCGGGCGAGATGCCGCCACCCGGGACGATCATGTGCACATGCGGGTGATGGGTGAGCGCCGAGCCCCAGGTATGCAGCACGGAGGTGATGCCGATCTTGGCGCCCAGATGCTTCGGATCAGCGGCGATCGTCAGCATGGTCTCGGCCGAGACCTTGAACAGCAGGTCGTAGATCACGGCCTTGTTCTGGTAGGCGATGTCGGCGATGGCCGCCGGCAGCGTGAACACCACGTGATAGTACGGCACCGGCAACAGCTCGGTCTCGCGGTCGGCAAGCCAGTCTTTCGCGGCGGCGCCTTGGCACTTCGGGCAATGCCGGTTGCGGCAGGAGTTGTAGGCGATCGTCGTATAGGCGCAGTCCGCGCAGCGCGCGACATGGCCGCCCAGCGCCGCCGTGCGACAGCGCTCGATCGCCGACATCACCTTCAACTGATCGAGGCTGACATGGCCGGCATGGGCTTGACGCCATGCCGGGCCATGGTTGCGGAAGATATCCGCAACCTCCAAGGCCGGGCGCGACACGAGCGGCCTGCGCGTCAGCTGGGCGGTCGGCTCTCCTTGAGCTTGAGCGCGATATGCTCCAGCGGGCTCATGACCTCGCTGATCGTCTTGGTGGCGACGCGGGTATAGAGCGCCGTGGTGTCGAGCTTGGCGTGACCGAGCAGCACCTGGATGACGCGGACATCGATGTTCTGCTCGAGCAGGTGGGTGGCGAAGCTGTGCCGCAAGGTGTGCAGCGAGACGCGCTTGCTGATCTCCGCCATCTGCGCGGCGGCATGACAGGCACGATTGAGCTGGCGCGTGGTCATCGGCTGCGCCGGATCGCGGCCCGGGAACAGCCAGCCCTGTGGGCGCGCCGCCTTCCACCAGGTCCGCAGCAGGTCGAGCAAGCTCGGCGACAGCATGACATTACGGTCCTTGCCGCCTTTGCCCTGCTCGACGCGGATGATCATGCGCTTGCTGTCGATGTCGGAGACCTTGAGCGAGACCACCTCGGTGGCGCGCAGACCGGCGCCGTAGGCCACGCTCAGTGCCGCCTTGCATTTGAGCCCCGGTGCAGCATCGAGTAGCCGCGCCACCTCCTCGACGCTAAGCACCACAGGGAGCTTGCGCGGCTCGTGAATGATATGGGTATGTTCGACGATCTCGTGCCGCTTCAGCGTGACCCGGAACAAGAACCGCAAGGTCGAGACGGTCTGGTTGATCGTCGGCACGCCAACACCGCTCGCCGTCAGGTGAAGTTGGTAGCGGCGGACATCCTCGAAGCTCGCCGTATCGGGTGATCGCCCGAGAAACGCAGCGAAGTTCTTGATTCTTTGCACGTAGTCATGTTGGGTCTTCGGCGCGAACTTGCGGATCGTCATGTCTTCGATCATGCGCCGGCGCAACGGGCTCACTGCCTCGTCGGTCATGGGGATGCTCCTGTCTTGAGTGAGGTTGTCGAACCCCTCGATCTCAAGGCAGGACGCCCCGTTGCGCTATCCTCTTGGCTCCGTCGCCAGCCGCGGCGCCCTACCGCGCGAGCGGTTTAGTCCTTTGACCCATATCGGAAGTGAGCATCTGCGCCACGACGCCTCTGGTAGTGACCATTCCGACCGTCTACCGCTGCCAGATATCGACATTCATTCGCCGGATAGGATGCCTCGCGGATCGCAACCTCGATGCGAAGCGAGGTAGTCGATCTCGCTGCGCGTAATGCCGATGTCTATTAGCTCCCTGTCACTTAGGTCGCACAAGTTGGCCATTAATGTCCGGCGTTTGCGCCACTCCTGAAATGCATTCCAATATGTTTCGAGAGGACTGTAGACCTGCCGCCTTGCGGTTACCGGTCCCAGCTCAGTGGTCCCGTGGATCGTGCTCATTAGGGTGTGTCCTGTCTGAACTGTTCACTAGACAGAAGTTGCCGCAAGATGCGCGGGCGCGCTTAACTGGTTACTTACATTTCTCTTACCGGCGGCTTATTCTTCCTGCGCTAATACAGAGGCGACCCCGAGAAGGAATGGCAGCTTGCGCTATCTTTTCGAGGAATACGAATTCGACACCGACCGGCGCGAGCTGCGTCGGGGGACCGATGCGGTGTCGATCACACCGCAGGTTTTTGACCTGCTCGATTACCTGATCCGCAACAGGGAGCGGGTTGTCAGCAAGGACGACCTCATCAAAGCCATTTGGAATGGGCGCAGCGTATCTGACGCGGCGCTGACGACCCGCCTGAATGCCGCCCGGGGTGCAATCGGCGATTCCGGCGAGGAACAGCGCTTCATCAAGACACTACCGCGCAAGGGCTTCCGCTTCGTCGGACAGGTGCGGGAGGCGCGAGAGGTTGCAGGTCTAAACCCTGGCGATGCGCCCGAGAGTGTTCCTGCACTTCCCGAGGAGCCCTCCATCGCCGTGCTGCCGTTCGCGAACATGTCTGGCGATCCCGAGCAGGAGTACTTCGCGGACGGGATGGTTGAGGAGATCACTACCGCACTTTCGCGATTCAGATCGTTGTTCGTGATCGCTCGCAATTCGAGTTTCACCTTTAAGGGCAAAGCCGTCGATATCAAGGAAGTCGGACGCAGGCTTGGCGTGCGCTATGTCCTTGAGGGGGCGGTGCGCAAGGCGTCGGGGAAAGTTCGCATCACGTGCCAGTTGATTGAAGCGGCTACGGGCGCACACATTTGGGCGGACAGGTTCGAGCGTGACATGACAGACATTTTCGCGTTGCAAGACGACGTCACGCTCGCTGTTGTCTCAGCTATTCAGCCAAAGTTGTTTCAAGCAGAAATTGCGCTGGCGACGCGGCGCCGACCGGAAGACCTCACCGCGTATGATCTTTTTCTCCGGGCTATACAGCAAGCCGTCCGATCGACCCGCGAAAGTTTGGCCGAGGCACTCCGACTGGTCCAGCGCGCCTTGGCGCTTGACCCTGGGTTTGCTGCTGCGGCAGCTTTGGCAGGTGAATGTCATGTGGAAAACGTGATTAGGAACTATGCGATCGATCCACAATTCGAACGCAAGGAAGCCGTTCGGCTTATGCGCTTGGCATTGAGCCTCGACGATGGTGATCCAGACACGTTGGCAACTGCTGCCTCGATCTCCGCATTATTGATCGGCGATTGTGAGACTGAGGTTGAGATGGCCGATCGGGCGGTCGCGCTCAACCCAAATTCATTTCACACATGGAACCGCAGAGGCTGGGTCTATAAGATTGCGGGGCAGCCGGAGGAAGCGATCCGGAGCTTTGAACGCGCCATGCGAATGAGCCCGGTGGACCCGCAAACATTCGGAGCGCTTACCGGGATGGGATTTGCCCTTATTGAGCTTCGTCGCTTTGACGAGGCCATCGTTGCAGGGAAGAAAGCCCTGCGTCAGAACCCTTTCTATCCAGGACCACACCGCTGCCTCGCGTCCGCTTTCGCCCATCTCGGACACGATGCTGAGGCCCGTGAGGCGGCGGCTCGTGTGCTTGAGATCGACCCCGCTTTCACAATATCGGCGTGGATCGCTCGGAGCCAAGTATCAAAAAATGCGAAGCTGATGATTGAGGGTTTTCGCAAAGCGGGGTTGCCCGAGTAGCTCTCCAATTTCCACGAGGTGATCGAATAGCGGCACTCTTCTCCGGCGCATGAGTCCGGAGTTGGCCCTTCGGCGACCTCCGGCGATGTCCGCTTTTGTGCTGCTATTGAGCGACGAGCCGACATCGGGCGCGACCAAGACTACGCGCGCTTTATAAGTCCACGTCCTAATCCTTCCCGCTGCGTGCGTCGAAACTCGTCCGCGCCCGCTCGATCTGCGGCTGATGCTCGATCGCCCACGTGCCGAGCGCCTTCACCGGCTCGGATAAGCCACGTCCAAGGTCAGTCAATTCATAGTCGACCCGCGGCGGAATCGTCGGAAACACCGTTCGCGTCACGAGCCCATCGCGTTCGAGCCCGCGCAGCGTCAGCGTCAGCATTCGCTGCGAGATGCCGCCGACCAGGCGCTTGAGCTCGTTGAAACGCTTGGGGCCATCGCCAAGCATCATGATCACGAACACGCTCCATTTGTCGCCGACCCGCGCCAGCACGGCGGCGGCGCCGCGGCAGTCGCTGTCGTTGTGGGGGCCGGCTGGGAGGGCAGGCACTTTCTTGTGCTCGGGTCTCATGGATGTGCTCGGGTGAGAAAAATGTGCGTTCTTGCGGGGTTATGCCACGGTCACTCATATAGCGCCAGTTACAAACCTATACCAAAGGTGACCCTACCATGAAACTCCTGCATCTCGATTCCAGCGTTCTCGGCCCCCACTCGGTCAGCCGCCAGGTTTCCGCGGCCGTCGTCGACCGTCTGCGCCAGTCCACCCCCGGCCTCGAAGTCAGCTACCGCGATCTCACGCTGACGCCGCTGGCGCATCTGTCCGGTTTGCACCTTGCCGCCAGTCAGGGAGCGGCGCCGGACGCATCATTGCGAGACGATCTCGCCGCCGGCCAGGCCGTGCTGGACGAGTTTCTGGCTGCCGACATCGTCGTGATCGGCGCGCCCATGTACAATTTCACCGTCCCGAGCCAGCTCAAGGCCTGGATCGACCGCATCCTGGTCGCGGGCAAGACGTTCAAATACGGCGCGCAAGGCGTCGAGGGTCTGGCCGGCAACAAGCGCGTCATCATCGCGATCTCGCGCGGCGGCTATTACGGTGCGGATACACCGATCGCACCCGGCGAACATGTCGAAACCTATTTGCGCTGGGTGTTCGGCTTCATCGGTATCCGCAATCCGGAATTCATTTCCGCCGATGGCATTCAGGTCGGCCCGGACCATCGCGAAAAGGCCGTGGCCGGCGCGCTGAAAGCCGCAGGCGATCTGCACGCCGCTTAGGACGAAAGAAAATTGGCTGCCGTCACCCCCCGACGGCAGCCGCCCTGCTCGGTTGGGAAACCGTTTAGAAAATGCCGTGCATGCGGCAGAGAACGATCACGAGGGAGATCAAAAGACCAATCCCGGAAAACAGCGCAATTGAAACGAATTGCCCGGTGTCCGACTTCTGCAACGCGGATGAAGAGACGCCAGCCTTTTTCGGCATGACTGCTTCCAGTTCTCTTGCGTCAGAAAACTCCCATCCTTCGAGTGTCCGGCAATGATGATTGACGTTCAAGCGTCCTTCCGGCTCAGCGCCAATCCGTCGCAGGGCGGCGGACTGGCCGAAGTCCACGACGGAGGCCCTACCCCCGATAGATCGGGGCTCCGCTCGGCGAGGCCGTAGCGCCGCCGTCGACGAACAATTCCTGCCCCTGCACATGCACGGCATCGTCCGACGCGAGGAACAGCACCGTCTTCGCGATGTGGTCGGTTTCGCCGATGCGGCCGAGCGGCGTCGACAGCGCGATCCGCTTTTCAAAGGCCTTTTCGGCTTCCGGGGTTGCGATCGCCGGGCCCCAGATCGGGGTGCGGATCGCGCCCGGGGCCACCACGTTGACGCGGATGCCGCGCGGCGACAGTTCCGACGCCATGATCCGCGCCATCGCCCGCACGCCGGCCTTGGCTGCGCCATAGGCCGAGTAACCGGGAATGCCGAGCACGGAGATCACCGAGCCGTTGAGGATGATCGAGGCGTTGTCGTTGAGATGCGGCAGCGCGGACTGCACGGTGAAGAACACGCCGGTGAGGTTGGTGCTGATGACCTTCTCGAAGATCTCGACAGTCGCGCCGCCCAGCGGCGTGCCGCCGGCGATGCCGGCATTGGCGAACAGGATGTCGTACTTGCCGAACTTTTCGGCCCCCTTCCCGATCGCAGCTTCCGTGGCGGCGATGTCGGTCGCGTCGGCCGCGAGCGCGAGCGCGTTCGGGCCCAACTCCCTGGCGGCGGCATCGAGCGTCGCCTGATTTCGTCCTGTGATGACGACCCTGGCGCCTTCGGCCACGAACAGTTTTGCGGTCGCAAGCCCGATGCCGCTGTTGCCCCCTGTGATCAACGCCGTCTTGTTCGCAAGCCTCATGGCCGTCTCCAATGGTTGCATTATTAAACTAGATTGCCCATCTAGGGCATCTGGTTTAATATTGCAACTACACAAGGCCGTGATCGGTCTTTACTCAATTGGAGCACCGCGATGGTGAAACGAACCAGCTTTGAGCGCGACGATTGCCCGATCGCGCGCTCGCTGGATGCGATCGGCGACTGGTGGTCGATACTCATCATTCGCGAAGCGCTGTTCGGGATCAGCCGCTTCGGCGAATTCCAGAAGAGGCTTGGCCTCGCCAAGAACATCCTCGCCGTGCGGTTGCGCGCGCTGGTCGATCAGGGTGTCCTCAAGATCGCGCCCGCCTCCGACGGCAGCGTCTATCAGGAATATCTGCTGACGCCGAAGGGTCGCGGCGTGTTTCCGGTTCTGGTCGCCCTGCGGCAATGGAGCGAGGAGTTCGACGACCGCCCGGAAGAGATCACCACCATTCTTGTCGACAAGGAAAAGGGCAAGCCGGTTCGCAAGCTCGAACTGTATTCGCAGGATGGGCGGTTGCTGAGTGCGGGCGATACGGCGCTGAAGCCGCGAGCGGCGGGGAAGACAGGGAGGCGTGTTGTGGCATCCTGAGACATTGTGAAACTATGTCCACCGTCATTGCGAGCGCAGCGAAGCAATCCACGTCTCGACGCGGGGAAAGATGGATTGCTTCGCGGAGCCTGTCATCGGGCGCGCATTCGCGCGACCCGTTGGCTCGCAATGACGGGAGAGAGCCGTCTTTCGCTCTGCCTTCACCCTCACGACAGCTTGTGCTTGCTCCGGGTGCGCAGCCGCTCTTCCGCCTCGAGTTGCGCCATGCCGAGCAGATGACCGAGCACCTCCAGCCGATGGCGTTCCGCGAGCTTGACCAGTTCGGCAACGGTTTCCGCAATGAAGGCTACGGCCTCGTCGGGGCCGCCTTCTTCACCTCGTTCGGGTACTTCGGTTGGCGAGTCCGGTTTCTTGCCTGAAGCTTTCCGCTTCCGGCCGCCAGCAGCTTTGCTCAAAAAACTTGCATCCCAATGACACAAAGTATTGCCCTGAAATAACCCCTTTGATGGCGCAACTCTAGGGCGCATTTCGCAACTCCTCAGATATAAGTGGACATCAAAAGGTTCCCTGGCGGCATTTGCCGATTTGACAGGGGCCGCCTCACCACCCATGTTCGGGTCCAATCGGTGGGCCGCGAGTCTCGCGGAACCCGCCTTTATCTTTTCCCGTAAGCCATTGGAATGACATGAATATCGTCATCGTGGAGTCGCCGGCGAAAGCCAAGACGATCAATAAGTATCTAGGCGCCTCCTACGAGGTTCTGGCCTCGTTCGGCCATGTCCGCGACCTCCCCGCCAAGAACGGTTCCGTCGATCCGGAAGCCAACTTTCAGATGATCTGGGAGGTGGACCCGAAGGCGGCCAGCCGACTCAACGACATCGCGAAAGCGCTGAAGGGCGCCGACCGTCTGATTCTCGCGACCGACCCTGATCGCGAGGGCGAAGCGATCTCCTGGCACGTGCTGGAGGTCATGAAGGAGAAGCGCGCGCTGAAGGATCAGAAGATCGAGCGCGTGGTGTTCAACGCCATCACCAAGCAGGCCGTCACCGACGCCATGAAGGCGCCGCGCCAGATCGACGGCGCGCTGGTCGACGCCTATATGGCGCGCCGCGCGCTTGATTATCTGGTCGGCTTCACGCTCTCGCCGGTGCTGTGGCGCAAGCTGCCCGGCGCGCGCTCGGCCGGCCGCGTGCAGTCGGTGGCGCTGCGTCTGGTCTGCGACCGCGAACTCGAAATCGAGAAATTCGTTCCCCGCGAATACTGGTCGCTGGTCGCGACGCTGACCACGCCGCGCGGCGAGAGTTTTGAAGCCCGCCTCGTCGGCGCCGACGGCAAGAAAATCCAGCGCCTCGACATCGGCTCCGGCGCGGAAGCTGAAGATCTCAAGAAGGCCATTGAAGCGGCGAACTTCACGGTTTCGACCGTGGAAGCCAAGCCGGCGCGGCGCAATCCGCAGGCGCCCTTCACCACCTCGACGCTGCAGCAGGAAGCCAGCCGCAAGCTCGGTTTTGCGCCGGCGCACACCATGCGGATCGCCCAGCGCCTTTATGAAGGCATCGATATCGGCGGCGAGACCACCGGTCTCATCACCTATATGCGAACCGACGGCGTGCAGATCGACGGCTCCGCGATCACGCAGGCTCGCAAGGTGATCGGCGACGATTACGGCAACGCCTATGTGCCGGATGCGCCGCGCCAGTACCAGACCAAGGCCAAGAACGCACAGGAAGCGCACGAAGCGATCCGCCCGACCGATCTGGCGCGCCGTCCCGCCGAGATGCGCCGTCGCCTCGATCCCGATCAGGCGAAACTCTATGAGCTGATCTGGATCCGCACCATCGCAAGCCAGATGGAATCGGCCGAGCTCGAACGCACCACTGTGGACATCGCGGCGAAGGCCGGCTCCCGCGTGCTGGAGCTGCGCGCTTCCGGCCAGGTCATCAAGTTCGACGGCTTCCTCGCGCTCTACCAGGAAGGCCGCGACGACGAGGAAGACGAGGATTCGCGCCGCCTCCCCGCGATGAGCGAAGGCGAGCCGTTGAAGCGGCAGGATCTCGCCGTCACGCAACACTTCACCGAACCGCCGCCGCGCTTCTCCGAGGCATCGCTGGTGAAGCGGATGGAAGAGCTCGGCATCGGCCGCCCCTCGACCTACGCCTCGATCCTGCAGGTCCTGAAAGACCGCGGCTACGTCAAGCTGGAGAAGAAGCGGCTGCACGGCGAGGACAAGGGGCGCGTCGTAGTCGCGTTCCTCGAAAACTTTTTCTCACGCTATGTCGAGTACGACTTCACTGCCGCGCTGGAAGAACAGCTCGACCGCATCTCCAACAACGAGATTTCCTGGCAGCAGGTGTTGCAGGATTTCTGGGCCGGCTTCATCGGCGCGGTCAACGACATCAAGGACCTGCGCGTCGCCGAGGTGCTTGATGTGCTCGACGACATGCTGGGGCCGCACATCTACCCCGCTCGCTCGGATGGCGGCGATATCAGGCAGTGCCCGACCTGCGGCACCGGCAAGCTAAACCTGAAGGCCGGCAAGTTCGGCGCCTTTGTCGGCTGCTCGAACTATCCGGAATGCCGCTACACCCGTCCGCTCGCCGCCGATAGCGAAGCCAGCGCCGACCGCGTGCTCGGCAAGGACCCCGACACCGATCTCGACGTGACGGTGAAGGCCGGACGCTTCGGCCCCTACATCCAGCTCGGCGAGCAGAAGGATTACGAAGAAGGCGAAAAGCCCAAGCGCGCCGGCATCCCCAAGAACATGTCGCCGGGCGACATGGAGCTCGAACTGGCCTTAAAACTGCTGTCGCTCCCGCGCGAAGTTGGCAAACATCCGGAAACCGGCGAGCCGATCACCGCCGGCATCGGCCGCTTCGGGCCGTTCGTGCGTCACGAGAAGACCTATGCCAGCCTCGAGGCCGGCGACGAGGTGTTCGACATCGGTCTCAACCGCGCGGTGACGTTGATCGCGGAGAAGATCGCAAAGGGCCCAAGCGGCCGCCGCTTCGGTGCCGACCCCGGCAAGCCGCTCGGCGAGCATCCGAGCCTGGGCGGCGTTGCCGTGAAGAACGGCCGCTACGGTGCCTACGTCACCGCCGGCGGCGTCAACGCCACGATCCCGAGCGACAAGACGCCCGACACGATCACGCTCGCCGAAGCCATCGTCCTGATCGACGAGCGCGCCGCCAAGGGCGGCGGCAAGGCCAAGCGTCCTGCGAAAAAGGCCGCGCCGAAGAAGGCTGCCGCCAAGAAGGCCGCGGACAAAGCGGCCGATTCTGACGCGCCAAAGCCTGCCAAGAAGGCAGCGGCGAAGAAGGCCGCGGCAAAGCCGAAATCGGAAGCCGTCAGCAAGGCACGCGCGCCGGTCGCGTCCGCTGCCAAGACGTCGGCGGCCAAGCCCGCCACTGCACCCAAAACGCCTGCGAAGAAAAGCGCGGGCAAGGCCCGGGGATAAGTGAATAGAAAACACGACCATGGCTTTCCGAGCCGGGACGCCATCGTTGCCTTTATCCGTGCCCATCCGGGCAAAATCGGCACGCGGGAAATCGCCCGCGAGTTCGGCCTGAAGAATGCCGACCGCGCCGAACTGAAGCGCATCCTGCGCGACCTCGCCGACGACGGCACCATCGCCAAGCGCGGCCGGAAAATCCACGAGACGGCTCTCCTGCCGCCGACCGTGATCGCCGACATCACCGGCCGCGATACCGACGGCGAATTGCTCGCCACTCCCACCGAGTGGGACACCGAACAGAGCGGCCCCGCGCCGAAGATCCGCATCCACGTCCCGCGCCGTCTGCAACCCGGCACCGCCGCGGGTGTCGGCGACCGAGCCCTGTTGCGGATCGAAAAGGCTGATGATAGCGAAGGCGCCCCCTATCGCGGGCGCATCCTCAAGATTATCGATCAGGCCCGCGCGCGCGTGCTCGGCATCTTCCGCAAACTGCCTGGCGGCGGCGGCCTGCTCGTTCCCGTCGACAAGAAGCAGGCCGGGCGCGAATTGAACATAGCGCCAGCGGATACCAGCGGCGCAGAGGATGGCGACCTCGTCAGCGTCGATCTGGTGCGCTCGCGCGGCTATGGCCTCGCGGCCGGCAAGGTGAAGGAGCGGCTCGGCTCGCTGTCGAGCGAAAAGGCGATCAGCCTGATCGCGATCCACGCCCACGACATTCCGCAGGCGTTTTCGCCGTCCGCGGTGCGCGAGGCCGAGGCAGGCGAACCTGCGACGTTGAAGGGCCGTGAAGACTGGCGCGATCTGCCGCTCGTCACCATCGATCCGCCCGACGCCAAAGATCACGACGACGCCGTGCACGCCGCGCCCGACCCCGATCCGAACAACAAGGGCGGCTATATCGTCCATGTCGCGATTGCCGACGTCGCCTTCTATGTGCGGCCGGGCTCGGCGCTGGATCGCGATGCGCTGACGCGCGGCAATTCGGTCTATTTTCCCGACCGCGTCGTGCCGATGCTGCCCGAGCGCATCTCCAACAATCTCTGCTCGCTGGTGCCGGGCGAGCCGCGCGGCGCGCTGGCGGTGCGGCTGGTGATCGGCGCCGACGGCCGCAAGAGCTCGCACAGCTTTCATCGCGTGCTGATGCGCTCGGCCGCCAAGCTGCACTACGCGCAGGCGCAGGCCGCGATCGACGGCCGCCCAGACGATACCACCGGCCCGCTGCTGGAGCCGATCCTGAAGCCGCTCTATGCGGCCTATGCGCTGGTGAAACTCGCACGCGACGAACGCGATCCGCTTGATCTGGATTTGCCCGAGCGAAAAATCCTGCTCAAGAGTGACGGCACGGTCGATCGCGTCATCGTGCCGGAACGGCTCGACGCGCACCGGCTGATCGAGGAATTCATGATCCTCGCCAACGTGGCCGCGGCCGAAATGCTTGAAAAAAAGGGGTTGCCGCTTATCTATCGGGTGCACGACGAGCCGACCCAGGAGAAGGTTTATAACCTCCAGGAATTCCTGAAGACGCTCGATTTGCCCTTTGCCAAGAGCGGCGCCTTGCGCCCTGCCCTGTTCAATCGCGTGCTGGGACAGGTCCGCGGCGAGGACTACGAACCGCTCGTCAACGAGGTGGTGCTGCGCTCGCAGGCGCAGGCGGAATATTCGGCGGAGAATTACGGCCATTTCGGCCTCAATCTTCGCCGCTATGCCCATTTCACTTCGCCGATCAGGCGATATGCGGACCTGATCGTGCATCGTGCGCTGATCCGCGCGCTCGGCCTCGGCGAAGGCGCGTTGCCGGAGAGCGAGACGCTGGAGACACTGAGCGAGGTCGCGGCGCAGATTTCGCTGACCGAACGTCGCGCGATGAAGGCGGAGCGCGAGACCGCCGACCGGCTGATCGCGCATTTCCTCGCCGACCGCATCGGCGCGACGTTTCAGGGCCGAATTTCCGGCGTTACCCGCGCCGGCCTGTTCGTGAAGTTATCGGATACCGGCGCCGACGGGCTGATCCCGATCCGCACGCTCGGCACCGAGTATTTCAACTACGACGAGACGCGTCACGCGCTCGTCGGCTCACGCAGCGGTGCCATGCACCGGCTGGGTGACGTCGTCGACGTGCGTCTGGTAGAAGCTGCACCAGTAGCCGGCGCGTTGCGGTTCGAACTGCTGTCGGAAGGTCAGGTCATTCCGCGCGGCAGAAAACGCGAGGGCTCGAAGGCGCTTTCGAAATCACGTCCGGGCCGCAGCCCGCGCGAAAAGGTTCGCAAGACCCACAAGGGCAAGTCGGGCAAAGCCAAGTCCGGCAAATCGAAGAAAGGCAAGTCATGGAAACGGTGAGTCCCACGACATGGACCCGGGAATCCGCACACGCCGAGAAACGCGACCTCTGGAGCGCGATGAAGCGCGGCTTTCGCTGCCGCTGCCCGCGCTGCGGCGAAGGCAAGATGTTTCGCGCCTTCCTGAAGACCGCCAACAATTGCTCGAAGTGCGGGCTCGATTTCACCCCGCACCGCGCCGACGATCTGCCGGCCTATCTCGTGATCGTCATCGTCGGCCACATCGTGGTACCGGCGGCGCTGTGGATCGAAACCAATTATTCGCCGGCGGTGTGGCTGCAACTGGCGATCTATTTGCCGATCACCTTCATTACGTCGCTGCTGCTGTTGCAGCCGGTCAAGGGCGCCGTGGTCGGCTTCCAGTGGGCGCTGCGCATGCACGGCTTTGACGAGAATGCGCCTGCCGACATTCCACCGGTCTAGCTAGTCCGGAAGCAACAACAGGAAGCATCACAATGGGGATGGGATGAGCGACGCTGCGACTGACGTACAAGAAGGAAAAGAGGCCGATCACCATCCCTATTTCCGACCCAAGGATGCGGCGACGCTGATCCTGATCGACCGCTCCGGCGACAAGCCGAAAGTGCTGGTCGGCAAGCGCCACGACAACGTGGTGTTCATGCCGGGCAAATACGTCTTCCCGGGCGGCCGCGTCGATAAAGCCGACAACCGCATTCCCGTCGCGGCTCCCATTTCCGCGGAGCTTGAGGCCAATCTGCTGAAGGGCAGTCCGAAGATCGCGCCGTCCCGCGCGCGCGCACTCGCAGTCGCCGCGATCCGCGAAGCCTGCGAGGAAACCGGCCTCTGCCTCGGATGCAAGGTCGACAAGTCCGTGAAGCTCGACGGCGCCTGGAAGCCGTTCGCGGAAGCGGGCCTCTTGCCCGATCCGTCCGGCCTGTTCCTGATCGCGCGCGCGATCACCCCGCCCGGCCGCGTCCGCCGTTTCGATACGCGCTTCTTCACGGCCGATGCCTCAGCCATTGCGCATCGCGTCGAAGGCGTGATCCACGCCGATGCCGAACTGGTCGAACTGGTGTGGGTCGAGATCGGCTCGCAGCCGCTCGCCGACGCGCATGCCATGACCAAGAACGTGCTCGCCGAACTCGACCGCCGCCTCGCCACCGGCCCGTTGCGCCACGACGCGCCGGTGCCGTTCTTCCACTTCTACGGCGGCAAGATGCAGAAGGACGTGCTGGGGGCGTAGCCCTTCACGTTCCTCCTCTCCGTCATTCCGGGGCATCGCGGAGCGATGAACTGTGGTGCGCAATTGCGCACCTGAGAATCTCGAGATTCCGGGTCTGCGCTGCGCGCATCCCGGAATGACAGCCGTGTTGAGGACGCACCAAAAAACAAAATAATCTTCTGCGCACCACCAATGGCGCAACCCTCGCCCATCCCTATCTCTTCCCCAACAATAACAGCGACGGAACGGGGCAATGGCACAGCGGCAACTCAAGCTCGGCGCGTTCATGCGGCCGGTCTCCATCCACACCGGCGCGTGGCGCTATCCCGGCGCCTGGCCTGACGCGAACTTCAATTTCCCTCACATCAAGCGCCTGATCCAGAAGCTGGAAGCCGGCAAGTTCGACGCCTTCTTCATGGCCGATCACCTTGCCGTGCTGAACATGCCGATCAATGCGCTCAAGCGCAGCCACACGGTGACCTCGTTCGAGCCGTTCACACTGCTGTCGGCGCTGGCCGGCGCCACCGAACATATCGGCCTGATCGCGACGGGATCGACGACGTTCGACGAGCCCTATCACGTTGCCCGGCGTTTTGCGTCGCTCGATCACATCTCGGGCGGACGCGCGGGATGGAATATTGTCACCACCTCCAATCCGGACGCCGCGCTGAATTTCGGGCTCGACGATCACATGGAGCACGCCGAGCGCTACAAGCGGGCGCGTGAGTTCTATGACGTGGTGACTGGTCTCTGGGATTCCTTCGCCGATGACGCCTTCGTGCGCGACGTCGAGGCCGGGCTTTATTTCGATCCGGCAAAGATGCACGTGCTCAATCACAGGGGCAAATATCTCTCGGTGCGTGGACCGCTCAACATCGCCCGCCCCGTGCAGGGTTGGCCGCTGATCGTGCAGGCCGGCGCGTCCGAGGACGGCAGGCAGCTTGCGGCCGAGACGGCGGAAGCCGTGTTCACTGGCGGTGGCTCCCTCGCCGACGGGCAGAAGCTTTATGCCGACATCAAGGGCCGCATGGAGAAGATCGGCCGCGACCCCGAGCATCTGAAGATCCTGCCCGGCGCCTTCGTCGTGGTCGGCGACAGCGTCGAGGATGCGAAGGAAAAGCGCGCCAAGCTCGACAGCATGGTGCATTACGACAGCGCCATCGCTTCGCTCTCGGTCCAGCTCGGTACCGACGCCTCCGGCTTCGATCCCGACGGGCAGTTGCCGGAGATCCCCGAGACCAATGCCAGCAAGAGCGGCCGCCAGCGCCTCGTCGATGCCGCCGCGCGCGACAAGCTCACCGTGCGCCAACTCGCCCAGCGGGTCGGCGGCTATGGCGGGCTATCGTTCGTCGGCACGCCCCAAACCATCGCCGACCAGATGGAAGACTGGCTGGTGAGCCGCGGCAGCGACGGCTTCAACATCATGTTCCCGTTCCTCCCGGCGGGGCTCGACGATTTCGTCGATAAGGTGGTGCCGGAACTGCAGCGGCGCGGGATTTTCCGGAAAGAGTACGAGGGCAAGACCTTGCGAGAGAATTTGGGGCTGCCGAGGCCAAAAAACCGGTTCTTTGAGGGTTAATCCCGCCGAATCCGGCCGGTTTTTGCCCCGAAAACCTTGACTTTGGGCGATCAGAAGCTAGGTTGCGCGCAAATGCAGGCCGGTTTGGCCGGCGCCAGATTTCCAGACATTTGAGGTCTCAACCATGGCCAAAGCGGTCACCATCAAGGTCAAGCTCGTTTCCACGGCGGACACCGGCTTCTATTACGTCGCCAAGAAGAATTCGCGCACCATGACCGACAAGCTGGTCAAGAAGAAGTACGACCCGGTCGCGCGCAAGCACGTCGAGTTCAAGGAATCGAAGATCAAGTAACGTCGCAAGCCATTGCTGACGGTTTGAACGGGGCCTTGCGGCCCCGTTTTTGATTCCAGGCGGATCGAAATTACGCCGTCTGCATCTGCGGCGGCCGGCCCGGCCGGATCAGCGCGAACGCGACCTGGACGATGCCGCCGGCGAGGCCCAGCGCGACGCCGATCCGCCAGGCCATGGTGTAGGAGCCGAGCGCGTCGTAAAGCACCCCGCCGCCATAGGCGCCGAGGAAGCTGCCGACCTGATGGCTCATGAAGGCGAGACCCTGGATCATCGCCTGCCATTTCAGGCCGAACATCTCGGCCACCGCGCCCGCGACCAGCGGGCCGACGCCCATCCACAGAAAGCCCATGATGGCGCCGAACAAGAGCGTGGTCGCCGGCGTCGGCGGCAGCGTGAAATACCAGGCGAGCGCGATCGAGCGGAAGATGTAGATGCCGCCGAGCAGCGCCAGCTTGTTCCAGCGCTGGCCGGCCCAGCCGAAGAAGATGCTGCCAAGCACATTGAAGCCGCCGATCATGCCGAGTGTCTGCGCGCTCAGCATCGGATCCAAGCCGCAGATCGCCAGATACGACGGCAGGTGCGTGGTGAGAAAGACGAGCTGCATGCCGCAGACGAAATAGGCGCCGGTCATCACCACGAAGGACGCGTTGGAGAACGCCATCTTCGTCGCCGCGCCGGCAGACGTGTCGCCGATCTCGTCATCGGTCGGCTTGGGCAGCGGAACCCTGTCCACCCTGCCCGCATACCACGCGGCCGGAATCATCAGGAGCGCCAGCACCACGAACCCCACGAGGCCCATCCGCCAGCCATAGCCCTCGTTGAGAATCTGCCCGATCGGCGCCGACAACAGCGCGCCGAGCGATCCCGCACCCGAGACCAGGCCGAGCACCGTCGAGCGCACCGACGCCGGCACCGCGCGGGCTGCGACCGACATCGCAATCGCCGCTGCAGTGCAGGCCAACGACGCACCGATCAACACGCCGCCACCGATCATGATGCTCAGGATGCCGTTGGCGCCCGCCATGAGCGCGAGGCCGGCGACATAGAGCAGCGAGCCGATGATCATGATGGGCCGAAACCCGTAGCGCACCGTCAGCGCGCCGGCGAGCGGCTGCAGGAAACCCCAGGCGAGATTCTGTACCGCAAGCGCCAGCGTGAAATCGGACACCGAAATCCGGATGTCCTGCGTCAGCGGCTGCATGAACAGGCCGAGCGATTGCCGCAAGCCCATGCTGAGCGTGAGCATGACGGACGCGCCGATCAGAATGGGCAGTGTGGGGCGCAGGATCTGCAGCAGGGCGGCCATTGTTTTTATTCTCCCCAAGGGCCGCGATTCGAACGCCGCGTCCTGCAATCGATATCTGAAATAGGTACACAGACCTGTGTAACTAGGCTATAAGGGGGCTCTGCTGTCAAGCAAACGGCGACCCACGCATTCGCATGGCACCCCTGCCCGACAAACCGGCCATGAAGGACCGGATTCTGGAAACCGCGGATAGGCTGTTCTATCTGCAGGGACTTCGCGCTGTTGGCGTCGACACCATCGCGGCTGAAATCGGCATCAGCAAGCGCACGCTCTACAATCATTTCCCGTCCAAGGATGCGCTGATCTCGGCCTATCTGGCGCGGCGCTTCGTGGCGCCGCGCGCTTCCGACAAATCGCCGGTCCAACAGATTCTCGGCACCTTCGATTCGCTGGAGCGGCGCTTTTCGCACAAGGATTTTCGCGGCTGTCCGTTCGTCAACGCGGTCGCCGAACTCGGTGAAGACCGGTCGGTCCGGAAGATTGCGGTCGCGTTCAAGGAAGGCCGCCGCCTCTGGTTTCGCGACCTGCTGGTGCAGCTCGGCGTCGCCGATGCAGAAGCCTTGGCGACGCAGCTCACGCTGCTGGTCGACGGCTCGATCGCGCAAGACCTCGTCCGCAACGATCCCGCGATGGCGCGCGCGGCAAAGCAGGCGGCCACGGTGCTGCTCAGGAATGCGGGGGTGAAGATGGGCAAAACCAGTACAGCTTTGAAGCGGGCGTCGAAGAAGCCTCGGATCTCCTCGCCAGCTTGAGGCGACCAACCCTCCACATCGTCGTCCCTGCGAACGCAGGGACCCATACGCCGTGGCTTTGCAATAGGCCAATGTGGTAGTTACCTTCTGCAACAAGCTGCATCGGTGGTTATGGGTCCCTGCGTTCGCAGGGACGACGCCAGAAAGCGGCGATAGAGGGAACGAAGATGGAAGACCTGAAAGTGACCGCCAGCGGTTACGACTTCAAACCGGCACGCGCGGCGATGCAGCGCTATATCGACAACAACCTGCTGTCAGGCATTTCCTGGGCGGTCATGACCGGGCGCGACCTCATCGACGTGAATTGCGTCGGCTGGGCCGACAAGGAAGCGCAGACGCCGCTGCGCACCGATCATATCTTTCGCGTCTTCTCCAACACCAAGCTGATCACCTCCTGCGCCGTGCTATTGTTGTCTGAGGAAGGCAAGCTTGGGCTCGACGACCCAATCGAAAAATTTATTCCGCAGCTCGGAAATCGAAAAGTGCTGCGGCCCGGCGCCACCTCGCTTGATGACACCGAGCCCGCGAAGAGCTCGATCACCATCCGTCAGTTGCTCAGCCACAGCTCCGGCCTCAGCTACGGCTTTTTCGATCCTGGCACCGCCATCTACAAGGCGCTCAACGAGCGCGGTGTCCACAATCCCATGACGACGCTGGCCGACATGGTGGACGTGCTGGCCGGCCTGCCGCTGATCTATCAGCCCGGCACCTCGTGGGAATATTCGCTGGCCACCGACGTGCTGGGGCGGCTGGTCGAAGTCATCAGCGGGCAAAGCTTCGACAAGTTCATCAAGCTGCGAATTCTCGATCCGCTCGGCATGGTCGATACCGGCTTCGTGGTGCCGGAAAAGGATCAGGGACGGCTCGTTGCCTATTATGCCGGTGCGGACCTGATGGAGCCGATGAAGCCGGGATTGACCCGAACCGACAACTCGCCCTTCCCCGGCGCCTATCTGCGCCCGATCGCGCGGCTCAGCGGCGGTGGCGGTCTGGTGTCGACGCTGCATGACATGGTGGCGCTGATCCGAAGCCTGCTGCCCGGCGGGCCGACGCTGCTCAAGCCGGAAACGATTGCGCAGATGATGACCAACCAGCTGCCCGAGGGCCAGTGGATTCGCTTTGCCACGATGGGAGAGCAGCCCGGCAAAGCCTTCACTTTGGCCGGCGGCCTGATCGTGAAGCCGACGCCGTTCGATCACCCCGACGCCGCGGGCGAGCTCTATTGGGGCGGCGTCGCCGGCACCCAATGGTGGATCTCGCCGAAGCACAACCTCGCCGGTGTCATGATGGCGCAGCGCCAGATGGCGTTCGTGCATCCGTTCTCGTTCGAGTTCAAGCGGCTGGCGTATGAGGCGGTGAAGAAGGCCACGGTTGTGGTGTGAGGCAGCAACCGAACCATCGTCGTCCCTGCGAAAGCAGGGACCCATAGCCACCGGCGGATGTTTTGCGAAGAGCGTCTGCCGCTTTGCTCTAACGAGAGATCACGCGGTATGGGTCCCTGCGTTCGCAGGGACGACATCGAACTCTGTGTTTCGTGCATGTATTACGTCTACATCCTCGCGAGCCGACGGCACGGGACCCTGTATATCGGGGTGACCAATTCCCTTTCGAAACGGATGGAGCAACATCGCAATGGCGAGGGTTCCTCGTTCGTCAAAACCTACGGCGTTTACCGGCTTGTCTATGTCGAAGCGTTCGAGCGGCCGGACGAAGCGATTGCCCGTGAAAAGCAGCTCAAGCGCTGGAAGCGGGATTGGAAGATTGAACTGATCGAGCGTGAGAATCTGGAGTGGCGCGATCTCAGCGATCTGATAGTTTGATGCGCTTCAGCGTCTGACGCTCTACGTTAAATCAACCGGCGCTGTGGGCTGCTGAAGCGAAGCGTCTCCCTGCGTGCCCTTCACACAGACCGCGGCGTATGGGCCCCTGCGTCCGCAGGGGCGACGGGTTGATAGGTTTTCGGCTTTCCCCGCTGATGCGTTCGCAGGGACGACAGCAGCAGCTCACGCCGCCGTCGAAACCACCCTGTTCCGCCCGTCGTTCTTTGCCCGATAGAGCGCCACGTCGGCGCGCTTGAGCACGTCGGCGACCGGCTCGTCCTTGTGGTCGAGCGTGGCAAGCCCAATCGAGATCGTGACGTCGATCCGCTTGGTGCCCTTGTTGACCGCAAAGGTTTCGCCGGCGATCGAGCGGCGCAGGCGCTCGGCGACCATGCCGGCGACATTGATGTCGGTTTCCGGCATCACGATCACGAACTCCTCGCCGCCGTAGCGGCAGGCGAGATCGATGCCGCGGATCGACTTGCGGATACGCACCGCGAATTCGCGCAGCACGTCATCGCCGGCATCATGGCCATATGTGTCGTTGATCGATTTGAAGAAGTCGATGTCGAGAATCATCAGCGCCAGCGGCTTGCCGCGGCTCGAAGCCTGCTCGACCAGCGTAGAGAGATGGCTTTCCATGTAGCGGCGGTTGTTCAAGCCGGTCAGCGCGTCGGTGATCGCCATTTCGATCGAGTTCTGCACGTTGTCGCGCAGGTGGTCCGTATAGCGCCGCTTGCGGATCTGGGTGCGCGCCCGCGCCAGCAGTTCGTTCTTGTCGACGGGACGGAGCAGATAGTCGTTGACGCCGATTTCGAGCCCGCGCAACAGCCGCGCATTGTTATCGGCGTCGGAGATGGCGAGGATCGGCAACTGGCGGGTGCGCTCCAGCGAGCGCGCCTGGCTGCACAGCCGCAGGCCGTCGTAATTTTCCAGGCTGAGCGAAACGATCAGCAAATCATAATTGCCCTCGGCAGCGTGAAACAGCGCTTCCGCCGGATTGATCTCGACGTCGACGGTGTGCTCGGCAGAGAGGATCGGCGCCAACCGCTCGTAGGATGACGGCCGGTCGTCGACCAGGAGGATCCGCCCGCCAACGCCCTTGTCGGCGATGGCGCTGCGCTCGGGCGCCTCCATGCCGATCTCAAGCGAGGTGATGGCGCGCATGCGCAGTTCATCGGTCATCATCTTCAGCCGCGTCAGCGAGCGGACGCGCGCGATCAGAACGACGTCGGACACCGGCTTGGTGAGAAAATCGTCGGCGCCGGCTTCCAGCCCGCGCACGCGATCGGACGGGCTGTCCAGCGCGGTGACGATCACGACCGGGATGAAATGGGTGGCGGGATTGGACTTCAGCCGGCGGCAGACCTCGAACCCGTCCATGTCGGGCATCATGACGTCGAGCAGGATGATGTCGCATTCCGAGCGCGAGCAGATGTCGAGTGCCTCGGCGCCGTTCGAGGCCGTCAGCACGTCGAAATATTCGGCCGACAGGCGGGCTTCCAGGAGCTTGACGTTTGCCGGAACGTCATCGACGACAAGAATACGCGCAGACATCGAAAGCTCACTCCTACCCGATAAAACGCCGCACGGTTTCGATAAACTTGCCGACGGAAATAGGTTTGGACAGATACGCCTCGCAGCCGCCCTCGCGGATGCGCTCTTCGTCGCCCTTCATCGCGAATGCAGTGACGGCAACCACCGGAATCGCGCGCAGTTCGGGATCGTCCTTGATCCAGCGCGTCACTTCGAGGCCGGATACTTGCGGAAGCTGGATATCCATGAGGATCAGGTCGGGACGCAGCTTGCGAACAAGATCAAGCGCCTCGAAACCGTTGCTGGTACCGGAAGTCTGATAGCCATGCGCTTCCAACAGATCGCGAAAGAGCTTCATGTTGAGCTCGTTGTCCTCCACGATCAGGACGGTTTTCGCCATCCCGTCCCTCCCTCATCCCAGAACACACGTCCGGCTTTTCGACACGCTCCGCACCGCAGCCGCCCCTTGTCGAAAAGTGAATTCAAACTAGCGCCAGATTTCGCTCTAAGCCGTTAAATCGATGCACCAAGTTTTACGAAGCGGTTTGCAAATGTTGAACGCACTCCGCAGACTCGGGCATGATGGTTCCAAAGTAGAGCCTATAAGTTAACGGAAAGGCAAATCACCTGTCGAAAAAGCCTGTTCACAACCCCCGCGAAGTGGCTGAAATCGTTGCAGTTCAGGCGCTGAGCTTCGTTGCCGGCGATCCTGAGCGGCTCGGTCTTTTCCTGGCCGAAACCGGCATCGGTCCGGAGACGCTGCGCACCGCCGCGGCCGACCCGCAATTTCTGGCCTCCGTGCTGGATTTCGTGCTGCGGGACGACGCCACCGTGCAAGCATTTGCGAGCGCCTCGCAACTGCACCCGACCAATATCGCCGCCGCCCGTCAGGTGCTGGGTGACCCGCACTGGGAGCGCGATGTGCCGTGAGCGCGTCAGCGGCCTCGTTTGACGGTCCGCGCGCTTTCTGCCGGGATTGCCTCGGCGACCTCGATATCAAATTGAGGCGATGCGGCATCTGCGGTTCCCCGCGCCTCGTTCGACACCCCGCCCTGCCCTCGCTCACGCTCGCGCATATCGATTGCGACGCATTCTACGCTACCGTGGAGAAGCGCGACAATCCCGAACTTGCCGACAGGCCCGTGATCATCGGCGGCGGCAAGCGCGGCGTGGTGTCGGCTGCCTGCTACGTCTCGCGGACCTATGGCGTGCGCTCGGCGATGCCGATGTTCAAGGCGCTGGAGCTCTGCCCGCAGGCGGCCGTGATCCCGCCCGACATGGCGAAATATGTCCGCGTCGGCCGCGAGGTGCGCCACGCCATGCAGACGCTGACGCCGCTGGTGGAACCGCTATCGATCGACGAGGCGTTCCTGGACCTCGCCGGCACCCAGCGCGTCCACGGCATGATCCCCGCAAAGGTGCTGGCCCGCTTTGCCCGCGACGTCGAGCGCGACATCGGCATCACGGTGTCGGTCGGCCTGTCCTGCAACAAGTTTCTGGCCAAGATTGCCTCCGATCTCGACAAGCCGCGCGGCTTTGCCGCCCTCGACCAGATCGAGGCCCGCGAGATGCTGGCGGACAAGCCGGTCGGCTTCATCTACGGTGTCGGCCCTGCCACCCAGGAAAAGCTGCTGCAGCGGGGTTTTCGCACCATTGCGGACCTGCAGCGCGCCGACGAGGTCGAGTTGATGAAGCAGTTCGGCGGCGAAGGCCGCCGGCTGTGGCGGCTGGCGCGCGGCATCGACGACCGCAGCGTGGTGCCGGACCGCGGCGCCAAGACCATATCGAGCGAAACCACGTTCGAAAACGACATCAGGGATTTCGCCACGCTGGAACGGCTGTTGTGGCGGCTGTCGGAGAAAGTGTCGTCACGGCTGAAGAACAGCAATCTGGCCGGCTGCACCATCACGCTGAAGCTGAAGACCGCTGATTTCCGCCAGCGCACCCGCTCGCAATCGATCCAGGCGCCGACCCAGCTCGCCGCGAAGATTTTTGCCGTGTCGCGCGAGATGCTGGCGAGGGAGATCGACGGCACCGCCTTCCGCCTGATGGGCACCGGCGTCAGCGCGCTGCGCGAGGGATCGCAAGGCGACGACAGCGACATGCTCGACCGCCGCTCCGCCCATGCCGAGCGCGCGATGGATGATTTGCGCAAGAAGTTCGGCAATGCCGCGGTGATCCGGGGCATTGCGTACAAGGGGCCGGCGAAGGAAGAGGACGAGGAGGAGTAACGCACCGCTCTTTTCCGTCATTGCGAGCGCGAGCGAAGCAATCCATCGCGCGGCATAACGGATAGATGGATTGCTTCGTCGCTTCGCTCCTCGCAATGACGGAGGAGAACACGCAGCAGGAGTGACTGCGGTGAAAGTTCTCAATCGACGACGGCCACCGCCTCGATCTCGATCAGCCATTCCGGGGCCGCGAGCGCCGTGACGCCGATGAGCGTACTCGCCGGCGGCTCCATGCCTTCAAAGAAGACCGAGCGTGCCTTGCCGATGATCGGACGGAGCTCCGGCCTGTAGCCCACGACGAAGGTGGTGATCTTCACGATATCGGAATAACTCGCACCGGCGGATTTCAGCGCGAGGCCGATATTGTGCATCACCTGCGTCGTCTGCGCGGCGAGATCACCCTCGGCGACCACCCGCCCCTCCTCGTCGGTGGAGACCTGCCCCGCGATATAGATCGTGCGCGCACCTGACGCGACGACGACGTGGGAATAAGCCGAGTTGTGGTGAAGACCGCTTGGCCGAAGTTTTTCGAGCTTGCTCATGTCTGTGCCTCCCTGATGTGCATGATTGGGCCAAAGCGTATCCGGGTCAGGCGCGCTCGACCATCCCTCAAGGAAAATACCCGCCCTGTGCGGTCTTGAACCGGCAAGGAATGATCAGATTTCTATCAAGTCTCCAATTTGGATGGGGCGCATAGGTCCGGATACCTTCCACGGACCTTACGCAAAAGGAGCGGAAGATGGCCTTTTTGAAGCGGGAATTGCATCGACAGGTCAAAGGGCCGGAAGTCACGGAACTGGATTTCTGGAACCTGGTCTTCGACACCGACACCAAGCGCTTGTACGTCGAACACGAGTGGACCTACCTGGATTCGCGGACCCGCGGGGCTGCGGATTATCGAACCGACGTCATGGATATCGCGGCGTATCTGACGCAAGGCGGTCAAACCGCGGGCCACCGAGAACTCTGGCGGTTGCTGCGAGGGATCTTCAAGGAACAGTTCGAGCCCGAGACATACGACCACGAGGTACCATTTTCGGGACAGGCCCCGGTTCGGGACATCGAGCAGCAGGCGCCAAATCGTCCGTGACGAGCGGCAGTCAGAGCATCTTGTCGACAACCTTGGTCATGTCCGCCGCCGAAAAGGCTCGCAACGACTCGGTGCGAACATTGCCCAGTGCGCCAAGACTCAAGCTAAGCGACATGGCGGAAAACTCGTCCGGCGCATCGAGGATTGTGACAACATCATATCTTCCCTGCGTCCAGAACAGCTCCTTTACGGTCACGCCGAAGGTCTCGGCGGTCTTCTTGAAGGCCTCGGCCCGCTTCGGCGAATCCTTGGCATTGCGGATTCCCTGGTCGGTGAAATTGCCAAGCACGACATACGTTACCATCGTGGCTCTCCCTGGTTGTCGGATGCAACCGAACCTTCCAGCCGAATGCTCGGCGGCATCGATTGATCAGTACTTCCAAGCCTTCCGTCGCAGGCATGCGAACGGCCTGTTGCCGGCAACGACCACAGTCACGTCGCTTCCCTCCGCCCTCCCGTCACATGGCCGAGCAGATCCATCGGCAGCGGAAACACCACGGTCGAGGATCGCTCGCCGGCAATGTCGTGCAGCGCCGCGAAATAGCGCAACTGCATCGCCTGCGGCTCCCGCGCCAGCGTTCGGCCGGCCTCGACGAGCTTCTCGGCGGCCTGCTGCTCGCCCATTGCATTGATCACCTTGGCGCGCCGCAGCCGCTCCGCCTCGGCCTGCTTGGCGATCGCACGCACCATGGTTTCATTGATATCGATATCCTTGATCTCGACGGTGGTAACCTTGATGCCCCAGACGTCGGTCTGCTGGTCGAGAATTTCCTGGACGTCGGCATTGAGCCGGTCCCGTTCGGCGAGCATCTCGTCCAGCTCGTGCTTGCCGAGCACCGAGCGCAGCGTGGTCTGCGCGAGCTGGCTGGTCGCGGCCATATAATCGCCGACCTTGATGATCGCGCGCTCGGGATCGATGATGCGGAAGTAGAGAACGGCGTTGACCTTGACCGAAACGTTATCGCGCGAAATCACGTCCTGCGGCGGCACGACCTGGACCATCACCCGCAGATCGACCTTCACTATCTGCTGCACGACGGGAATCAGGATGATGAATCCGGGACCTTTCACGCCGGTGAAGCGGCCGAGCGTAAACACGACGCCTCGCTCGTATTCTCGCAGGATGCGAATGGCCGAGGACAGAAACAGAACCACGAGCACCGCGAGCGTCGCATAAGTCAAATAATCGAGCATCATCACATACCTCCTTCGCCGGTGGTCAGCGCCGGCCGGCGCCGTACCACGAGCGTCAAATCCACGACGTTGGCCACCTCGACCACCTCTCCGGGCTTGAAGGCTTCGCTGCCGCGCGCCTGCCAGCGCTCGCCGTGGGTGAAGACGTGGCCTTCGCGCTCGGACCAGTCGAGGATTTCGGCCGATAGCCCGCGCATCGCTTGCGCGCCGAGCCGCACGGGGCCTTTTCGGGCTCGTTGAAGCGAACCGAGGACAACCAGGATCAGGCCGATAAAGATCGCCGCCGCGATGCCGATCACCGGCCATGACAGCCGGAATCCAGGCTCCTCGATCTCGAACAGCATCACCGCTCCGAGCACGAATGCGATGACCCCGCCGAGACCGATCACGACGGTCGGGTTGAAGACCTCGATGACCAGGAGTGTGATCCCGAGCAGGATCAGGCCGAGGCCCGCATAGTTGATGGGCAGCATATTGAGCGCATAGAGGCCGAGCAGCAAACAGATCGTGCCGATCACGCCGGGCGCGACCGCGCCGGGCGAAGAAAGCTCGAAAATCAGGCCGTAGATGCCGATCAGCATGAGAATGAAGGCGATGTTGGGATCGGTGATCACCCTTAAGAATTGCACGATCCATCCAGGGTCGAGCGCTTCACGCGCGGCTTCGCTGGTCGCCAGATGCCGCGTCTCGCCGCCCGCAACCTCGACCGCGCGACCATCGATTTGTCTGAGCAGTTCGGCCTGGTCACGTGCGACGAGATCGATGACTTTCGCCTGCAAGGCGGCATTGGCGGAAAGGCTTTCGGCCTCCCGCACCGCCTTCTCCGCCCAATCGGCATTGCGGCCGCGCAGTTCGGCGAGACTGCGGATCAAGGCGACGGCGTCGTTGGTCGCCTTCGCCGTCATGGCATCCCTGGTCTTCGGCTTCTGGTCGCTGCCCTCCTTCTTGTCCTTGTCGCCCTTGTCAGGGGTAGAATCCGGCAGACCCGGCAGCGGCCGGCCAATCTGCACCGGCGTCGCCGCGCCGAGATTGGTGCCAGGCGCCATGGCCGCGATATGGGTGGCGTAGAGGATATAGGTTCCGGCGCTGGCCGCATGGGCTCCGGAGGGCGCAACGTAACCGACGACGGGCACGCGCGACGCCAGCACGTCTGCGATGATCTCGCGCATGCTGGTTGAAAGTCCGCCCGGTGTATTCATGCGCAGAATGACGACCTCGGCGCGGCGTTCGCTTGCCTTGGTCAGCGCGTCCTTCACGTAGCGGGCCGTCGCCGGGCCGATCGCTCCGTCGACCGAGACGGTCAGCGCAACCTTGCTGCTGTTCTCCCCCGCCGAGGCGGCAAGGGGAGAAACCAGAAGGGCAACGGCCGCAGCGGCCGCAACAAGAGTCGCCTGTACGGTCTGCACAGCAAGGACTCCCTTATCGGTAGGATATGGGGGTCTCCTGGTCGGATCTCAATATGCCCATAGGGAGGCTCTGCGCACAGCCGTCTCACGAAATCTGCTCAAGATCCGCTTTGAGTGCCACCAGGAAGCGAGCGGCTTCGCCTCCCGTCACCACGCGATGGTCAAAGGTGAGCGACAATGGCAGCACGCGCCTCACCGCCGGCTGGCCCCGATAAGCGACCACCCCTTGGGTAATCCGGCCGGCGCCGATGATCGCCACTTGTGGCGGTACGACGATCAGGCTGGCGAAACGGCCTCCAATCATTCCGAAATTCGACAGCGTAATCGTGGCTCCCCTCAGCTCTCCAGGAGGTATCGCGCGCGCGACGGCGTCAGCCCGCATCCGGTCAAGCCCGGTTCGCAAATCCGATACGTCCCGCTCCGCGACATTGCGCAACACGGGAACGATAAGGCCGCCCCCGGTATCGACGGCGATGCCGAGATCGATGCGGTCGAACAGACGCCGCTCACCCGCGCTGGAATTATACCAGCAATTGAGCGCAGGCTCGGCCTTGCAGGCGACAGCGATCGCTCGCACCAGCCGGATCGTCACGTCCTCACCGGTTGGCCAGTCGTCGATATCGGCCTCATCGGTGACACTCGCGGGGACGATTTCGGCGTGAGCCACCGTCATGCGTTGCGCCATCGCGCGCCGCAAGCCGCGCAGGAGTTCGGCAGGTCCGCTTTGGGGTAGACTCCTGGCCGCGCGTTCCACATCCGCACGCGTGATGGTGCCGTCGGGTCCCGTGGCTTCGACGAGATCGAGATCGACCTCGAGCTTGCGGGCAAGTGCGCGCACGGCCGGAAAAACCTGCCCCTTCTCTCCGGCCGTTCGCCTGGAAAGTGTTGCTGCTGCAGCCGCTGGCTCGCTGGGGCCAAGTTCGCCGACAATTGTGCCGGTGTCCTGTTCGGGGCCTTCGGCGAACTCGACGAGCGGCGCGCCGACTTTCACCACATCTCCCTTGGCGCCGAACAAATGAAGGATGCGTCCGCTCGATGGCGACGGCACCTCGACGACGGCCTTGTCAGTCTCGACCGATACCAGCGGCTGATCGGTGACGACATGATCGCCTTCATTGACATACCAGTTCACAATCTCCGCCTCTTCGAGGCCCTCTCCCAGATCCGGCAATACGAACTGGCGCATGGGGTAAGTCCGCTGCAATCAACTGAACTGGCACGCCCGGCGCGCGGCCGTCACGATACGATCGACCGATGGCATCATATGCTGCTCGAGCCGCGCCATCGGAATGACCGTGTCGTAGCCGGTGACGCGGGCCACAGGCGCGAGCAGCGAAGTCAGGCCGCGCTCGGCGATCAGCGCGGCGATCTCGGCTCCGAATCCGCCGGTACGCGTCGCCTCGTGCACGATGACACAACGCCCGGTTTTTGCGACCGAACCGAGCACCGTCGCCTCATCGTAGGGCTTGAGCGTGGCGAGATCGATCACTTCGGCGGCGACACCCTCGGCCGCCAGCGCATCGGCCGCCGCCATGGTTTCCTTCAGCATCGCACCCCAGCTGATCAGCGTGACGTCGCGGCCCTGGCGCAGGACAAAGGCGACATCCAGCGGCAAGGCTTCACCGTTGTCTTCCACCTCGCCTTTCGCCGCGCGGTAGATGCGCGTCGGCTCCAGAAACACCACCGGATCAGGATCGCGGATCGCGGCAAGCAGCAGCCCATATGCGCGTTCCGGCGACGAGGGAATGACAACGCGCAGGCCGGGGATATGGGCGAGCATCGCCTCGGTGCTTTCGGAATGATGCTCGGGCGCGCGAATGCCGGCGCCATGCGGCGTGCGCAGAACCATTGGACAGGTGATCCGCCCCCGGGTGCGGTTGCGAATTCGGGAGGCGTGGTTCACCAGTTGGTCGATGCAGGGATACAGAAATCCCATGAACTGGATCTCGCCGACGGGCTTCAACCCCTGCGCCGCCATGCCGACGCAGAGTCCGCTGATCAGGAGTTCTGCAAGTGGCGTGTCGAGGACGCGCTCGGAGCCGAAACGCGCTTGCAGCCCGACGGTCGCGCGGAAGACGCCACCATTGATGCCGACATCTTCGCCAAGCACGACGACATCAGGATCATCCTCCATCGCGCGGGCGAGCGCCAGGTTGACGGCTTCGACCAACGTCATTTCAGGCATCGCCCTCTCCCGCGAGTTCGCGGCGCTGCGCGGCATAGACGCCGGGCAGATCGGCATAGAGATGGTCGAACATGGATTCAGGCCGGCGCGGCTCCGTTGCCAAATAGCGCTCGACCGCCGCCTCGACGCGTTCATGGCACTCCGCGGCAAGCTGTTCTTCCTCCGCCTTGCTCCACATCTTTTGACCGACGAGATAGCTCCTCAGGCGCGCAATCGGCTCTTCCTTCCAGCGGGCCTGGACTTCCTCGGCCGAACGATAGCGTAACGCGTCATCGGAGGTCGTATGATCGCCGAGCCGGTAGGTGACCGCTTCGATGAAGCGCGGGCCCCGGCCGTCACGGGCGGCGGAGATGGCGTCCTCAGCCGCGGCGCGCATCGCCACAACATCGCTGCCGTCCACCTGCTCGCCGATGAAGCCGGCGGCGATGGCTTTCTGCGCCAATGTTTCGCAGCCGGTCTGCAGCCGCAGCGGGACGGAAATAGCCCATTGATTGTTGGTGGCGACGAACACGACGGGCAATTTGTGCACCCCGGCAAAATTCATCGCCTCGTAGACGTCCCCCTTCGAGGTGGCGCCATCGCCGAACATGCAAACGGCGACGCGCGGCTGCTTGCGCAGCTTGAAGGCATAGGCAACGCCGGCGGAATGCGGCGCCTGCGATCCCACGGGAACGCAAAACGGGAAATCCTCGATCGGTCCGGAGAAGTGATTGCCCCGCTCGTCCCCTCCCCAGAACAGCAGAATTTCCTCCAGCTTGACGCCACGCCAGATCAGCGCGCCATTGTCGCGATAGGAGGGCAACAGGACATCCTCAGCGCGCATCGCACTGGCGATCCCGACCGACACCGCCTCCTGGCCGAGCGAGACAGCGTAGGTCCCGAGCCGCCCGGTGCGCTGCAATGCGACAGCCTTTCGGTCAAAGTTGCGCAGCAGCATCATCGCCCGATAGAGCGCGGTGAGGAGGTCGGCATCGGAGGCGAATGCAGGGAGCGGCCGGTTGATCGAGCCGTCTGGCGCGAGGTAGTTGCGATGGCGCACATCAAAGCGCGCGACGACCGGAAGCCCTCCGTCTGCCATTTTTTTGCTGGCCACGTCCTCGCTCCCAGAGCGATTCTGCATCCCACAGTTCGTAATTGGTGCTGCTCTGGAACAATACAAGATGGGTACGCCCATCCAGCATGGCCGTTGCTGCACCGCGGGCTCGCGGGGGCTGCCGTCACCTTCGTGGAAACGGCACCGCGCCAGTGCTATATCAAGGCATGGCAAATGGTCAGGTTGTCCTCGTAACAACTGAACCGTTGGGAGGCGGTGCGCCCGTTCGCTCGGTCTACTATGTGGCTGAACAGGATCCGGCAAAGGCCGAAGCGATTATCGCAACCATGATGGCCCCGAACGAAAGGGTCGAAGCCCTGGGCCCGCTTCCGGAGCCGGCCGTCAAAGCGCTCGGACTGAAGCCCGGCGACTTCACCCACGGATGAATTCAAGCGAAGGTTCGAGATACCCGCGCGCCGGACCAGCGCGACCGAACCGTCACTTGCACGGCTTGGAATCCCTGACGTCAAACTTGCCCATCGCGCCCGCAATCACGAAATCATTGTAATCGAGCACCAGCGCGCGGGAGACGCCGTTCTCGAACAGCTCGAACGACATGGCGTAAACCGGCGTCTGCTCGCCTTCCTTGGTCTTGGCGTCGCGGTCGTAATAGCTGACGGTCACCGGCCAGCGGGTCAGCGCCTTCATCTGGTCGTTGGCGGTCGCGGGATCGGGCGTCGCGATGCTGCGGGTGCCCGGGATCGGCTGCCCGATCACCGACAGCGTATTGTAGACCTTCTCGCCATTGTCGGAGCCATCGTAGACCATCAGTTCCAGCACCGACTTGCCCTCACGGGCGGCCGCGATGATGTGCTGGATCTGCTCGGTCGGGAATACCACCTTGCCGTCGAGCTCGAATGTCTTCGCAACAGGCTGCTTCAGCTTGACCGAGATGCGGTCGCCGACCCGCTCCGCCATACCATCGATCGGAGCGGAATCGGCATCGTTCATCCGGCTATTGATCTTGAAGCGATAGCTCTTGCCGGCGCCGTCCTCCCAGGAATGCGAGCGCAGATCGCTCAGCGTCAGCTTACCCTCGCCGCTGTCGAGTTCCGACACCTGGCGGAAGTCGGAGGTGTAGCCCTCGCAGGCGCTCCCTGAGAAATTGTAGAGAATGCGTCCGCGCGCGCCCGAGATCGCATTGGTCCCGCGCGACTTGACCAGCTTCAATTCATACAGCGCCTGATGGGAAAGAAACGGCCCGCTGGCGCCCGCCAGCGCCGGTCCGTTCGAAAAGCCGGATAGCAGGGTCGCGGCAACCGAGAACGCCAACGCACGAACCGGAATCGGGAACGAGCTAGCCATGTCCAGTTTTTTCCTCGAAGGGAGATTCGGTTACATTAGTGATGGCTCCATTGCGTCGCAACTAGGGCGGGGTTACGAAAACGTAAGAATTGGAGACCGAAGCGCCCTGTTTTTCGATGTTTTCGGGCAGGATCTGCGCTCGATCACGGCAGAGGACGCCGAGCCGCCGTCGCTTGCAACTAGAGGCGCGATGCGCGAAACAATGCGCGCCTGATAGAAGTCAGGGCATAGTCACAACAAGCGGGGACACAAAAACATGGCGAGCACGGTCGAACAGAAGCTGGCGGCACAAGGTATCGTCCTGAACGAGCCCCGCACCCCGATGGCGAACTATGTCGGCTTCGTGCGCACGGGCAATCTGCTGTTCGTCTCCGGCCAGGTCTGCGCCAATGCGGAAGGCAAGCTGATCGCCAAGGGCAAGCTCGGCGCCGGCGTCACCATCGAACAGGGCTACGCCGCGGCGCAGGGCTGTGGGGTCAACCTGCTGGCCCAGGTCAAGGCCGCGCTCGGCGATCTCGACAAGGTGGTCCGCGTCGTCAGGCTTGGCGGCTTCATCAATTCCGCGCCTGATTTCCTCGACGGACCCAAGGTGCTCAACGGCGCCTCCGACCTGATGGTGACGGCCTTCGGCGACAAGGGCCGCCATGCCCGCACCACCGTCGGCGTGGCTTCGCTGCCCTCGGACGCCGCCGTCGAGGTCGACGCCATCTTCGAAGTGTCCTGAGCGGAGAGCTCTCTCGTGCGTGCCCCGGACTGGCTGACGGCGCGGCCGGTCGCTCATCGCGGCCTGCATGATATTGCGCGCGGCATCGTCGAAAACATGCCGGCGGCCGCGCAGGCCGCCGTCGACGGTAATTTCGCCATCGAATGCGATATCCAGCTTTCGTCCGATGGCGAGGCGATGGTGCATCATGATAACGCGCTTGGCCGCCTCACCGAGGGTTCTGGTGCGTTGCTGGGCAAGACCGCGGCCGAACTCAAGGCGATCACGTTCAAGAACACGCCGGAGCGGATGATGACGCTCGGCGATCTCTGTTCGCTCGTCGCCGGCCGTGTGCCGCTGGTGATCGAAGTGAAAAGCCATTTCGATGGCGACCGCCGGCTGGTGAAGCGAATGGCGGAGGTGCTCGCCTCCTATGACGGCCCCGCGGTCGGCATGTCCTTCGATCCGGATCAGGTGTTGGCGCTGCGCGAACTGATCCCCGGCCGCGCCCGCGGCATCGTCGCCGAACGCAAGTATACCGCCGAAGAATGGCCGGAAGCATCAGTGGAACAGCGTCGCGGCATGACGCATCTGCGCCACTCCTTCTGGAGCCGGCCGGATTTCGTCGCCTATTGGGTCAACGAACTGCCCGCGGCCGCCCCCTGGATCGCCCGCAACATCTTCGGCCTGCCGCTGCTCGCCTGGACGGTACGCACACCCGAGCAGCGCGCCCGTGCTGCACGCTACGCCGACCAGATGATCTTCGAGGAGTTCCTGCCGGGAACCTGATCCGCGCCGTGCGGCCTTGAAGTCGTCGTTGCAATGCACGATCTTTGGGGTGGTCACCATGGGCGATGGCTGATCGCATCATGGGACCGGTCCGATTTTCTAGATGGCATCATCCGAAATCACCCTCGAAGCCGTCCCCTCCGTCAGCGACATCAAGGCTGCGGAATGGGACGCCTGCGCCAATCCGGCAGGCGATCCGAACAGCCTTGAACATCTCGACACGCTGGCCCCGCGCAGCGGCTCCTGTGCCCTTGCAAAGCCGCCCTATAACCCCTTCGTTTCGCACGCGTTTTTCGCCGCCGTGGAGGCGTCCGGCTCGGCCTGCGCCCGCACCGGCTGGGGCCCGCGCCATCTGCTGGCCCGGCTCGACGGCGAGATCGCCGGCGTCGTGCCCTGCTATCTGAAATCGCATTCGCAAGGCGAATATGTCTTCGACCGCGGCTGGGCCGACGCCTATGAACGTGCAGGCGGACGTTATTATCCGAAACTGCAGGTCTCGGTGCCGTTCACGCCCGCCACTGGGCCGCGGCTGTTGATCCGCGACGGCGTCGACCGCGAGCTGATCGGCTCGGCGCTGGCACGCGGACTGATGGCGCTCTGCAACGCGACCGGCGCCTCCTCCGTGCATGTGACCTTTGCCCGCGAGGCGGAAGCAAAATTGCTGGGCAAGCACGGCTTCCTGCAGCGGAACGACCAGCAGTTTCACTGGCACAACGAAGGCTACGGCACTTTCGACGATTTCCTGAATTCGCTGAACTCACGCCACCGCAAGTCGATCAAGCGCGAGCGCCGCGAAGCGGTGGCCACCGGGGTCACCATCCACCGTCTGACCGGCGCCGACATCACCGAGGAGGCCTGGGACGCGTTCTTCGCGTTCTACATGGAGACCGGCTCGCGCAAATGGGGCCGCCCCTATCTCACCCGCAAATTCTTCTCGCTGATCGGCGAGAGCATGAGCCGCGACGTGATGCTGGTGATGGCCAAGCGCAACGGCCGCTGGATTGCAGGCGCGATCAACTTTGTCGGGTCCGATACGCTGTTCGGCCGCAACTGGGGCGCGATCGAGCATCACCCGTTCCTGCATTTCGAGGTCTGCTACTATCAGGCCATCGATTTTGCGATCGAGCGCGGCCTGAAAATCGTCGAAGCCGGCGCGCAGGGCGAGCACAAGCTGGCGCGCGGCTACCTGCCGCAAACCACCTACTCCGCGCATTTCATCGCCGATCCTGATTTGCGCCGGGCGATCGCAGACTACCTGAAGCGCGAGCGCGCCTATGTGGCGGAGGTCGGGCGCGAGTTAACGGAAGCCGGCCCGTTCCGCAAGGCCGCCGACGAGGCTTGACCTGTTCGGCTGCCGACGTGAAATTGAAATCAAACCTCGAGGGAAAAGCCATGCCCGCCTATGACACCAACAACCCCTTCGCAAAAATCCTGCGCGGCGAGTTTCCCTGCCATAAGGTCTACGAAGATGACCATGTGCTGGCGTTCCTCGACATCATGCCGCGCTCGCCCGGCCACACGCTGGTGATCCCGAAAACCCCTGCCCGCAACATTCTCGACATCACCCCCGACGATTACGCCCATGTCGCGCGCGCCGCCCACAAGATCGCCGCCGCTGCGATGAAGGCGTTCAAGGCCGACGGCATCACCGTGCAGCAATTCAACGAGCCCGCCGGCGGACAGGTCGTGTTCCACCTGCACATGCACGTGATGCCGCGCCATGACGGCGTGGCGCTATTGCCGCCCGCGAGCCGCAAGGAGGATGTGACGGTGCTGGAGGACAACGCGACCAAGCTGATGGCGGCGTTGGGTTGAATCTTATCCTCCCCTTGAGGGAAGGATCGGTTCGCATGCAATGCGAACCGAGGTGGGGTGACGGTCTCTCCACCTCCAACAGTGTTCGTGTTGATAGACCGTCACCCCGCCCCGTCACGCATCTTGCGATGCGTGACGACCCGCCCCCTCAAGGGGCGGGTGAAGCACACCTACTCCCCCTCCACATCCCCGCTCTTCTGTGCCGCCAGCGGCGAGAATTCGCAGCGGTCCGGCTTGACGTCGAGCAGCGGCGTCTCGTCGAGACAGTCGAGGCCGCGCACCAGGATCGTGTTGCCCTCGACGCCAACGAACTTCACGATCGATGTGCCGATCGGATTCGGTCGCACCGGCGAGCGCAGCGAGAAGGTGCCGCGGGTTTTCTGGTTGTTCTTCGGGCTTTGCAGCACCAGGTCGCGGCGCGACTGGTGCAGCCAATAGATCACTTCGAGATTTTCGTAGAAATCGACGCCCTTGATCGCGGGCACCCAGGGCTCGAAGATTTCGAGCCGGCAGACCGGGCCGTCCTGGCGGCCTTGCCGCGGCGTCTCCAGTCGCGATTTCCAGGGCGTGCGGATGCGGCCGACAAAGACGAGCCCAGCATCGCGGGCCGGCGGCACATCGACGGTGAGTTCGCCCTCGCGGATTTCGTTTTCTCGAACCATTTTCTAATCCAGTGAAATGTTGAGCGCCTTTATCACACCTGCCCATCGCGCGCGATCGGTCGCGACGAATTTATCGATCTCGGCCTGGCTTTTGGGCCGCAGCGGCGGGAAACCGACCTTGTCGAGCGAGGCGCGGAACGCGTCATCGTCAGCGCCTTGTTCAAACTGGCGGTGAGCTTTTGTGCGACATCGTCGGGCAATTTGGCGGGCGCGGAGACGCCATACCAGACGCTGACGCCATAATCCGGATAGCCGCTTTCGGCCATGGTCGGCACGTCAGGCAGATCGGGGATGCGCTGCGCGGAACTCACGGCCAGCGGCCGCAGCAAGCCGCCCTTGACCGGCGGCAAGGCCGTACCGAGCGTATCGAACATCAACTGGATATTGCCTGACAGCAGGTCCGTCAGCGCCGGGCCTGCGCCCTTGTAGGCGACGTGGACCATGTCGACGCCGGCCATCTGCTTGAACATCTCGCCGGCGAGGTGAATCGTACCGCCGGTTCCGGCCGAGCCGAAATTGAGATTTCCCGGATTCTGCTTCGCATAGGCCACGAACTCCGCGACCGTCTTGGCGGGTACGGAAGGATGCACCTCCATCACCACAGGGAGATCCGTGACCAGCGTGAGCAGGCGGAAATCCTTCTGGGGATCATAGGGCAGCTTCTTGTAGAGCAGCGGGTTGAGCACGAAAATCGACGCCGCCGTGAAGAACAGCGTGTAGCCGTCGGGCTCGGAGCGCGCCGCGGCTTCCGCGCCGATCGCGCCTTGGGCGCCGGCCTTGTTCTCGACCACCACCGCCTGCTTCAGGTCACGCGCCAGATATTCGCCGACCATGCGTCCCAGCACATCGGTCGGGCCGCCCGCGGCATAGGGCACGATCAGCTTGATCGGGCGGACCGGATATTCCGCTGCTTGGGCTTGCGGCACGGCAAAGATCAGCGCGCAGGCCAGCGCCGGCAGTTTCAGCCAGTTCATTTTTGTTTCCCCGACGTTTCTTATACGCCGGAGAGTAGCGGATTATCGGCGGCCTGCAATCAACCGAGCCACCATTTCCCAACCACGAGGACGATCTCACCGGAGACCACGCCGGCAAAGATCGAGCGCCGCGTCAGCATGAACACCGCAAAGCCGGCGGCGACCGCACCATAGCGCAGCCAGTCCGGTACGCCCGCCAGCACGCCCGGCGGCTGCACCAGGATTTGCGCGATGACGCCGGCGAGGATCGCGGTCGCCACCGCCCTCACCCACACCAGAACTTCCGAGCCCTCGTCGACACCGGCGCCAAACCACAGCCCCGCCATCCGCCAGATCTCATTGGGCAGGAAGCCGGCGAGCACCAGGATCAACAGCGCCTGCGGGCTGCCGAAGAACTCACTCATGCGCGCGCCCTCTCCCGCCACCAGTGAAAACCGTAGGCGATGGAGCCGGCCATGATGCCGCTGATGAGAATATCGACGCCGGTATGCAGCATCGAGATCAACGGAAACAGCGCGAGCCCGAGCACCAGCGCCAGCACGTCGGAGATATGCCGGCAATTGCGCGCGGTCGACAGCAGGAACGCCAGCGGCGTCAGCAGCAGGATCGCCGCGCCGAACAGCGGCGGCAGCTTGGCAGCCAGACCATAGCCGAGCGTGGTCGCGATCATGCACACGGTAACGAGCCCGCAGCCGAGCCCATGTGTGAACGCAATGCGCCGCTCGCGCGGCACTTTTGGCAACAGCCGGTAGCATTCGACCCACAGGGTGACGGCGATGAAATGCGTGACCAGTACGAGGTGACGGCGCCTGGTCTTGGGCGTTTTCATCAGCGGCAACACCGACACCACCATCGGAAACAGCCTGATGGCGCTGACGGTGACCGCAATCGCCGCCTGCACCGCGGTCGCGCCGGAGCCGAGCGTCGAAATCAGGATGATCTGCGCCGGCCCCGCCCAGACCAGGATCGTACTGCCGAGCACCCAGCCCAGGCTGAACCCGCTGTCATGGGCCAGCGCGCCGATGCCGAGATAGGTCGCAAACAGCACCAGCGTCAGTACCGTGGATGCAACCGAGCTCATACCCCATGCGAAGGCGCGGAGCGGGCTTTTCCATTGGAGAGAGTCGAGCGGAGGTAGTGCCACGGGTGACCGGTGAGGTTGAGTTCGCTGGGCATAGGGCTGGCGAAAGCAGCCCGCGTCAAGCAAGCGAGGCTCAGGGCGGCTATGCAATCCGCAGCGGTGACGCGCGGCTGGCTTTGTCAAAGGCGACAACCCAGTCACGCTGCTCCTCGGTGTCCGGCACGATCACGCCGCGGGCCGCTCTGATCAACGCAAGCGCTTCCTCGGCCTCAATACCCGAACAGATCATTGCGCAAGCAGCGATAATGGACGATCGGCCAATCCCTGCCCGACAGTGAACCGCAATCGAACGACCGCTGGCAATACCGTCAGCTATCGAACGGGCCACCTCCAACGTTCGCTCGGCTTCCGGCACGCCACGATCCGGAATCGGAAAAGAGATGAACTCGATTCCGCTCGCCCGGCAAAGCTCGGATTCCCGCTGCAATCCAAGTTCAGAGACCTCCTCCCGTTCGAGAAGACTTACGACCAGATCGACGCCCGAAGTCTTCCATCCAGTGATGTCCACCTCCAACCAATCATCGGCGCGAGGACGGGCCATAATGGCGAGCCGACCTGGCATCTCTATCCAGTGCAATCGGGACATTCGAGCCTCGACCTATCCAGCAAGGAGCTTACGCTGTCCGGAGTTGGCGCGTTAACGCCAGCCAATCCCGGGATAGACTGCATCGAACAGCCCAACCCATACCATCATCGCGCAGGCGCCAAGCGTCATCGCGGAGGCAATTCTCACCTGCGTCTGCACGAACGCCCTCTTCGTCCATATCACGTAGGCCAAAACCGCGGATATGAGTACCGGGGCGACGACAACCCACACTATTGCGAAAAGAAAATGTTTCACAACACCCCACAGGTAGGGAATGCTGTCGATGTTGAGCTTCAAGACGGCATCAACGACTTGTATGAGCAAAACACTCACCAACAGCGCAATAATCGCGCGTGCGGCCATGCCGTAGCGGTAGACATAGAACAGGAACACCGAGAAGCTCCAGGCGAGGCACAGAGCAACCTTCTCCCATCTGACGGTGCTACTTATCCAGTAGCCAGGGCTCGGGGCTTTAACGGCCCACAACAATGCATTTTGCCAATCCGCATCCAGCGAAAGCCACAGCACCAGGCTCCCTGCACATAAAATCCAATGAGCGAGACGCTCTACAAATCCAGGCCGATTCACAATTGTCAGTTCGCTTGCGGGAAGTTTCCGACAAGCTACGCAAGCGGCTCAAATAAACAAAGAACAATCGGAGATTGATTCCCGGACATCGCGGAGCTCGCATCGGGCGCGCATTCGCGCGCCCGATGGCTCATCCGCGCTACTTCACCCCGGCACGCCTCTATTCCTCAGCACAAAACACGCACCGCCCGCCTTGCGGATGCTGTTGCAGAGGCCGTCGGCTTCGCCGCGCGTGTCGGCGCCGAAGCGCACCTGGTAGAACGTGGCCGGGCCGCGGCTGCGCAGGCGCGAGGTGAGGATAGAGGGGTCGCGATTGCCAATCACGCTCGAAAGGCGCGAGACCGCGCGTCCATACATCGCGAGCGCCTTGTCGCGGGAAAAGCCGGCGGCGAGCTGCACGCCCCATTGCTTCGCGGCGGCGAGCTTCACGCGCTCCTCCAGACCGGCGACGAAGGGATTGGGCGCCTGTTTCAGGAGCGCCATCAATGCGCGGCAGCTCGAAGCCGGGATTCGTTCGGGCTGTTTGCCGCCCTTTCCCGCTCTTGCCCAATCTTCCACCGTGGAGCCGGTAATGGCGAGCACGTAGTTGCGCGTCTCCTGCGGCATCGGACCGGTGCCGGCAAGCCACTCCTGCACCCGGCGCGGACCGGCATTGTAGGCGGCAGCCGCGAGCCCCAGATTGCCGAACTGCTCGCGCAGTTCGGCGAGGAACTCCGCCGACTTCGGCAGCGCCTGCACCGGATTGAAGGGGTCGAGCAGGCCGCGATCGTTCGCGGTGCCCGGCATGAATTGCGCAATGCCCTGCGCGCGCTCGCCGCTACGCGTCACCGGCCCTACCGCGCCCGGCTGAAAGCGGCTCTCCTGCCAGATCACGCGCGCGAAAAATTCCAACGGCAGGTTCGACTCCCGCGCCGCCGATTCAATCATCAGGCACATCGCCTCACGCGCCTCGCTTTCGCGCGCCGGGGCGTCCGCCTTCCGGATCGCGGTCGCGCTCGACCGGGTGGCCTCACCCGCATCCTCGGCGCCGGCGCTCGCAAACGAGGCCAACAGCAATACCGTGCACCATAGGGCGCGAAGAAACCGACCTCTTGGCATGGCAGCTCGCAATCCGGGGAAGCGCATTGCAGGAAAACGTTAAGTCAAACGATCATGGCTTGCAGGTGGATCCACCGTTCCAGTGCCGTCCACGGCCTTTTTGCACTGCAATTGCGCGGAAATCCCTGCTTTCGGAACCGCCGTTAGTTTACGTTAATGCCGCATTTTGCGCCGGGCGGACTTCTGCGGGGAGCAAAGCGGGGTAAAAGTCTCCCTGTTTGCTGGGAGACTTTCAATGCAGGATCGACGCGAGAGCGTGCGCGATAAAGTGATGTATGGCGGCGTCGCCGAGATCGGCGAGCGTGGCGCGACGCGCGAATGCATCGTCCGCAACATCTCCGATCGCGGTGCGACCATCGAGTTCAGCAATGACGTCCAGTTGCCAAAGGAACAGCTCTCGCTGCGGATCGCGCGCAAGGGCCGCTCCTTCCTCGCCAAAGTGATCTGGTGGCGCGATAATTTCGTCGGGGTCGCATTCCGCGCGGAAAGCCCGGCCGAGCCGGTCTCCGATATCGAGGAGCGGCTGCGCAAAAGCGAGATCAAGAAGCGGCAACTCCAGCGCCAGATCGACGAACTGCTCGGCGAACGCTGAAGGCTCGCAGGGCCTTACGCACCACGATAGACAACCTATAGTGCAGCACAGCCCACCACGGTCTTGTTGGAGGTAACATGTCTCCAAAACCGCCAGACGACCTGCCCGTCTATCGCCTCCTGACCGGCAGGGACGACGCGGCGTTCTGCCGGCGCGTTTCCGAAGCCATTGAGCTCGGATACGTGCTGTATGGCTCGCCTTCCCTGACATTCAACGGCGAATATGTCGTGGCCGCCCAGGCGGTGGTTTGGCCGGGCAGCTAAAGCGTTTTCCAGCAAAGTGGAAGCCGGTTCGCGTCAAGAAAACGCGTCAACTCAAGAATCTAGAGTCCCGTTCCGATTCAATCGGAACGGGGCTCTAGGCATCAAAAAGCCGGCGGGTCCTGCGACACGCCGGCTCTTTGTTTCAGATGTGAGGCCGCTACACCTTGACCAGCGGGCCCTTCGAGGCCGGCCCCTTGGAGCCGCCGCCGCCCCCATTGGGGCCGCCCGGCTTCGGCTTGCGCTTGCGCGACACCGGCAGCTTTTCCGGCTTCGGCGTGACCGGTCCCTCGACGAACTCGAAGCCGATCTTGTCCTTGTCCTCGGCGTCCTTGACCAGCACGACGCGGACATGGCCGCCGCCCTTGAGCTGACCGAACAGCACCTCGTCCGCCAGCGGCTTCTTGATGTGCTCCTGGATCACACGGGCCATCGGCCGCGCGCCCATCTGCTCGTCATAGCCATGCTCGATCAGCCAGGCCTTGGCGGGCTCCGACAGCTCGATGGTGACGTCGCGGTCGGCGAGCTGCGCCTCGAGCTGCAGTACGAACTTCTCGACCACCATGCCGATGACGTCGGCATTGAGATGGGCGAACGAGACGATCGCGTCCAGCCGGTTGCGGAATTCCGGCGCGAACTGGCGGTTGATCGCCTCGTGGTCGTCGCCCTCCCGCTTGTTGCGCGTGAAACCGAAGGCCTGGCGCGCGAGATCCGCGGCGCCCGCGTTCGTGGTCATGATCAGGATCACGTTGCGGAAGTTCACCTGCTTGCCGTTGTGGTCGGTCAAGCGGCCGTGGTCCATGATCTGCAGCAGCACGTTGTAGAGATCCGGATGCGCCTTCTCGATTTCGTCGAGCAGCACCACGCAATGCGGATGCTGATCCACGCCGTCGGTCAACAGGCCGCCCTGGTCGAAGCCGACATAGCCGGGAGGCGCGCCGATCAGGCGCGACACCGTGTGCCGCTCCATATATTCGGACATGTCGAAGCGCAGCAGCTCGACGCCGAGCGAGGCCGCCAGCTGTTTTGCAACTTCGGTCTTGCCGACGCCGGTGGGGCCGGAGAACAGGTAGGAGCCGATCGGCTTCTCCGGCTCGCGCAAGCCGGCGCGCGCCAGCTTGATCGAGGCCGACAGCGACTCGATCGCCTTGTCCTGGCCGAACACCACGCGCTTCAAGGTCTGCTCGAGATGCTTCAGCACCTCGGCATCGTCCTTCGACACGCTCTTGGGCGGAATCCGCGCCATGGTTGCGATCGTGGTCTCGATTTCCTTGATGCCGATGGTCTTCTTGCGCCGATTCTCGGCGACCAGCATCTGCGCCGCGCCCGACTCGTCGATCACGTCGATCGCCTTGTCCGGCAGCTTGCGGTCGTGGATGTAGCGCGACGACAATTGCACCGCCGCCTCGATCGCCTCGTTGGTGTATTTCAGCCGATGATAATCCTCGAAATAGGGCTTCAAGCCCTTGAGGATCGCAATCGCGTCTTCCACCGTCGGCTCGTTGACGTCGATCTTCTGGAAGCGCCGCACCAGCGCGCGGTCCTTCTCGAAATGCTGGCGGTATTCCTTGTAGGTCGTCGAACCCATGCAGCGGATCGTGCCGGAGGCGAGTGCCGGCTTGAGCAGGTTGGACGCATCCATCGCGCCGCCGGAGGTGGCGCCTGCCCCGATCACGGTGTGAATTTCATCGATGAACAGGATGGCATTCGGATGCGCCTCCAGTTCCTTCAGCACCTGCTTCAAGCGCTCCTCGAAATCGCCGCGGTAGCGCGTGCCGGCGAGCAGCGTGCCCATGTCGAGCGAGAACACGGTGGCGGCCGCCAGCACTTCCGGCACTTCGGAATCGACGATGCGCTTGGCGAGCCCTTCCGCAATCGCGGTCTTGCCGACGCCGGCTTCGCCGACGAACAGCGGGTTGTTCTTCTGGCGGCGGCACAGCACCTGGATCGCGCGGTTGATCTCGGAATTGCGTCCGATCACCGGATCGATCTTGCCGTCGCGCGCCTTCTTGTTGAGATTGACGCAATAGGTCTCGAGCGCCTCGCCCTTCTTCTTGGCGTCCTCGTTACCCTTGGTCTCGGTCTCCTCGTCGACGCCGCGAACGGGGCGCGCTTCGGAGACGCCCGGCCGCTTGGCGATGCCGTGGCTGATGTAGTTGACCGCGTCATACCGCGTCATGTCCTGCTCCTGCAGGAAGTACGCGGCGTGGCTTTCGCGCTCCGCGAAGATCGCGATCAGCACGTTGGCGCCGGTCACTTCCTCGCGACCGGAGGACTGGACGTGAATCACCGCGCGCTGGATGACGCGCTGGAATCCTGCGGTCGGCTTGGCGTCGTCGGCGCCATCAGTCACCAGATTTTCGAATTCGGTCTCGAGATAGTTGACGAGGCTGGTGCGCAGCTTGTCGAGATCGACGCTGCAGGCACGCATCACCGCGGCCGCATCCGAGTCATCGATCAGCGACAGCAGAAGATGTTCGAGCGTCGCATACTGATGGTGACGCTCGTTTGCAATCGCCAGCGCACGATGCAGGGATTGTTCAAGGCTTTGGGAAAAAGTTGGCATTCTCGTCCTCTATGGCCCCTCGGTCATCATGATCGCCATTACCCGGTCAGGCAACAACAACCTTCGTCATCCCCTGTCACATAGTGTCATATAGTTACGCACGATCGTGGCGAAAGACCGGTTCCGCAAGCGTGGTTTTCCTCTAAATTTGCGCGCCACGGCTGCACCCCTCCCCCGAAAAACTACCGGGAAACGATCAGCACCGAACTCTGGCTTCCGTCAGCACCGAACAATGCAAGACCCGTTCCTTTGTTCAGCCGGGTCGAGCGCCACGCGCGGCTATTTTTTTTCCATCACGCATTGCAGGGGATGCTGGTGCTTGCGCGCAAAATCCATGACCTGCGTCACTTTGGTCTCGGCAATCTCGTAAGTGAACACGCCGCACTCACCGATCCCGTGGTGATGGACATGGAGCATGATCTTGGTGGCCGCCTCGGCGTCCTTCTGGAAGAACTTCTCCAGCACGTGAACGACGAACTCCATCGGGGTGTAGTCGTCGTTCAGAATGAGGACGCGATAGAGGTTCGGACGCTTGGTCTTGGGCTTGACCTTGGTGATGACCGACGTCGACGGCCCGTTGGTTCCGGCGTTGCGGTTCTCGTCATTGCCCATTCGGGGAGCTGAAGCAGATGACGTTGCCGGCACGGGCGAACAAGCTTTGGAGGATGACTGCAACATGGCTCAGGGCGTTCGAAATTCCACAGGGGTGATGACCGGAAAGCGCATCCTGGCTCGCTCGCGATCGGCTCTGGCATGAGCCACCGCCTCGTACCCAGCAACGCATTTTCCAGATCGCCGCTCCCGGTCCGACCCGTTGACCGGATCGGCATCTGGAATATGGGTCCGCCGCCGGATCACCGCAAGCGCATTGATGCTGCCCTGGCGCGACCCGCGACCGGCCCGATTCCCGGCTCGGCTATCCGAACCAAGGTTAATCGTTTCTGCCGGATTTGACAAAGGACCGTAGTGGGCCGTTTAGCCGCCGTTGACGATACCGGGCTGTGCACGGGCTTTGACCCGTTTTTTGCGGAACCGGTTTACCGCCTGTTCAGCGGCTCGGGCGGAAATGCCCGGTAGAAACCACATTTGCGGTGAGGCCATGCTCGATACAGTCGTATTCCGTCGCATTCGCACGGCTGCACGCCGGTTCGCCGGCGCCAAGGACGGCAACATCGCGATCCTGTTCGGGATCGCGGTCATCCCGATCATCAGCTTCGTCGGCGCGGCGGTCGACTACACCCGCGCCAACAGTGCCCGCTCCTCGATGCAGGCCGCGCTCGATTCGACCGCCCTGATGCTGTCGAAGGACCTGACCGAGGGCACGATTACCGCCTCCCAGATCTCGGCGAAGGCAGACTCGTATTTCAAGGCCCTCTACACCAACAATGAAGCCAAATCGATCTCGATCACCGCGACCTACACCCAAGCCACCGGCAACGGTTCGACCATCCTGGTCAAGGGCTCGGGCTCCATAGATACCGGTTTCATGCGGGTTGTCGGCTTCCCGACCATGGACTTCAATACCAGTTCCACCTCGGTCTGGGGCAACGTGCGCATGCGGGTCGCGCTGGCGCTCGACGTGACGGGGTCGATGAACGACGACGGCAAGATGACCGCCATGAAGCCGGCCGCCAAGGCCCTGATCGACCAGATCGCGGCCCTCGCCAAGAACCCCGGCGATGTCTACATTTCGCTGATCCCGTTTGCCAAGGATGTCAATGTCGGCGCCAGCAACTACAACGAAAGCTGGATCAATTGGACCGACTGGGAGGCGGTAAACGGCACCTGCAGCAACAACAACTACTCGACGAAAAGCTCCTGTCTGGCCAGCAACTGGCGGACCTGGACGCCCAGGAACCACAATACCTGGAACGGTTGCGTGACGGACCGCGACGAGGACTACGACAAAACGAACACCACGCCGAACAACAACACGTCGCTTCCGTCCACCCAGTTTTACGCCGAGCAGTACAACGCATGCCCGGCGCAACTGATGGGCCTTACCTATGATTTCACCGCCCTGAAGGCCAAAGTCGACACGCTTACTCCGAACGGCGGTACCAACCAGACGATCGGCATCGCCTGGGGATGGCAATCCCTCACTCAAGGCGTGCCGCTCAATGCGCCGGCGGAAGATTCCAACTACACCTACAAGAAGGTGCTGATCGTGATGTCCGACGGCCTGAACACGCAAGATCGCTGGCCCTCACACGGCAACGGCCAGACCCAATACAATGGTGCGATCGACGCGCGTCAGAAGATCCAGTGCGACAACATCAAGGCCCAAGGCATCGTCATCTACACGATGCACGTCAACACCAACAATGATCCGACCTCGGCAGTTCTGAAGTATTGCGCCAGCGGTGACGACAAGTTCTCCACCGTGACGTCCTCGAGCCAGATCGCACAGGCTTTCACCGCGATCGGGACGTCGCTCTCGAAGCTGCGCGTCTATCGATAGACCTCGACAAGCCCCGCCAAGAAAACTCAGCCAAGAAAAAGCCCGGCCGAAACGGCCGGGCTTTTTTGTTCCCGGTTTTCACGGCAGCCGCAGCGCTGCATTGACCAGGGGCGCCGCCGCCCCTTGATCATTGTAACCATTGGTTCGACATCCCATGGTGCGTCGCACAATTCCTCCCAGGGATCGTTGCTCCCTCGTTATGTCCGGCCCGCGTCGAAGCAGCACCGCGAATTTGTATTCAAGCCTCGCTGGAATCGATCCCTACCCCGTAGTAGTCGGCTCGGCCTGCCGATCGGAATTTCTGAGTAAGCTCGCCTGCCCGCCGGAACGCTTTCGCCGTATCACTCGCCGTGAGCGCCACGGTGGTGGTGATGTCCGAAAGGCTTCCGCCGGCCGCAGCGGCAAGCACCGCTGAAATCATCGTGGGCTCATCCGGCGCTTCCGCGATGATCAGCCAATCGTAGGGCCCCAATGTCAGATACCAGCTGATCAGTCTACCGCCGGCGGCCGCGAACAATTCCGCCACCGCCTCGGAACGATCCTCCGGATTCGCTGACATCCCCTTGATGGCTGCGGCGGTGTAACGCCCCTGGGAAATGTAGATCGTCATGCTGGCCTCCTCTGCATTCGCCGATGGTCATTCTCCGTCATATGGCGGCGGAGGCCAACTTGTGAGCAATTGACCTCGAAGACCAGCCAAGTCTGTCAGCAATTCTGTCGGTATCTGTCCGGGATGAATGACTGCGGAAAAGCGGACTCGGCCTTTCGCATGACATGGCATATTGCTGACGTCCTTCATTCGAGGTCACGCTGATCGTTGCTTCGTCATCTCGTTGAGCGCGCTGAGTGCGACAGCTCTCAACCCCTCCAGGGTAATGTTTCCCCTTCTCGCGCTCAGCTTCAATTTCTGCGCGATGTAGCGACGCTGTTCATGATCGCCGCCATTGGGAAAGACGCGGCACGTTTCTTCCAAAACGAATTCCATATTTGCAATCGACCGGGCATCCAGCTTGGTCATCACCCTTCCTCTCCACGAGCGCGCCAAGGATCACTTTCAAGTTGCAGACTTCAAACCGGGCGACGAAAGCCACCCGCTCATATGGGCGGCGGCTTCATTCTGGCTGATCCGTCGCAAGACGTGATCCCGGACAGCGCCCGGCGGCAGCATCCTGGCTTGCTCGCGCAACTGCTCCGTATCTTCGGATAACCGTTCTTCAAGCGACAATGTTTGTTTGAACCGACGGCGCTTCATGCGCTGCTCCTTCCCCTGCCTGCTAGCGTGGAGGGCGGGAGCGCAACTGGCGTTCTCATCACCGATGGATACCCGGAGACCGCGCGGTGACATGCTCCAATGCCTGCACCTTCACCAAGTTCCTAAAAAGTGCGACAGTACAAGCAGCACAAGTTGAGTAATTGCAGCGAAATGCTCAGTTGAGGCCGTAGAACTCCGCGCCATTATTCAGCCGCTCCTCGCTCCTGTTCAACCTTCCCGCCAGGCTAGTTCTTGGCTAATCGTTTTGGCCGCTCTCCAGCATCGTCCTTTCCACGTCGTGAGGTGCCGCGAGACGGTCGAATAACTCGCGCTCCTTTGGATCGATCGCGAGCTTTCCAATTCGCTCATGAAAAAACCCGGCCGAAACGGCCGGGCTTTCTTTTTGTCGAAGCGCGAAGTCGCGAACGGATTAGTGCGAAGCCGGGTTGAACTTCGCGACCAGGCCTTCGTAGGGCTTGAAGGTCTGCTTGGCGAGATCGGTGTAGAGGCCGGCGATCTTCTGCGATTCCGCGACGAAGGTCTCGTAGGACGAGCGCGCGTATTCGGTCTGCGCTTCGATCGCCTTGTCCAGCGACTTCACGCCGGAAAGCTTTTCGACGAACGACTTGGTGTCTTCGAATGACTTCTTGGCGTAGTCGCCATAGGCGGTCGCGATCGCCTGAACGCCGCTCTGCAGGTTGCTCGCGGAGGCGGCAACCGTCTCGAGATGTTCTTTGCCGTAGTTCTGAATGTCTTCAACTTTGACCATCATGGAGTCCTTTCCCAGACTGCAGGTGCAAACCGATTGCCGGGAGGCCCGGCTCCCTGACACCCTCCATATATGTGCACTGCACAATAAAGTCAAGGAATATTGTGCGTCGCACAAATACGGCCAATTAGCGGAAAAGACCGGGGTCCTACGCAACGCTTAATTAATCTTTTGGAAACCCGCCCGGCCTAACCTCAATCTTGGACTTGTTCGTCTTCCGACAGACAGCCTGAAAGCTGTGTGTGAACAGCATCTTAGCTAGAACAACGACCTGATCGGCCGCCCCAGCCGCGTGTAGTGGCCGGATCGGCACCTCGAGCGGGAGAAACTCAGCGGCTGGTGGGCACAATTTCGCCTCACGGGCCGGTGATCAAGACAGAAATTGGGACGGGGAAGTAAATGCTTCGTACAACCTTGGCTTCCTCGCGCGCTTTGCGCGTGTGCGCCCTCGGACTCATCACCTTCACAACCGCGATCCTGATCTCGAGCGAGAGCGCCGAAGCGCGCCGCTACAAGCAACGTCGCCACCATGTCGTGCGGGAAAGCTACAGCCCGCAATTCTCCTCGATCATCGTCGACGGCAATTCCGGTGCGGTGCTCTCCTCCAACAATCCCGACGGTATCCGGCGCCCGGCATCGCTGACCAAGATCATGACGCTCTATCTGCTGTTCGAGCGGCTGGAATCCGGCAAGATGAAGCTCGACACCGAAATGGACGTGTCCGAGCACGCCTCCGAGCAGGCTCCCACCAAGCTCGGCCTGAAGCCCGGCCAGACGCTGAAGGTCGAGGACGCCATCAAGGGTCTCGTGACGCGCTCCGCCAACGACGCGGCCGTCGTGGTCGCCGAAGCCATTGCTGGCGATGAAGCCGAATTCGCCCGGCTGATGACGCGCAAGGCGCGCGCGCTCGGCATGAGCAAGACCACCTATCGCAACGCCTCCGGCCTGCCCAACGACGAGCAACTGACCACCGCGCGCGATCAGGCCACCCTTGGCCGCGCCATCCAGGACCGCTTCCCGCGCTACTACCGCTACTTCGCGACCTCGGTGTTCAACTATCGGGGACAAGCGATCCGCAATCACAATCGCCTGCTCGGCAATGTCGAGGGCGTCGACGGCATCAAGACCGGCTACACCCGCGCCTCCGGCTTCAACCTCGTCAGTTCGATGCGCCGCGGCAACCGCCATCTCATCGGCGTGGTGCTGGGCGGCCGCAGCGGCGGCTCGCGCGATGCCACCATGCGCAACCTGCTGGCCGAGAACCTGGAGAAAGGCGCAACCAAGCGTACCGTCGCTGCGATCAGCGAGCGCAATCCCGCCGACGGCACCGTCGACGTAGCCGAAGCCGACACCACCTCGCGTTCAGCCGAAGCGGCTCAGCCCGCCTTCGCCGCCGAGCCGGGGCTCGCAGCCATGCAAACGACCCGCTCGATTGCGCCGGCCAAGCCGTCGCTGATGGCTGCGGCCGCCGCGGCCCTGCCCCCGCCGCCCGCCAAGGTCGAAGCGAACAAGTTCGAGCAGCAAGCCAGGCCCGAACCCACACCGCTGACCAGCGGTGTGATCCAGACCCAGCAGATATCGGCGATCCCCGGCTCGGCCGAACCGATGAAGCCGGTCAAGGTCAAGACCGTTCAGGTCAAGGCCGGGCCGATGAAGCTGGCATCCGCCGGCCCATCGCAGCCCGCGGCGCCGCCGGTCACCAACGCCATCCCGGCCCGCCCTGAAGTCGCCGAGACCTCCAGCGCCGTCGTCGCAAAAGCCGCGGAGAGCAAGATCGAAGCTGCCAAGGAAGCCCTCCGGGCAGCCATGCCGCAGCAGCCGGCCGGCCACGGCACCGGCAACGGCGTGCTCGGCGTATTGCCCGCTTCCAGCCTGGCGCAGGCTCCCCCGCCGGCCCCGCACGCGCAGACGATGGCCTATGCCGATCCCTCGCCCCGTGCTCAGCCGCAGGCCGCGCAACAGAACGACGCCGTCAAGCCGGCCGCGCCCGCGGTGGTCCGCACCGGCTGGATCGTTCAGGTCGGCGCACTCGAAAGCGAAAGCGAAGCCAAGCAGCGGATCGATCTCGCCCGCACCAAGGCCAGCGCGCTGCTCAGCAAGGCCGATCCCTTTACCGAAACCGTCGTCGCCAAGGACAACCGCACGCTCTACCGCGCCCGCTTCGCCGGTCTCGATCGCGATCAGGCCGAAGCGGTGTGCAAGACCCTCAAGCGCGCCGACATCTCCTGCATGACCGTTCGCAACTGAGCGGGGCGTTTCGCCGAAGTTGACGAAGCCGGCGCCGCAAGCGCCGGCTTCGTTGTTTTCGCAGCACAGTCGCGCGGGCGCTTGCACGATCAGGCCCAATGCTGTCAGCGAAAACTTCTCGTCAAGAATTTACGGTTAAGTTTCCCTGCAAGGAACGATCGACCACGCCGGACAACGGCGGGCGATGTGGGGCGTCAGTCAGAGAATGGCAGGCAGGCAACTCTCGGTTTGTAGCGTCGGTGGCGTGAGCCGGAGTTAGCTAGAGATGCGTGCGAAGAAGAGTATCCTTGGCCTCGTTTACACGGGCAGCGAGGTACGTCGAGCCCCCCTGATCGGGATGCAGTTTCTTCATCAGGGCGCGGTGCGCCCGGCTGATGTCGTCACGCCCCGCCCCCGGCTGCAGGCCAAGGATCTGATAGGCTTCCTCGTCCGTCATTTTTCCGCTCGCCGCCGTGCGGCGCTGCCCCCCTGCCGTATCGCCCTGCGCGTTCTGACGCCAAGCGGGAAACCGGCGGTCAAGATAGCTTTCAAGTAAGGCGACGCTCTCGGCGTCGAACGCCGCCATCATCGCAATCAACTGCGGCAGGTCGAATTCGCCAAGCGAGCGGCCGGCATTCGGCCCGTCCACGATCCGTCCCGACAAGTCGCCGCTGTCATGATCGAGCGTCATCTCGATGAACTGCGAGCGGACGCGCGAGGCCTGTCCTGACGAACGCTGTGCGCCGCCGCCGAAGATCCCGCCGATATTGCTGAAGCCACCGGGGCCGAACGGCGACCAGCCGAGCAGGCCGGCGCCGAAGATGCCGAGCGGAATGGCAACCGCCAGCTCGCCGCGCAGACCGGTGAAGGCTGCGACCGCCAGCGCCACCACGCCGCCCACGATCTTGATCGTGCGCGCAAGCACGACCGGGTTCGCTGCACGAAACATCTGCAGCAGCAAATACAGAACGACAACGGCGACAACGCCGGCAATCAGGGTAGGCATGGCTCTAATATAGCGGCACCGGCGCCGAAAAGCATGCGCCCGGCGCGGCGACAACCAAAGTCGTAATCACTTCATCTGGCCGATAAGCGCGGCGGCGCCTCCGGTGGTCTTCGACAGCCGCAGCAGCGCCTCGCGGCCGCCGGCGGCGTAGGCCGCGGCGGCGCGCAGGAGCTCGCGCAACTGCGCTGCGGCGCCGGGATCGAACTTGCACCATGCCCCGCCGGTGAGCCGCGCAATCTCGCGGAACGCCTGCTCGGCGGTGGGGTCGTGGCCTTCCTGGAACATGAACACGGGCACCTTGAGCAGGCCGAGTTCGCCGGCCTTGGCGCAGAGATCGTCGACCTGCTCCTCCATGGCGTCGCCGACGAACACGACCGCGCGCACGGCGGACGCCACCGCCTCGCGCCGCGCCTCCGACAGCACCTTGCCGATCTGGGTATTGCCGCCCTGGCAGTCGATCTTGCTCATCAGCTTCGCCAGTTGCGCGGAATCGGAGATCCATCCCGTCGCGCGGCATTCGTTGAAGCCGCGGTAATAGATCAGCCTGATGTCGAGGCTGCCGAGTGAACCCGCCTCGCGAAACATGTCGGCCTGCAGCGCGCAGGCCATGTCCCAGGTCGGCTGCCGGCTCATGGTGGCGTCGAGCGCGAACACCAGCCTGCCCCTGGCGCCCGTGCGGTGCGGCGACATCGCGCGCGCCTTCGCCACGAAGGCGGCGATGTCTTCCGATGCCGATGGCTTCTCCGGTAACGGGCCGCCCTTGCGCGCCTCGGCCTTTGCCGAGTCAACCTCGCCTGCCGATTTCGGTTTGATGGGTTCGCCGGCCATGAGCGCTCGCGGATAAGCAGCAAGCTCTATGTGGGATGCGCCTATGGCGGGGTCAATGCGCCGGCTCGTGACGCAGCCGCAAATTCACGGTGGCGGTCGGTCGTCTAGTTCGTAACCGGCTTGTTCTTCGGCGGCGAATTGCTGGCCAACGGGGTTGAGAGCGGCACCGGTCCCGGGCTGCTGCTAAGGATGTCCGGTACCTTGGTCGGCACGGGCTTCAACACGGCACTCTTGTCGGACTCGTCCAGGAACTTGTCGAGCATCTTCTCGATCGAAGACTTGGCCGCGTCGGGCCCAGTATCGCGCATGTCGTTATGCTGGAATCCGGTGTTCACCACCGTGATACCGGCCTGCTCGCACTGTTCGTCATCAGGCACGACGCCAGGGTCCGCCTTGAAATGCGTATCCTGGGAGCGGAACGACAGGATCTTGAACTTGCCGTCGGTCAGGAACGGCACGCGCAGATTGTCCAGCGTCACGACCTTCTTGATCTCGTCGGGAAACTCCTTGGCGAAATACATCGAGATGTCGCCGCCCATGGAGTGGCCGACCATCGTCACCTTTTCATAGTCGGCGTTGGGCTGGACCTTCTTCATTTCGTGAATGGCGAAATGGATGTTGGCCACACCACGCTGAATCTGCGGCAGGCGGCCGACATAGGGTTCACCGACCTTGGTCACCATCGGCGGATCGGTCGGCAGATCGTGCTGCGGGCTGATCGCAAGATAGCCGCGCCAGGCGAACACGTTCGCCAGGAATGAATACTCGGTGTGCTTCACGGTATTGCCGTGATTGAGGATCGCGACCGGCAACTTGATCAAGCCGGCATTGGCCTGCATTTCCTTGTCGCGGCGGACGGCGATGTTGACCGCCACCAGGCGGTCGTCACGGTCGCGATCGTGGAATGCGATCGTCTCATGCCGGATCGCCCATTTGCTCGCGGTAAAATACGCGACCGCGACCAGCACGGAGAGTGAAAGCAGAACGAGAATTCCACGTTTCATATTCGTCCTCGCGCCCCGCTAAGGGCCAACCCTGTTTGAGACTCTTCGGTCCCTTGTTGATGATATATGTCACGATGGCGTGACATAAAGGCCAAATGTTGTGTACCGAACGCCTGATCATTGTGCGATGCACCTATCCATTGTGCAGCCGCTCAATTCCCACAAATTTGACCCGCTTTTCCTTACGTTGCCTCCCATCAAGCTTTGGTTCGAGGGTTGGATAAAAGTCTAGTGAAAACGCGGAAAGATAGGGATTGTTCCTGAAACGGAACCCGATACCTCCGCAGGTGTATAAGTACCGGTAATTCGCAGAGTGTCTTAGACCGTTGCGTAGCCAACGAACTTCAGGCCGGGTCGTTATGGGCCTGGAAGCTTCAATACTCCAGTTTGAGCCGGCTCTCTTGGGATGGGTCAAGGATTTCAGTCCTGTCGCGACGCCGCTGACGTCATGGGCTTCCCACCCAGGCTGTGCCCGCCGCTTGGCGGCGGATGGTGCTGTGCTGATGGGCGGCGTCGGGATGCTCATGCCGGTGGCGGCGGCCCGTTCAGGATGACGGTCATCCAGCCGCGATAGGCCAAGCCGGCCGTCGATGGCGGTCAGGCGCTGAGGATGTCGCCAATGATGTCGTGGACTTCGAGCGGCTTGTCGACCTGGGTGAACCATTCGGCGCGGTTGGCGGCGCGGCGGCGGCCGCGCTCGTCGAGCGGCAGCTTGAGCTGGCGCAACAGGCTGGTCACCTCCTCGCGCGCCGTGACATGGCCCATGCTGGGCCGGGTGCCGAGCGTGGCCTCGTCGATGTCGTCGAGGGCCGTCAGTCCGCGCGGGAAGAATTCGCGGTAGACCACCCGCTCGGCAAACCCGTCGATGGAACGGAAGCCGAGCCGCATCGAGAGGTCCTTCAGGCTGTCGGCGACGAGCTGCTTGTTCCGCGAGCCGATCATCGACAGGCGATTGCGCACCACGATCCAGTCGGTGCTGGCGCCGTCGAGTTGCCGGCGCTTGCGCCTGGTGTCACGGACCATTTCCGCATAGTGGCTCTCGCCGGTCACCGAATAAGTGGCGGGATCGACGGTGCCGAGCACGTCGAAATCGAGGAAGCTGTCGTTGATCGGGGTCACCAGCGTGTCGGCCATCGAATGCGCCAGCCGCATCAAATAGGAGTCCGAACCCGGCGTATCGATGACGATGAAGTCGAAGGCGCGCTCGACCGTGCCGACCGCCTCGGCGAACTGCTGGAACTCGGAGTTTTCATTGTCGGCGATCTGCATCGTCTCGCCGAGCTTGATGCAGTAATGCACGGGGATTTCGAGATCGAGACCGGTGCGGCGCGCCCACGCGCTCCGGTTGGCGATGTAGCGGGTGAAACTCTTCTGGCGGCAGTCGAGGTCGATGGTGGCGACGCGCTGCCCGGCCTTCATCAGGGCAACAGCGATGTGCAGGGCGGTGGTTGATTTTCCGGAACCGCCCTTCTCATTGCCGAGCACGACGACATGCGCCGACCCGAATTGTCCCTGGCTCGCCTGAAGCAACATGACTCAACCCCCGCACGATATCTTCAAATCACGCACGACTGCCCGTCAAGTGAAATGCGCGACGACGCATTCAAATCAGTCGCGGTGTGTCTTTAATCATGAATCCCGATGGTGCGGATTTCGTTCCGGTGCCGCGATCAGTCCAGAAACTTTTCAACCGGCGGGCGCGCGCGTCCGACTTTGGCGTTGAACTGCCGCAGCCTTGCCATTCCCGAGTAACCTTGGCGGCAAAGCTCTGGCCTTATAAGGTCGGCGCGCCCGCCAAACGGCGTGGAGCCGCCAGCCCCTCACCCCGTTCACAAGCAGCAAGAGATCTAGGCCCGATGTCGCGAAGTCCCATGGTCGTCCGTACCGTTCCTGCATTGCGCCGCGCCGTCGAGGCGTTGCGTGCCCGCAAGGCCGCCGTCGCGCTGGTGCCGACCATGGGTGCGCTCCATGACGGGCATGTGTCGCTGGTGCGGCTCGCCAGGCAACGCGCCCAGAAGGTCGTCGTCTCGATCTTCGTCAACCCGACTCAGTTCGCGCCGTCAGAAGATTTCGGCTCGTACCCGCGCACCTGGAAAGCTGACCTCGCCAGGCTGACCGCAGAGAAGGTCGACCTGATCTGGAATCCGGACGTCAAGGCGATGTACCCGGAGGGCTTCGCCACCAGGATTGTGCCGGAAGGTCCGGCTACCGCGGGCCTCGAGGATCGTTTCCGGCCGCATTTCTTCGGCGGCGTCGCCACCGTGGTCGGCAAGCTGTTCACCCAATGCCGGCCTGATGTCGCGATCTTCGGCGAGAAGGATTTTCAGCAATTGCGGGTGGTGACCCAGATGGCCGCCGATCTCGACCTCGGCGTCAAGGTGATCGGCTCGCGCACCGTGCGCGAGCGCGACGGGCTCGCGATGTCCTCGCGCAACGTCTACCTGTCGGCGGAGGAACGGCAGACCGCGCCGACGCTCCATCGCGCCATGAAGGAAAGCGCCAAGCGGCTGAAGGCCGGCGAGGATTTCGAGACCGCGATGGCAGCCGGCCGCGACCTGATCACCGCCGCCGGTTTCGCGCTGGACTATTTCGAGGCCCGGCACGCTGCAACGCTGGCGCCGATTGCGTCGGTCAAGGAAGGACCGGTGCGGATCCTCGTCGCCGCAAAACTCGGCAAGACACGCCTGATTGATAACATCGGGGTGTAAGCCGAGGGCCGACCGGCTCAGAGCAGCCCCAGATCGCGCAATTCGCGACGCATCGGTTCCGGCATCGCGGCCACGCTGGCGGCGGAGGATTTGGTGAGGTCCGGGGGTGCAGCGTCCTCGGTCAGATAGCGCCAGCCCTGGAACGGGCGCATCGGCCGCGGCGAGACCGCAAAAACCTTGGGCTGCATCACCAGGCGGCACCGCCCGATGCCGTCCTTGTCGCGGAACGGCTCGATGGCGATGATCTTTTCGCGGGCGGCGATTTCGCCCTTGATCACCCAGTAGAGTGAGCCGCCGGCGAGGATCTCGCCGTCGCGCTTCGGCGTCATCCGCGTGACGTGGACGTGACGGAGCGGCAAGCCCTTTTTCTTGGCGGTCGCCATGCGTTCGGCAACCCAGCCTTTGAGTTCTTTGACCGACTCGCAGCCAACGGCAAGCTTGATGAGATGAAGCGGCATGATCCCGCCGATGTAGCGGCCCGTGTGCGCTTTGAAAAGATCACTCCCTGTGGAGATCACTGCTCATTGTCGGCAGTCCCCGAACCCGACGGCGCAAGTTGGACCGGTGCCGCTGTGGACGGCCGTTTCGGCGGCGCCGGCGGCTTCTTGGCGGCGGCCAGCGCCGGTGAGGGCGACGCTGACGGTGCCGGCGATGGCGCAGCGGCGGGACGCGGTGCCGCTGGCGGCGCAGCCGCGGCCGGTGGCGACGGCTTCACCGGCGGCTCGGGATTCATGATGCTGACCGGCGGAGTGGAGGCCGAGGTCGGGAATTCGGCATTGGTGGGCTTGCCCGTGGGCATGGACGGCGGCAGCGCCGCCATCATGCCGGCCGCAGTCTGGGTGGGCGCGTTCCACGACGCCGCGTAGCGCATGATCAGGTTTTCGTAGAGTCGCTCTTCCATGTTGGCCGCGATCTGGCGCGTGTCGGTCAGCGAACGGAACGCGCGGCAGGCCGCGGGCGTGCAGCGGTCGCGGATCATCAGCACATAGGCCATCAACCCGTAGCGGTCGCGCTCCACGGCCCGGCGCAGCGCCTGCAAGTCAGAGCCAGCTCCCTTGTTCGCGGTGGCGACATCGCCGAGCGAGGTCAAGAGCGTGATCTGCGAGGCTGCATAGCCCACGGCCGCGGCCACTGACTCGGCCGAACCGAACAGTGTCTTCTCGCACGCCGAGAGAACGGCATCCCCGGCCAGTTCGTCGATACAGGAAAGCTGCGGCAAGGCGGCGGTGGCGGTCGGGACTGGCCGAGGCGCCTCCGCCGACTGAACCGGGCCGGCCGTGCCGACGCTGCGGAAGGTCACGACTCCCCCAATGCCGATCGCAAGCAGCGTGATCAGCGCCAGCACGCCGTTGGCTACGGATCTCTCCGAGCGCAGCAGCGTGATCAGAACAATAATCCCGACAAATCCGGCGGTCGCCAGCGTCAGGTACAATGGAAGGTTCGGCGAGTGCCAGATCTGATCCAGCGAAGCATCCCATGCCCAGTTCATGCGCGGTGTCCCTCAACGCAGCATCAAGCGCGATCGAAAGACGAATGCGTCTTTGTCGCATTCGCTTTTCGGCAGAATGGTTCTGCGAACGGGGCCTTTTGACGGCGGCGGTAATGGAACCCCGTCAGCCGGCTGATTGCACACAACTGTTTCAGGAAATCGCGAGCTGGCTTTCCTTGGCTACCCGTTCGAAAGCTTCGGTCGAGCTTTTGATGCGATACTGACAGTCGTCGCCATCGGTCGGCAGCAGCCTGATCACCTCATAGGTGCCGCTGGCGGCCGGACGGGCAACGTTGCTGGCAGTAAAATAGACAGTCTCTCCAACGGAGTACTTATGCTTCAACGCCCTCTCCATTACGCAAGAACGCCGGCCGCGCTCACGGTCCCGCTAGCTTTCGGCCGACTTGAGAACCCTGCGGCAACCTAGCACAGCCGCCTGCCTAAAAGCCAGCGGCTTCGAGGCATGGCCAATACGCTAATTCGGCATGTTTTTCAGGGCGATAACCGGCAATCCCAAGGGTTCCCCAAGGGAAACCCGCTTCCCGGCATCGAGGCCGCCTTTCCCATTATAGGACAGCGAGCGTCAGATTAATCGAATACCGCAAGCCCCCGGCCCCTACCCACACCCGAAATCAGACCGTCTCGAACCGCTCGATGACAAGCGTTTCGGCAAGGCCGGCGCGGGTCCATTCCTGAAACGCCGGCAGCGACATCATCGCATCGAAATAATGCCGCGCATCGCCCTTCACCTCGATCGCATAGGTACGGAAGCGATGCACCACCGGTGCGAACATCGCGTCCGCGCCGCCGAAGGCGCCGAACAGGAACGGTCCTTCGTTGCCGTAGCGGCGATGGCAATCAGCCCAGATCTCCTGAACGCGCGCCACATTGGCGCGCGCGTCATCAGACAGATCGACGGCGCCGACCGGACGGTGCAGGTTCATGCCGCATTCATTGCGCAACGGCATGAAGCCGGAATGCATCTCCGCCGAAATCGAACGCGCATGCGCCCGGCGGGCGCGGTCGTCCGGCCACAGCATCGCGTGCGGGTATTTCTCGGCGAGATATTCGATGATCGAAAGTGAATCCCACACCGTGAGGTCGCCGTCGATCAGCGCCGGCACCTTGCCCGCCTTCGAAAAGCTGAGGATCCGGTCCTTGTCCGCCTTGTCGTCGGTATAGAGCGGGATGAACACTTCCTCGAACGGGATGTCGTTGGCGCGCAACGCGAGCCACGGCCGCATCGACCATGACGAGTAGTTCTTGTTGCCGATGACCAGTTTCAACATTTGCCGGAAAAATCCTGTTGGGGCCGGCATCTTGCCATAGTGCACCGCACGCGTTCAACCTGTACATCACGATGCCGCAAGCATGATCGGAGATGCCGCCACATGGGCGCCTATTGGGTCGATATCGCCGCCGTCGCCTTCTTCGTCGTCGAATGGCTGGCCTACGGCTTCACGCTCGAGCACACGGCGTACGGCCGCAACAGCCTGTCGGCGCGCATGAATGCCTATCGGGAGGTCTGGGTGCGCAACATGCTCGACCGCGAGGCGCGGATGGTCGACATGCAGATCATGGCCTCGTTGCAGAATGGCACCGCCTTCTTCGCCTCCACCAGCCTGATCGCGATCGGCGGCGGGCTGGCGCTGTTGCGCGCGACCAACGATGCGCTCGCCGTGCTGCGCGAGCTGCCGGTCGACCTCACCCCCTCGCCCGCGCTGTGGGAGATCAAATGCGTCGGGCTGATCCTGATCTTCATCTATGCCTTCTTCAAATTCGCCTGGTCGTATCGCCTGTTCAACTATGTCGCGATCCTGCTCGGCGCGATGCCGCCCTCTTCGCAGCGCGACACTGCGGAAGCGGAAGCCCATGTGATGCGCACGACGCGCCTGTTCGAGGCGGCGGGCCGACATTTCAACCGCGGCCAGCGCGCGTTCTTCTTCGCGCTCGGCTATCTCGGCTGGTTCGTCAGCCCCTGGCTGTTGCTGTTGACGACCGCGCTCGTCGTCGTCGTTACCTGGCGGCGGCAGTTCGCATCAAACGCCTGGCGGGCGATGGGGAGCTAGTGTGGTGTCAAAATTCAGATCGTGGCTCCGGCGAGCAGGAAAGCGGCGCCGAGCGCGAGCAGCGCAAGACCGGGCCAGTTCGACTTGAGATCAAAGCCGCCACCTGGTCTTTCAGGTTCCAGGGTGTCGCCGGGTTGCCCGGCGCGAAGTCGCCTTCTGCCGCTTAGCCGGCCGTGCCAGATCGGCTGAAACACCATCTGCAACACCCCGCCGAAAACAAGAAGCACACCAAGCCATATGAGTGTCATGCTCGTCTCCCGCCAGTGAATGGCCGCGAGCTGCCGCCGGCCGAAGGTCCGACGTCTCTTGGTCGATTATCAACGTCCGGCCGGTGCTCTCGTTTCGCCGATCGAAGTTCCATTTGCCCCCAAGAGAGCGACCTTCGCCTCTCCCGGGGCCGGGATGAGCGCGCGCTAGGAGGCGCTAAAATCCTTCGGCGTAAAGCTGAGGTCGAGCACCTTCCATTCACCGTAGCGATCCGTCGGCAGCATGGCGTAGGGCTGACAGGCCTGCAGCGCGCGGACTGCTTCCTGCATCAGCGACAGGGCCTTCATCGAGGCCTTGCCTTCGATGGGGACCGGGGCGGCGGCGAGCCTGCCGTCCGGCGTCATCAGCACACGCAGCTTGACCTCGACGTTGTCGGCCTCCGACAGCGAGGCCGGCAGCTTCGAGCAGGTCTTGAGGTGCCGCCGGAATTCCGCAATCAGCGAGCTCGCGATTTTGGCGCCCTCGATCGCCGGCCCGTCAAAATCGTCATCGCCCCTGCTGCGCCCGGGCGCGGTGGCCGAGGGCAGCGGCGAAAGATCGGGCGGCAGGCCGAGCAGCACCTGGTACTTGATGGTGACGTCCGGCTCGGGCGGCTTGTAGGACGGCGCTGCCGGCTGTGATTGCGGTGGAGCCGCCGGCTGCACCAGCGCGGCCTGCCGTTGCGGTTGCGGCTGTAGCTGTCCTGACGGCGGCGGCGTGCCGGCAGCGGCGGTCCTGTCCGGCACCAGGGGATCAGGTCTTGGAATTGGCGCAGGTTCGGGCTTGGTCTCGGTGACGGCCTGTTCGGCCGGCTTCGGCTGCTCGAGAATATCCTGCGGCGTCACGATCTCGACCGGGATCTGCTCGGCGGTCACCGTGCCGAACGGATGCACCTCCGAAAAAAGCAGCAGAAGCGTCAGCAGCGACACATGTGCGATCGCCGACGCCGTGATGTCAGAAGGTATGACCCGCCGCAGGTCCATCGGATCGAAACGATGCCAGCTATTCCCCTAATTTCCGCCAGCATAGCGTCGGGCGGCGCCGCCGCTCAATCCCATTTCGGTGCGAAACCGAAATCCGTGAGCCGACCGCTGGCGCTGCCCAGGGCGGAAATCTCCTGCATGTCCTCGTCCGACAACTCGAAATCGAAGATCTCGATATTCTCCGAGAGCCGCTCGAGTTTCGAGGTGCGCGGGATCGCCGCCACGCCCTGCTGCACCAGCCAGCGCAGGCAGATCTGTGCCGCCGTCTTGCGGTAGCGCTCGCCGATCCGCCGCAGCGCGCGGTCGCTCTTGATGCGGCCTTTGGCGACCGGACTATAAGCCACCAGCGCCATGCCGTGACGCGCGCAGGCTTCCCTCACCTTGGTCTGGTCGAGATAGGGGTGATACTCGACCTGGTCGCAGGCCAGCGGCTCCGGGCAGGCGGCCACCGCCTCCTCGATCAGGGCCACCGTGAAATTGGATATGCCGATATGGCGGGCGAGCCCCTGCTGCCTGACGCGTGCCAGCGCGCCCAGCGTTTCCACCAGCGGCACCTGCGGGTTCGGCCAATGCAGCAGCAACAGGTCGACCTCGGTCAGGCGCAGCCGCACCAGGCTCTCCTTGGCGGAGCGCTCCAGATCATGGGGCGCGAAATGCGATGGCCAGATCTTGGTGGTGAGGAAAACCTGATCGCGCTTCACGCCCGCCGCGCGCAGCCCCTCACCGACCTCGCGTTCGTTGTCGTACATCTGCGCGGTGTCGATGTGGCGGTAGCCGAGCCGCAGCGCCTGCTCGACAAGCCGCGTGCAGGTGCGTCCGCGCAATTCCCAGGTGCCCAGCCCGATCGCCGGGATTTTTGCGCCATTGGCTTCGACAAACAGCATTGGTTGTATCCGCGGACCGGCCCCATTATGGGCTGCGGGAAAAGCCGTGCCAACAGATAGCATTTCGAAGCGAAGGGCTTCGCGCAGGAAAACGCGTCAAAATGAAGGACTAGGCGGGCGACGGCTCCGTGGCCAGCGCGGCGAAAACGGTGTCCGGCGAATGCGCGATCACGGCGAGCAACGCCCGCGCCGGTCCCCGCGGCGCACGCTTGCCCTGCTCCCAATTCCGGATGGTTTCGACGGGCACGCCAAGCCTTGCCGCGAATTCGAGCTGGGTCAGTTGGGCACGGCGGCGCAGATCACGCACCGCCGGCAGCGGCGCCGTCTCGTTCGCCCCAGGGACGGCAGGCGCAGTCTCGAGCCCGGGCATCGAAGGCGCGAGCGGGAACTCCTGCCCGTCCCGCAGCTCGACAATCCGTCCGTCCGCTTTAAGCCGCAAGCGCTGCATGTTGACCTCGTGGGCCACCATCATCGGCCAAGCGCCTTAAGGTCCACTTAACGATAAATGCGGCGCTCGCCTGACGCGTTTTCTTCACGCGCGCCGGCAGCCGTTTGAAAACGCTAAGCTACTTCAGCCCGAACCACAGCGTGGCGATGCCGAGAAACGAGAAAAAGCCGACCACGTCGGTGATGGTGGTGACGAAGGTCCCCGACGCCACCGCCGGATCGGCGCGCACCCGTTCCAGCACCATCGGGATCAGGATGCCGCCGAGCGCGCCGGCCACCAGATTGCAGATGATGGCGAGGCCAATCACGATGCCGAGCCCCGGGATCTTGAACCACGCCACCGCGGCGACGCCAGTGATGACGGCAAAGGCGAGCCCGTTGACGAGGCCGACCATCGCCTCGCGCATGACGACGCGGAACGCGTTGTTGGAGCCGAGCTCGCGGGTCGCCAGCGCCCGCACCGCCACCGTCATGGTCTGGGTCGCGGCGTTGCCACCCTGGCTCGCCACGATCGGCGCCAGCACCGCGAGCGCCACCATCTTCTCGAGCTGGCCCTCGAACAGGCCGAGCACCGAGGATGCCAGGAATGCGGTCGCGAGGTTGACCAGCAGCCAGTTGAAGCGGCCGCGCGCAATGGTCCAGACATTGTCGGACAATTCTTCGTCGCTGGTGACGCCGCCGAGCGCCTTCAGGTCCTCGTCGGCCTCTTCCTCGATGACGTCGACGACGTCGTCGATGGTGATGACGCCGACCAGCCGGTTGGTGGTGTCGACGACGGGCGCGGCGACCAGATTGTACTTGCCGAACATCCGCGCGACCTCTTCCTGGTCGTCGAGCACCGAGACGCGGCGGCGGTCCTCCTCGATCAGTTCGGAAAGCTGTACCGGCCGGCGCGCCCGCAGCAGCGTGTCGAGCGGGACCGCGCCCTGCCAGTGCTTGTCGGCATCGACCGCATAGATCTCATAGAACCGGTCGGGCAGATCGGGGGTATCGCGCATGTAGTCGATGGCCTGGCCGACGGTCCAGTCTGGCGGCACCGCGATAAATTCCGACTGCATCCGCCGGCCCGCGGAATTCTCCGGGTAAAGCAGGCTGCGCTCCAGCGGCTCGCGCTCGGCCGGCGGCAATTTTTCAAGGATTTCTTCCTTGTCCTCCTGGTCGAGACCTTCGAGCAGTTGGACTGCGTCGTCGGACTCCAGCTCGCGGACGCCCTCCGCGACCGTCTCCGGCTCGAGTTCCTCGAGGATCTCCTCGCGGACGGCGTCGTCGACCTCGTTGAGCGCCGAGAAGTCGAAATCGGTGCCGGTGATCTCGACGAGGGTGACGCGGTCCTCGGGTTCGAGGGCCGCGATCAAATCGCCGAGATCGGCCTCGTGCAGCTCCGCCACCACCTCGCACAGCAGCGGCCGGTCGGCGGCATGAATGGCGCGCGCGATCTCCTCGACGAATTCGTGGCGGAGCTGCCCCTCCTCATCCCGCATCGGGAGATGGTCGAGCGCCGAGCCTTCCGTGAGCCGCGCTTCGGCGGCTTGGGCAATGTCGATATTCTCGGCCATGCCGCGCCCTCGCCGGTTTGACAGAATGAGAGAAATGTCTGAGCTATCGCCCCGCATTACCCAATCGGCTGCGCCATGCGCAATGCCAAATATCGCCAACCGCAAATGATGCGAAATTTTAGCGCGGCGCTGTGCGCGGCAGTCGCGACATTGATGACCTTCGTTGCAGCGGCGCCGGCTGCCGAATGCCCCCGCAAGGATGCGCTCGGCACCTCGCGCGTCCTTGCGGTGGACGCCACCACCCACCCGCGCGTGGGCCTCAAGAGCTTTCCGCAGACGCTGCCGCTGGGTGACCGCGAGGTGGTGCTGACCTTCGACGACGGGCCATGGCCTGCAACGGACCACAAGATCCTGGCGGCGCTGGCGCAGGAATGCGTGCGCGCCACCTTCTTCCTGATCGGAAGGTCGGCCTCAGCCTATCCCGGATGGGTGCGAAGAATGGCGGCGGAGGGCCACACCGTCGCCCACCACACCTGGAGCCACCGCAATCTGAAATACATGAAGCCGGAGGCGGCCATCGGCGAGATCGACAAGGGTATCGCCGCTGTCGAAGCGGCGCTGCACGGGACGGCCACCACGATCCCGAGCACACCGTTCTTTCGCTTCCCCTATTTTGCAATGTCGCCCGCCACGCTGGAGACCTTGCAAAAGCGCGGCATCGCCGTGTTCGGCGCCGACGTCTGGGCCAGCGACTGGAATCCGATGACGCCGGCGCAGCAGTTGAAACTGCTCACCGAGCGGCTGCAGGTCGCCCGCAAGGGCATCATCCTGCTGCACGATCCGAAGGGGCAGACCGCTGCCATGCTGCCGGCCTTCCTGCGCTATCTCCGCGACAACCATTACCGCGTGGTTCACCTGGTTCCGGCAGATGCCAAAACCGTGTCCGGCAAAGCACAATAGATCACGATCTGTTTGGCCGGCGCGGTTCTTGCGCCCGGATCGGGTGCCAGGGCCAAATTAAGTCTGGAATTCAGATGATTAAGACGGCATTCATGATGCCAGTTGTAAGCCGTTGCGTGCTCTTGGAATGAAGCCGGGGTTCAATGATCGCTAGCGTATTTGGGGAGCTGCGGTGGTCGTGGACCGCCTTGTGCGTGGGCCTCGTAACCTCTGTCGCCGCACAGGCTGCGTCGGCCGCCGATTGCCCGGGCCATCCCGACGCCATCGGCACGTCGCGCACCATCGTGGTCGATCCGCGCGCCTACCCCATCATCGGCACCATGCAATATGGCAAGACCCTGCCGCTGCAGGACCGTGAGGTCGTGCTGACCTTCGATGATGGCCCGCTGCCGAAATACAGCAACCTGATCCTCGACATTCTGGCCGCGCATTGCGCGAAGGCGACCTTCTTCATGGTCGGGAGCCAGGCCAGCGCCAATCCGGCAGGCGTGCGCAAGGTACGCGATGCCGGCCACACGGTGGCAACCCACACCCAGAACCATCCAGGCGGCATGGACCGTCTGCCGTTCGACCGCTCCAAACAAGAGATCGAACAAGGCATCGCATCGGTGACCGCGGCGCTCGGCGACGGCACCGCGCCGGCGCCGTTCCTGCGCATTCCCGGCTTGCGCCGCACCGACGAGATCGAGGCATACGCCGCTTCCAAGGGGCTTCAGCTCTGGAGCGCCGATTTCCCGGCCGACGACTGGCGCGACGTCTCTGCCAGTCGCGTATATGAGCTTGCGATGCAGCGGCTGGAGCGAAAGGGCAAAGGCATCCTGCTGCTGCACGACATTCAGCCGCGCACGGTCACGGCGCTGCCGAGAATCCTGCACGAAATGAAGGTGCGCGGCTATCGCATCGTCCATGTCGTGCCGGCGACGCCAGGGCGGCCGGCGACGCCGACCGAGCCGCAGCAATGGCTGCTGCATCCGCCGTCCGAGACGGTGGCGATTTCGCGCTGGCCGAAGGTTCCGAAGTTCGCTGCGGCCGGCCCGGCCGCGCTTCCTGTCCCGGCCTTGTCCGATCTTGACTGGCGCAATCCGGATGCCGCGACGCGTGCACAGCGGCGCGGACGCGCTGTACCCTTGCCGCTGATAGCGCTGTGGCCACGGCAGATTGCCTTGCCGCCGAGCGGCGTGCTGGCCGCGCTGCCGGTGCCGGCCGCGAGCGTTTTCAGGATTCCGGATCCGTTGATGCTGACCTCGCCCGGGCGCCGCATCGACACGGCCAATGCCCGTGCCACCGAAGTCTCCGCCAAGCTGGCCGGCAAGTCGCGCCGGCCGCAGACATCAGCCACCCAGACCGCTCCAAAGCCCGAGGGTGCCGGTGCAGCCCCCAAGCCGACGGATTCAAGAAAGAACGGGCGCTCGGTCCGGGTGGCCGGCTTGAAGAAGCGCTGATCGGCCGGTTCTGATCGAATGGATCAGGACCGTGCTCCGATCATTTGTCTTGATGCATTTTCCTGACGCCTGCTCTTCGTTCAGCTGCCGATCAAGCCGACTCAGTTCGTCACGATCTTGGCGAGGCAGAGCAGGATGACGATGGCGAGAAATAGCAGGTCGATATAGGCCTTTATCTCGCCGGCATGGCGGAGCCCGCTGACCTCGGAGATGACCTGCTTGCGCGTCGACGTCGAGTTAGGCCCCTCGCCCAGCGCCGCCACCAGACGGCGCGCCTCCAGCTCCAGCCGCTCGATGCGCTGGAAGAAGTGAAACGAGCGCAGCGCGGACGCCGCATGCATGCCGGCATAGACCAGCACGAGAACCGCGACGACCACGCGATGCTGATATTTTTCGAGGAAGTTCAGAGCGAGATAGACCAGCGCCAGGAACACGAAGTTGGAGAGGAATCGATAGGCATAGCTCAGAAACAGCATGGAGATGCTCCGGGTGGTCTCACGTAGCGCGAACTCTTGGAAGCGCCGAACTGCGGCAGGCGCGCGGATCCGGAATCACCGGCCGGCGGGCTGGCGCACTCTACGCGAACGGTGCGACGGTAGGGCATCCAACCCGCCCCCGCCTCCAAAGGAATTGCGCGCCGTGTCATTGTGGACACGCACGGGCCTCGCTGCGGATTGCATGAGGCCAGCGTCACAACTCTTGATACGGATACGGTTCTGCCAATCAGGGGCTACGGCTACCGCAGCGGCACTCGGCGACTGCCTGACGTCACAAAAGAGAACCCGCCATTTGCGACGGGTGCAGGTCTAGGGAGGACTACAAACTAAGCTGATTCGCGGCGCGGACGTGTACCGCAATTCACACACGCTATTGGAAACTGATGGCCCCCCGTCGGGACGGCAAATCTGATCGATGTTTTTGATATCTCACGGCGGCTACAATTTGCCGTCGATCATCTTGAGCTTGACGGTCTCGCAGGTCTTGCGCACCTGCTCGGTAAAGATCGAGCATTCCTCGATGCGCTTGAAAATCTTCTTGGCTTCCTCGCGGTACGACGTTGCGGTATCGCGCATGAAGGCAATGGCATTATGCACTTCAGCGGTCATTGCCTCGCATCGCTTCGCCGCGTTGATCAGCTCGGCGCCCATTGCTTCGATTTCCTTTGCGGCGGCTTCATAGTCGCGGACCACGGCTTCGGCCGAGAGCGCGCCGACGCGCGTAACGCCCTCTTCATGCTCGACGTAGTCAGGCATCGGTCCTGATGGAGCCGCCCTGATCGCGGGATGGCTCCCTACGACATCTTCCTCAAGCTTGGCTAAGTCCAGCGGCGCAGTTCTGTGTAGTCGTTCGACACTCGCCATCGGTCATTCTCCATAACTCAATGAACAACCCCCAACGCGTGAGCATAGCGACCGATTCGTGGCGGAAACCTGAATCAAAGAAAGCAACTAAAAGGCGAACGTGTGAATGCGCGAGCCATGACGTCGTGCCGGAGCGTCTCTGTTCACGCAAAGCCATCCCGCCTCTCGCATGACCAGGCAGTCGCCCTCGGCAATGCGCGCGGCCCACGCTTAAGGGGCGATTAAGAGTTTTGCTTCATTGATTGAGGCTCCAGCGCAACATCCTTCAAAGCCGCAAGAATTGCGGGGCCGCACTCAACCTCTTTCAGGAGGATCGATTGAGGACGCTTTTTGTTTGCGCAGTGACTACGATCCTGGTCGGCTGCAGTAGCCAACAACCACCCCAGCCATCATGCGTTGGACTGAACCCGCTGGCCTGCCTGACCGCGGTTCATGTGCCAATTGAGCCTGAAGCGCCTGACAGCGATGTTGCCGCAATCAGACCGGTGCCAGCCGTCGCCTCGCGCGGCGATACGCCGCCGCGATCCCATGCGCATCATGAAGTCCGTCGGACACCGAGGCCAATCAAGGTCGCGGCGAAAGCGGCTTCTCGCATTCCGATACCGCTTCCTTCTCCGCAAACAAGCCAGCAGACGACGGGCAACGCCATTGCCGCACAAGCGACACCAGCAAGTGCCACCGATCCGCACTCAACGACCGACGTTCCGCAGACCAGAACGACGGAAGAGCAGGTGGCGGCTGCCTCTGCGGTTGCGGAGGGAATGACGGTCCCGACGCTGGATGCGTCGCTGGACTCTCTCGTGGCCGTCCTCGTGGCTGATACGAACGTCAAGTCGGTCTCCGACCTCACAGGCAAGACCATTGCGATCGACGATCGATATTCGGAGTCGTCGATCGGCCGTGTCAGAACTGCGATGGTGGCGGCCGGCGCGCCCGATATTCAACTGAGCAAAGGTCAGGCCACGGCGATCAATCGGCTGGTCAGCAAGGAAGTCCCGGCTGCGGTCGTCGGGTTAGTCTCTGCCAGCGCCGCGGATAGTTTTCCTGAGATCGCGCGGTTCAGGACCTTTCGAGTCCCGCTCAAACCTCGATCAAGTCAGGCCAAGCCGTGACATATCTGCCCCTCGGAGATTCAATAGCCCGCGACGGGATGCGGGCGGAGCCAAAAACCCAACAAGAACAAGGCTGATCTCCGGGGGGCTCGGCGGGAGAGCTTTACGCCCAGATCGACGACGCAACCCTGGAGGCAATGGCCTCCAACGGCATTGCTCGCCGCAGACGCGCTGATGCGGTCAACGTGCACTTTGAATCGATCGGCGCTGACAAAGGTAGGTTGTCTGTCCCAATCAAGCCGGCGGATGCAGTCGGGTATCGAGCTCGAACGGCTCCTGGAAGCGCATTTCGTAGGCCCCTTCTGCCCGCGATCCAATGAAGATCAAATTCCAGCTGTATTTCGAAACGGCGCTTGGAATGGCGACGAACTTGTAATTCTCCAGAAGCTCATCACCATATTTTTGTTGCCCTGCACTTGGGACACCGGGGCGAAGCCACGCCTGATTTGGAACTGAGACTGGATCGACGATGTGAACGGCAGACGGCTCCAGGATGGTGACCGCAGTCAGAACATGAGGAACCGTATCAAGAACTCGAAAGGTCTTATGGACCGCAACTTCAAGAATCGCAGTCGATGCGTCGAGAGCGCAATAGATCGCTCGCGTGCCTTTCGAATTCCACCGCCCTCCTACCCTGTATGCGCCCTCGCCGCTGCCCCAGGTTGGCGCGAAGACCTTGGAGTCCAGACGCCATGCGACTAACTCGCTCCCTCCAATCGGCGATGGCAGCGACGTCACGCATAAACACCGTAAGCGAGACGCTCCAGATAATCCTCAACGATCTTTACGCCGGCGGGCGTGGTCAAAAGATCGATAGGACGCTTTTGGTTTAACCCGATAGCCGGACGCTCGAACCATTGCTCAGCTTCCTCTTGCGTGCCGAAAACGGCTGTTGCCTTTGTCAGCAGCTCCGCAAATTGCCACGCTCGACCAGCTTGCTCATGACTCAACAGACCCAACGGTTTCTTTTCCTTCCGTTGAAGGGTGCGCAAGCTCATCCCGATAGCTTGTTCAAGTGAATCCTGTCCCATCACTTTCAAGCAACCAGCGAGGTGATCGATGGCCCGATTCGGAATTCCACCCTCCAGCAGGAAATGAGCACCAAGCGGGTCGGTCCCGACAGACCGTCCAACGGCCTCGATGCCCAGCAAACCAGCCACACGTCGATGCAGTTGCTCCCAGTTCTGGAGCACATCGATCTCGGCAACGGTCGATTTTTGAGATCGTCTGGAAGCGGTAGCCTTTTGGGCCATGGAGCCCTCCTGTCACGTGTCGCTAAATATATGACAGCTGTCGCCGCCCCGCAACCGGGGCTCCCAGTGATTTCCGGCCATAAAGCCTCTCAATCCGGCGTTTTGGACCGGAAATGACATCCCTATCGAGAGAGCGCGTCACGCGTGTCTGCGTCATGAAGGCTGAGCGATTTCTGCCGGATCTTGCGATACTTTCCCGTGCAGCGTAACTTTCAACTACACGTAGCTCGTTCGAAAGCAATCCACCTGGTTCGGCCTGGCGGGACAGAGCGATGGCGGACGTCCCATGGCACCTTTCCGGTGACTACTTTGAGAACTGCAGTTGCAGCATCGTGTGTCCCTGCCTCGTGTCGGCGGCCCCACCGTTAACCGCGCGGCCGACCGAGGGCTTCTGTAACGTTCCACTGATCTTCCATGTCGAAAGTGGTCGCTATGGCGACATCGCGCTCGATGGTCTCAATGTCCTGGTGATCCTCCACGCGCCTGGGGTCATGGCAGATGGAGATTGGTCGGTGGCCGCCTATATCGATCAGCGCGCCGACGACAAGCAGACCGAGGCCCTGGCTGCGATCTTCACCGGCGCCGCCGGTGGGCCGATGGCCGCATTCACGCCGTTGATCAGCAAGAACCTCGGAGTGCGCAAGGTCCCGATCACATTCCAAATCGACGGCAAGACGCGGTCCGCCGAAATCCCTGGCATTCTGCACATGTCCGTCGAGCCGTTGCCGACGATGCATCCGAGCGGGGAAATGTGGGCGAACATCGGCCATCCGGTTAGCCCCGACAACATGGTGATGGCGGTCGGCGCCGCGGGCAATACGTTCAGCGATCATGGCATGCGCTGGGATAATTCCGGCAAGAACGGCCTCTATGCGCCGATCCGCTGGTCGAACCAGGCGTGACGCAGCCCCTGATACGGCCCTGCACCAAGGCCGGTAACGTCAATCGCAAATGACCGACAGCCCCCTGGAAACCGTGCTGCGCCGCGATCGGTGGATCGTCGGCGGCGCGATCGGGATCATTGCCGCGCTGGCATGGGGCTATGTGCTCTGGCTCGCCAACGACATGGACATGGGCGGCATGGACATGACCGGCTTCCGCATGGCCGGGATCGGAATCATGTTGCCGGCCAACGAGCCATGGCGAGCGACCGAGTTCGCCTATGTGTTCCTGATGTGGGCGGTGATGATGGTCGGAATGATGGCGCCCTCGGCCGCGCCCATGATTCTCATGTACGCCCGCGTGGGTCGACAGGCGAGAACGCAGGGCAAGCCATTCGCCGCGACCGGCTGGTTTGCGGCCGGCTACCTCCTCGCCTGGAGCGGCTTTTCGCTGGCAGCCACTTTTCTCCAATGGGTGATCGAGCGGACAGCCCTGCTGGACTCCCGGATGGCGATCGCCAGCAACCTGCTCGGCGCAATCGTGCTGATCGCGGCGGGTGTCTATCAATGGACACCGCTCAAGGACGCCTGTCTCGCCCAATGCCAGTCGCCATTTCTGTTCCTGATGCGCCACGGCGGTTTTCGCGACGACCGGCGAGGCTGCCTGCTGCTGGGGCTTCGGCACGGAGGCTATTGTGTCGGCTGCTGCTGGCTTTTGATGGCGCTTTTGTTCGTCAGCGGAGTCATGAACGTGCTTTGGATTGCGCTTTTGTCTCTGCTTGTCCTTTTGGAGAAGCTTACGCCGGCCGGACGATGGATCGCACGCGCCGCCGGCATTGCATGTGTAGCTGCGGGCGCCTGGCTGCTGGTGTCCTTGCCGCAGTGATGGGCGAGCTACTTACGACTACGAGAGCAAACGCTCTGCCGCATTCCAGAATTCGCTGCGAGCAACAACGCGGGAATAAAGATCGCGAAAACATTTTCGCCGTCAATGGTTTGTGCCTTGGGCCGGTGTACCCCATGGATCGGGGCGCTTGAGCGAGGCGCGCTTGACCTTGGCTTTTCCGCCAATACGGCGCAATGCGAAGCGCTGATGGACCAAACCGGCGACGTCGTCATTCCACAGCCTGCGACCTACAGCATCGCCATATTCCGTTGCACCAATCGCCATTGACCCGGCGCGCCCGTCTTGCCATGTTGACCGCCCCGACAATCCAGAGTCGTGCATGAAAGTCGTTCGTTCCGTTCGCCTCTGGATGAAGGAGGGCAGTTCAGACAAACTCTATGAAGTCGATCTGGTCGATCTCGAACGCCCAGACGTCGACGCACGCTATCTCGTCAATTTCAGGTATGGCCGTCGCGGCACGTCGTTAAGGGATGGAACGAAGACTTCGTCGCCGGTCATCCGCGCGAACGCCGACAAGCTATTCGACAGTGTCGTGGTGTCCAAGATCAACGGCGGTTATCGCCGCGTCGACGGCGACGCACCACCGCTGACGGTTCGCGACACCGGCGTCGCTGCCAACGGACGCGACACGGAGCTACTCAAGAAGCTCGCGATCTGTGCGCGCAGTGCATGGCCCGACAACGAACGCGACCGCCTGTTCTGGCGCCTCGGCGTGATCCGGCTGGCCCCCGCCTACCCCCAACTCGCTGCCATCGCCGAGAATATCGGCGCGGCGAACGCAAGTTACAGCCTCGTGTATGCGCTGGCGCGCTGCGGCGGTGCTGATGCCGCCGATCTGCTGCGCAGCTGCGCGGACGCCAATGTCAGTCTCGTGACACGCGACTACGCGGCCTATGCCCTCGCCAGCGAACTGATGGGCGCGCGGCGACCGCCGCCACGCCTGTCGTTGCCGCGAACGACGGATGCTGCGGCGACACGCGACATCGAGATGGCGCTGACGAACGGCGACGGCGCGGGGCTGCTGCAGGCCTTGCTGGCGGCAAGCTCGGCACATCCGGGCTTCGCCAATCAGTTCCTCATCGCGCTTGCCCACCATGCGCTCGCCGACGGCGCGGCGCGCAAGACGCTGCTCGCGGCGGTGCGCGCGATGAGTCCACGCCCGCCCTATGTTCAGGTGCTGCGGCGCCTGTTCAAGTATGCCGATCTCACCGACGACGGTCCGCTGTTCGCCGCAACGGCGCGGCAGTTCGAGCTGGCGACACCGATGTACCGTCGCGGCCGCGTCTATAATGACCGCGTCTGGGTGCCCGGTTCGCGCCAGGCGCTGAAGCTCAGCGAGGAACTGCGGAGCACGGCTCCGCGCATCGCGCTGTCCGACCAGACCCTGCTCTATTTCAAGCGGCGCGCCTGGCGCATGCTGCGCAAGCGCGCCGAGCTCGGACAGGACACCTTCACGGCGATGGCGAGTGAGCTCCTCCTCGCCTTCACCGACGCCGACGGCATCAAGCCGGCGACGTGGACCGAGTATGTCCGCATCGATGGCCGCTTCCAGCCCGCCCCCCATGCCACCGAGGCGCTGAGCCGGGTCTGGAGCGTCAGCCACCTGCTGCATGAAGCGGCCGAGACCAGCCGCTTCAATCCCAACGCGCTCACGCATCGCCACGTCGGCGCGCATGCGCCTGACCAGCGCGAGGAAGCGTTCCCCGCGCTGTGGGATGCCCAGCCGCAACGGCTGCTGCACATCGCGACATTGGCGCGCAATCATGCGGCGGCGCGCTTCGCGGCCGAGGCGCTGCGGCAGGGCCCGCCACGGCCCGAGATGATGGACGCGGCCGCGATCGGCGGCCTGCTAGCCTCGCCATATCCGGAGGTCACCGCGCTCGCGGCATCGATCGCGCGGCGGCTGATCGATGCCGGCAAGGTCGAGGCAGCCTTGATCGCCGCACTGCTCGAGTCGGCCGTACAGGAAATGCGCGACCTCGCCATCCGCGCCATCGACGACCGCGCCGACTGGCCGTGGGCCGACCCCACCCTCGCCCGCACGGCCCTGACCAGCCCGCACGAGCACGTGCAGGGCCGGACGCGCGGCTGGCTGCGCGACCGCGCGCCCTCGCGGGACCAACGCGCCCGCGCGACGGAAGCGTTCGCGGCGTGGCTCGCGCAGTTGCCGTCAGAACTGGACGACATGCAGCGCGCCAGCCTCACGGCCGCCCTCGCGCTGCTGCCACAGCTATGGCCCGATCGCGACTGCCCGCTGCAACCGGAAATCATCGAAAGCCTGACCGGCCACGCCAGCCCCGACGTCCAGGCAGCCAGCATCCAGCTTATTGCCGTTACCCCAACGCGGCCCGATGACCTGCCGGCAGAGTTTTGGCAGGCCATCCTGCAGGCGGATGCACCGGAAATCCGCATTGCCTCGATGGCCCTGCTGGCACGGCTCGACGACACCGCCCTTGCGGAGTATCGCGACGGCATCACGCTGGCGGCCACCGGCGCCCATGCCGGGCTGCGCGCGGCGGCGCGGCCGCTGGTCGCGCGCCTTGCGGCGACCGACGAAGCTTATGCCATCCGGTTGCGCGACATGCTGATGGCCGGCTTCTTCCGCGCCGAACCGGTCGAAGGCCATGCCGCCGACATGGTCACACTCTTCGCCGATGCCTTGCCGCGGGCAGCGGCCGCCATTGACGACGGCACGCTGTGGCGGCTGCTGCAGGCACGCGCGTCCGGCGCGCGCATGATGGGCGCAAAGCTGCTGGAGAGCCGCGACCTGCAGCGCTTCTCTGTCCGCCAGCTTGCCCGCCTCGGCAACCATCCGTTCGCTGCCGTCCGCCGCTTCGCGCTTCAGGCGTTTGCGGCCGACGAGGCCCGCTTCCGCGCCGACCCGCAGAATGCCGTGCTGCTGGTCGAGAGCGAGTGGGACGACGTACGAGCCACCGCGGTGAACCGCCTCACCGCATGGCCCAGCGACGCGCTGCCGGCGGCGGCGCTGGCGGTCATGGCGGACTCGACCGTGCCGGCGGTGCAGGACGGCGCCCGCCTGCTGCTTCGGCGCAGCCTCGCCGACGGCGACGTCGCCGAGGTGCTGGGGCGCGTGCTGGAGCACCCCTCTGGCAGCTTTCACCTCTTCGTCACCGAGCTGATAACCGGCGATTCGCTGGCGGATGCGGCGGTCTTCGCCAAATTCCTCACCCAGGCCCGCATCATCCTGATGCAGATCAACCGCGGGCGCATCGCCAAGGACCGCATCTTCACGGCATTGCGCAACGAGGCGCTGGCGCACAGGGAGCGTGCCGCAGCGATCGCGCAGTTGCTGCACGACTTTACGCTCAGCGTGACCCTTCGCGATAAGGCGCCGGCGCTGATGATCCTGCGCGACATAGCCCGGGCCTGGCCGGATCTCACTCTGCCTGTCACCGTGGCCCGTGCCGGCCGCACGCCGTCGGGCGGCAACTCGCAAGCCAGCGGAAGCGCCGCATGAATTTCGCATATCGATTTCTCGGCAGCACCAGCGCCTCGTCCGACGCCGCCTCGTCGTCGTTCGCCTTCGCGCCGGACACGCTGCGCCAACCGACCTTCTTCACCGGCAAGGTCGCGCGCCACCTCGCGTTCCGCGAGGCGATCTCGGCGCTGCATCATGTCGTCGTGTCGGACCTGCGCTTCAAGCCGCGCGACCGTACCGCCTACTTCGAGTGGCTGAAGCAGAACGAGGCCAACTTCCTCGCCGAAGCGACGAAGCAGTCCGCGGCGCTCAAGCCGCGCATCGCGGAATTGCAGGACCGCATCCGCGGCCTCGACCGCGCGCGCGATCGGCTGATGAAGCCGTTCTGGACGGCGCGGCAGGCCTATTTCAACTACCTCTACAAGGAGAACCGCGACGCCTGGATCGTGCTCGATCCTGTCATCACCGTGCATCCGGACGAGATCTTCTTCGAGTGCTTCAGCCTCGACGAATCGAGCTACGGGCGGCTGTCATGCGACCACGACGTGTTCGAGAGCCTCGGCGAGATGGCATTCGGCACCACCAACATCGACTACAGCCACGCCCTCTACGACGAATTCCAGAAGATCCGCTCCTATCGCGACACCACGCTCACCATCGATCCCTCCGGCTTCGAGGTGCAGACCGGCGACGACCTCGACTTCCGCGAGGAGAAGATCGACCTGCCGGATAGCTGGGTGCGCGGCTTCCTGCAGGTGTCGAGCGCCATGACCCTCCGGGCGCATGTGTTCGACCTGCATCCGGTGGACATGGCCAACATTCTCACCCGCCTCGCGCAGAAAAAGGAAAAGGCCGGTCCACGCTCGCTGCGCTTTGTGCTGAAGCCCGATGCGCCCGTGGAGGTGATCATCGAACCGTGGCACGACAGGCTCACTTTCCGCCGCTCGATCTATCGCGGCAAGGCCCCTGCCGAGATCCGCATCTGGGGCCGGCGAAGGCTTGCGATCCTCGGGCGGGCGCTGCCGCTGGCGCGGTCGGTGCGGGTCCATCTGACCCAGAGCGGCCTGCCATCGTTCTTCGTCGTCGATTTCGGCGGGCTACGATTTACGCTCGGCCTGTCCGGGTGGACGGCGAACGACTGGTCGTCCGCCGGGCAGTTCGACCTGCTCGCGCCGCGCCACAAGGTCGACAGCGACACCGCCCAACGCATTTTCGCGGCGCTCGGCAAATCCCACGCGGCGACCGCCGCGGAGTTGTCGCGCTGGACTGGCGTTGACCAGACGCTCGTGCATGCGGCGCTCACGGGCTACACCCAGGCCGGACGCGTCATGTTCGACCTCGACAAGTCGCTCTACCGCCTGCGCGAACTGACGCGCGAGCCGCTGTCGCCGGCGCAGTTGCGCTTCGCGAGCCCGCAGGAGGAGAAGGCCGACCGCCTGATCGACGCCAACCTCGTGACGATCGGCAACATTGATCGCAACCAGGGCGCTCGCGCCGTCAACGGCAGCGTGCTCGACAACGCCCGCACCGAGCAGGTGAGCCTTGTCATCGACGACGACGACCGTCTCGTCGAGGCGCGATGCAGCTGTCATTTCTACGGCCACAACAAGATGGCGCGCGGCCCTTGCGAACACATGCTGGCGTTGCGCCGGATCTTCCATGCCCAGGTCGAGGGCGTCGCCCAGGACGGACGCGCCATCGCATGAGTGACATGAAAGCTGCCATTTGCAGACCCGGCTTGAACCGGACACGACAATTCGCGTATCACCGTATTCGGAAGGGCGCAGGCCGGTCAGGACCTTGCAACCCGGGCGGCGTATCGCCGTCCTTGCACCATGACCATGCATGCGTCACTGGCCCGATCTTCACTGGGCCGGGGCAGTCCACCCATCCGCAATCGCAGAATGGGTTCCTTGAACCCAATTGCGGATGGGTGGACGCCCCGGCGTCGAGTGGATCGATCCAGTTCTTGGATGAGACGAAGGCAATCCGGCCTGCGCCCTTTCCGATCTCTCTCCCCCCCGTGGCCGCCACCTTCCTGACCGGAGGGCTGGCCGCGTGACCGACACCGTTTCTCCCGGCACGCTGACGCGCCAGGAACTCTACGACCGTATCCGCCAGTCGTCGAAGGACGAGGTCATCCTCGAGGAGATGATCCGCCTCGGTTTTTGGCCCGACGGCGAAAACGAGCCGGCGCCTGCTGCGGACGCGATCCGCGCGCGCGGAGAGGCGATGCGCGAGCTCAGCGAATTGCAGCGCCAGAATGCCGCCCTCGGCGATCCCGTGCGCGCGCTCAAGGAAATGCACAAGCGCCGCAAGGCCGAAGCGATGGCGCGGCGGCAGGAGACCAAGCGTCGCAACGCCGAGGCCCGACAGACGCGGGCGTTTGCCTGGTACGAACGCCGCAAGCGCGATGTGCTCTACCTCGGCGAGGACGTCTCGCCCGGCCTTCACAGCCGCACGACCACCATGCCGTTGCGCGACGGCTTGCCACCGCTCGCCGATGCCAAGGCGCTCGCTGACGCGATGGGCATCCCGCTGGGCGAGCTGCGCTTCCTCGCGTTCAACAGAAAGGTGGCGTCGGTCAATCACTATCAGCGCTTCACGATCCCCAAGAAGAGCGGTGGCGAGCGGTTGATCTCGGCGCCGATGCCGCGCCTCAAGCGCGCGCAGTATTGGGTTCTGGACAACATCCTCGCACGCGCGCCGCTGCATGATGCCGCGCACGGCTTCGCGCCTGAGCGTTCGATCCTGACCAATGCGCGCAACCATGTCGGCCGCGACGTGGTGATCAATCTCGACCTCAAGGATTTCTTCCCGACCCTGACCTACGCCCGCGTCAAGGGTCTGTTCGAGGCGCTGGGCTATACTGAGGCGGTCGCGATCCCGCTCGCGCTGTTGTGCACCGAGCCAATGGTTGATGAAGTGACGCTCGACGGCGAGCGCCACTTCATCGCCGACGGCCCGCGGACGCTCGACGGCGAGCGCCACTTCATCGCCGACGGCCCGCGGCTGCTGCCGCAGGGCGCGCCGACCAGCCCGGCGATCACCAACCTGATCTGCCGCAGGCTCGACCGCCGCGTGATGGGGCTCGCCCGCACGCTCGGCTTTGTCTACAGCCGCTATGCCGACGATTTGACCTTCTCCGGCTCGGGCGAAGCGGTGAAAAAGATCGGCACCTTGCTCAAGGCCGTGCACGTCATTGTCGAGGCCGAAGGGTTCAAGATTCATCCGGACAAGACGCGCGTGATGCGCCGGTCGACGCGCCAGGAGGTCACCGGCCTCACGGTCAACGAAGCCGTGGCCGTGCCGCGCGACCTGCTGCGCCGTTACCGCGCGGTGCTGCAGCAGGTCGAGCGCCACGGGCCTGATGGCAAGCACTTCGGCCCCGGCAAGGACGTGATCCGGTCGCTGCTCGGCTTCGGCCAATTCGCCAAGATGGTCGATCCAGAGAGCGGCGCGCCCTTGCTGCAGCGAGCGCAGCGCCTTGCCGCGCATTACGCGCCCACCCGCTCCGCGCGGCGCCCGACCCGCGCCGCATTCCGCAAGGCTGCGGCCGCCGGCCAGACGCCGCCGGGCCGGCAATGGAATCCCGCGGAGCGGCCGCCACCAGCGCCGGACCCGGTGCTGGTTGCGCTGGCGCGGCAGGAAGAAAAGAAGCGGGCCGCCCAAGCGCGCACCGCAACTCCCGGCGTGTCACGCCCGCCCAACGTCCCCCCATCGCCGTGGGGCACGCCGCGCGCCGCCGGCCCGCAGGCGGCTCCCACGGCGGGACCGGCGACAGCACCCAAAAAGAGACAGCCGTGGTACGTCACGGCGATGGTGATCCTGCTGGCGGTGATCCTCGCGCTCGCGATCAGGCCTGGCGGCGCCGTGATCGCCGGCGCGCTGCTGTTTGCCTATTTCAGGTGGTGGTGGAAGCGTTGAAGCACCGTCCGGTCTAACCCAACCCGAGAAAGACCTCTTTTCACTGGCAAATTCCCTTCGGAACCGCGCAGCCCTACCGGTTAGTTCAGCCGGTTATCTGGCCATGGCGAGCCATCGCTCGGCAGGTCCGTTCGACCGATTCGAAGATATTTGGGCTGGTGCGCTCGGAGGTAGCAGAAGCATTCTCGCAGCCGCAGCTTCGCCGCGAATGAAGGATTATCTCAATGATATCAAACTTCGCGAACACTTCCGGCCGGTGGCACCGATATGCCTGGAGGATCGTGCGCCGGATATTTTCAGTCCTGGAACGCCGGACCCTTACATGCTTTTCGATCACCAGACTCGAGCAGAATGGTGCGAAAAGATCCCAGCTGTTGTACATCTCGACCGATCTGCGCGATTGCAGACCGTTTGCAGAACCTCTCAGCACAAAATCGCAGAACTTCTCATAGAATACGAAAAACTCTCGGGCATTCCGCTGCTTTGCAATACAAGTGCTAACCTCCATGGACGTGGGTTTTTCCCGGATGCCGCAGCCGCCTGCGAATGGGGACAGGTTGCGCACGTATGGTGCGATGGCATGCTATGGACGAAAACTCCGTAAGCGCAGTGTCGCACCGATATGTCGTCACTTTCGATGCATTTGGGGACACCGTCAGCGCAAAGCTGGTGGTGCGTGAGAAGGACGAGGAGCGCAACAGCTGCATCTTTACTGCCACGCGGTCACCAACCAGAACGGCTCTGTCGTGGCGTCAAGCAGCACTTCCTGAAGGACTTTTGACGCAAACAGCTGACCGTGGCGGCCTGGTCAAGCCTTGTCATACCGAAAGCAATGCGGATCGGCAGCCGGCGTGCCAGGCGCCCTCGATCAACCTGGCAAGCAAGCGCTGGTGCGTGCGGCCGGCCGAAGCCAGTCTCCTTAGTCGAATTCCCCGTTAAACAGGACAATTTGCGGGGATCCTCGGAATACGGGAGCCGAACTAACCCATCTATTCGGTTGTCCGCTTCAGATAGTGCAATTCGAAGAAAAATTCGCCGGAGAGGCCCCCCCCGGCGAATCGTCCCTGTCGGGTGCTTGTGACTGGGGCTTACGCCTTCATCGCGCCCTTCACGGCTTCCGGCGTGATCGGCAATGCGCGGACGCGGGCGCCAGAGGCATTGAAGATGGCGTTGCCGAGCGCGGGCGCCACAACCGTCACCGCCGGCTCGCCGACGCCGGTCGGCTTGTCGCCGTTGGCGATGACATTGACGGCGACTTCCGGCGTCTGGCTCATCCGCAAGGGTGTGTAGGTATCGAAATTGGTCTGCTCGATACCGCCATCCTTCAGCGTCGCCTTCTCATACATCGCGAGCGAAAGGCCCCACAGCGCCGCGCCCTCGACCTGGGCACGGATGTTGTCGGGATGCACCTGCATGCCGACGTCGGTGGCGACGGTCAGTTTCTTGACCTTGACCTCGCCGGACTGCGACACCGCAACATGGGCCACACAGGCGGTCCAGCTTGCGGTCGCGCGCTCCTGCGAGGAGACGCAGGCGATGCCCATGCCCTCGCCCTTCGGCAGCTTGGTGGTGCCGTAGCCGGCCATGCCCATCGCCGCCAGCAGCGTGTTGCGCAGGCGTTGCGCGCCGCCGTCATTCTTGCCTTTGCCGTCCAGCAGCGCAATGCGATACTGCGCGGGATCCTGGCCGGCCTCGTGCGCGAGCTCGTCGATCATGCTTTCGACCGCCCAGAACGTCCAGCCCGGCGCCACCGAGCGCAGCGGACCGGACGGCGTGGCCGTGTGCGCCATCTCGTTCTTGATCGCTCGCACATTGTGATTGGGCACGGAATAGAAGAAGTCCGCGCCATTCACCGTGAACGAGTCCAGCGGTCCCTTCTTGTCGACCGAAGGCGTCAGGAAATCGGGGATTCCCCACCGCGCGGTCGGCCACGCACTGACCACGTCGTGGTTGAGCGCGATAAGCTTGCCATCGCCATCGAGACCCGCCTTGACCTTCTGGAAGGTCAGCGGGCGCGAATAGTCCATGGTCATGTCGTTTTCGCGGCTGTAGATCACCTTGACCGGCTTGCCGACCGCCTTCGCCGCCTGCACGGCAGGCACCATCATGTCGGCATCGAGCCGCCGGCCAAAGCCGCCGCCCAGCCACATCTGGTGCATCACGACAAACTTGGGATCGATCCCGGCCGCTCCCGCCGCGATCGCGCCGGAGCGTGTCGCGAACTGGTTGCCGGAGTAGATGTGCAGGATGTCGCCCTTGAACTCGGCGGTCGCGTTCATCGGCTCCAGCGGCGCATGGATGTTGATGCTGGTGGTGTATTCCGCCTCCATCACCTTCGCCGCGGTCCCGAAGGCCGCCGCCGTATCGCCGTCCTTGACGAAGAATTGCCCGGAATCGTCGAGCGCCTGCAGCCGCTTGGCCTCGTCGATCAACGACTGGCTCGACAGCTTGGCGTTCGGGCCGTTGTCATAGCTGATCTTCAGCGCATCCGCCGCCTTGCGGGCATTGGCATAGGTATTGGCGACCGCCACCACCCATCCGGACGTGCTGCCGGTCTTGTCGTCGAGCGTTACGGCCTTGATGAAGCCCGGCACCTTCTTCGCTGCGCTATCGTCGACCGATTTCACCGTGGCGCCGAAACGCACCGGCGGAGTGACGACCTTGCCATAGGCCATGCCCGGCAGCATGACGTCGATGCCGTATTTGGCCGTGCCGTTGATCTTGGGCGGGATATCGAGCTGCGGTACCGAGACGCCGATCATGGTGTACTGGTCGGGCGTCTTGAGCTTGATCGCCTTCAGCTCATCCGGGGTGAAGGTCTTGGTGATCTTGCCGCTCTTGACGATGTCGGCAAAACTCATCTGCTTCTTCGACTTGGTGTGCGCGACGGCGGAGTTGCGCACCACCAGCTCGCCGGCCGGCACGCCCATGATGCCGGCTGCTGCTTCCGTCAACGCGATACGGCCGGCGGCGCCCGCGCGGCTCATCGCGTCGAAGTTCATCATCGTGCTCCAGCTACCGCCGGTAATTTGCGCGCCGAGCACGGGATCGTTGAACTTCGGATCGTTGGACGCGAGTTGCACCCGCATGTCCTTCCAGCTCGAACCGAGTTCTTCGGAAACGATCTGCGCCATCGTCGAGGCGATGTGCTGGCCCATGTCGGCCTTGCCGCACGTGACGGTTACGAGTCCGTCGGGACCGATCGAGTACCACACGCTGGGTTCGAAAGCGGAAGGCGCGGCCAAAGCCTGATCGATACCTGGAACGGCGGCATAGCCGAGCACGAGGCCCGTAGCGGCAGAGCCGACCAGGAACGAACGGCGGCTGAGATCAGTGGATGGGATTTTCACGTGCGTATTCATGTGGCCCTCCGCTCGGTGCCGGCGTTGGAGGCGGTACGCATTTCGGATGCGGCGCGCATGATCGCCTTTTGAATACGCGAATAGGTCATGCAACGGCAGAGATTGCCGTCCATATGCGCGACCACTTCATCCCTGGTCGGGTTGGAATTCTTCGACAGCAGCGCCGCCGCTTGCATGATTTGCCCGGACTGGCAGTAGCCGCATTGCGGGACCTGCTCGGCGATCCAGGCCTTCTGCAAGGGATGATCGCCCTTGGCGGACAGACCTTCGATGGTGGTGATCTTCTTGCCGACGGCGTCGCTCACCATGGTCTGGCAGGAACGGACGGCTTCCCCATTGACGTGAACCGTGCAGGCGCCGCAAAGACCTGCGCCGCAGCCGAACTTCGTACCGGTCATCTGCAATTGCTCGCGGATGACCCAGAGCAACGGCGTATCGTGTGCCGCATCCACGGAGAGATCTCTGCCGTTGATGTTTAACTTTGCCATTTGCCAAAAACCTTCTTACGGGACGAATTCGAGGCGATTGAACTGACTGCATTCCGGTGAAAACGAGTGGCAGCATCGCAGCTGCGCTAACCCACAATTACGGCACCCGCCCGCCGCTGACCTGCACCGGGCCGATCGGGCAACAAGCGAAATACCTCAAACGAAGCCTATCGTCCGGGATACCGACCGCGCTGGCACAGGCGTACATGTTGATTTCCATGCCGACCGGCAGTTCTATGATCTTCGGCGCGTTCCACTTCATCTCTTGTTTCCTGGAGAGGCTGAGCTTGGCCTGCGCATCGAGCACACGCCCTCTTGCATCCTCGGCAACTCTCCAAGCCCGATGACGCAAGTTGAAGAAGTGGAAACCACAAGGTACCGGCTCGGCAGAGAAGCCCTATTGCATCTTCCGGGTAATCCGAACATACGTCCGATCAACGAAGTCCCTCAGGTCTCGGCCGGCTCGTCTGAACAAGTTGCGCTCGACGGCGAGCAACCGGTCCGGCAGTGACTTTCTGCATGTGTCGCGGATGAAAACACCGCCGACCGGTTGCTCGTCGGCTTGCGCCTTCGCTTCGGTACATGTCCACCCTTCGCCGCCGTAACGAGACCTGACCTGCGCAGCGAGTAGAAAGGCCTTCTTCCGAGCATACAGTCTTGCATTCGGATCGGTTTCTATATCGAGGCCCGATACGATGCCCTTGCCGTCAATGAAGACGGTCAAAAGCACCGGATGACCTGCAATTAGCGTGCCTTCTCGGCTTGTCTCAGGATCGAACTCGAAGTGAATTGCTCGCAACCCATCGCGCTCGGCCGGGCACTCATCCCACGCGGACCAAGCTGGCAGCTTGGCCTTTGGATCCCTGGCGCAGCACAGATTCGCGTAGCCAACGTCCGATACTATATGGACGGGCCTGCCAACGGTGATATCGCGAACATCATATTCGGGCTCGACCTGCGCGACAGCGGCTTGCATCCCAACGGCAAGAACGATCCCAACCGACATCACGGCGCGACGTGCCGATTTCATTTCGAGCCCTCAGTCCCCGTCTTGCTGGATGATTCCGCACCCGCCTTGTAGATGTCACATACGCGCGACGTGTTGCCAAAGAAGGTCGTACATTGAGCGTAGGTCGGCTCGCCCGCACCCTTGACGTGGACGATCAAATAGTCAGCAACCGCTGCGATATCGTTCGGTCGCAGAAACGTGCCGCCCTCGGGCGGCATGCGTTCACCGACATCCTGCCGGGTCATGTCGTAGCAGCTGGTTGTGTCATAGGCGCCTCGCACGAAGAACGGCATGCCCGTCCCGGGCCGGCCGCAAGCCACGGTCTCGATGATCTGCTCCTTGGTCAGCACGGTCTTGCGCAGCGACAGCGCATCACCGCCGTAGCCGCCGCCGCCATCGCCGTGCCATTTGTGGCAGCCCATGCAATTGGCCCTGCTGAATACGGCCTTGCCGGCATTAGTCGGGTCCGACACTGCTGCTTGCGCCGCCTGACCATAGGCGAGGCCTGACATCGAAAGATTCAGCGCGACGACGCTCACGAGCAGGATACTCGTCGCCACCGGGGATGCCTTGAAAGCCATCATCGCGTCTCTTTTCGAAAAGGTTGGAGGGTCCGGACTAACGGACCCTCCTTTGCGGGCAGGTCAGAGCGCGAATACGTAGAGCATCGATCCCGGCTGTATCTTCTTGAGCTCGCGCGTCGAATCGATGAACCATTTGTCCCAGGCGCCGCCCAGGCCGACCAGGATCGCGACATACTGCTTGCCTTCCACGGTGAAGGTCATGGGCGGCGCGTTAACGCCGCCGCCGGTATTAAACTCCCAAAGCTTCTGCAGCGACTTGGCGTCAAGGGCCATCACTTCGCCGGACGGCTGACCAGTGAAGACGAGGTCGGGAGTGGCCAACATGCCACCCAGATTGGGGAACGGCGTTTCCATTTTTTGGGCAATCTTGCCGGTCGTCACATCGATCGCGGTCACGCTGCCGGTGATCTTGAACGGTTGGCTCGTGCCGCCGCCGGTCCAGAACTCACGCGGCTTCAGTTTCTCCGGCGTCATCACCTCGACCTTGACGCGATTGCAGCTCTCGATCACTGGGACGTACCAAAGTTTCAGGTCGGGATTATAGGCCGTGGGCGGCCAGTTCTTGCCGCCCATGTTGCCGGGGCAGATGTCGGTTTCCATGTTGGTGCGGCTCGGCGTCACCGATGCGATGTAGGTCTGCACGGGCTTGTTCGGATCGTACTCGATCGGCTTGCCGGTCTCCGCGTCGAGCCCCTTGGTCCAAGTGACCTTTTTAACGAACGGCACCCCCCACACGAACTTGCCGGTGGTGCGATCGATCGCGTAGGCGAAGCCGTTGCGGTCCGCTTCGAGCGCGAGCTTGCGCGGGCCACTCGGTCCGGGTATGTCGACCAGCACGTTCTCTGCCACGCTGTCGTAGTCATAGGGATCGTTCGGCGTGTGCTGATAGTGCCACTTGATCTTGCCGGTCGTGGCATCAAGGGCGAGCGAGCTGTCGGTGTAGAGGTTGTCGCCCGGCCGATAGGCGCTGTCCCAGTCAGGCCCGGGATTACCGACGCCCCAGATGATGGTGTCCGTGGCGGGATCGTAGCTGCCGGTAACCCAAGTCGAACCGCCGCCGGAGGCGGCCGCGTTGTTGCTGTCTTTCCAGGTCTCGCTGCCGGGCTCGCCCTTGCCCGGGATTGTGTAGGTGCGCCAGACCTCCTTCTGGGTCGCGAGATCGGTGGCGGCGAGCCAGCCTCGAATGCCGTACTCCGCGCCGGCAACTCCCGTGATCGCCATGTTCTTGACGATCAGTGCCGCGCCGGTGATGACCTCGCCCTTGTCCGGATCGGCCACAGTCCGTTGCCACGCAACCTGGCCGGTTTCCTTGTTGGTCGCGATCAGCCGGCCATCGAGCGTATGAGAAATGACGAGATCACCCCACAGCGCGACGCCGCGATTGTCGACGCCGCAGCACGCCACAGCACCAGCCCAGTCACGGTCCGTCTTGGGATCCATCTTCCAGACCAGCACGCCACGGCCACCATGAGCATCGATCTTGTAGACCGAGCCCCAGCCATCAGTCACATACAGGAATCCGTTCTCGGCAATGGGAGTGCCTTCCAGCCCGCCATGGCTCCAGATCCCACCGCCTTCGACCCCGCCGAGGTGCATGGTCCAGGCGACCTTCAGGTTCTTCACGTTGTCGCGGTTGATCTCCTTTAGAGTAGAGAACCGGTGAGCCGAATAATTCTGATGATGATGAAGCCAATTGCCCGGCTCCTTGCCGACATTGAGCAGCCGTTCCTGAGTGACCTCATCCGCGGCACAGACCTGCGCTGCAGCCAGCATGCCTCCCGCGGCGATTGCAGCCGCAACCAGCCGCGCTCGCGTCGATATTCTTGCTTGATCTGACAATCGCTCCATGAGTAGTGCCCTCCGTTGACATATTATGGTTGATCGAACGTCCGGCACGTTCCGGGCATTCGGCTGAGAAGCCTCATCCAGCGGGCTCAACGGTCCACTGAGATTAGGGCGTTCGTGAAACCTGCACCTCCGTTTCCTTTGTTCCGGCTTTCTGGAAAACGACGGCGCATGTGAACGTCTCGCCGTCGACAAGTTTGTGGCGAGTCTGTAGCAGCATGACGTGGTATCCATCCTGCCTGAGCTCGAGCATCCCGCTCTCCGGAATCGGAATTGACTTAATCGCACGCATGGCGGGCGCCCCTTCGCCGCGATCAACAGTGTGCTTTTCCGAAAAATTCGCGAATGGACAGCGGACGCGCAAGATAGCGTCAGCTTCGGCTGCATCGTTCTTGACTGTCAGCAAAAGCGGCAGATCGACACCGATCTGATCGGATGCGGAAACCCGGGCATTCGTCATCTTCAGCGCGTCGCTTGCGGCGGCGAATCCGGGCATCAGCGTCAGCCCAAGTCCGACAATCAAAAGTCGGATCGCAAAGATCCGCAATCCCCCACCACCTCGCACAATCTGCCTGCCGCGATCGATGTCGGTGCGGCCGCGAAGTTCGTAGCGATCGTGGTCCATGAAAAACGGAACCGCCAGCGGGCCGACATTATACGGGCTGGCAAAGAGCTGCAGTGGAATGACCAGCAGTGGCGCGCCAGTCGACCCGACGGCACGCGCGCTCGCAATTGCAATGGAGATCGCAACCGGCGCACCGAGCTCACGAAGGACGTTGCCAACATGAAAACCCCACACGATCGCGCCTCCCCAACTGTTAGATGCAGCTCGATATTCCGACGCACCGACGGGTGTCTCTACTTACCGGGCGGCAGGCGCGACACAACCATCTGCACCAGCGCATACAAAATGAGCAGTGCACCGCCGACCGGAACGGCAAGATTAGGGTAGACCATCGAGGTCGGCACTGACGACGCGTTCTCCGTCCTAATTAGCGAGAGCACTTCGCCGCCATAGAGGACGAAGACAACGCCAGCCCGATCATCGCGAGGTCGGTAATGTCCTGCACCGCGCCATGTGTAATCACGGGCAGACGTCCGCTGGCGCCTCGACCTCAGGATGGACCCAAAGCTTCACGCCAAATGTTTCACGCTGCCGCTCCCCCTTCGCGCTTTTTTTGATACAACGATAGACTTCAATTGAGCGAAAGTATTGGCGAACAGAGCGCAACGCGTTAGGACGCATTTCCGAATTTCTTGTACTTTTTTACGTGACATCGGCATCTGGATAGCGCGCCGATCATATCGCCGCGACGCACAATCGCTTCTGCGGTGACAAGTGCGCCCCGTTCGAGCCCCCCCCTGCACGCGATTGCCGAAAAATCCAAGCATTCGCACAAACTGTCCTAACGCCGGCACAGGGCCGCTTCTAACATTTGGAAGAGTAAGCCCCCACGTCCACGGCAGCCGAAGCTTACCTCCAGGTTCGCAGATGTCGGGACGATCAGGAAGCGGCAGCTCTAAAGATCAGATCCAACATCATGGCCAAGCGACCTATCATGAACTGTTATGTGATCGGCGATAGCGCCGACGTCGCGAAGACCGTGACCGAATATGACGTATATGCATTCACAGACATTGTTGGCGACTTCTGCGGCGTACACCTCACTGAGGAGTACGCCAAGAATACGCGCTTCAAGAAGCGGATCGCGCAGGGAACGGTCTCGGTCGGCCTTCCCTCCACCGTGACGGGATATATTGTAGCAAAGGCTCCGGAAGCGCAGTGCCCTGCCGATATGGCGTCACCTTCGATGCCCCAGGCTATTTCGGGGACACCGTCACCGCAAAGCTGGTGGTGCGTGAGAATGATGAGGGGCACGACACCTCAATATTTACTACGAGGTCACGAACCAGAGAGCGGCATTACCGCGGCCACGGGCAACAACTACCTGAAGGTCCTTTGATGCAAACAGCTGACCGCGACAGCCTGGTGCTGATGGAGCAGCTCGGCGCCGTTCGCGTGCTCACCATCAATCGCGCCGACAAAATGAACGCATTCACGCCGGCGGTAATGCACGAGCTGGACCACATGCTTGACGATGCTGCGCGGGATAGCGCGACCCGTGTCGTCATGATTACGGGGGCGGGTCAAAAGGCCTTTGTGGCTGGCAACGACATCGATGGCCTTATCGAGATGAATGGTGTCGAGGCCTATCGCGACATGCAAAGTGGTCAGCGCGTCCTGTTCAGGCTATATGAATTCGCAAAGCCGACTATCGCCATGGTGAATGGCTATGCATTGGGCGGCGGCTTCGAGCTCGCGCTGGCGTGCGACTTCATCGTCGCGTCCGATACGGCGCGGTTTGGTTTTCCGGAGATTACACTCAATACCATCCCTGGTTGGGGCGGAACGCAGCTCGCGGTCAGAAAGATGGGGTTGGCGCGCGCCAAGGAAATGGTGTTGACCGGGCGCCACTATACGACCGCGGAATGCCGGGAGTTTGGGTTCATTCATGTTTTCGCTTCCGCGCCAGAGCTGAAGTCGGCGGCGCTGGCCTTTGCCGAACAGTTGGCGACGCACGATTCGTTCGCCATGGAAATGGCCAAGCGCAGCGTCAACCGCGCCGCCGAGATCCCGCTGAATGTGGGACTGGATCTGGAGGCCGCGAACTACGCCGTCAACCACGGCACCACTGCCGCCCGCACGGGTTTGCGCGCCTTCGCCGCGCGCCGCAAGCCCAAAAAAGCGCTCACCGACAATTCGACTTCCGAGAAATCCAAGTGATCCCATGAGCATGCCCCATTCGCTGAACGATCAGCACGCGATGATCCGCAATTCCGTTCGGCGTTTCGCGGAAAGCCAGATCGCGCCCTGGTCCCACCAGTTGTGGAAAGAAGAAGTATTTTTTGTACGAAATAAGGCTTCCAGGCTCGGCCTTGCCGGCCTGCCCTACCCTGCGTGTATGGCGGTGGCGGCGGCGAATGGCTGTCCTTCATTATCGTGCTCGAGGAGCTATCGCGTGTCGATTGCGGTCGCCAATTCGCCGCTGATGGCAAATTTCGATGCCAAGGTGCTGAAAATCGTGGAAGGCACATCCGAAATGCAGCGCACGATCATCTCGCGCGAATGAAAGCAAAGCGTGAGCGCTGACGTTTGAGAACAACTGCTGGATCCAGCCATGAGGTTTCCATGCTCGAGGGCATTAAGGTTTTGAGTTTCACGCACTTTCTGCAGGGGCCTGCGGCCGTGCAGATGCTGGCTGACGCCGGGGCGGACGTAATCAAGATCGAGCCTCCTGGAGGCGCATTTGAGCGCGGCTGGTCCGGATTCGATGCCTTCAAGGAAGGCGTGAGCATTTTCTTTCTGCTCGGCAACCGCAATCAGCGGAGCCTCTCGCTAGATCTTCGCAATGAACAGGCAAAAGAGATCGTGTTGCACATGGTGCGCGAAGCCGACGTGCTGGTTGAAAACTACCGCCCGGGCGTCCTGGAGCGGCTTGGCTTCGGCTATGAAGACATGAAGGCCGTCAACCCCCGCCTCGTATACTGCTCCTGCTCGGGTTATGGATCGTCCGGCCCCTACTTGAAACGGCCTGGCCAGGACATGTTGCTGCAGGCGATGAGCGGCATGACCATGCTCTCGGGCGGGGCCGACGCGCCGCCGACCCCGGTTGGCTCCGCAATTGTCGATCAGCACGCCGCCGCGCTTGCAGCGTTCGGCGTCGTTTCGGCGCTGCTTTCGCGTCAGCGCACCGGACGCGGCGCGCTGGTGGAGAGCAACCTTCTCAATGCAGCCCTCGATCTGCAGATTGAGCCGTTTACCTATTACCTCAATAAGGGCCGGCTCTGGGCGCGCACGGGCCCGCCGCTGGGCAGCCGCTTCCACCCCGCTCCGTACGGGATCTATCGCACCGCGGACGGCTGGATCGCGATCTCGCTAACCCCTATATCGCAGATGGCAGCGGCGCTCGACTATCCGAAGCTAGCAGCTTTCAACGACCCTAAGGATCCGGTGCGTCGGCGCGACGAGATCCATCACATCGTATATGAGCGCGTGCAGAGCCGTAAGACGGCGGAGTGGATGGAGATCTTCGATGCGCACAACATCTGGTACGCGCCGGTGAATGACTATGAGGAGGTCGAAACCGATCCGCAGGTCGCACATAACAACATGATCATGACGATCGAGCACCCTCAAGCGGGCGAGGTGCGGCTCTTGGCCCATCCGGTCCGTTACGATGGCGAAGCGCCACCGCTACGTCGATTGCCACCGCGGCATGGCGAACACACCAGGGAAATCTTGGCCGAGCTTGGCTATGCAGCGGACGAAATCGACGCATTGTCTGACGGCGGGATAGCCATTACCAATAAGGCCGCCTCGTGATCATCGCAACCAAGCCGGAAACATGGCGGCTACCGAGCTTCAGCAAGTTCGAGATTGGCCGAACGCATGCGGTGACCCGCACTTTCACCGAAATGGAAGTGGACGCTTTCGGCTATCTCTCAGCCGATCCTGATCCTGGATACGATGGTCCGCAACAAACGGGCGAGGCAGTCCTCAGCGGACTTTCGGCTTACAAGTATCTGCGTTTCAGACAGGGCCTTCTTTCCACTGCAGCAGAAATTCGCCAGACCGCGGATCCTCAAGAAAACGGGGCTGGCATATTAACGCGACTGATGCTATAAAAATGACTGAAATCGTTTTCAGAACTCAACGATTACCAACCATGGCGTCCTCAGAGCCGATGGATGACGTAGAAGGATCACCGGCGAGACTGGGCCAACGACCGGCGGCAGTCCGCTCCTTCTTTTCACGAGGCGAGCCAGCGCACCGGAAACCGTGTTGTTCACTGCCGGTCGTGAAGATAGAGCACTACGATTACGGCTCCGAGATCAAGTCGCTCAACATCCATTTTGCACCGCTGGAGAACATGAAATCGACGCTGCCCTACCCGCATCGGCACGACTTCTATCATATCGTCTGGGTGACCCGCGGCACCGGCTGCCACATCATCGACTCCGTCAAATATGAAGTCCGACCGAACAGCCTGTTCTTCATGGCCCCAGGGCAGATCCATGATTTCACGCTCTCGGAAGACGCGATCGGGCACACCATCAGCTTCAGCCCGGAATTCTTCGCTTTCAGAGTCCACAACCGGCATTCGCTCACCGACATTCCGATCTACAGTCTCGAAAATCTCAACAGCGCGTTTTATCTGGACGATATACAGGCCCAGAGTCTCCGCCAGATCATGGATGCCATAATCGAAGAATACACGGCGGAGAAGACCGGGCATGAGGATGTGATCTGGTCCTATTTGCGGATCTTCCTGATGAAGATGTCAAGGATAGCCGTACCTCCCGCCATCACCGACCTATCGTCCCGAAACCTGCTCCTATCACGCCGTTTCAAGAGCGCGCTGGAGAAGAATTTCGGCACCATGAACGAGACGGCGGAATATGCCAAGCTTCTGAAGGTCACCGAGCGTGCACTCAACGAAGCCACTCGGCAAGCCCTTGGTTTAACCGCGGCTCAGCTCATTCGCGAGCGGATCATGCTGGAAGCCAAGCGGCTGCTGCTGCACACCGAAATCGGCGTGGCTGAGATCGCCGACCGTCTCGGCTTCGAGGATCCTGCGTATTTCAGTCGCTGTTTCAAGAAGCACACCACCCGCTCGCCGATCGAATTCCGCCAGAGCCTCGCTACGCTGAACCTTTGATCCCATCGCCGAGTAAACCCAAGCGAAACTGGCAGCCCTCAAACTATCGGGGGCCCGTCGCGAAGATCTCACCCATCTGTTTTCTCTCGGAAAGAAGTATGCCGGACACGACCAAAAATTCGATCGAACTCACTGGCGCGCAGCGGCGACTGTTCACCGAGGTCCTGAACGTTATGGCGCGCAAAGTGGCCGAAGACGAGCCGACATTTGGCGTCGAATTTCCGCACGTTACGGCACCGGACGGCTCCTGGATTAAGCTGCCGGCTTCGCTGTCGGCGGGCTATAGCGGCCAAGCCTGGAGCCACGGCAACTGGCTGTGCGGCTTCTGGATTGGCCTGTTGTTGACCTGTTATCTGCATACCAACGAGAAGAAATACCTGATCTGGGCTCGCGAACGCATGCGGCTCGTGGCTCAGCGCGCGGACGACCCCAACACGCATGACATCGGCTTTATCTTTGACAGCAGCGCGATTCCCGCGCACGCGATCACGGGCGACCGCTGGTATGCGGATATCGCGATGACCGCAGCCGACAAGCTCCGCGCTCGGATCATCACCACGCGCAGCGGCGCGTATCTCGCCTCCTGGGGGCCGTTGGACGACCCGCGCGGGCAATGCAGTTCGGCCATTGACACGATGGCCAATCTCTCGCTGTTGTATTGGGCAACCAATTACAGCGGCGACCGCAGCTATCGCCTGGCCGCCGAAGCGCATGCCGACATTACCGCAAAGGCTTTCATTCGTCCCGATCATTCCACCTACCATGCAGTGGAGTACGACGTAGTGAGCGGCGCGCGGAAGCGCGGCTATACGTTCCAGGGAGCAGGCGACGAATCCGCCTGGACCCGCGGCCAGGGCTGGGCCATCTACGGCTTCGTCAACTCCGCGCGAGAGACCGGTCAGCGCCGATATCTGGACCTCGCGGAACAGCTTGCACAATATCATATGAAGCGGCTTGCTGGACGTCAGGTCCCGCCGTGGGACTTCGATGCGACGGAGGCCGACGCCGACATTAAGGACACGGCGGCAGCAGCCGTGATTTCATCCGCCTTGCTCGAGCTGGGGCGGTTGCATCCCGATGACGCCGCTGCTTCGGCGTGGACTGAGAAGGGATTGGCGATGCTGGAAGCGCTGTGCCGCGATGAGTTCGCGCGAGACCCCTCGCATCGCGGCTTGTTGAAGAATTCCTGCTACTCGAAGCCGCACAATGAGGGTGTGCGCAGCGCGACCATGTTCGGCGACTTCTTCTTCACAGAAGCCCTGTGCCGCGTCATGCTGCCCGGTAAGTTCCGACCGCTGACGGCGGTGCCGATACTCGCGTGAGATGAACTGGCCTTTCGCGAGCTGATCTGCCCAGCACGCGCCACTTCCAGGAATATCCAAACCCGCTCCCAATCCATCGACTACACTTTCTGAACGATCGCAACATTCAGCCGTCGTTGCACACGCGCTTTATTACAGCCGCACGGCTTGAGCTCGGCCGCCAGCTGGCGCCTTCAGCTGGACCTCAAACCGCTGCGCTCTAGCCTAGCTTGGTCACCAGCATGCGATAGAAGCCATTGGTAAGGTGAAGCCGGCTTTGACTCTGTCCAAAACGACCATACTTTCAAAGCGCTTTATGTCTGGGTTTTCGTCTACTAAAAACCGAGTAAACTGCTCGTACTCTTCCATACTATTTGCTGTTACTAGGAGAACGAAGTCAGTCTGTCCGGTAACGTAGAATCCGCTCATCACCTCTGGCATTTTGCGGATTGTCTGCTTAAAGCGATCGACGATATCGGTCCGATCGCGCTCAAACGAAATGAGAACCAACAGGCTCACGTTTCGTCCGATTGCTTTTGGCGAGACGATTGAAACGTCTCCTTCTATGATGCGGTGTGATCGTAGGCGTTTCAGTCGACGCTGAACTCCGGATGCAGACAAGCCGACCTTCGCGCCGAGTTCTTCACTGGTCAGGCGATTGTTGCGCTGTACGAGGTCAAGAAGACGAGCATCAATTCTATCGAGTTGCATGGCTGTGCCACGTTTAGAAGATCGAAGCTATCGGAAGCCTGATGAGCAGTTCGCGATCGGAGCGAGGCGCAGAGTAGACGGCGGGAGCGCACATCATGCGCTCCCGGTACTTGGTCAGCTTACAATTAGTTCCGCTCAGCCACATTTTTCATCAACACAGTCAAGCCGAAAATCCAGTGCTCGCATGCCGCGTCCCGAGGTCAGCGTCCCCAGTGCAGCGCCAGAGGATTTAACATGGCTCCACGCATCGGGAGAGGTGACATCGATCGATATGTTCAGATCTTTTCCGCCTCGATCAAACCATCCAGAACGTTCAGCGATTCCAGCAGATAATAGGAGCCGAAGATCGTCTCAGCATTGGTCGCGGAATCCCGTACACGAGCGTCGCGCCGCTTATTGAAGCAGGCGCCGACCAGCATGCCTTGCGAGCGGGTCTCCCCTGCCGCGACGGGCGTAAGGTAGCCGTTGATCAGAGCGAGCGCGATGCGCTCGCCTGCATCCTGATATTTCGTGCGGAGATCGGCCGAAGGCGCAAGCCGCCCCAGCTTGAGCAGCGCCGAGCAGACGATCGCAGTAGCCGCCGTATCGGTCTCTGTATTGGGGATTGCTGGATCATCGAAATCCCAGAACGCCACCAGGCCGGGCGGGACATGCGACAGCCACCAGTCGGCGCTCGCGATCAGCTGCTCCATCCAGCGCTTTTCCTGCGGACGATAGGCAAGCGCGACCGCGGCATAGACGAGGCCCCAAGCCTGCGCCCGCGCCCAAACGCTGCTCTCGCTAAAGCCCTTGTGGGTAAAATGGCGGACGACCTTGCCGTTCGCTGGATTGAGCTCGCTCGACTGCACGATCGAACCGTCGGGCCGCATGTGAATATCCAGCACCCGCGTCGTATGTCGCGCGGCGACGTCAGCGAACGATGCTTCCCCCGTCTTCTCTGCCGCCCAGAACAGGAGAGGAACCGCTTGCAAGGAATCGATGCTGCTGAAGGAGTTGCCTACGTCCTCCGACTCCTCGGCGTCACCACCTAGCGGAATGAGATCAAGCCTCGGGTCATATTGACCCTTCAGCGATTGGGCAGCATCCAGCGCCAATGTCGCGGCATCCTTGTCTGCACACAGGATGTCGCCAAGTGCAACGCCGTAGTAGAACCCAAAGCCCTTGAACGCGGTTTGCAGATGCGCCCGCGGCTCGAGCCGGCTGCTCCACAGCCGGGCAGCATCCAGGTATCTTGAGCTCCCCGTGCGTCGCGCAAACAACCATAACATGCCCGGCCACGCGCCGCCGGTCCAGTCGCCGTCGACAGTCGTCGTCCATTTTCCCGTCGCGGCCTCGGCCCAGTGCGGGAACTCCGATTGCAGGCTCTCGAGCGTCTGATCGACGCGGCAGCGCATCCGTTCGATTGCCTGTTCCCATCGCAGCTTGGCTGTGCTCACCATTTCCTCCAGTTGCCTTACCCCTCTTCTCTCCACATACACGCGCGATCGCCTTCGCGAATCGCCTAGGACGTCGGCCGCTTCGTCACGTTGGGCGTCCATTTGAGGTGATGCTTGCCCACGGCGACGAGTTCGCCACGCTGGTTGGTGACGTCCACATTGGCAAGCGTACGGCGGCGCTCGTCGTCGACTTCGCCGATGGTATAGGTCACTGTCACCGTGTCGTTGATGTAAACCGGCTTGAGAAACCGCACGCCATCGTAGCCGAGCGATACGGGTGTCGTATCAATGCCCTTTCGCACGCTTTCTTCAATCATTCGGGTGGAGGCCGTTGAAATGAATCCGACCATCAGCGCACCATGGGCAATGCGCTTGCCGTACATTGAATGGCTCATGAATTCGTCGTCGACGTGATTTTGCGAAAGATCACCGGTCAGACCCGCAAAAAGATAGATATCCGACTCTCCGACGGTTTTCGAAAATCGAACGCAATCCCCGACGTTTGCCTGCATCACATTCATCGTTCTTGCCCTTCCGCTGTTCGATATTCAAAGTGCATGACGCGTACAGAAGACTATCTAATCGCCATTTCCGTTTTATCGTCGAAGAATTGCAGCGCCTTCCGATCCACCCACATCTGCACGCAGGCATGAGGGCTGACCTGCGTCTCTGGCGAAATGCGCGATGCCATGATCGTGCTGCCCCCGACGTTGAGCGCGATCACCAGTTCCGAGCCAAGTTGCTCGGTGACGCTGACGACGCCGGTGAAGGATGAGCCCGCGTTGCTTGGAGGGATGCCAAGACGTATATGCTCGGGCCGGATACCTAGAATCACCGTCTTGGCGCCATGCTTGCGCAGGACCGCCGCCTGGTCGAGCGACAACTCGACCTTGAAATCCTTCGCCTGCACCGACATGGCGCCGAGTTCTTCGACAAGCTCCACCTCGATAAAGTTCATTGCAGGCGCCCCGATGAAGCTCGCGACGAATCGGTTGGCCGGTCGATTGTAGATCTGCAGCGGCGTGCCGATCTGCTGAATCCAGCCGTCCTTCATGACGACAACGCGGTCGCCAAGCGTCATCGCCTCAACCTGATCATGGGTGACATAGACCGATGTGGTAGGCACGCGCTCGCGCAGCGCTTTAATCTCGATTCGCATCTGCGCCCGCAGCTTGGCATCGAGGTTCGAGAGCGGTTCGTCGAACAGGAACACTTGTGGCCGCCTTACGATGCACCGTCCAAGAGCCACACGCTGCTGCTGGCCGCCGGAGAGTTGAGACGGCTTGCGTGCTAGGAGAGGCTCCAGACCGAGCATTTGCGTCGCGCGAATGACTTCGCTTGTAATTTCCGTTTCCGGGACTTTCCGGTTTCGCAACCCGAATGCCAGATTGTCGAACACCGTCATGTGCTGATAGAGCGCATAGTTCTGAAATACCATCGCGATGTCACGATCCTTTGGTGGCAGGTCGTTAACGACTTTGTCTCCGATCCGGATAGTCCCCGCGCTTATGTTCTCGAGACCGGCGATCATGCGAAGCGTCGTTGACTTGCCACATCCGGATGGACCAACTAGCACGACGAATTCACCGGTTGCGATATTGAGGTTGACCTCGTGCACAACCTTAAACTTGCCGTACCTTTTTACGACGTCCTGTAGAATGACCTCTGCCATAACCGTTCCTCTGAGTCCCGCCGGTTACATGCGCAGCCCGCGAATGACGTATTTCTGACCAAAGATCGTCACCAGCAGCGCTGGCATCATCGCAAGCACGGCCGTCGCGCTCATCAGATTCCATTCCGTTCCAGTCTCGGTGACGAATTGGGCCATAGTCGACGTGATCAGGGGCGTGCGCTTGCCTGATAGGATCAGGGCGAACAAAAACTCATTCCACGTCGAGAGCCAGCAAAGGATCGCAAGCGCAGCTATCCCCGGCATCGCGGCGGGGAGCGCGACTCGATAGAACGCACCCCATCGGGTGCAGCCGTCGATCAGGGCCGCATACTCCATCGACGGATTGATGCCGTCGAAAAAGCCCTTCATTAGCCATGAGAAGAAGCAGACATGCACCGCGATGTGCGGCAGTAACAGACCGACATACGTGTCGTAGATCCCAAGGCGGGTATTGACCAGATAAAGCGGCAGCACCCAAGAGATGTAAGGAACGGTACGGAAGATGTAGATGGTGGCAAACCAGCTGCGCTGGATCCAGCCGCCGAAGCGCGACAGCATGTAACCGCTGCCGACCGTGATGCCCAGCGACAGGATGGTGGCCAAAGTCGAAAGCACGAAGCTGTTCCACATCGCTTGCACCACCTGGGACTGATGCAGCACCTCAACGAAGTTGTTGAGCGTGAAATTCGTGCCGCGCCAGATGTAGAATACGCCAGACGCGGGACGGATCGACGTCACGCCGAGGATCGCAATCGGCCCGACGAAGACAACGAATATCGCGGCGATGCTGATCGCGAAGATTGAACGCCGCAGCGCGTGAAGGGCGAATGAGATCATCGCGACACCTCCATGCTCCGGTTGACGAGCCCATAGAGGCCAATCCCAACAAACAGCATGATAAGCGCGCCGATCCCGGCGGCGGCCGCGGCGCGACCGATGTCCAAATCCACGAACGCCAGGACATAGGCGTAAACGCTGAACACTTCTGTTGATCGGGCAGGCCCGCCGCCAGTCAGGATCCAGACCTGGTCGAAGGTGCGGAATGCGTCAATTGCGCGGATCAAGACACAGACGATGATCACTGGACGCAGCATTGGGAGCGTAACGCGCCTGAAGATGCACCACGGCGATGCGGCATCGATCCGCGCGGCCTCGAAGGGTTCGGGCGGTAGTCCCTGCATGGCGGCCAGCAGGATTATGGTGAACCACGGTGTCCAGATCCATATGTCCGTCATGATGACGAGCGCAAAGCTCGGCCAGCGATCGGAGAGCCAGGCGACATCGGGAAGGCCCAGGCATGAGAGGAAAATAGTAATTACACCAAACTGATCGTTGAAAGACCACCTCATCATGGTCGCGGTGATAACAGGCGCAATCGTCAGCGGCAGTAGGATGATGGTCCGCATAATTGCCCGGCCAAAGAACGGACGGTTGAGCAATGATGCCAGTGCTAAGCCGAGTGCAAGGGATACGCCGACCGAGAGGATCATCAGGACAAACGTATTGGGTAGAACCATCTTCAAGAATACAGGGTCGGTGAAGACGGCGATGTACTGCTTCGGCCCGACCCAGGTCCTTTGCGGGTTAACAAGCGACCATTCGCGGAAGCTTGCATTCATTCCGATCAAGATCGGAATGATCTCGAAACAAACGAGAACGATCCCAGCCGGCGCGATGAGAAAAAGCATAAAGCGCTCTTTCTCATCGAATCCAAATTTCGTGAAACGAGCGGTCATCAATCGTTGGTCGTAGCGCCGGCATGGATGGCATCGGAGCCGGCCTTAAGGGTCGCGGCAATGTCCTCACGCTTGCCCTTCATCGCGCGGATCAGCGTGTCCGAATAGACCTTGTGCACAGTCGCCCAGTTGCGGAAATAGTAGGCAGCATGGACATGATCAGGCTTGAACAGGATTGTGTGGAGCCTGCGCCAGGTCGCGTCGCTCTTTTCGAGTGTGCGCCAGACGTCGGTGTTCGGCGGCGGGCCTCCGGTCTGATTCCACTGCTCGATCTGACCGTCGGGATCGCCGAGCATGGCGCCAAGCAGCTTTTTGGCCGCCGTCTTGCGATCATTCGGAAGAGTCTTTGGGATTGACCAGCCCCACACGTCTATCCAGGTGTGAATGCCATTGCTCATGGGGCCGACCGGAAATGGCGCGATGCCGACCTTTCCTGCGACGGATGACCTCTCGGAGTTATTGAAGGTGCCGAGGAAAGTAGTATCGGCCACAGTAAAGGCGGTGTCACCGGCCTGGAAGATCGCATTTGCCTCATCGCGCGAATAAGTCGTCATGCCGGGCGGGCTTATCTTCTTGCTATTGAGAGCATCCCACCAAAACTCCGCGGTCTGCACCTGGCAAGGAGAGTAGATCATTGGCTTCCAACCATTTGCCGCAAGCTTCTTGTTGTCTCGCTCATAGGCGGGTGCATAGACGTCGCAACTGTTGTTCCAGAGCGTCCACCAGAAGCTGAAGAAAGTGTTGGTGTAACTCATGCCGCCGACATAACCCCACTTCACCTTTTTTTCGGACTGCAGGGTCTGACTGATCTTAACGAGATCGTCCCATGTCTTAGGCAATTCCGCCTCGGAAATGAGATCCGTGCGATAAAACAGAATGCCGGCCGTGGTTGTCATCGATACCGCCGTCGTCCTTCCGTCTGCACTGTGGAATGGCTCAAGCTGCCCCACCTCGACCTTGCGCGCATTGGGAACATCCTCAAGCGGTTCAAGATACTGGGCGAGATCCTGTCCCCAGTCGTCATTGTTCCAGATGATGTCGCATTGGTCATTGGCCCCGGAGGTCAACATCTGGGTGATCTTCGGCAAATAGACGGTGTAGGATGTCACCGTTTTATTCAGCTTAACGCGCTGATTGGCCGCCCATTTCTCCAGGATCGCGACGTTTGCGACTTGCACCGGATGATTGATGTAACAGATGCTCAGCGCTGTTTCTGCTTGTGCCGATGTCGAAGAGCAAACGGCACAAAAGCCGCCGCTGACAAGAAGCGCGCGCGCAAGCTTATTCTGTAGTCCCATGGCATTCCTCCTCTTCCGCAAAGCGCGCTTCTACAGAAGCTTATGTTCTTGTTCGGTCGAGAGATGCCACAGAATTAACGGCAGCTTCTCTCCTAGAGATCCTTCAATTGCCGAGCGCCGTAGCCGAGCTCCTTCAGGATTTCTTCCGTCTGCGCCCCGATCTTCTGCTGCGGCAAACTACTCCGGCACCTGGCCGTCGTAACACACGGGGCTACTGACGACGCTAATCAGCGCCTTGTCGCTTTTGACGCCAATTAAGCGGAAGTATCGACGAACGGAGCGGGAGAGCGCTAGGACGCATTTCCGAATTTCTTGTACTTTCTTACGTGCATTCTGAATGGTGCGGCGACCCATTCGCTGCGACGCATAATCACTTCTGCGCTGATAAGTGCGCGGGTTTCTGCGAGCCGCTGCGCACGAATGCCGAAAAGTACAAGTATTAGCATACTGTGCCAATGCAGGCACAGCATCTTCTACTGGTTTGGAGGAATAAGCCCACACGTGCGGGGCAGCCGAAGCTTGCGTCCGGGTTCGCGGATTATCGAGGCCACGAGATAAGGAGCGGCAGCTCGAAAGATCAAAATCATGGCTAAGCCACCAACATGGTTTATATCCATTTGTTGGCGATTTCTGTGGCCTCCATTTCAACCAGGGATATGTCAGACCACGCGTTTCAAAATGCGGATCATTCAGGTCGGCTTTCTGTCCATCGCGATCGGATACATGGCAGCAAATGCACCGAGCCCGCTCAGTCTCGGACCGATATGACGCCATCTTCGTGCGCCGGTCTATCGCCGCGACACCATCATGCAAAGCTGTTGTACCGCCGTTTAGTGCTGAGGATCGCGGGTCCTCGAAATCCCCGAACGACACCATGCGAGCTGTACGTGCGACACTACCAGTCGGCGCCCGCGGTCACCTGCTGCATCCAGCGGGTTTCCTGCTGACGATGAGCTAGCGCGATGGGGACATAGAGGAGACAAGGGCCTGCGCGCCCTCAAATGTTGCTGTAGCTAAAGCACTTTTGGATCAAGAGATGTCACAGAGCCGACGGCACCCCTGTCGTAGAGATCCTTCAATTGCCGAGCGTCATAGCCGAGCTCCTTCAGGATTTCTTCCGTTTGCGCCCCGAGCTTCTGCGGCGGCAAACGGACCTCTGGCACCTCGCCGTCGTAACAAATGGGATGGCTGACGAGCGTAATCGGTGCCCCCGTCGCCCCTATCACGACCTGGAAGCTCTTGTTGTGAATCACCTGCGGGTCGACGACGACATCTGAATAGTCATTGACGCGGGCGTGCCAGATTCCGCGAGCCTCAAGCAGGGCAAGGCACTCCGATGTCGTGCGTTTGGCGATGTTGGCCGCAATTGCTGCCGATGCCTGGTCGCGCCGCCGATAAGCTTCCCTGTCGGGAACGCGCTGATCGGCGGGAAGCGAAAACACATCCGCCAGCACGTCGAGCGATCCGAGCGAGATCGCGATGTGTCCGTCACGGGTGGCATAGATGCCGTAAGGTGCGCCGTAATACCATCCTGCGATCGGACCCGGCTGGCGCACATCGTCCGGTCGCTGCCCGTTGAGATAGCAGGTGAAGGACTCCATCTGCAGGTCGAGGGCTGCTGACAGCAGACTGACATCGACCCGACACCCCTGCCCCGTACGCGCTTTCCTCACCAATGCGGCTAGGATGCCAGCCGCAAAAAGAACGGCCCCGTGATGATCAACTGCCGAAACACCTACGGCGCGCGGGCCGTGCTCGCGGCTTCCTGTGATGGTTGCAAGCCCCGCCAACGCTTGAATCAAGAGATCTTGGCCGGGTCGATTGACGTACGGACCGTCTGCGCCATATCCGGACGCTGCGGCATAGATGATATCTGGCTTGATGCTCCTGGCGTCCTCATAGCCAAGCCCCAGCTTGTTGAGCACGCCAGGCCGGAAATTCTCGGTGAGGACATCCGACGTTGCGATCAGTTTTTTCGCAACAGCAACCGCGTCCGGCTTCTTAAGATCGAGCGTTAGACTACGCTTATTGCGATTGCCGGTCAGAAGCAGCATGGATTGACCATCTACCTGCTTGTCCGCCCCGCCCCATTTCCGCTGGAAGGCGCCGTCCGGCGGCTCCACAGCGATTACGTCTGCGCCGAGATCGGCGAGAAATTGCACGCCCATCGGACCCATCAGGAAGTGGTTGAAGCTGAGGACGCGAATGCCCTTGAGAAGATCGACCATACGTTATTTCTTGGCTCTCTTATCTCACGAATGTTGGCGACATCCCGCGCCTTCTGAAATCGTTTTCAGGATTATTGATCCCACGGACCAGCGGAGTCAAGCGCGTTAAGCGCCGCGCTATCGGAGTATGGCCGCTGGCGCGCTCTGCTTGATGTAGCTTAGGCGCGCGCATACTGTTCAACGGAACCACCGATATCGTCCACCGTGCGCTTGAGACAGCGGCCCTCCCGGTGGTTTAACTCGAATGGCGTTAACAGCCCGTTTTGGGACAATCCGAGCAGATCAGATGGACAAGAAATCGATCGCCGATTCCAAAGGCCGAACCCGGCCCAGGGTGAAGATCGAGGACGTCGCAAGAGAGGCGAACGTCTCGCCGGCGACGGTGTCGCGCGTTCTAAATCATCCAGGAATTGTCAGGCCCGAACTGCGCGATAAAGTGATGCGCTTCATCACCGATCTCTCCTATACGCCCGATAGCGCGGCCCGGGCACTGAAATCGGGACGCATGCGGACGATCGGCGCGATCGTTCCGACGCTCGCCCTTGGCATCTTTGCCGAAAGCGTGGAGGCCCTGCAGAACCGGCTAAGCGAAAACGGGTACACGTTATTCATCGCCAATTCACAATATGATCAACGCCGCGAGTTGCAGGAGATGCAGAGCCTCATCGAGCGTGGCGTCGACGGCATTGTGCTGGTGGGGGGCTCGCACGGTCGGGAGCTGAGAACTCTGGTCGAGCAAACTGGCGTCCCCGTCGTTACGACTTACGTCTCCAAGGCGGGCGGCGGCATTCCTGCCATTGGCATCGACAACGAACGTGCCACTCGCGAAATGACCGAATTTCTTCTCGGCCTGGGACACATTCGTTTCGGTGCAATTGCAAACATTCTACCATCGAATGACCGTTCGCGCGCCCGACTTGATGGCATCCAGCGCGCTCTCTCTGAAGCCGGTATCCGACTCCAACCGACTCAGGTCATCAGGGCCGACCACTCGCTGGCGCAAGGACGAAAGGCACTTCGCCAACTGCTCACTGACCATCCCGGCACGACCGCCGTGATCTGCACCACCGACACGCTGGCCATCGGCGCCATGACGGAAGCCCGCAAGATGGGCTTGAGCGTGCCGCGGGCGGTTTCGATTACCGGTTTTGACGACGTGGAGCTGGCGGCACAGGTGGATCCGCCGCTAACGACGATCAGTCTTCCCGCTGCTGAAATCGGCCGGGGCGCAGCCGACTATCTCATCAGTGCGATCGCAGGAAGACCCGTCCCCAAAAGCGTCTTGTTGCCCTACCGGCTGGTGGTGCGGTCGTCCACCGCGTCACCACCGAAAGCCGACCGCCTTCCGAAGCGCCCCCGATGAAGGGTGGCAAGCTGGCTAGGCTGCAGAACGGCTGTTCGCGAAAACGATTTCGGTGTAAATGGCGCTGATCCATAACCTGCAAAGGTGCTACGTTGAACGCCAAATCCGACCTCATTCTTTGGACGTCTCCCCTGCAGCACATCGTGCTCCTAACACTGAATAGGGCACCCAAACGAAACGCGCTGAACAATGATCTGATCGCGGAACTCGCGGCCGCTCTTCGCAAGGCTGCGCTGGATGATCAGGTGCGCTGCGTCGTACTTCGTGGCAGCGATGCGTTCTTTTCTGCCGGCGCCGATATCAAGGAAATGCGGCAACGAGGGTTCGAAGCCATCGACAATTCCGCGCGACGTTCTGCTTGGCGGGATATCGCCAATTTCCCCAAGCCATTTATTGCCGCGATTGAGGGAATTTGCTTTGGCGGTGGTCACGAGCTCGCGCTTCTGGCTGACATCGTGATCGCCGGTGAAGGCGCTAGCTTCGGGCAACCGGAGATCAACATCGGGATATTGCCGGGAGACGGAGCAACCCAACGATTGACCCGAGTGGCCGGCAAATCGCTCGCGATGCTCATGATCCTGACCGGAGAACCCATCTCTGCGCGCGCAGCCCATCAGGCTGGGCTTGTTGCGGAGGTCACGGCAGAGGGAAAGGCACAGAGCCGCGCCCTCGAACTTGCCAAAACTATCGCGCACAAGCCGCCGCGTTCCACCGAACTGGCTAAAGCGGCTGTACTCGCCGCCTACCAAACCGCGCTTGACGCCGGTCTAGAATTTGAACGACAAGCCATCAGGCACGCATTCACGACGTCCGACCAGCAAGAGGGAATGAACGCGTTTTTTGAGAAGCGGTCGCCTAGCTATCGGGGGATTTAGAATGGGTCAACTGAACGGGACGGCGAAGGTGATCAGAGCTCTGCGCCGGCAAAGCTTTCAATCTGCCGCGCCCGCCACCTGGCTTGTCAAACAGCGGAAACTAAATTCGATTCCCGCATCCGACAACGTGCTCCGGAGGATTTCCATCAACTCGTCGAACGTTCGGGGAGTAGTACTCCTCGGTCTGGGCGATTGAGGCGCGCGCAAGGACATCTCACTTCACTCGGCCAACTGCTTGACCCACCAGTTCAGAATGACGTCCGGCCACCGCAGTTACGTCCCGGTGAGCCTCGAGGGGCATTGTGCCGGCCAGGACATTGTCATGCTGTACATTAATGCGAATGAATCATTCCCGAACGGTACCGCCAGATTCTGAGCGGCACGGACGTGCACTTGTCCCAGCGAAACAAACCCGTCCGGCTGTTGCAGCTGATGTTCGGGGTTGTAAGCCAGCCCCGTCTCCACCGAGACCGCATACACTATGAGAGCTGCATCGCGGTCCTCTTCGTGGAACAGATCAATCTCCTCTTTTTATGACTGGTGTTCTTCGGCCAGGGACGCGGGCTTCGCTCACAGACACATGCTTACGAAGGTGGCATCAGTGAGCCGGGTGAGATATCGCGCCGTAGCGTCGCGCCGATACGGACGTTCAGTTCGTGGCGCCTATTTGCCAAAAACGTGTCGCGCCTCAGCCAACGTGTCGTAGTTCCAACAGCTCGGATCGCGGCCGCTCGATCAAAACGCTCATCTTTCCAGCCGTATGGTCTGCCGCGTGAGCAGCCATTAAAGACACTGGCACGGGCCTTGCTAAAAAGGAGCAGAACGGCGTGCTTCGCGCTGCGCCGGCGGAATACATCTGCCTTAGTGTCGGACTCAGGACGCGGTGTCTTGGTTGAACACGACACACGCGGTGTCGAATGACGGCGCTACAACTGGTCGTCATTGAAGGATAAATAGCATGTCCGGTGTTGCTGGTGCTGTTCTCTTGCCTTCAAGTCATTCACAGGAGACAGTTTATGATCGGCTTAAGCACATGCTTCCGAAACTTGCACTTCGTGGACAGGCGGGGTTCGGTTTTGCAGCGTTCATGCACGAAAAACACGTACAATATACAAAGTCCTCCCAGCCGCCATGCGAACTAACAACGATCGACTGTAGTGACCAGTATGCGAATTTAAGGCCTCGCGTCGCAATTGCGCACGTACGTAGTCCATCTAGCAGAGAACACGACGAGAGCGACTTTCAGCCTGTTCACAACCATAAAGCCGGTTGCCGCCATTTGGCGATTTCTCTAGACGGGGCTTTGGTCAATGCTGATGAACTTAAGAAAGAATTGTTCGCCCAAGGGCATCGCCTTGACGGTGAAACGGATGCCGCGCTCCTGCTCAAGCTGATCGAGCACATTTGTCAAAGTGATTATTGGCGGCATGGTCTGCCGGTGAATCATCAAAGACTGTTTCGGGAGATCGACAACTGTATCGACGGCGCCGTTAGCGCACTCTTGTTGGATGGTGAAGGAAATCTCATTGCTTTCCGGAACCGATATGGTTTGCGACCTTTGGAGTTCATGCAGACCGACGACGGCTTTTTGCTTTTTGCTTCGGAAAACTGTGCCTTTTCCGGACTACAAGGCAAGGCGGGCGAAATTTTACCGGGCTACATCAAGTGCGTAAACGGAACAACGGGAGCATGCCTTGATCACTCGGTGTGCGATGCTCGACATAACACCAGGCTATGCGCCTATGAAACGCTTTACCTAGGAAGCCCCAATACGTCTAGACGACAATCTTATCTCGAAACCCGTTACAATATCGGGGTCGCTCTTGGTAAACTTATTGCGCCGAGACTGGCAGCAGAAGTTGGGGCCGCTCCTATTATCATTTCTTCCATGCCACGGACCGGAGGCCCGTATGCTGATGGTCTGTTTGCATCACTGACCGAACACGGTGCCATCATCCGACGTCACGAAGTCGTCGCAACACGATTTTCTCAACGAACGCTTGTAGGTATCGTTGAACAGCGCAGATCCCTTGTAGCCAAAAAATACCGCGTCGCAGAGAAGGACGTCGCTGACAGCACCATACTCATGGTCGATGAAGCCCTCATTCGCGGCGATACAAGTCGGTCCGTCACGAATATGCTTCTTTCCGCCGGGGCCAAAGCTGTGCATTGGGCAATCGGTTCACCGCCTATAGTGGCGCCAAATTACTATGGGATGGGTATCGACACGATCGACGAGTTGGCGTTCTGGCAAATATGGAAAACTCTGTCACCCGAACAGCGGAAGCAAAGCCTGCGTTTTCATAAAGTCGAACAGCAAATGCTCAGGATCATCGAAAGCAAACTCGCCGTATCCATCAATGCTGCGGGTATCACCTATCTGCCCTTCCAAGTTCTCGTATCCTTGCTTCCGCAGGGGCATGATGGAATAGATTTTTCGCCGTTTACGTTTGAGATGCCAACCCCAGCGGGGCAAAAGCGCGCGAATAAGAATTTGAACAAGTTAATCGCCGATCTTCCCTTCCCGGAGTCAGCCGTTGCCTGAGGTTATCATGAAACCCACTCTAGTATTTGATTGGAACGGCACGCTGCTCGACGACGCCGATGCGTTGCTGAAAACGATCAATGCCATTCTAGGGCGCTTCGGTCGCCCTGATATCGATATGCCAACTTTTCGGGAACAGTGCGAGCTCCCGCTTTCTGTCCTTTACCGCAGGGTCGGAATGTCGGAAGGTGAAGCCGCAATCGTGGATAGCGATGGCAGCGCCATTTTTCACGACACCTACGAACCGCTGGCGAGCAAGGCCGATCTGCGCAAAGGCGCGCGTTGCATTCTAGAAGCGGCACGTCAACAGGCGGTCTCAACGATCGTTCTCAGCAGCTATATAGTCGACCCACTTCATTCCCAAATCCGCAGGCTTGGACTCGATAATTGCGTCAACGAGATTCTAGCCTTCGAAAGCCGCGCCACTCAATTCAAAAGCATGAGCAAAGGCGAACGGCTTCGCCGGTATATGCAAGCAAATAATCTGAAGCCCGAGTCAACCTTTATCATCGGCGACATGCCGGTTGAAACGGACATTGCACGCGACCTCGGGCTTATCAGCATATCCATTACCGGCGGATTTGTCTCCGAGTCGCGTTTGCAGGCTGCACAGCCGGATTACATCATTCATGACCATCATGAGCTGCTGCCAATTTTGCAAAGGCACGGCTTTCTTCGTAACGCACAATCATGAGTGAAACTCAGCTTACAATCGACCCGTGCGGCCGCGGAGAACAAAGACTCTCGCGCAGATGCCAGCTAGGCTGAAGTCGATGCCCTTGGTTATGCTCCTCATGATCGAATTCCCTCGCCAGTGGAACCATTGGCGGTCCTGACCTATTGATCGCTGTTGCGAAAACTGAGCTTTTTCGTCGTTCACGGAACGTCGCTGGCTTTCCTTGAGCCGCCGACGCCGTAGGGCTTGTTGAGAAAGTAATCTCGATTGCCTTCTCCCCGTACTAATCAATCGCAACGGTGATTGCCTGGACCTGATAGCAGTGCCCTCTCGCATCGCCCGCTGCGCAGCTCGGCTAGCGCTCTGATCCACGGCGAGTGCATCCTTGCGGGTGAGCACCACGCAGGTGTTTCCTCTCAGATTGGTCGCGCGGCAGCTAACTCTTGCGCCAGTCGCTTAGCGGCATGGAAAGCTTCCATGTCTTTTTAAAATGCTAGGCCGCCTGAGTCGTGGGCATTCTGAGCACCTTGGAGATCGAAGTAATATCGCCCCATCGCGTGCATCCTAGGTCGCGCTTCAACCGTCGGGCGTATCATGTCACGAGTATGAAATCTGTTCCGGGCCAGAAAGGTGAAAACTGTATCTTGGTTATCAGTAGTTTTACCGAGCATGGGCGAACAGAGCGGGTACGGCTTTTGTGCATTCGGCGTCCAACACTGGGACGACTTGCCACTTTTTCCCAATGATTTGGTAACCAAAGAAGCTGTCAATTGCTGAACGAGCATGAAGGACGCGAAGAATCTTGCTCATATGTCCATCAGTCCACAGACTACAATTTCGATAGTGATCATGATGTCTTTTGGTCTTAGCGCAGCAGCAAGACCGGGGCCGTTTTCTCAATCCAAAACGCGAATACGAAGGAAGTTCATTTCTCGGTTTGGGTCCGCACATTTAAAGGCGTGTACCATGAATACTCCGGATGAGGACACCGTATTGAAGGCGATTGAGGATGCCAGGCGGATCCTTGGCGAATACATCGCACCAGGGCCGCGCGACGCCACTCAAACAGTGCACCGGCTATTGGCCGTTCTCGATAGAGAAGCAGTTGTCCGCGCGCTTGATCGCATAAAGCAGCGCCGGACTATGCGGCTGGTGGAATAGACCCGCCAGCTTGAACAGGCAGCCGAAGTCCACATCCGTAGAAAGGCGGTACCGACTCCTATGTCTCCCTGTGATTGTGCAACCAATGGCGAGGGACTGGAAAATGAAGCAGATGACCCTTGTCGGTCCATTTGGGATAGTCGACGATTACCGATGAAACGGTGCTGACAATCGGTTCAACGAGCGCATTTTCGTTGACTTCGGATTCGATGATGGTCCGAATAGGCAGCAACACATGCTTTTCGCCCTTGCGCTCCAATAGGACTTGCAGGCGCGTACGCGCCACCGGATCAATGAAAGGCCTCTCGACAGACCTGGAAAGCCGCTGGAGCGCGTCTTTCAACAGAACTGGGAAGGCGGTCTCTGGCCGCTTCCGCGCGTAGGCAATTATCGGTATGGCCCGGGGGAACCCCCTTTTCAGATTGCGCTGGATCGTCCCCAGTGCGCGCCGCTCATTCTTTGGTTGGGAAGAGGCTCTTTGATGCGAACACATTCCGAAAGTAGATCGTCGGCGTGGTAGGCTCGCAGCGCGCGTTCGTCGCCGTTCAGAACCATCGCGAGAGCCACCCGGCTGATTGACGACGGGCTGCCCCCAATGCGGCACCCTAGCCCGTGCTCTTCCGTCCAAGCGCGAATGGTCGATTCCGATTTGCCGGCGATGTTTGCCGCGGTTCTGACGCTGATGCATTCCCGCTTGTCGAAAAGGACAAGTATGTGACGGGTCGGCGACTCCCAGAGCATCGGTATCGATACTTCTGCGCGGCCAGGAGCCAAGATCATCTGGGCAGCCCCCTATCCTTCTCCGATCGTGGCCCCCGCCTCCAGCCGATCAAGGCGATCGGCTATAACCAGAATCAGTGAGAGGTTGCGCTGATCTGGCGTGGATCGGTCCCACGATGCCAGGTAGCTGGTGAGCTTCCGTGCCCGCTCATGAAAGCACCGCCGCCTCGAACTGCGCGGTCTGCGATGTCGAGCTAGTGAGTGATGCTGACGGGCAGCGTTGGTCGCTGCCGCTCATTGATCGCCACCCTCCGGAAGGGCCGGTCGCCTATCACTACCACTACCCCGCTGGGGCCCCACCACAGCATCGCAAGATCCTTCGCAGAAAGGCTGTACAACCACCTGGAGTAAGGCCGGATGGCCCAGCACCAGAACGGTTATGATTGGCGTCTATTTCGTGGACGACACACGCGAGTTAGTTAAACGATTGGTGGTCGGCCTGTTGCGCCTCGACAGTCTCGTCGCTGATCGGCAGGCACTTCAACAGCGATTGGGAGCTGATCCAAGCTTGGGCTGATGAGGGTGGCTGGAGCGGCTCTCGCCAACACCTAAGCCCGGGGATCGCGGCCGAGACCCGCGCCGCCTAGCCTCCACACATTGTGCAACCAACTAGACGCAGCTCGGGCGACTCGGCGCCGCGTATTTAGGGCCAAATGGAGGCGCTGTCCCTACCGCCCGCGCTGCTAGCTCAATATAACACCTGACCGTTGATTCTACCATCGTCCGAGCCCAAGCAGCTGCCGAGGCTAAAAACGGGCCTGAAGATCAAGCTATTTGTAGCGTTGGCCTGAGCACCAAGATCCAGATGGCCGTTCGAGGCTTGGGATGTCCCGTGCGGTTCACACGGACTGCCCGGTTAGAGGTGATGCGCAAGCCGCAGCCTTGTCCACTGAACGAATTCCATGGCTCGGTCGAGGGGATCTGACGAGCACGGCGGGGCGCTCGCTTGCGATAAGCTTCGAGCCGCATGGTTCTTCAGTGATGAACGATGATTCGGGAAGCGTTCGCGAAAAATACGAAAGGATGATCTGATCGGCTTCAAGGTTCGCGACTGTTCACTGGCAAACATTCGTCCTTATCTTGAGCGGAGGCCCGGATATTCATGACCGCATCTCCGGCGTGCATCGCAAAAAGACTCGCAATCCTGTCGAGCTCAGCGAAAGACAATTCCTCATCGGACTACGCGGTGTCCTTACTCCACATTGCTGCCAACGCGAGCCCTCTCGGATCCCCTCGCACATGCATGAAGCTCGTCTACCTGCGCTCTCTCACCTGAATCTCGGCAAACCGCAGGTGTTGAATGCAGCGCTAGAGTTGGTCTCTCTTGGACGCCCAGCGCCTCTCCATGCTGCGCATCTGCGTCCGCAAGACCCAGCACCACAAGAACGGGTGCCCCGCTTGGGGGATGGTCCCCAGATCATAGTAGAAGCTGCTGAACTTTTTGCGTCAAAAGCGGATCATGCAGACATACCGCCCATTCCAGCAGCATCTGGCGCACCGTGGTCGCCAAGATGCCATGAAGCGCCATCCGATCCAAAGCGAGTGATCGATCCGCGTCGACACGCGTTGCGATAAGGTCCGAGAGGAGGCGTACGTCATATCCACGCTCGACCGCCTGCAGTGCGGCAATGAAGATATCTTCTTCGAGCCAACCTCCCCCAAAGAAAATGATACCGGTTTCGCGTGAAGCCAGATTGTCCGTAAATCGCGGATCGCGCCAAATGGAAACAGCATCAACGTCCAGCTGCGTCGTCGAGTGCACGAGTTTCTGCATAATCTCGAACGGCTGGCATTCGCCTATGACGGTCGACGCGACACCAAACATCTCCAAGCCTGTCTGCAGCAATGAGAAACTGACATGCCGCGGGGCAAGACCGGCCGAATCCGGCGTCTTACCACGCGTCATATTGATCAAAACCACCCGGCTATGTCGTGGGTCTGCGAGCATTTAAGTACCAAACTACTGTTGCTGGATGCTGCTCCGCGGGGCATTTAGGCAGCCGCGTTAACAAGATCCGCTGGCACAAGCACAGGACCGTTGACGTCGGCTTGTTCGTACATCCTGTGAAGCGTTTGCTCGGACATGTCGAGAAAGCCGGCGACCGCCATGGTCGATCCTACCTGCCGCGGATCAGCGATCCGTCTCAATGGCCAGCGCGCGCGGCGAAGAATGCGCTCCATACGCGTATCAGTGACTGTCACGATGGTATCTGCGCACGCGGCGCGTGCTGCCTCCATCATGGCAGCGAAGAGGATAAACGTTGCGCGATTGAGATTATTGGCAGCCTGCTCCGCGATATGACTGGTGTCCACGCAAAAGCGTGAACTTTCGAGAATTCTCCCGTCATGCGGCGCTGGCGTCCCGCCGAGCAGAACGGGAAAGGTGTCGGCCAACATAGTTGGCCCGGTCGTCGGAAGCAGACGAACCGAACCAACCGGCTCCCCGGCGTCTGCCATCAAAACCAGATAAGTCGGCCCGAGAGTGTCATACACATCGAGCTCGAATTCACCCGAGACCGACACTGACCAGTCGAGCCTGTCCTTGAAGACACGGCGTCGCAGCCGATACATCGCCGCGAGCAACTCCAGGTGACGACCAAATTGAGAGGTGTGAATTGCGATGGCATGCATAGCGACCTCCTAAAATTATCGGGAGGCCTCAAAACCAGAAAGAGAGTTGCTAATCGCCTGTCAAATTTTACAGGTACCTCTTGTTCAGTTTGATTACGTTAGACCTTTTTGGACCGAACACAATACAAGATGCCCGGCGCGACGAGCGCCAGGTCTGTTGTGCATCTCGCGAAATGGGAGAGTGTGGATGATTAGGATAACAAACCGCGCCGCAGCGCCTCGGCGACGCATTGAGCAATAGATGCTGCACCTAGTTTGCGGCGCGCGTTATCAAGATGAAACACGACAGTTCTCGGTGCAATCTGGACCAGCACCGCGATATCGGCGATAGTTTTTCCGCGCGCGATCCATGCAAGGCATTGGCGCTCGCGCTGAGTGAGCTCACTTGCGACGAGTTTACTGGCAGAGAGTACGTCAAGTCTGGCGGCGACATAACAATGAAAGTACAACCCGACGAGTTGTATGAGATCCTTCCCGTCGGCTACGAGCCGCTCGGGGTGAAGATCGCGGTCGCCCGTCGCTAATGTAAATGCGGCCATCCGGCCAAATCCACCCCTGATTGGCACAGTGATGCCTGATCTAATTCCGAAAGTCGTCGCTTCATCGAAGAACCGGCGCTGCTCGCGATTTCCGGCCAGGGCTGACGCCTCGCCTCCCCAGCTAAATAGCGCGTGCTCGGCACGCGCGCGGCGCACCACAGGATCGAGCTGCTGATATCCAAGTTGGAAGTACCGGCTGGTCCAGGATTTGGGATATGACGAGATCAACATCGGCGTCTCGCCGGTCAATCGCAGGTAGGCAAATCGCTGGAAGCCAAGCCTCTGTGTTAGCCGCGTTGCGACGCGCTCAAATTCATCCTCGCTGGTTGCGGTTTGGATGGCATCAATAAATTCCTGGAAGATGCATTCGACCGGGCTCATTCCGGCTCTACCATTTTAACATAGTCACGTGCTTCCTGATTACCCCACTGCAGCTTTTGGCGAAGAAGCTGCTCGGCTTACCAGGTCGCGCGAGCTCCCGCCAGAACACCCACGGGCTCGAGACCGGGTAGCCGAGGTGGAGGCGAACGAGGCCCTGCCCGCGGATGTACTGGCGTCATTCTATGCAACCCATTCGGAGGAGATGTCCCGATCGCTGTTGAACTACGTCGGACCGGCGTTGGCGGAATGAATGTTACGCGGCTCTCGTGACGTGGGCAACGGGCTTGATCGTCATGCGATCGTGGTGAGCTTGAAGGGCCGCACGCAGAACCGACAATTGCTTATGCGCCTTCAATCGTCGGAAGCCCTTGTTGGCCTCGATCATGCCGGCCGCGACCCATCGCAAGGCCATGCCGGCATCCCGCCAGCGTTTGACGTTGCGCGTGACGCGGCGAATGGTACCCATCATGTTCTCGGCGATGTTGGTACAGGCGAGCGATCGACGCAGCTCCTTCGGCAGCTTCAACCGGACGACAGTCAGGATTTCGTCGAGGCCTTCGAGAATGCTGGCCGCTACGCCGGGCCATTGCTGGTCGAGTCGACGCGCGAGATTGCGGATCAATTTTTCAGCCTTGTCGGCATCATCGAGCTCCCAGGCCTGGCGCAGCACCCGACGGGTGGCCGCATGATGCTCTTTCGGCAGGCGTTCCGTGATGTTGCGCGCCTTGTGGATCTGACAGCGCTGGATCGCGGCGGCCGAACCGAAGGTGCGGCGGATCGCCTTCGACAACGCTTTCGCGCCGTCGACGATGAACAGTCTTGGCACCGTCGGGGCGAGCCCGCGGGAGACCAGGTTGTCCAGCAGGGCTTGAACCGTTGCGGCGTTCTCGGTTGCCCCTTCCACCAGCGCCAGCGGATGCTTGTTGCCTTCACCGTCGACCCCGATCGCGGCGACCAGCACGAGATCGTCGCCGAGATGCAGCCCGTCGATTTGAACCACCAGAAGGTCGAGCGCGGACAGATCGGCAGCCATGAAGTCGGCCAGCCGCGCCGCCGACAGCGCCACAAACCTCCGCGAGGCCGCCGACTTCGAAACCCCCGATCCGGGCGGTGCCGGCACATCACCCTCGGGCAGCCGGACAGCGCGGCCGAACCGGCGCGTCGATACATTGATCAGCATCAGGTTCATCGCCCAGCGACCAAGCCAGTCCTCCTCCGCCGCCGTTTCCCAGCTCGGGATCGTGACCTCGCGGCCGTCCAGGCCCCGGACCCGCGGGCGCTCGACCTCGATCTTGCCGCCGTGGAAGCCGATCCGTCCCCGCGTTCGGCCCCAACGGTGCGCCCGCCGCGCCGCGTCGCGACCGTGGCGCGGCCCGCAGGCCGCCGTGACATCCGCCTCCATCATCGTGCCGAGCGCCTCGATCCCTGCCGCAAGGCAGAACCGATCGAAGCTCGCCCGCACTTCTGCAAACGCTTCGTCCACAGCCCCGGTCGCCGGCGAACCAGCCGGTGTGATATCTCTCGTCATGGCGTTGCTCTCCTTTGTGGAATCAGCACCCCGAGCCTACCGGCTCAAGGGGGGCAACGCCGACCTCTTCAGAAATTCAACAGAACCCCGGGACATCCCCCATTCGGATCTCGGCGAACTCGGAAAAGCCGTGCGAATTGTGAGCCCCGCCAATGGACTAAATTGGCATCTAGTCGTTCTTTCTAACCGACAACCTGCAACGCAGCCTTACAGCAGCTGGAGAATCTCTTACAAGCAATCTTGTTGTGGTTTTCATCGAAAAACTTGCAATCGCGCGAGATAACCGCGTTTTCGTCATCTGAAAAGTATCATTTATCGGGATAAATGTTAGAGTGTAACACCTAAGCATGCGCAGAATTCCACCTTGCTCTTCGTGCCTTTGAGGCGTTGTCACGACATGAAAGCCTCACGGAAGCTGCCGCTGAACTGAATGGCACAGCGCTGTCAGCCAACAGTTGCGGCTGCTGGAGGGATATTTCTCTTGTAAATTGGTGCGGAAGACTGGCAACCGCATTGAATTGACGCCTGCAGCACGTTCTTACGCTTATGATGTACGCAAGAGCCTCGATCTTTGGCCGTTGCTTCGGAGGACTTTGCCAGCTACGGCTCTGCACACTGCGTCCGCGTCAACGCGACGCCATCGTTTGCGATGCGATGGCTGATCCCCGTATCGCGGCCATTCAGCGACTGAATCCGCGTATCGAAATCCGGCTTGAAACCTCTAACACCGATGAGTTCGAGTCGAGCGTCGACCAGAGTGATCTTGTCATCCGTTGCTATCCTTAAAAAAGGCCGGATTAGCTTGCCGTCATCTTCTCAATGACGAAGCCGTGGCGGTCGTCTCGCCAGCGCTGCTGCCGGAATTGAAAATCCGCCATGCGAAGGATTTGGCGCGGAGCCCGCTGCTGCACATGAAGAGCCGCATCTCGGCTTGGCTTCCGTAAGGCTGGTATAGATGTCAGTCAGACGCCGCGTGCCCAAGTCTTTGCTACTTCTTCCTCTGCATAGAGGCAGCAATCAATGGCTATGGTATTGCTCTTGTGCCGGAGGCTCTCGTTTCGCTCGACGTTGCAGAACGGCGCCTTGCAATTCTTTTTCCTCAATCACGCATCATTGGCTCTGGGTTCTACGGCCTATTCAGCCCCTCAGCGCGCAAAGCCAAAACTGTTGAGCAGTTTATCACATGGCTGACGCAAGAAGACTAGCTCCACTTGAAGACGTTGGCTGACGTTGAGTGGCCCTGGCTTTCTCCTCCTCGCAATAGCAACTTCGCAGCAACCGGGAACGTCAGGTTGAGGACCGCCCACACGGACCACGGATCTCAGTGTCCGCCGCTTTCGTCCACATCTTGCGGAGCTTCTAGAGCGGTCGCTTGCTCCCGGCACCACCGCCTCGTAGAGGCACCGGGATAATAAACCAGAACCATGCTGCGAGCTGAACTACAAGGTTGACTGCAAAGGCTATCTGGTAAGCAACTTCTGGGTAGTGGCCCTGCTGAGGTGTCCAGTACTGAATCAAGAAACCCACCAGATACTGGATTAGAAAGGCGCAACCGATGTGAAAGACGTTGAGCGCCGCGGTGGCACGTCCAGCAAGCTCTTTTGGGAAAAAATCGGCCAAAATCGCGTAGCTAAGGACCGTCGCCGCTCCGCAGGCAGCGACAATCATCCACGGAACAGATGATGACAAGGGTACTCGCAGGATTACTGCCAATTGGGCTATGAAGAACAGAACTGCGACCAAGCCCAAGAGCGGTCGTGGACCTATCCCGTGCCGACGAAGCTTTTGAGCCGCAATACCTAGAACCAGGGCGCCCGCACTCGATGCGATTGCCATGAAAAAGAGATTGCGCAGCAGTTCCGATCGGTCCAGGCCCTCGACATCGGCGAACCACTGGGCGGCCCACAACCCCTGTAACGCCCAGGCCGTACCAATGCAGGTCGCAGAGAGCGGCGCCAAACGCCAGAAGCGTGGGTCTGAATAAATCATTCGTAGTCCAATGGTAGTCCCCTTCACCGTGAATGACCACGTGCCCGTTGGCACAAGAAGGAAAATTGCTAGGGCGCATCCCACCGATGCAATGGCTAGGAGCTCAAACAATCCCCGCCAGCCGATCGACCCGAGCAGGTGTTCGGCGGGCAATGTTGCCGTCACGGCCCCAAAGGACCCCAGCATGATCATTAGGCCATTGAGCAGTGGCACCTGCTCGGCGGGAAACCAGAGAACGACGGCTTTCAATCCGGCCGTCAATGCTGCAGAAGCGCCAAAGCCAATTAACGCCCGGCCGAGAAGAAGAAGCCAAAAATTGTCGGAGATGGCAAACAGCGCTGCCCCGGCGGCTGCGGCCATCAGCACGACACTCTGGATTTTCCGCGGACCGTATCGGTCCACTAATATGCCGATAGGAATTTGGGCGGCCGCGAAGGTCAGGAAGTAGATGGACGTCAGGAGACCGAGGTCATCGGCACCCAGACCAAACTCATAGATCAATGGTGCAGCTATGGTCGCGTTGATGGTCCGAAAGAGAAAAGAAAGGTAGTAAGCTGAGACGAAGGGTAAGAAGACGCGCAAAACTAAAAGCCAATCTGTGGAGAAGGCTCGTGAGCGCTGCCCCCTAGCACGCCATGATGCCAGAAGCGGCCGCAATATCGTGCCAGCCGCTGTTCGATCTGCTCTGGTATCGGGTTCGCGATCGACGCCTGCGCCTCGAGCAACAGGAGAACATTCTGCTTTGTTGCCGGCGACAGTCGCCCCAACGCCCTTTGCTTCCTGGTGCGTGAAGCGCGTCGGCCCTTTTTGCATCACCGGTTGTGTTGCAAGATGCGCCGGATCAGCGGAATTCACCCGCTCGATTGTTTCCTTTATGAGCGACGTTCCTAGATGGGCCCGCCTTGTCACCTGTGCAGCAAATTCGTCGAAGCGCGCGAGGCCCAGGGTACACGCGGCAGGCTGGTCCGCAGCTGCAAGCGGAGGCGTGACGGCGAGAAGAAAGCGAGCCTGAAGCGCAACAGCCTCACTCACAATCCGCAACTCTTGATGAAGCTGCTCGAGGTTCTGGTTAAGGGCGTTCAGCTGCCGATCGACCGAGGAGGCTTCGACGTCATGATCTGGCTCGAAGAAATGAGCGAGGGCAGCCTCAATGATCGCTGATTTGGTGGTCCCGGGACATTGTGCTGCGACTGCGAGCCGCGCGGCGACGGGCTCGGAAAGGTAGACACCGATCCGTGGCTTCATGGAAGCGCTCCGTCGAAATTCAATCGAGCGGCCGTTGAGTTCTCATGTCCCGAGCCGGACTGTGTCCGCCGTTCGGTATGACCCCAGCTTCCTCGCTCGACCGCGCTGAAGAACGCTTCTATTTGCGCGTTGAAGGCCGCAGGTTCTTCGAGATTGATGCCATGGCCTGTATTGGGGCACACCCAAATGCCGGCGGCGGGAATTGTGGATTTGAGCATCAGGCCGGTTTCTAAACAGGGCTTGTCTTCGTCACCCACCGCGAGCAGCACCGGGACTGTCATCCGTGAAAATTCATCGCGGAAATTGTGCAAAGGCGGCCGCACGGCTTGGCACTGAAGCAAAGTATTGGCCATCCCCTGCGCCGAATGCTGCTTGAGCCGGTCTACAAACTCCTGCCAGCCCTTCGGATCCTTGTGTTTCAGTTTAATTCGCGTGAAGTGGCGTGCCATTTTCTCTGCCATGGCATCCATACCTCGCGCCGCCAATGCGCGCGCGAGAACAGACGTGTTCTTCAACCATCTTTCACGATCTATGGCTGGAGATCCCACCCCTGCTCCGGCAGCGACAATCGCGCTGGTTCTTTCGCAGTACCGCAACCCAAACAGCAGAGCAGCATAGGCGCCCATGCTAGATCCAACCATGTGGGCACGTCCGATCGAGAGGTCGCGCATGACGATGCCGATGTCCTCTACGGCGACCTGCCAGCCGTATATGGCAGGATCATCAGGAACATCGCTCGGTGGATATCCACGCGCGTTGTAGGCGATGCACCTATAGCCACGCGAAAAATACCGGATCTGGGCTTCCCAGCCGCGTAGGTCGGATTCGAATTCATGAACGAAAATGATTGGATAGCCCCGCCCATATTCCTCGAAATACAGCCTTATTCCGCCTGAATCGATATAAGGCATCGACACCCCTTTCTTGGAGCGCCGGCAAGACGTTGCCGCGCATCGAGCGGCGTTGTGGATGAGCATGCATAAGAATGGAGGTGTCGATTACCGGCGGATCGGATTTCGACACACCTCTGGCGGCACTAACTTCAGCGAGCGGCGGACTCGATAACGACGACTTCGAGGAAGTGATTCGATACGCCGAGTTTAGAAAGGCGCGCCAAGCTCTTGAGAAGGCCAAGCGGCCGAAAAGCAAACGCTATCCTGAATGACCCGCGATGAGTATTTTGAAGGGCTTAAAGCCCTTGCGCGAGAAAAGCGCATGTATACCACGCGGTGCGTACAAACTCATTCGGCCTGCGGGGGTCCGCCAAATCTATAAGAAAGAGGGCATCCGAACCGCCCCTGGCCTTTGTGATCAACGCCATGTACATGTGTGCGGACGGTGATTATTCCCTCGCCTTCCTAATCGGGTGGGCAAAGTCAACTCATTCCTACGCTTTTCTTCGACTCTTCGATCTTCGGCCATCACCGACTCCCTGCGTCATCAACGCGCAAACTCCACCACAGCCGCGTACGCGACGTGCATTCACCAGGCGGGGTCCATGCGTTCCTTCGCGTTCAGCACTTCGGCCGTCGCATGCTCTTCATCAGGTTCGTAAACAGGGCTGTCCAAGCAGTCCGGCGCTCTCGTCCCCGAAGGGCGGCAGCAGGCAAGATAGAGCGGACATTCCCCGTTTCGCGGCCCCGCCAGGGGACGCTCACCGCGCGCGCGGATCCGTAACTTCGCTCCTCCTCAACATGCCGGGCGCAAACCCAGCGCTAATCCGTCATCATCTGCATCGCGGCTACCGTTCAGGTTTCAACCGAAGCCGTTGCGTGACCTTGGCGCCGAACCCGACGTGGAAGTCGGTCTCGCTGACCCACATCCGATGCAGAATGCTCGCCAGCTTGCGCGCGACCGCGGTGATCGCGCACAGCATGCTCGAGCGTTTGGCGATCCGCAGGCCCCACGCCCGCAGTGCCGACCATTTCCTGACCCGCAGCAGCAGGCTTGCGGCCGCCTCGCAGAGCGCTTCGCGCACGGCGACATCGCCTTGTTTGCTGATCCGCCCTTCATAATCGATCGACGTGCCGGACTGGTGCCGCTTCGGCGTCAGGCCAAAATGGGCGCCCACCGTTCGTGATCGCGCAAACCGATGAGGGTCATCGACGCCAACCTTGAATGACAGGGCCGCAACCGGACCGACGCCGGGAACCGTCATCAGACGCCGGCAGACAGCATCATGCTGCACCACCTGCAGGAGCACACGATGCAGCCGATCGTAACCCTCGAAGATGGCGCGGCGCACGTCCAGCATGGCCTCGATGGTCATCACGAAGATCGGATCGCTGCGCTCGATCAGCTCGCGGACGCGGGCTTCGTAGGCACCGCGGGCGACGGCTCCGACGAGCAACCCATAGGCCCGCAGCGCACCGCGAATGTGGTTTTCGAGGTCGATCAGTTTGCGCTTGAGCAGCTTCCGGCTGGTCAGCAGCGTACGCATCTTCTGCATGTCGATATTCTTGACATGGACGGCGCGGTACCAGCCCAGCCGCATCATCTGCGCGATGCCGCGTGCATCGTTGCGATCGGTCTTGTTGCGCATCGTCGAGAGCGAAACGCGCATGTGGCGCGCTTCGACGACAATGATTGGAAGCCCGGCTGGCTGTAATTCGCGATAGAGCCAGATACCCAGCGATGACGCCTCGACTCCGACCCTATCGAGGCGATCCGCGTAGCCCTCTACAGCGGAGCGGATCGCCTCTGGCTCCGTGCTAATCTTGACTTCGCGGACCGTGAGACCCTCGCTATCGATGATGCAAAGGCTGGTTTCTTCCAGACCGACGTCCAATCCAACGTAGAGTTTCATCGGAGCTCTCCCTTGTGACAACGACGTTTCAAGTCGTTGCACCAGGCTCCGGATTCGGCCACCGGGTGACTATCCCCGTGCACCGGTATCTCGAAGCCCGATTTGAAGAGCCGTCCAACGGTTCATGCCGGACGAGCCCAAGCTTTTTGCTCTCGTCCATGAGCTCAAGTAGGCAGTGAGACGCTCAATTTCGGCTGGCGTTTGGTCAATTGTTCCGGCACGAGTCGTTTCACCGCTGCGCATTTTGCCCGAGCGCAGCAGCTCCAGCTGCTATGCACGGGGCAGCGCCCCCGCGCTCACGGGATACGAAGAGCGCCAAGCTCGAACGGCGCTCAACGCGCTTATCGATAAGGGATACCTCACCTCGTTTCCCCAACAACGCCCTCGCCCGTAAAGCTTGGGTTTCCTACTGCGGTGGTCGATAGGTGGTTTCCGAGACTGTATCATCCGGCGGCATAGCGCAGTGCGGCTCTATCTCGGACAAACTTTTGGGCAGCAAAGTCGTACTTGCGATTTGCCGCAGGCTATTCAGCTCACGTATTTGCGCATTTTGAACGCTGCAACCTCGGTATTCGTGAGCTTGAACCACTCTCCGTTCGCTCGGTTAACATAACTAGCGAACTCACGCATTCCATTGAGCATCCTGCTCATCGTCCTTCGCGGCCTCGACGTGCTTGCGCTTGAAAGGGCTCCTCATAAAGCGCAAAATATGTGGTCAGAGAGCCTGACCAGCCGAACGAATGCATGTTCTGAACAAGATAGCGCAGGACATCGTCACGTTCGCCAAACTCGTCCAAGAGCCGCTTTACAAGCGGATGGAAAGTCCGGTCTGCGCCTTTCGCACTGGTCAACACCGGCAACACACGCGCAAGAAATGCTGGCGCAGCATCGGGGTTTGCGTGAGCCCAGGCGAAAAGAATGTCCTCAGGGGCCTAAGAAGGGGCGGATTTTTCAGCGAACGAGAGACTGTCGCCCAGCACGTGTTCTGTCTGCCACGCAGTTACACGAGCCCGGACGATGGCATTTCCAAAATGAGGCCATACAACCGAAAGGAAGCGCCTCCAACATGATCGGAAGCAGCGGCTTTACGAGATCGCGAGCGTCAGGGTCAGACAAGATACGCGGCAAGCTTCCCAGCAGCAGCGCGCGGGTCAACTTCCTCGCGGCCTTTCCTGAGTAGCCAACCGACCATCTGTTCAAAATGCTGGGCATCCATCTTCGAGCCGTGCCGCTTTGGCCTCATTTGTTTCACGCGACCTGGCAAACTGAGGGGCGTTGCGGACTTCATTGCGAACTCGACGAAAGTGCCCGACTGAATCCCGCCGAATGAGACTGCGCAGCTCCGCTAGCGGGCGCAACCGCACCCGCAACGTTTTATTCTGCGCAATGCCCATTTTTACAGTCAGAATATTGAGGCCATGACGCAGGCAACTCAGAATGCCGTCGCTAGCGATTCGTGCTTTAGCCGTACGCCATCATGTAAAGGACCACCAGACTACCTTAGACGTGTTCGCAACTCAGGTGACGCGTCTTGCCGATCATGATGCTCGATGAGCCTGCCTTGCTTTTGATTGCGCCGGCGGGACTGGTTATACCTCGAGCCAGGAGGCTGCGCGTTTGCAGGCCAAGTATCTGCGTGCCAAGTACAATATTTTGATCAATTCGGTGAGAAGAGCGTTGTTACCTGCCTAAGAAGCGGGTCTCGCCGTTCAACCAGTTTTTGGTACCAAGATGTGCTGAGACTCATCGGAAGGGGCCGACTCGGACTACATACCCCGATTGGCGCGACATTCCGGGCCGGCCGTACACGAAGCTCGATCATCGTGATTTGCGAGGGCATCAAACTATCAGCAGCATCGGATTTCGGCGCATTGAACCACTCTTCCCGAAGTCACCAGCGCTACAGCTAAAAACTCACACAATTGTTCATTGCGCACTTAAAGGGAGGCTGGCGCAAGAGGCGAACTCTTCACAGGAGCGTTCAACTATTCAATCGCCAGAAATGCCAGGGGTGCAGCATGCCCCTCGTGTTCGACCTCAGACGAGCGGCTGTTTCAAATCCAGCGGTCTTGTTGCGAAGACAACATCGCGATCGAAAAATCGCAGGGAATGCGCATCGCGCCCGCTGGTCTAAATCCTGCACACACAAGCAGCATGGAAGGGGCATCAGCAACGTCGGCCATTTGGCCTTCTTGCAAGATGGCGCACCAGTTACGTGTTCGTGAGGTGACATGCAATCGAAGTTTCTTTTTTGGGGTGCCGCAACAGCTGCGCTCGTTGCAAGCGGTGCCGTCAACTCGGCCGATCTTAGGCCGGTAGTAAGTGTCCCACCGGCACTCTGGAGCTGGACCGGAGGATATATCGGCGGGCACGTCGGCGGAGGCTACGGCCGGACATCATTCAGTGACCCCTACGGCCCCTCAATTTATGGGGACGTCGTCAATACCCCTGTGTTCCTCGCCGGAGGACAAATCGGCTACAATTGGCAAACGAATGGGTGGGTTCTCGGTGCCGAACTAGACGCGAGCCATGCTGTCTCCGATGGCACAAACAGCTGTCTTGCCTTCTCAGCCACTGTTGTGATCGCCACCTGCAAGGCAAGTCCAAACGTCTTTGTCACAGGGACCGCTCGCATCGGGTACACCTTTGGCCCTCAGGGCCACACGCTGGCCTACGTCAAGGCAGGCGTAGCCTGGCAAAACAATCGTGGCGATATCGCCAACAACAACGAATTCCGGGGCTATTTTGCTGGGTTCCCGCAGCACACGACACGATTCGGTTACGGTCGTTTCGGTGGGACCGTCGGAGTCGGCCTTGAACAAGCGCTCACGCCTGCTTGGTCGGTCAAATTTGAATACGACTATATGGGCTTTGGCGGGCCACATCTAGAGACCCCACCGACCATGCAGTTTCCGCCCCTTGCAGTCATTCTCGGCAACACCAGCAGCTTATCCAGTAGCTATCACATCGGAAAGATCGGCCTGAACTACCATTTTGGCGCCGACCCGAGGGCACTGGAGTGGTCCGATGCATCGCCGTATTCGGAAAACGGGACCGCCAAAGCGAAGCCGATTGCATACACGAGCGATTGGTCGCTCGAAGGCGGCTCACGGGTCTGGCTCAGCCGGGGAACATTCCAGTGGGACTACATTCTTGCGCCCTCGATGCCTGGAGATGACGGCATTCCTAATTCAAGGCTCACCTATCACGGCCTGGACGGCATTTCCGGCGAATTTTTCGGGCGTCTCGATAGTCTCTGGGGGGTATTCCTGAAGGGCAATATTGGCATCGGACGCTTCAACAAAGGAAAGATGAACGACGAAGATTCAATCGCCACCAAGGACATTGCCTACAGCAACACGTTATCGAGCCAGGCGAATGGAAAATTCATGTACTACACGGCCGATATTGGTTACAATTTTCTGCGCGGCAGCAGCTATAAACTGGGTGGATTTGTCGGATGGACCTATTACGGCCAGAAGTCCGATTCGATGGGATGCAAGCAGACCGCCTCGTCCTCGCCGTACTGGATATGCGGGATGCCGTACCAGCAACAGCTCATTGGCAGTCAAGACGCCAATTGGAATGCACCGCGCATCGGTCTTAGCGCGGAGGCTATGCTGCTTAAGCGCTGGCGCGTGAGTGCCGAGGTTGCCTACCTTCCGTGGACCGACTTCAGTGGTCGCGATAACCATCTCCTCCGTCCCGACACAGTTTTCTACGATCAGCGCGGGGACGGCGGAGCCGGCGTTCAGGTGGAAGGAACTCTATCCTACTTTCTCACCAGGAATTTCAGCGTTGGCGTTGGAGCCCGGTATTGGGCCATGTGGACCAAAGACCACAGCAATGTCACCTTCACCTGCAGCAGCTGCAGCGCTTTGGATGGCTTTTATCAGCACCCTACACTTGCGAAGTACAGCATGGAACGATGGGGCACGTTCTTCCAAGCCTCTTACAAGTTTGACTGAAACACCTCGCTCTAAGCTTCGGAAGTCGAGACCACGATGACGAGAGCACCCGATCCCGTGGCTAGAGCCAGGCGAACGACCGGGAATAAAGCTGCAAGCTTTTGGGCCGTTCAAGCCCGAAAGCTTGCATGGATAATCGTTCGATCTTCCATGTTAGCGCCGGCAAGATTAGCTCAAGGCAGGGCCGCCTCTTCTGCGCCGCCCCCGATTCAAAGTCAAAAAAACTCGATCGGACGCGCGCAAACGCGGGCTTTGGTATTCCAATTGAGCGTTCGCCCCGAGGATTGACCATCAGTGCGAATCGCTCGGGCCGGCGCTACAATTGAGAGGCGTCGACTCCTCGTCCGGGAACATCTCACGTCCAGCGCCAGCCTCCTCTCCCATGTGATTAGCACGTAGTCTTCGAACGTCCTCGAGGAGCTGATGTGCGTCTCGATCAGCTGCCGCAGCTCGTGCCTGAACTGGTATTTGCTGACGGTCATTTGCCTTGCCTATCATTGCTGGCTTCACCTACGAGATTCAAGTTCTCGAACTGGCGCGTCAAAACGTTTGATGAAGGTGAGGAACTGCAATCAACATTGCGGTTGGAGCCAACGACATTCAGCGCAAGGACTAGCGTACAGAAATCCCAGCAGCGATGAGAGCGTACTCAATTGAGCTCGCCCCACCTTGTCGCGCCAGCAACGTACAAGAGGAGATGACTTCATTGCAATGCCACGTCTCCCGGTTGGACCGCGAGCGGATTCCGTTCGACCGCTCCCGCCAGTCATTCGCTTGGGCCGCGTGCGGTCCATCCAACAATGATACCCGATGCTCGCTCATCTGAGTTTGAGCAATAGTTCAAGATTGCCCCTGTTAGAAGCTGACCAATGCCGCACAACACAAACAAGGCAACAAACACAGCGTAGAGATATGCCGCAAGTTGAGACCAGAAGTCACCGTCACGATTGAACATTAGCCCTCATATACCGCACCGCGCTCCCGACAAGAAATGATGAGCCCGTCCCCACGGAACACAGCGAGGGACTTCCCCTGCTCCCAAAGCCTGGAAGCCACGCCGCTGGGAAACAGCGCGCGCTTCGACATCGCTCAGAGACTCACAAGCGTTCTGATTTTCCGCTCCCGGCGCTCTCTACTACGTTGCGTAAGACAATTTCAGAAAGCTGCACAACCTGCCGTTTGAGAAACGCAACCTTCTGTGTGAGATGAAGAATCTCTTGCTTGTAGCGCTCCAGCTCGCGCTGTTCATCTGTCATTTCAGATGCTTCATGGTGATTCCTACTTGCCGTCATGATTCGTGGAGACCCCTTGGCCTAGCAGAGCCCAAACCATTTCGTTCGGCGAACTCCTTTTCGAACACGAATTGCGCCGGCTCGCCGTGATTGCCTTCGATAAACCCCTTTGCCACCAATAGCTCGCGGGCATCGCGCACCAGTGCGGGGCTGCCGCAAATCATAACGCGGTCATGCTGCGGCTCGAGCTCCGGCAGCTCGATGTCAGGAAACAGCTTGCCTGACGCGATCAGGTCGGTGATCCGTCCACGGTTGTAGAAGCGATCGCGCGTCACGGTTGGATGATAGATCAACTGGTAACGCGCAAAGTCGCCGACCAGCTCGTCGCTCGGCAGTTTTCCCGTGATCATCTCGCCATAGGCGAGATCCGCGATGCGGCGGCAGCCATGCAGCAGCACGACATTCTTGAATCGAAGATAGGTTTCGGGATCCTTGATCACGCTCAGGAACGGAGCAACCCCAGTGCCGGTGCCGATCAGATAGAGATTGCGCCCTTCCTCGAGATTATCGAGGACCAGCGTCCCCGTCGCCTCGCGGCCGACGATGATCTCGTCACCCTCCTTCAGATGCTGCAGACGCGAGGTTAAGGGACCACCCGGCACTTTGATCGAGAAGAATTCCAGCCGTTCCTCGTAATAGGCGCTGGCCAGGCTGCACGCACGCAGCAGCGGCTTCTCGTCGATCTTGAGCCCGATCTTGGTGAATTCGCCGCTACGGAAGCGGAACGAGGGATCCCGCGTAGTGGTGAAGCTGAAGAGATTGTCGGTCCAGTGATGGACGCTCAGCACGCTTTCTTGGTTGAAATCGCTCATCTCACACTCCCGCGAAACGACCCGCGGGTCCGCGTTAGTACAAAGTGGCTGCACGGGTTTTCCAAATGATAATGCGAGCACAAGGTGAGGCTATCGATGCACTATCGTCGGACCGATAGGTTCACACCCTCAACTGCTTTGGCTTTCAAGATCGGCCTGTGCGCCCGCCTGCAGCAATCAACCCGGCCGCTGACCATTCACAACATCTCCAATCGCTTGACTGGTTTAGCCCCCCGGGATCTGCGTTGCTAAGATGATTAGTTTTTCCTCCAGTTCACGCCGGGCAGGTTAGCTGGCTTTGCCGGCTCACATCCTCCCGAGTGGGCGCGCCATCGCAGAACCAAATGACAAATTTGGCACAGCTTTGCTCCGACAAACACAGTACGTAACGAACGAAGAATCTTGTTTCTCACCTGAGTGTGTCGTCTCGGCTTCAGACTCCTTAGAACCTTGTGCTCTGTTGCAAAGCTGCTGGAAGCGACCCCAACGAAGATCGACGCTTCGCCGAGGTAACACCCCACCGAATGTGCGCTCTGCGACCGCCTGTGGTTCGTCTGGGTCTAACTGTAACAATTGGTAATATTGATTAATGCAATGGCCCGCGTGATTACGCCTAAATCCTGCATTTGGGGGGCGCCTCGATGGATTTCACGGCACAGCGAGCCACCTGCTCCCGAACGGTTTCGATCAGTGGACACCAGGCCGGCATGACGCCACGTGCTCGGTCCGATGCAGAACGCCGCAATGCTTTGGCCTCCACTCGAACCAAGGAGGGAAGCGGAAGCAAAAGAGTGCATGAGCACGGACTCCAAAGTCTGCATCGCGCGGCAGTTCGGCAGAATAGAACGTCCTAGCTGCGGCGCCTCTTTGAGCCAAAAGTGATGTTGCGCTCACTGAATTCGCACTAGGGCATAACAACATCGGATGCCTGTCTGATGCTGCCCGATGCAAGGTCAGCAAGCGGGAGCACCGCGGTGTTGATTTGCGAGGCATACGCGCTCCGCATGACTGGCACGTAGATCGGTGCGTTCTGAACGATGGGCGGGTCCTAAATACCGAGCTAGGCGCAACTGAACGCAGACGATATCTCTACGACGAGATCCTCGACTTCTTGGCGCCGTAAGCGCCGGGCAGATCGCGGGTTGAGACGTGATGGATGGCCGCTGGCATGCGCCAATTCATGCAGGGCGTCCGAAGCCAATTAATGGACTCGAAATAGGCTTGCGGTGGCGGCACCTGCACACTCTTCTGCCGGTACATAGAAGGCGCAATTGCCGCCAATGCGGAAGTCGATCCCGGTGGCCTTGATCAGGTATTTGACCTTCGGCTCGATCAGGGCCTGGCGGCTGAGGCGGCGCCATCGTTGTGATCTCCGAAGGCAAGTCGTCGCACTGACAGTGTTGAAGACTGTGAAGCGCTTGAGGAATGAATGGCCTGCGCTTCGTCACCGTTCTCGCTCGCGCGCCGCTTTTCGTCGACTGGCACAGAGCGGTCGGCATAGACGACGGCGGTATCACGCTCGCCCTTGCGGACGTGACCACCGAGCGACGGCGCCTGGCGGAAGGTAAGTGAGCTCTGCCCGTGAATCCGCGTTCGGTGGAAGCCCACCGGAGGATTAGAACGTTGATGCGGCTATATTGACGGTCGGTCGCGGCGCTCTTCGGCATGGCCAAAGAAGCTGAGTTAGTTGCATTGGCACGTGACAAGAAAGAGATCCAAACTTCAAGCCGAACAAGCTTACTCGACTTTTACGAGAAGAATATTTTGGTATCACATGGCTCGCGGTGGATCTGGGCACTCTCCTATGTCAGCAGCATTGAAGCTATGGTGCGTATGATAGCGCAGCGAGGTACCGAACCTTTGTCCGACCAGGCGAGCGCGAATGACGAATTCGACGCGCTCTCACACAGACACTAATGGCAAATTGGGGGCGTTGCGCCGGCAAGTATCGTACGAAACGAACGAATGATCTCACTCGTCACCCTAGCGCGTTGTCCAGACAGATCGGATCGGTTCGTACAACGCCGCCCTGTCGCTCGCCTTGAATTTTGGGCTCTGCGCAGCAGCCCCTGCGGGTTAGTCCGAAGCGCCAGTTATGCGGCTTTGCCGATTTCGCGTTAGCAAAGTGGTTACCGTCTAGTGCAACAGCCGGGCCCTCGAGCGGCAGCGTTAGAACTTCGAACAAGGCGCAGTGTTAGTTCATCGCTTCATCCAACCAGCCGCTCCGGAGATTCCCCAAGCCTATTCAGATGCGCCGCGTCGCAGCTTAACGTTCGTTGTTACGGCCTGCCTGGCGTTCGCCTTCACCTGCTTGCCTGAGGCCGGCATAGCTCAGGAACACCCTATCTTGACCATCAGCGGCAGGATCAATGCCTCCGACGCCAAAGCCGGCCTCACCTTCCGCCGTTCCGACCTAGAAGCGATGGGAATGGTGAGCTTCGAAACCAGCACGCCCTGGTACAAGCATCCCGTCAAGTTCGAAGGCGTTCCGCTCGACAAGCTGTTGAAGAACGTCGGCGCCACTGGTCAGCGTCTGGTCGCAATGGCGCTGAACGACTACAGTACCGAGATTCCCGTCGAGGACTTCGCGAAATACAACGCTATCCTCGCAATCAAACGCGATGGCGAATATATGCCGATCCGAGACAAGGGGCCGCTGTTCATCGTCTATCCCTACGACACGGACCCCGAGCTGCGAAGCCAGAAGTTCTACAGTCGCTCAGCGTGGCAGGTGAACCGCCTGATCGTGAAGTAACGGCAAACCAGCGTTTTCGCTCGACGATGGCCGCCATGTCGAACCTTCGCCCAATCAAAATTTTGCTCGCGCTGGTCATCGGCGTGTTCGTTGCCGCCACCGCTTACATCTCCGCATTGGTGATGGAGCGCCAAAGCGCGCTCGAGCGGGTCTCGCGTTACAATGTCGCCTGGTTGGTTGGTCAGGCGACATCAGAGTACACGCGTCTCGAGCAACGGGTAAGCGCGTTCGGTCTCCCGGACAGCAAGATCAGCGCGGACGAGGTGCGCCTGCGCTTTGACATCATTGTCAACCGGCTTTCGCTCCTGCGTACTGGCGAGGTCGAGGAGTTCGTGAAAGCAGATGCGGAATACGCCGCGACCATCGACGCGCTCGCGCGAGCCCTTGACGCCGTCCAACCGTACCTCGAGGATCTGAACCCGGCGCATGTTCCGAGATTGCTGCAGATCCTGCTGCCGGTGGATGCCCGTCTCGCCCAGCTCGCCGCCGCCGCCAACCGCGTCGGCGGCGACCGCGTTGCGGACGATCAGCACCAGCTGATCCGCCTACACTGGACCTTCTCGGTAATGGCGGCCGGGCTGATCGTGTGCGGCATCGCACTGATCGTCTTGCTCGCCTGGCACAATCGCCTGCTGCAGAGAGCCCACAACGAGATGAAGGTGCTCACTGATGACCTGCGGGTCACATCCGAAAACCTGGCGGAAGCTCATCAGGAGGTGCAGTTCGCCAACGCCGAGCTGGAGCGGCAGAACGAGACGCTTGTCCGGCGTGATCGTGACCTGCGCACGCAAAACGAAAGGTTCGAGGCCGCTCTCGGCAATATGTCGCAGGCGCTTTGCCTGGTGGACGCACAGCAGCGACTTGTCATCTGCAACCAGCGCTATCAGGCGATGTTCGGTTTCGACAAGAACCTGCTGAAGGCCGGCGCGCCGATGCGTCACCTTGCGGAATTCCTTTCCGCGAGCAGCGACGAGGGCGCCAGCCTGTACCAGGTTTATGCCAATCAACAGATCCTGGTGCATGAGAACCGGGCCCGGACCTACTTCGAGGAATTGAACGACGGGCGCACCGTGGGCGTATCACATCAGCCGCTCAGCGAGGGAGGCTGGGTGGCAACATATGAGGATCTGACGGAGCGGAGGCGTGCCGAGGCGCGGATCGCGCACATGGCGCACCATGATGCGTTGACCGGCCTGCCAAACCGCACGTTGTTTCATGAGCGCATGATCGCAGCGCTCGAGCGTGCAGAAGATGGCGGAGGGTTTGCAGTCATGCTGCTTGACCTCGACCGCTTCAAGAACGTGAACGATACGCTCGGCCATCCGGTCGGAGATGCGCTGCTGAAATCTGTGGCAGAACGCCTGAGCGCGACCGTGCGGCCCGGCGATCTGGTTGCACGGCTCGGCGGAGACGAATTCGCCGTGCTGGCGATGGATGCATCCAATCACGACATCTCTCAGCTTGCCGACCGAATACTTCGGGCCATCGCCGAACCATTCGAGATCGATGGACACCACATCAACATCGGAACGAGCATCGGCGTCGCGCTCGCGCTGGCGGACGGCCATGCTCCTGATGAGCTGCTCAAGAACGCAGACCTCGCCCTATATCAGGCAAAGGCGGCGGGCCGGGCGACATTCTGCCTTTTCAAAGCGGAAATGAATCTGGAACTGCAGACGCGGCGGCAGATCGAATTGGACTTGCGAGTTGCGCTGGCGGAAGGTGAATTTCACCTCCTGTACCAGCCCCAGGTTAATCTGACCTCGGGCCGGATAATCGGGTGTGAGGCGCTGCTTCGGTGGAATCACCCGGTGCGGGGTCCTGTGCCGCCGTCCGAATTCATCCCCATCGCCGAAGAGGCGGGACTCATTCCTGCGATCGGTGATTGGGCGCTGCGTCGAGCCTGCCATGAAGCAGCAGGCTGGCGATCCGATGTCAAGATCGCGGTCAACATGTCGCCGGCGCAGTTCAATAATCCCAACCTTCCGCACAACGTGGTGCTGGCGCTGGCGGCTTCAGGCCTCCCAGCCGAACGGCTAGAGCTCGAGATCACCGAATCGCTGCTGCTGCAGGACAACGACACCACGATGGCTACGTTGCATCGGATGCGCGAACTCGGGGTCGGGATCGCGCTCGATGACTTTGGAACCGGATACTCCTCGCTCAGCTATCTACGGCGCTTTCCGTTCGACAAGATCAAGATCGACCAAACGTTCGTCCGCGAGATGACCACCGATGCAGATTGCATGTCGATCATCCAGTCGGTCATCGATCTCGCGCACACGCTCCGCATGAAGACAACCGGCGAGGGAGTTGAAACAGTGCAACAGAAGGAGAGCCTGCAGGTCGCCGGCTGCACCGATGCGCAGGGTTTTTACTTCTTCCGGCCCATGTCGGGCAAACAGATCGCCGATTTACTGGCGCTCGGTGCGAACCGGGAGACGGCGGCCTAGGCGAAAGTTATCAGGGCGGCGCTTTGCCTCGCCGCCTTGCACGGTCACTTTGAGCCTCGCCCGCTCGAAGTTATTCTTGAAGGCATGCACTTCACAAACGCTCCGGTAACCTGACGTGTGAACGGAGAAAAGACGGATGTTGCCCCGGCCTGTCGCGCGGGCACTGATGTGCCGACGCTTGATACGGCCGTTCGCGAATCTCTGAAGGGCATCGCTCGAATTATTCGACGCCTCGAAGCTGTGTTTCGGCACGGCCATCCCGAGGCAAGCCTAGCCTTATGGGCGTCGGCAGGAGTATCAGTGTCTATTTTGAAGGTTCGCCACGGCAGATTTTTTCAGCGACCCCGGTTTCTGTGGGCCCGACATTGAAACAATACGAAGCTTCGGTAGAGACCGTCATCGAACTCGACAATTCCGGCGCTCTGTTTGCGCCCGGCGAGTGTGTTACGGTTTTGGCCTGCAAAGCTTTCTGATGTTCCCGCGATCGCCGTTCCAAAGGGGGCAGTAATCGCCTGTGATGGACGGGCGGCTGGAGTTCGGCTGGCCAAAGGGCAGATCGACATTCGAATTGCGGGAGGCCAGTTCGGCATGATCAAAGACGATTATATCGAAGTCGTCGCAGTCAAGATTGCCGTTAGCGGCGGCGTTAGTCGCTCGTTTTTGTCACTGCCTTCGTCCGCTCGCGACGGTAGCGTGCGCCCTCTCTGGACTTCAGTCGGCGCGAAGCGCCGTCCACGCAGTCACGCGAGGATGTCGTGACTGTCCTGAACGTTGCATCGGTGTGGACATCAGGCTCCGGCCGGATTGCAGTAGATCGCGGAGTTGCCGCTGTGTTCGCGGACTTCCACGCTTTCAAGCCACACCCTGGCCGCTGTTTTCTTCGCCACATAATCCGATATGTGATCGAAGGCGTGCCTTGCAATCGCTTCGCACCCCACTCCCGGCAGCACGCGAAGCTCTGCCAGCCCCGTCCGCTGCAACGATTCAAAGACGGTAAGGTGTGGATCGTCCGCCGCGACCAGCGTCGTGTGATCGAACATGTGATGCAGCCACGCCTTGACCTCCTTCAGGTCTCCGAAATCGAAGCACCAGTTGCATTCATCGAGCTCGCGTGTGCTGAAGACAAAGGCGAAGGACAGAGCGTAACCATGCAGCAGGCTGCAATGCGAGTGCGTCGCGCGCCACTGCCGAAAGCAGCATGACAAGCCTTCGCTGTGACCGTACGTCTTGGTCGAACGGTAGATCAGACCGGCCGAGGCGGGCGCAATCGGCGGCGAGGAAGGTTTAGACAGCAGGCTGGTTGCCATGCCAGATTTATTTTCTTGACGAACGTTCATGTGCCGATTCGCCGTTCCAGCGCCAGAGCCTCGTGCAGGAATTCGTTCTTAAGATCCTGGTTGTGCAGCATCTCACCGAAGAAGGCGCTGTTGATCATCCGGCTCTGCTCGCTCGCGCGGACCCCGCGGTGGGTCCTGCACATGTGAACTGCGCTAATCCGAATGGCGAGCCCCTTCGGCGCAGTCGCGTCGACGATGTAGTTGCCGATCTGGGAGACGAGCTCCTCCTGGATCTGCAGTCGCGCGCAGAAGTACTCGACGATGCGGTCGTATTTCGACAAGCCGATGATCTTGCCCTCGGGCGATGGAAGCACGCCGATGTAGGCTTGTCCATGGATCGGCATGAGGTGATGCGCACAAGTCGAGCGCACGTCGATCGGTCCGGTGACAATCAGACGATCACAGCGTTCGACGTTTTCGAATTCGGTGATTTTCGGCGCCGCGTCGTAACGGCCGCGCAGCACTTCCTCAACAAGCATCTTGGCGACCCGCCGCGGCGTATCGCGGGTGTTATGATCGTTCACATGATCGATACGCAGAACGTCGAATAGCTCCTCTAATTTCTGCGACGCTTCCGCGATCATCGCGACTTTCGCGGCTCGATCGGCAAATCCCTCAATGGCTTCGTTGCAAAGTGCGGCGCCCCGCGGCGGCAGCCGCAATTTCTTGGCACTGTTATTCATGCTATCCCCTGCTGCGTTCCGTCCCATCCCCGGCCGGCCGAGGAATGTCGCTCGCGTAATCTGGCCGAACCCCCTTGCGGTTCAGTTTACGACGGATCGGTTAATTCGGCGCGAGCGAGCCGGCGAGCGCCACCGGTCACAGAGCCGTTGATCGGAGCGAACTTCGTACTGAGTTTAGATCCTGGCCTATTCACGGCTGCCATAAGTGAGATACCCACCGCTATCAGCCCATATTCTATGGCGATAGCTCGAGACTCATCGCGTAAAAAGCGAACTAGCATTTTCACATTGCGCCCCCTTCGAACGTTAAGGCTCGGGACCTTACCGGCAATTTGTTAAACCTAGCAGAATCTCATTCGAGATTTCGTTGTTATCGACGTGGAAACTTTGTACGGAGCGGACCGATGCCCGCCGGAGCAAGCAGATAACGCAGCTGGTACGCTTTGGACGAGAGTTAAGCATCACAATTAAAGGCGCGCTCTGTACGTTGCGGACAGACCTATTGCTTTCATGCCCACCAGATCCGGCTAATGTTCATGTTGGCAACTTCATGCGTTGGACATTGCGCGGCGGTATGAGATCGATAGTGCTCTACGAGGGTGAGACGGGACGAACGCATTGCAAGTTACGATCGCTTGCTCGGACGAACTTCCCTTTGCGTATGCCGCTCCGATTCCTTGCCTTGCTGGCTCGACGCCGGCAGATACTTAACATTCTGCTTTCGGGCGACGAGCTTTCTGAAGGCGCCTCCCCGACTAGAAGCTCGTGCTTTCGGCAGAGGCGGTTGTTTTCTCATCGAGCCAAGGCGGGACTGCTCCTCTCTTCTGCGACGCAATCGACGGTGTTTCATGCACGATCATGACCTTGTCTCCAAAGGCTTCGTGGCACTGACGCGACGGGGCTCGTGCTGCTCTGCTCGAGCCCGCTCGCCTTCGTTCATTTTGTGAGGACCACTCCATGAAATCACTCTGGCTCTTCGGCTTGGCACTTGGTACATCCCTCGCGTTCTCCACAGCGGCATTCGCGGAGGACATCACCATCGCTGTCGCGGGACCGATAACCGGCGGCGAATCCGCATTCGGCCGGCAGATGAAGAACGGCGCCGAACAGGCGGTGGCCGACATCAACGCCGCCGGCGGCGTGCTCGGCAAGAAGCTGGCGCTGCAGATCGGCGACGATGCCTGCGATCCCAAGCAGGCGCGCTCGGTGGCGGAAAAGTTCGCCAGTGCCAAGATCCCCTTCGTGGCCGGTCACTTCTGCTCGTCGTCATCGATCCCGGCCTCCGAAGCCTATGCCGACGGCAACGTGCTGCAGATTACGCCGGCCTCGACCAACCCGCTGTTCACCGAGCGCAAGCTGTGGAACGTGGCGCGCGTCTGCGGCCGTGACGATCAGCAGGGCCTGGTTGCCGCCGACTACATCGTCAAGAACTACAAGGGCAAGAACGTCGCCATCCTCAACGACAAGACCACCTACGGCAAAGGCCTCGCCGACGAAACCAAGAAGGCGCTCAACAAGGCCGGCGTCACCGAGAAGATGTTCGAGTCCTACAACAAGGGCGACAAGGACTTTAACTCGATCGTCTCGCGGCTGAAGCGCGACAACATCGATCTGGTCTTTGTCGGCGGCTACCATCAGGAAGCCGGCCTGATTCTGCGCCAGATGCACGACCAGGGTCTGAAGACCGTGCTAATGTCGGGTGACGCGTTGGCCGACAAGGAATATGCCTCGATCACCGGCGCCGCCGGCGCAGGCACGCTCTTCACCTTCGGACCCGACCCACGCAAGAAGCCGACGGCGGCTGCAATCGTCGAAAAGTTCAGAGCCAAGAACATCGACCCCGAAGGCTACACGCTCTACACCTACGCTGCGGTACAGGTGTGGGCGCAGGCTGTGGCCAAGGCCGGCACCACGGATCCGAAGAAGGTGATAGATACGATCAAAGCGGGCTCCTGGGAGACTGCGATCGGCAAGCTGGAATATGATGCCAAGGGCGACATCACGCAGATCGACTATGTCGTTTATAAATGGGACGACAAGGGCGGCTATGCCGAGGTGAACGAAAAGGGTTCCTGACGCATCTCAATCCGATATAAGAAAGCCCTGACGATCGAAGTTTTCGTTTCTGCGACCACTGGGAAAACGTGTCCCTAATAAAATGTCCCTAGTGGGGGCATAGGTTCTCTATTCGGCGCCATGGCGCCAAGGTAACTGTAAGATGAGACGGATTTTACGAATGGCTAAACCGCCCCGTCCGGAGCACCCGGAGCATCCTGACGTGCCGCCTGGCCCGCCCAGCGAGACACCGGGCAAAGGCCCGCCGCGCCCGAGTTCGCCGCCCGGCCATCGTCCTGTGGGCTAAGCTTGTCTAAGCACAGCTAGCCCCGTGCCGACCAGGATTGGTGGACAATTTGGCCGGAGGTTCTTGATGCCGAGCTGGCGGAGTTCGCACGGCTCGGTATTGCGCCCCGAACTATTCACAAGGGAAGCGGGATCCTGATCCTGGAAGCGGACTGGCCGGTGGATGGACAGTCCGTACCCATGCTGTTGCGCATCGGGTATTCTCCGCTGCATCCCTTTTTCCGCCCCGCGGTGGCTGCGCCGAACGAGAGCTTCGAACGGCATCAAAACCCCCTCAGCCGCGAGCTGTGCCTGCTGACGCAGGAATCGGGACAGTGGGACTCCAACCAGCTCGTCGCCGCCTTCGTCCAGGAACGATTGAACCATCTCCTGCGCGCCCTGAACGCAAGAAGGGAGAGTCGCTGGGACGATGCAGCCAAGCTTGAGGAGCAGGCCGCCGATCCGTTAATGCCGTACTTCGCGGGAGCCTCTGAAGAGGACTCGGTCATCCTATTCGACGGTCACGCTCCGTTGCCGCCGGCGCCGCATGGGCTGCTGGAGGTAGTCTGCTCGGGTCGCTTCAACAGCACAAACCAGGCCGCCTTTGAAGGCGTGCTGCGGCAATTGAAGACCAGCAGCGGCGCAGCCATCGGAAAACGGTTCGGATTTCCGACGGAGCCACAAGACGCTCAGGTGCTCACCGGTCGGTGGGTCAAGTTCACTCCGCCAGCGACCACAGATGCGCGCGAGTTGCTTCGGCTTGCCGAAGCAGAACTTGCACGCCAGGCCGTGATGCAGCCCGCCAGCGTGCGCAAAGTCAACGAGGCGGCGCGTGGTCCTCTCTCTATCACCGGCATCGTGTTTCCGGAGGAGGTCAAGTACGGCCCTCAGAAGAACGGCGCGGGATGGCTGTTCCTGGTCACTCGGCCTGCACTTGCGGACGGAACGACCGCCGGTGCGCCGCGATTGGTGCTCGGCGAGCGCGCCGGAAAGGACGACGTCTTTTCACGGCTGCCCATCGCCAAATCGCTTCTGACAAAGAAGGCCGTCGTCGTCGGGGCCGGCGCGATCGGAAGCTTCTCCGGCCTAGAATTGGCGCGCGCCGGCGTCGGAGAACTCACCTTTCTTGACTTCGACATGGTCCAACCGGGCAACAGCCTGCGCTGGCCGCTGGGTCGCTCAGCCTGGGGAAGAGGCAAGGCCTCGGCTCTCGTGAAGTTCATCGCCGACAACTATCCATGGACGAAAGCGTGCTTCATTCCCAGACGTCTCGGCCAGGCAACCACCAATGCCGCCGCGATCGCACCTGGCTCCGGCAACGGGCTGGCGCCAGTCTTCGACGCGCTGCGCGGCGCGGACGTGGTGGTCGACGCTTCCGCATCGGAAGAAGTGCAGCTTGCCCTGTCGCACTACTGCAAGCGGTTCGGTGTCCCCTACGTCGCCGGTCACGCGACATATGGGGTTGCAGGTGGCTTGGTCGCGCGTTTTCTGCCGGACGCCGAAGGCTGCTTCGTCTGCCTCAACGAGCACTGGAAGGACAAGCGCATACCCGAGCCACGCGTCGACAACGTCGGCATGGTGATTCCGCTCGGCTGCAACGCCCCGACGTTCACCGGCGGCGGCTTCGACCTACAGGAGATCTCGCTCGAAATCGTTCGTACGGTGGTCGGATTGCTCTCGGAGGGAAACTGCCATCCTGGCGGTTGGGCCGTTGCCGTGCTGACGCTCAAGAACGAAGACGGATCGAGGACTCTGCCGCGTTGGGAGGCACACTCCTGCCCACCTCACCCAAGATGCTGCGGAGCCAGCTGATGATCGTGTGGCTATCCTCGCGCGTGATGCACTCGATGGCCGAATGCGCGCGGGATTTGTCGCCCCTGGAGAACGGAGGAATCCTTCTCGGTTGGCGTTCAGGCGAGGATCGTATCATCGTCGATCTGCGCGGCCCCGGCCCCCTCGCCCTTCACGGTCGCCATTGTTTCCTGCCGGATCACAAGTGGCAGGTGGCGGAAATCAACCACGCGTTCGAAGCAAGTGGCGGCGATTTGGACTATCTCGGTGACTGGCACTCCCATCCCTACGGCGCCGCCGAGATGAGCTGTCTCGATTCGGCGACGCTCTTGCAGATAGCCCGACGGGTGAGTGAGCCGTTGATGCTCATCGTCGCCGGGAGCGGAACGGACTGGTCGCCGCGCTGCTGGAAAGGACAGGTCGTCCGTTCGTTGCTTCGGCGGCGATTATTGGCGACGCCCCAGGAGCTGAAGATTTTCGATCCTTCTTCGGTCTGGCCACGGCGGATTGCAGTCTCATCGACGTCGTTGACGGCGCAGGCTGACCGCCAGTGCGCGGCCGTGGCGGCACTACCGCAATTTCGCGCTCACCGTCGGCATTCCGGATTACAGGAGCCGATAGTCCAGGAACACACCTGGCTCGCCGCTAGGTTGCCAACATAGCGGTTGATCACGCGGAACGGCGCGCGAATGGTTTCTTGGCTGTTGATCGAATGGAGATCACACATTCAGCCGGGCCGATTATTCCAAAACTCAACGCTGTCCGGAGATCAGGGCCTCGGTGTACGAACCTCGCCGATGATCACCGGGTATTCAAACGCGACGCCTTCCCGATCGTACTCTTCTAGCCAAGCATCAGCGACCTCGAGCGTCGCAAACACCCTAAGATGATCTGTGTCGCCGACCTGCTTGCTAGTGTCGACATAAATCCAAACTGTTCTCATTTGACTATCCTCAATTGGCTTGCGCTTTTGCTCTCCGGTTGTATTCGCGAATATCGTTGCGGTTCAATGCCATGATGCTGATCCGTGCGAGTATCGTGAGCTCGCCCAGCGCGCAAATTAGGATCAGCGCTTCAATAACCGCGTGCCAGTTCGGCCTCATCCTGGCAAAACTGGGGATGTAGTTGCAGCGTCGCAGGTAGACCAGTTTCCCTGCCGCCCGGCAACCGGATCGGCTCGTCGAAACTCGGCCCCAGCCTAATGAACGCTCTGGCTTCTCTGCCGCGGGCTCTCCAACCCGACGCGGATGGGCGGGCAAGGGCTAAACCAGATCCCGAATCCCGAAGCTATCTGGTCAGGTGCGCCAAGATGGCTTCACAGGCCTTCTCGGCGTCGGCGGAGACGGTTGCCGCCACTGTGAAAACTCCGCCCTTTGTCATCGGACGCTCTTGCTGTAGTTGGTAAATATAATGGTCATCATGTCCCCTGCCTTAACCTTGATCGGAATCGGTCGCGGCCGAGATATAGGATGGGAGTCCTGATGGTAAGTGGGCCGTCAACGCGATTCTTAAATCGTTGGCGGCCCCTGCTAATCACTTCCAATCGCCCTGGCACAGACAGAAGCGGTGAGCAGCATTCGCGCCAACGTATTCAGAGATTCCGGTCTATCAATCCGGGAGACTACGGGAAGCCGTTGTAGTTCTTTGGTCAGCCTTCAGTGCCCCACTACCGCGCACAACGCATGGCCCACTTTGAGCGCTGAGGTTGCCTGGGCGCTGAAATCGGCGTGGCACCCTGGCGCGCTTGTTTGGGTCACCGCTTTGTATTGCTGCTCTACTCGCACGCTAGGAGCACGCGCGTTTACCCGAACGCAATCTGGATTCCGATTAACGGGACATCAATTTGCGACCGATGTAACGCAAACTGCCATGTCGTACGACGCTTTCGAGGGATAGCTGCGATCAGTTGGTCATTTTTGCGCGAAAGATGCGAAACATGAGCGAGATTCTCCGCCAAGCGACGCAAGACAATGGTTATGCGATCATTCATTCTTGGAGCTCTGGTTCAGAGGCGCATGGGGCGTTTCCTCCCTGATTTGGCCGTGTGAAGTTCGCGCGGGCTTTTTTTCTGCATTCAGCAAAAGCGCGGCGTTCATACATGTAAAGTGTAAGAGAGCTAGCAAGGGACGGCCAGCGAATTGATCGTTCGCCGTCGGTTGAACCGCGAAGCGGTCAGGCAGAATACTTCGTGCTGAGCCGCTACGGTGGCCGCGCAGCGTGCTCCTCCGCGTTTGGGCGCGCGGCCAGCTTCCCCGCTGGCGCCAAAATGAAACGTGGCGAAGTCGTCAGCGTTCAGTATGCGTCGGGGAATTCCTCTCGTGCCCTCTCCAGCGGCATAGGTTGTCGATACGCTCGATTGAAAAGCGCGCCCAGTTCACGGCTTCCTCCGCCGGGACATGACGTTGGGGCTGGAAATGCGCCCTGCGATCGCATCTGGGCGTGCCGCGGTAGAAATACCTAGCCTGTCCCACTCCTATCCGTTTCGCCAATTGAGATAGGTTTGACCGCGCGATTGTATTTGCCGACACCCACCGTCGGGCTCGTGAAACAGGGTTACACTTGGCCCTGCATAGTAACGAGGGTATCGATATTGATTAATGCAATGCGTCCGTCGCCGGCGAATAAATTCTGCGATCCCGCGCTTTTTTCGACTGATTTCACCACACCGCATTGTCTACTTTTGCTCGCGGCAACCCAGCCTCCGGTTTTCGATTGCAGTGACGCCAAGGTGATCCGGCAGTTCGCCGAGTGCCCGAACGATCTGAGCGCGCCGGGGGTTCGCGCGGACGGCATTGTCCGTATTCTCAATCTGCGCTAGGGGAAACGAACCAAAGAATGAACTGCTGACATACGATGACTCAGGACATGCCCAGTCTAGCAAGAGCGGCCGACAGTGGCTCTGCTGAGAGTCAGGAGGTGGTCCGGCGATTCATGTGGGAAATAAGATCGATCAATTTATGTCTGGAGGAACTTCGCCAATTCCGTGCCGATGTACTTGGAATTACTGGACCACAGTGGATGATCTTGATGGCCTTGACGGAGCTGGATAGAGAAAACGGTGTTCCGGTCAACGTGGTATCGAAACTTATGCACGTCGACCCTTCATTCGTCACGACCCAATCAAAGCTGCTGGAGAAGAAGGGCTTCCTGCGGCGTAGGACCTCCACAAGCGATGCCCGGGTCGTCCAGATGTCACTGACGGACAAGACTTGCAAGCATCTCGCTAGCGTCGCTGCACAACAGGAACTCCTCGATAAATTTGTTTTTGGTGATTTCGGTCTTCACGAACTGAGTGAGTTCGCTAATAGGCTCACTGCACTCAGGCATCGTCTAGAGAAAGCTCGCTTGAAAGTCGCCATGGAGTCCTGAGACCAAACGCATAATCCTTATGGCGCGTGTGAACGAATTCGAACCTTCATCTCCAGCTCCTCAGTCATGGGAGCAACGCGGCTGACGTGCAAGGCCATTGCCACGATCATTTTAACATATGTGAAGGCAGTGAAGATCGTGCGGCGTAATCTCGAAAACCCAGGGAGGCGAATTCATACTTTGTAATCGATTGTAACCTTGGGGGCCGCCGATCTACGATCGGCGGCTTTTCGCTAGGCATGAGCATGACCCTTCACGACGTCCCATTCGTGGTGGCGCTTATCTGGTTGGCCGCCCTTAGCGGCGGACTGATCCTCCTGTTTTTTGCGTGAGTGCCTTGACCAACGCGTCCCTTCCGGTGGTGCCATAATCGTCCGCCATGATCAGGAAAAGTCCAGGGTATTCGGTGGTGCATCATGGCCGCTGCGGTGCCGCCGGCTCACTGCTCGTGCGAGAAAAGCGCGGCGTTTGCTATTGGTCAGCAAGCGAGCCGGACTTAATCGGGCACGATGTCGTCGGCGCCATTAGTAAAAGTCATGCTCGGCAACATGCCAGTTCTCGTCCATCGAGGCCATGCATTCCTTCGTTATGGGCCGTCGAAGAGACCGCCGGAGGCTTTTCAGTTCCGCCAAGGCCTCGACCTCCAACTTTACAAAGCCGGCCAGCTTTCGGTCGTCCTCTCGGATCAATTGAACCTCGATCACCTTGAGACTTTCACCCCTGCTAAACTCAGTCCGGATGTCTTCCTTGATCTTGTCGACTTCTTTTTGGGCGAAGGCGGCGGGCTTGGGCCACAAGACCCAAGCTCCAATCGCAACGATTGCCGCCATTGTAAAAATCCGCGCGTCGTCATCGGACGCTCTTGCTGTAGTTGGCCAGTATAATGGTGATCATGTCCCCTGCCCTAACCTTCGACCCGGAGCCGGTCGCGGCCGCGAGATATAGGACCGTGAGTCCTCATGGAAGTGGGCCGCCAACGCGGTCCTAAATCGCTGGCGCGCCCCTGCTAATCACTTCCAATCGCTCTGCCATCGACAGAAGCGGTGAGCAGCATTCGCAGGAACGTATTCAGGACTTCCACTGTATCAATCCGGGCTACGACGGGAAGCTGTTGTAGCTGACGCATAGAGCTTCTCATTGCGGCTGGCTCACGCGCCAATCCAGATCTTTTAGCTGATCTTCTCGCATTTGCCTTCGGCCAGTTTAGTGGCTCGGCGGTGGCGCGATCGTTCCCGATCATTCAGCGCGACGGCATCGGCAGCTTGGGAAGTTTGGAAGGGTCAAATTTGGTCGGCCGCTCTTCGCTGAGGATGAGCGTCCCTTCGAGAACCACTCCCGGCACATGTTCCGCCGTCCCGACATACTTGCCTATCTTGCCGGGGCAGGTTCCCTCAAGCTTCAGCGTGAGGTCATCGGCGCCAAAGACGGATGCATGCCTTTCGCTGTGCCGTTTGATCGTTACGATCGCCGTGAACCGGTCCCCATCAACCTCGCAGGTGCCACTGTAGATCATGATGCTATCGCGGCCCCAGATTCTACCGTCCGCGACATGCGCGATGCCGGTGCCTTGGCCTCGTGGGGTTTTGAACCAAACGGCATAAGTTCCGTCCCTCAGCATAAGCAACCCGTTCTTCTGTATTCACAATAGCCGCAAGACTGTTCGGCCCGGCTTCCTAAAGACAGAGTTAATTCCGTCGGCCGTGCAACCAAGGGTGATAAGTCCTTCGAAGCGTTTCCCGCGGGCGATCTGTTCCGTGAGGAAGCCTTTACCCAACATGAAGGTCACCGTCATGTTGTTACCTGGAACAACAACGCCACGAGTTTCCCTAGAAGCGGTCTTCTCCAAGCCGGTCCACACCGCTGCCTTAGTGGTGCGGTCACGGCATTCCTGAAACGCAGTTTCCCGTCCGCTTCCGGCATCCGCCCCCTCGGTTAGCACTTCCGGAGCACGTGGACGCGCATCTCGGGGTGTGCGTTTGAACCTCTGGGCGATTTTGCTAACCGTCCGCTCTCTTGCTGAGGAACTCAGACAAGGGCGTAAGTCCCTGAAGAAGATTGTAACAACCACATGCCTTTTGCTCGAGGCTCTTGCGTTCATGGATCGTACGCATACGACGAAGGCCGCCGGATTGACGCATGCGCGGGAGCGCGGCGAGCACTATGATTGCGTTGCGTGCAGGTCAGGCGGCCTGCTGATCGGTGGGCTCGCTGGCCTGCCGCAAAAGCTTCCATTCCCAGGGCAGCAGTTCGTGCAGACGCGAAGCGGGAAGATCGGCGATACGGGCGAGGACATCGGCGAGCCAGGCCTTGGGATCGACGTCGTTGAGGCGACAGGTCGTGATCATGGTCAGCATGATGGCGGCGCGGTCGGCGCCGCGCAGGCTGCCGGCAAAGGTCCAGTTGCGCCTGCCCAACGCGATGCCGCGCAACGCTCTTTCAGCGGCGTTATTGCTGAGGCAGATCCTGCCATCGTCGAGGAAGCGGGCGAAGTCGTCCCAGCGCCTGAGCATGTAGTTCATGGGCTTCAGGACCTCGGAGGAGCGCGATAGGGTTTCCCGCTCGCGGAGCAGCCAGACGTGCATGTCATCGAGCAGCGGCTTGCTCAGCTCCTGGCGTACGGCACGCCGCTCGTCGGCACTGCGGCCGTTGATGGCGCGCTCGATCTCGAACAGGGCGTCAAGACGCCTGACCGCCTCCAGCGCGATCGGGGAGACCGGTTTGCCTTTCTGTGGGTCCCGGGCGGTTTTCTCGATGTCGGCCAGCTCGAAGAAGCCCCGCCGCGCATGGGCCAGGCAAAATGCCGGCGTGATCGGCATCGCTTTCCTTTGTGGGTCGAACAACGGATCGAAGCCGCTATAGCAATCCGCCTGCAGGATACCGGCGAAGGCGGCCAGATGCTTCTGGGGATGTTCGCCCCGTCGGTCGCTCGAGGCGTAATAGGCCGCCGCCGGCGGCGCAGGCCCACCGTAGGGCCGGTCATCCCGTACATAGGTCCAGATTCGCCCGGTCGTGCACTTGCTCTTGGCCAGGATGCGGATGGTGGTGTCGTCGCCATGAAGGCGATCAGCCGCGAGCACATGACGCTCGATCAGCTGGAACAGCGGCATGACGGCAAGGGTTCCGTGGCCGACCTGGTCGGCCAGTGTCGATAGCGGCAAATCGATCCTCTCAGCCTTAAAGCGCACGCTCTGGCGATTGAGTGGGATATGCATGCCGAACTTGTCGAACAAGATCGTCGCCAGCAGTTGCGGACCGATGAAGCCGCGCGGCGTGGCATGGAACGGTGCCGGCGGCTGGCTGATCTTCTCGCAATCGCGGCAGGTGAACTTTTCCCGCACCGTCTCGATCAGCTTGAACCGACGCGGGATCTCCTCCAACGTCTCGGTCACATCCTCGCCCAGCTTCGCCAGGCGCGATCCGCCGCAGCATGCACAGCTCGTCGGGGCCTCGATGACGACGCGCTCGCGTTCGATGTCGTCCGGCCAGGGCTTGCGCACCGGCCGCCGACGCGTGAAGGCGCGCACGCTCTGGCTTTTCGCCGCGGCGGCCTGAGCGGCAAGCTCGTCCTCGCTCGCCGTGGTGACAAGTTCTTCGAGCTCCAATTCCAATTGCTCGATCAGCCGCGCCGTGCGCTCGGAGCGCTGCCCGTACAGTTCGCGCTTGAGCTTCTCGATCCGCAGCTCAAGATGCACGATCAGCGCCTCGTTGGCCGACAGCTCCGCCCGCGCACTGGCGGCTACCGCCTCGGCTTGCAGCCGCGCCTCACGCTCGGCCTGCAGCGCCGCCAGGGCACTCACGAGGTCCGATGGAAGGTCGTCCGGCTTCGATGTCATGAAGCCATTGAATCAGATCACGTTGCAGATTCAAACCGTAAAACGGCTATCCGACCCGCGTTGGTCGCAGCGTATCTTGAGGGTTGCGCCAATCGATTCCGGACAACAGGTAGTTCATCTGCGCCGGTGAGATCGTCACTGCTTCGCCCGCAACCGTTGGCCAGATGAACCTTCCTCTCTCGAGTCTCTTGGTAAACAGGCATGCCCCCTGGCCATCGTGCCAGATCACCTTCACAAGATCGCTTCGGCGACCGCGGAACACGAACAGATGACCGCTGAGCGGGTCCTTGCGCAGCACCTCCTGCACTTGGAGTGCCAACGACGGAAAGCCTCGGCGCATGTCCGTGTAGCCTGTCGCGAGCCACACTCGCGCGCCCGTCGGAACCGGGATCATCGGCGTACCAAAGCATCGAGAACGCGACGCAGTGCGTCTCCATCAACGTCGCCATCGACCCGGATCCGGTGCCCGCTACCAAGATCAATCTCGATGATGCCCTGGCTCTTCCGTCGACGCGCCGCCGTCGTCGTCAACGGCGCTTCGGCCACCTCCGGCGGCGGCACAGACGGCCCAATCGCGACCGGCACGAACGGCGCTCTACTCGTTTCACCGTGCTTGCAAAGCTCTTTGCGCCACCTGAACAGCTGGCTCACATGAAGGCCGGCCAGGCGGGCCACCTCGGAAACGCTGGCTCCGGGCTCGAGCGATGCTGCAACGAGCCGCTCCTTCTCATCCTGCGACCACCGGCGCCGCCGCTCTACCGATGTGATCACCTCCGCACGCGAAATCGTCATAGCGCTTCTCCTAGGATTACCCCTAGGACCTGCAGCGATCGCGTTCGTCGAACAAGGCGGCCTTTGGCGGAGGGATACTCAATATGGACAAGCCGAGCAAATTCATCGGCGGTTCTATCGGTTAAGTGACGAAGAGCGCGAAACGCCTCAAAACGCGGAGTGAAACGCCTGCATCAGTGTGTAGTCAATTCCCGGATGGTGTCTCAACTGGAACAGCAAAGCCCGCCTTTACGCGATCCAATACGACCATAGTTTTAAAGCTCTTGATGTCCGGGTTCACATAGAAGAATCGCCGAGTGAACTCCTCATAATCTTCCATGGTGGGCGCGGTAACGTACAGGACAAAGTCCGCGTCGCCGGTGACGTAGAAGCCGTTGACGACCTCAACTGATGATCTGATGGCCTTCTTGAATCTATCGATTATATCTGAACGCTCTCGCTCCAGGGTCACCAGCACCAGCATTTGAATAGGTCTGCCCACCGCTTTCGGCGAAACGATTGAAACATCGGCCTCGATAATACCTTCCGAACGGAGCCTCTTCAGTCGGCGTTGACACGCGGTTGCAGAAAGCCCCGCCAGTGCGCCGATCACCTCGGAAGTTAGGCGGTTATTCTTTTGCACGATCTCGAGGATGCGGGCGTCTATCCGATCGTATCGCATAATCGGCTCCCCGGCCTTGATGTGAATTGCATCCCGAAAATCGTCCAAAATATAGCAATGCGATAAATTCAACAAATGCCGCGTGGGCGATCGCACCGTCCTGGCCGCTGGTGATGACTCTGCTCCGCCAGGAGTCGATCATCCTGCCGGAGTAAGATCTGTCATTGAACCTTAACGTCAACGTGTGAATGAGGCGTTACTGCGATCACCTGCTGCTCCCCATTTTCGGCAAAGATCGTTCGCTTTAAAGGAGCGCTTATGCTCAAAATTCAAGCTGGCTCTGCTTTGTCTATTGGCTTCCGGAGATTGCGGCCTCTCCGCTCTGACTTGCTGACGGATTTGCTCAAGGTGGCGGGCGATCGCGGGCTTCCGCGGGCAACGCGATTGCGCCAAAGACCGCGTGCAATGTTCACACCCTGCTTAAAACGTTGCTCCACGATGCGGGCCTTCTCCTCGCCTATCCATCGTCGTCGCCGCCGGCGCGCCGAGGTCACTCGAGTCAACGATAGCGATCAACATCCTGCCTGGTATCATGCATCGCATTTTCCACCATTTCACTTCCATTGATCAACTCAGTCTGGGCTGGATCCCAGGTGAGCCGAGGATAAGGAGGATAGGGCTCATGCGGGTTAGGTTTAGTTAGGTGTTGGCGGCACAGGCACTGAAGTTGACTTGAGCCTCAACGTGAAAGGAAATGTGGTCGCCAAAAGCCGCTCGAAAGCCGAACACTGTTCAGCCAGGCGTTGCTCGATGATTTTTCGCTGCTCATCAGGCAACTCGTTTTGAAGCAACTTACGATAACGCCAAATATCGTTTCGCACTGATTTCATCTCACTTAGGCTATCATCAATCGAACTACTCATGGATGTGGCACAGTGCGGAACTAACCCAAACTCGTCAACAGCGTCATCCTTCGGCGAAGCCGCGCGCCGTGGCTTCATTATGAGTTTTCAGGTGTGTTGGGGGTGAGAGGGGGGATGTCCCGGGGTTCTGTTGAATTTCTGAAGAGGTCGGCGTTGCCCCCCTTGAGCCGGTAGGCTCGGGGTGCTGATTCCACAAAGGAGAGCAACGCCATGACGAGAGATATCACACCGGCTGGTTCGCCGGCGACCGGGGCTGTGGACGAAGCGTTTGCAGAAGTGCGGGCGAGCTTCGATCGGTTCTGCCTTGCGGCAGGGATCGAGGCGCTCGGCACGATGATGGAGGCGGATGTCACGGCGGCCTGCGGGCCGCGCCACGGTCGCGACGCGGCGCGGCGGGCGCACCGTTGGGGCCGAACGCGGGGACGGATCGGCTTCCACGGCGGCAAGATCGAGGTCGAGCGCCCGCGGGTCCGGGGCCTGGACGGCCGCGAGGTCACGATCCCGAGCTGGGAAACGGCGGCGGAGGAGGACTGGCTTGGTCGCTGGGCGATGAACCTGATGCTGATCAATGTATCGACGCGCCGGTTCGGCCGCGCTGTCCGGCTGCCCGAGGGTGATGTGCCGGCACCGCCCGGATCGGGGGTTTCGAAGTCGGCGGCCTCGCGGAGGTTTGTGGCGCTGTCGGCGGCGCGGCTGGCCGACTTCATGGCTGCCGATCTGTCCGCGCTCGACCTTCTGGTGGTTCAAATCGACGGGCTGCATCTCGGCGACGATCTCGTGCTGGTCGCCGCGATCGGGGTCGACGGTGAAGGCAACAAGCATCCGCTGGCGCTGGTGGAAGGGGCAACCGAGAACGCCGCAACGGTTCAAGCCCTGCTGGACAACCTGGTCTCCCGCGGGCTCGCCCCGACGGTGCCAAGACTGTTCATCGTCGACGGCGCGAAAGCGTTGTCGAAGGCGATCCGCCGCACCTTCGGTTCGGCCGCCGCGATCCAGCGCTGTCAGATCCACAAGGCGCGCAACATCACGGAACGCCTGCCGAAAGAGCATCATGCGGCCACCCGTCGGGTGCTGCGCCAGGCCTGGGAGCTCGATGATGCCGACAAGGCTGAAAAATTGATCCGCAATCTCGCGCGTCGACTCGACCAGCAATGGCCCGGCGTAGCGGCCAGCATTCTCGAAGGCCTCGACGAAATCCTGACTGTCGTCCGGTTGAAGCTGCCGAAGGAGCTGCGTCGATCGCTCGCCTGTACCAACATCGCCGAGAACATGATGGGTACCATTCGCCGCGTCACGCGCAACGTCAAACGCTGGCGGGATGCCGGCATGGCCTTGCGATGGGTCGCGGCCGGCATGATCGAGGCCAACAAGGGCTTCCGACGATTGAAGGCGCATAAGCAATTGTCGGTTCTGCGTGCGGCCCTTCAAGCTCACCACGATCGCATGACGATCAAGCCCGTTGCCCACGTCACGAGAGCCGCGTAACATTCATTCCGCCAACGCCGGTCCGACGTAGTTCAACAGCGATCGGGACATCTCCGGTGAGAGGAAGATCAGGCCGACAGTGGCATCCATCTCACAAGGTAGCATCGATAGATGCAAGCCTCGCACGCCATCTCGGGGCCAGCACAGATCATAGGCCCTCAATCGAGCCAAAATGGAAGCTTAGCGTATGTTCTCCTCTAGCCGGGCATTGCGTAGTTAGCCTCCCTACATTGTCTTTACCGTTTCACCATGCGTCTTCGCCGCTTCCACCATACCCGCAGGTGAGGTGCAGCGATGCCAAGTCTGATGTGCACGTTCGGGGCGAAGCAGCTCGCTGAGCGCTTCGCGAGGATTGCTGAATTTAACGAATATCTAGATCTAGATTAATGCAATGAGCTGCGCATCTACGGTTAATTTCTGCGTTTTGGTGCTTTTTTTGGTGAATTCAAGCGGCTGGGACGCGTTGGGTTGCGTGTAGCAGCACTCCTGAAGTCGCCACTGCCAATACAGCCGGGGCCAACAAGCTTCAACGGACGAGCCATTTGTTGCCGACTGAGTTTGCAAGATGTCGATCTCGGCCGTCCTGTTTCAATCCGGAGCCATAGAAAAGCTCACTCTCCACATTTCTTCCGATCATCGTGGTATGGATGGAAGAGTGCACTATGAAATCGCTAGTTATTCGCTTTTTACTCGATCAGTCTGGAGCTACCCCATAGAATACGGTTGATAACGGCGGGCACAGCTGTCGCTGTCCACCGATTAACTCGGTTCGTCACCTTCGCTAGCGTATGTGCATGAGCCCCCGGTTCGATCATACATGGCGATTCGCGTGTCTCTTCGGCGTACATTTCGTCGCAGCGAGTTCGGGCTGCTTAGGCCCTGCTGCGAATGATACTCAGGCAAGCTGACGACGAACTGACGGGCAGGTGTCGTCCAGCTTAGAGGACGAAGGGCATCGGCCCAACGACCAGTTGATGGTGGCGTGCGCTTCACCACGATGGTCGAGCTTTAATCTTCGGTTCAATTTGATCATGCTGGCCGACGCTGCTTCACCTATCTCAGCCTTTGCTCTCAATTCTGCTGATCGGCGTGCGTGCGCGAACTTGCCGTCCCTGGTCCTTCTCCCACTACGGACGAGGCGCTCAAGCATTATCGCGGAGTTCTATGGCATCGAGAAGGACGTTCGTTGCTGTAGCGCCGAGGGCGCCGTCTCGTTAGGCAACAGAAAAGCCAGCCGCTGCTGGAATTCTTCGAGCGATGGCTCCGCGTAACGCTCGCCTTGGCAGGCTGAGGCGGCCTGGCGGACACCGCACTTGAGAAGCAGCTCGATGAGGGTATGAACGGATCATCTCGGCGCGTCGCGATACGTGGGGATAAGCCAATTGCCGCCCATCGGGCCCGCGACAAGAGAATAGCATTCCTTCATGGAATGAGCTGTCGAGCAAGCATTTTTCGATTGTCGCGAGAACATCAGAATTAATCTCGCGTCGCAAAAATGAACGTCGCGGAAGGGCACATGATAACTGTCGTGTGACCATCCGAAATGTTCCCTGCGGAGGTGCGTTTGCCGTAATGAGGCGGTTATCGCTCTGGCAGCGACCCCGCACCGGGCTAAAACGGCTGGCGTGCTTATCTGATGGCATGCGCGAGAAGGCAAAGAGGTGACGCTGACGGCTCGAAGACGAGTGCCTGCGCGCACCCTACGAGGACGGACAGGGAAGGTATTAAATCCGTCGAAGTAGGTCGCTCGAACGCGGAATTTAAGCCTCAGCGCCAGGCTCATTGCATTAATCAGGATGAAAGTGTCCTTACAGTCCCAATCAAGTTTTCGTTACGTATCAGCGAGGTGACCGCCGCATGTCGGGAGAGGGGGCCGCAATTATGACCGACCATGTGTCCACCGTCCGCGAAGCGCTCGACGGCTCAAGCGATGCAGCACTCACGAAGGTCTCCGGCAAACAGCCGATGCTCGACCGGCCTGTTAAGATGCGTCCTCGTACGCGCTCCTTTGTGAAAAATGCGATCCTCGCCAGTCTTTCTCTGCAAGACCTCGCGGCAATAGGCGAGTTCCTTGAGCCGATCGTGCTGAAAGAACGCATGATCCTGCAGGAGCCGAAAAAGCATCTTGATCACGTCTATTTTATTGAGTCGGGCCTCGTCTCGCTGAGAATTGTCGCGGCGGAAAGCATCCTTGAATCGGCGGTGATAGGACATTGGGGTGCGGTCGGCGCTTCGCTCTTAGTGGTAGGGCATATTTCGACGCACCAATCTGTTGTGCTCTTTCCCGGAAGTGCGCACAGGATCCGTGTCGAGGATTTGCGTCGAGTGACGAAGGAGCGTCCTGAAATCCGAGAACATCTTTTTCGGTACGTTTAAGGGCTGACCTTGCATTGCGCTCAGACGGGATTGTGTGGGGTTCGGCCCGAACGCGAACAGCGGCTCGCAAGCTGGCTCTGTTTAGCGAGTGATGCTCTGGACGCGCATGTGATTCCAGTCACCCATGACTACCTTTCGTTCGCGTTGGGATTACGCCGCGCCGGTGTAACCGAGACGCTAATCCGATTTGAAGAACAAAGGTTGATTCGCAAGATGCGTGGCGTCTTGCAGATCCATGGTATCCCTCCGCCAAAGGCCGCCTTGTTCGACGAACGCGATCGCTGCAGGTCCTAGGGGTAATCCTAGGAGAAGCGCTATGACGATTTCGCGTGCGGAGGTGATCACATCGGTCGAGCGGCGGCGCCGGTGGTCGCAGGATGAGAAGGAGCGGCTCGTTGCAGCATCGCTCGAGCCCGGAGCCAGCGTTTCCGAGGTGGCCCGCCTGGCCGGCCTTCATGTGAGCCAGCTGTTCAGGTGGCGCAAAGAGCTTTGCAAGCACGGTGAAACGAGTAGAGCGCCGTTCGTGCCGGTCGCGATTGGGCCGTCTGTGCCGCCGCCGGAGGTGGCCGAAGCGCCGTTGACGACGACGGCGGCGCGTCGACGGAAGAGCCAGGGCATCATCGAGATTGATCTTGGTAGCGGGCACCGGATCCGGGTCGATGGCGACGTTGATGGAGACGCACTGCGTCGCGTTCTCGATGCTTTGGTACGCCGATGATCCCGGTTCCGACGGGCGCGCGAGTGTGGCTCGCGACAGGCTACACGGACATGCGCCGAGGCTTTCCGTCGTTGGCACTCCAAGTGCAGGAGGTGCTGCGCAAGGACCCGCTCAGCGGTCATCTGTTCGTGTTCCGCGGTCGCCGAAGCGATCTTGTGAAGGTGATCTGGCACGATGGCCAGGGGGCATGCCTGTTTACCAAGAGACTCGAGAGAGGAAGGTTCATCTGGCCAACGGTTGCGGGCGAAGCAGTGACGATCTCACCGGCGCAGATGAACTACCTGTTGTCCGGAATCGATTGGCGCAACCCTCAAGATACGCTGCGACCAACGCGGGTCGGATAGCCGTTTTACGGTTTGAATCTGCAACGTGATCTGATTCAATGGCTTCATGACATCGAAGCCGGACGACCTTCCATCGGACCTCGTGAGTGCCCTGGCGGCGCTGCAGGCCGAGCGTGAGGCGCGGCTGCAAGCCGAGGCGGTAGCCGCCAGTGCGCGGGCGGAGCTGTCGGCCAACGAGGCGCTGATCGTGCATCTTGAGCTGCGGATCGAGAAGCTCAAGCGCGAACTGTACGGGCAGCGCTCCGAGCGCACGGCGCGGCTGATCGAGCAATTGGAATTGGAGCTCGAAGAACTTGTCACCACGGCGAGCGAGGACGAGCTTGCCGCTCAGGCCGCCGCGGCGAAAAGCCAGAGCGTGCGCGCCTTCACGCGTCGGCGGCCGGTGCGCAAGCCCTGGCCGGACGACATCGAACGCGAGCGCGTCGTCATCGAGGCCCCGACGAGCTGTGCATGCTGCGGCGGATCGCGCCTGGCGAAGCTGGGCGAGGATGTGACCGAGACGTTGGAGGAGATCCCGCGTCGGTTCAAGCTGATCGAGACGGTGCGGGAAAAGTTCACCTGCCGCGATTGCGAGAAGATCAGCCAGCCGCCGGCACCGTTCCATGCCACGCCGCGCGGCTTCATCGGTCCGCAACTGCTGGCGACGATCTTGTTCGACAAGTTCGGCATGCATATCCCACTCAATCGCCAGAGCGTGCGCTTTAAGGCTGAGAGGATCGATTTGCCGCTATCGACACTGGCCGACCAGGTCGGCCACGGAACCCTTGCCGTCATGCCGCTGTTCCAGCTGATCGAGCGTCATGTGCTCGCGGCTGATCGCCTTCATGGCGACGACACCACCATCCGCATCCTGGCCAAGAGCAAGTGCACGACCGGGCGAATCTGGACCTATGTACGGGATGACCGGCCCTACGGTGGGCCTGCGCCGCCGGCGGCGGCCTATTACGCCTCGAGCGACCGACGGGGCGAACATCCCCAGAAGCATCTGGCCGCCTTCGCCGGTATCCTGCAGGCGGATTGCTATAGCGGCTTCGATCCGTTGTTCGACCCACAAAGGAAAGCGATGCCGATCACGCCGGCATTTTGCCTGGCCCATGCGCGGCGGGGCTTCTTCGAGCTGGCCGACATCGAGAAAACCGCCCGGGACCCACAGAAAGGCAAACCGGTCTCCCCGATCGCGCTGGAGGCGGTCAGGCGTCTTGACGCCCTGTTCGAGATCGAGCGCGCCATCAACGGCCGCAGTGCCGACGAGCGGCGTGCCGTACGCCAGGAGCTGAGCAAGCCGCTGCTCGATGACATGCACGTCTGGCTGCTCCGCGAGCGGGAAACCCTATCGCGCTCCTCCGAGGTCCTGAAGCCCATGAACTACATGCTCAGGCGCTGGGACGACTTCGCCCGCTTCCTCGACGATGGCAGGATCTGCCTCAGCAATAACGCCGCTGAAAGAGCGTTGCGCGGCATCGCGTTGGGCAGGCGCAACTGGACCTTTGCCGGCAGCCTGCGCGGCGCCGACCGCGCCGCCATCATGCTGACCATGATCACGACCTGTCGCCTCAACGACGTCGATCCCAAGGCCTGGCTCGCCGATGTCCTCGCCCGTATCGCCGATCTTCCCGCTTCGCGTCTGCACGAACTGCTGCCCTGGGAATGGAAGCTTTTGCGGCAGGCCAGCGAGCCCACCGATCAGCAGGCCGCCTGACCTGCACGCAACGCAATCATAGTGCTCGCCGCGCTCCCGCGCATGCGTCAATCCGGCGGCCTTCGTCGTATGCGTACCATATTGATGAAGAAGGCTTCGAAAAGCTTCCGTGCTCCCTTTTGGTACGACAGCCAGCGATAGAGTCTGCCATACCCGCTACCTGAGCGCACGACCTCCAATTGATCAGCGGCCTTTGGTGAGTTGAGCCTCGCCCTTCGTTTGCTCAACCTCACGCATGAGGGTCCAAGGTCGGTACCTAACCTCGCGCCGATACGTTCAAGCAGCTCAATGCTGCCCCCGCTTCGCCGCCTGAGCATCGAAACTGAAATACATGCTGCCGATGCAACGTCGTCAAGCGTAAGTCCGCCCCCGAGCCGGGCACGCCGAATGGCAGCCCCCTCCTTTAATCGATCGGCGCGCTTGCTTCCGGACGGAAGCGTGTGCAGGCCAACGCGAAGCGCGACTCGGCAAACCGTCACCACCAGCTGATTATCCTGGCCTGCCGTTGCTTGAAGCTCGCCTACGTCGCTCTCACCAGATCGATGTTGCGCATCCCGCAGTTTCATAGCGGCTTGATATTGGCTCTAATGGCGCCACTGCTATTGCGACAATGGGCATCATCGCGCGAACCCGGATAACGGCAGTACTTGTGACTTGCCAGGCGATCCTTGGTTTCCTGGTCGAGAACACATGATTGACCGGCATCTCAGGTCGCATTCGATCAGAAAGGGCTCGGTGGAGGACCTTGTCTACTCGGATCAGGGGAACCGGGCGCTATGGAGTCACACATAGCTTCTTCGGAAACGCCTCTGCCCCACCCGCTACTAGAGCCGAAGGTCATTTCTTCAATTGCAAGGCAAACTCGATGAGGTCTCCTGTCGCCTTCCAGCATCTAGCAGGCGAGATGCATCACGCGCCTCGAAATCGCACGGCTAGTGCTGCAATTCCTCCGTCAAATGGGCGATAGATTCCATTTATGGTTCGACTGCCAAAACTAGTTGGCTTTTCCGGGTTGACAATCTCGGCCTCGAAGACCCCGCTCTGGTCATTCGTCCTGACACTGACATCTTGAAAATCCAAGAATTCACCAGTTGCCGGCGCATATGATTTGTATACGGCTTCCTTTATTGCGAGCAACAATTTCGGGCCGAAGCGACTGCTGGACCACTCCTTTCGCTCGATTTCGTCGCAGGTGCATACGAACGGCAAAAGGTCCGCTTCGAGCGGTTCTTGATCTTCAATGTCCAATCCCAGAGCGAGCACATTCTTGGAATTTCCGGCAACAGCTCCGCAATCAGACGAAGAGTGTGAAATGCTCCCGACGACCCCCGAAGGCCAAAGAGGAGCCCGATCCACTCTCGACAAAATCGGAACGGGAGCGAAACCCAGTTTACGCAGGGCCTCGTGAGCGTGATGCCGTCCCCAGGCGAACTCACGCCGACGACGAAGCGAGACGTTCCCCAACATGTCGTCTTCAGCGGGAAATGGGAGGGGAAACGCGTCATATATTGATCCGCCGGAAAAGCTGATGTCGTGTGCCAAAGCTGCACCGATAGCAGCCTCTAACGTCGTGAGCGTTTTCATAGTGGGCGACCCTTGTTCTGGAAAAGTGTGAAGGTGCAAATCTGAGCTTTCTTTACGATAGCAAACCTAAGACCGCAGGCCACTCAAGGCCCGCAGCGTCAAAGCCGAGGTCATGCTCTGCGACGCTCGATATTTCGACGGCAGGATCGGACCGATCGAGCGTGCATCGGACGAGCTCTGAGCTGACGCGACCAGCTTTCGAGATCGACAGCCCTCGCGCCACACCTGGCTGGCCGAATTGCATCACCATTGTCGGGGCTGTCGCAGAGTGCTCAGAGTGAACGGGTACGGCTTTGAACAAACGGTGAGGCAGAGATCGGGGCGGATTGGTACACTGCTTGTGGACCTCGAGCAGAATTATGTCGTCTATGTGCAATCTAACGCGTGGGGCCGACCCTCCATTATGATGTCGACCCACGAGGGCGACTTTGTGATGCGCGCACGTGCAACGAGCTCCATTCCGTTCGCTCACTGCATTTGATCCGTGCCGCGACCGATGAACTCGAGCACCGACTGCGCCTTGTGGATCTCACGTGCGATGCAATTGAAGATCCGGGTCGCAGATTCAAGTGTGACGACAAGTCCAACCCTCTCGCATGATAACTCAAAATGGTGCGCAACCTGTTCGTTGGTGGGTGCAATGCCACTTTGCAGCGAGCTCATCGCTAATGATGCGAGCATGTGCTCGACCACGTCTTTTTCGGCCTGAGTCAAGAAATGCTTCCTTCTGAATGTTGGCTCGCCTGTTATCGACGTTGTGGTCGCCCTCGAAAGACCGGCCTCAGCCGCTCCGCCTCCCGCGCCCTGTGTTGCCTCGAGGGTCACATCATGCGCCTCACGAAACTTGGCGGGAGACAACTTCCGTCGATTTCCAGGATCCACGGGAGGCAGAGCAAGGCTCAAAGACGACCTTGCGCATACGATTCCGAAGGTTCGAGACATTTGCCAGATCCGCAGCCTCACCGATTGGGCGCTTCGCCGTGACACGAACTCAAAAACTGTGGCGTCGACTTCTGCACGCATAGCTGGATCCGCAAGTACACGAACATGGTGACCATGCCGGCGCAACAGCCGGGCAGCGGTGAGCAGTAGCCTGAGGTTTCCCAACGTTCCGCGCGAAACAAGGGATAGCGCAAGACTTCACAGAGATTTAAGCTCCTTCGCAGTGGTGCCGCACTTCTAAGAAACACGCGCGCTCGCCACTTGCTACAACGATCGGCTGCACGTGCGCGACCCTAAGAAGACCGTAACGTGCCACGCGGCCCAGCCAGTGCGGCGCACGCTTCACCCACATGGGCGACTCTGCCTTACGGAAGGCCGGCCGCCCCAACCGCTTGCACGGACTGATCTAGCTCCCACGTCGCACCACTACGAGCCTTCTTGGATTTGTAGATCTTCGATCCTTGACTCCGATCTGTTTCGACCTGCCATCACGCGAAGTGACTCAGCCTCTCGAAGACGCACACTGACTGAAAGCGTGCTCTCCAAGACACGAAGCTCTCAATGCTAACGTCCGTGGCACTCAAATTTGAGCTGCAAATGATGGGCTTTGGTCAACATTTTTCAAGCCTACAACCTGACGCCACGTGAGATTCAAGCTGTTTTGTCGGGCTTGCGGCCTTTCGAGATTTGGGTACCCGATGTGCGGTCTACATCTTTCCGCAAGCAGCCTCATCGTCGGTCACTTGCTGTTGCAGCCAGCGGCCATGCCGCAACATCAGGCTCATCGACGACGCGTCCGACCTGGATTGATAAGGCGCGGCGAGATCTGGGCCGTCGCTTGCGGCAAGAATTATGCAGGCAAGTCGCGCCAACTCGTCATCGTGCAGGAAGGCAGTTTCAATCTCACCGACTCAATCACCACTTGCGCCTTCACCACCTATCCGACGGATGGCCGTTGTTCCGGCTCATCATCGAGCTGAATGGGTGCAACGGCTGCTCGCGACATGCTGACTGATGGTAGACAAAATCACAACCGCTCCCAACGCCAAAGTCGGCAGGCGTGTTGGTCGTCCCATCGACGAGATATCGACGGCTCAATCAGCGATGATGGTGTTCCTCGCATGGCCGTATCACCTAGCAACAAAAAGCGAAGTTGTGGCCGCTGCCAAAACCGCCAATCCGCGCATAGGTAGCCCTTTATCAGCAGGGAAGGACGCCTCAACGCTCAACACGAGATCCGGCTAGCCACCCTTGCCTATCATTAGTGTCCGTGCCTTTGTGCCAGTCACCTAGTTTGCGCTAGCGTTTCAACCATGGTTTTAAGAAATTATCTGCATAAAGGAGGGCAAAGCGGATGGTTGTCATTGGCAGCGGCCGATTTTAGGAAAATAAGTGCGGTGAAGGGATCCACTATTCCCCCAATATAGAGGGTAGCTCCGCAAGAAGACCGCCGGAAGACCATTATCAAGGCCTATCGCAAAGCGTAGCCAAGAATGTATGCCGCTGTTGCCGGCGACTTCTGCTATCCCCGCCCTGTCGTGAAGAAATAAGCGCGATCTCCGACAAAGGAGTTCGCGGCCTCCGAGGCGAAGTCCGCGACACCAGCGATGAAGAACTCCCGCCGGCGAACAGGACTTAAAGCACTTCGAAGCGGTTCACCGACACCTATTTCAGTTTGTCTAGAATTGGGCGGGAGAAAAATATGGCTGTCCGCATATCGAAGGACAGCACCACGTTCTGCTATCCATTCAAGGGAGCTTTCCAGCTCTTATCGAAGAGCTGATCGCAGGCAGTTGAGGAGCCGGAACCGTGGCGTCCTTCTCTCGATCAGTTCTGTTCATCCTCTTCGTCGTGATCCTGCTCGCCGACCGAACTGCAAGTAAGTACGATCAGCGTTCTCCCATGTTGGCCGAGGCCGACCATGTCTTCGGCGGCCTTGTACACGCGCTCAAAGCTCATTCTACAGGCTCGTGTTCCTAAGCAAGACATCACCCTCGGCTCCATGGGGATACTGCGTCACGACTTCGAACGATGGTAGCAAGTCAAGAATTGCTTGCAGGGACTTCTGCCCTTCATAGAGCTCCTGGTCGCTGTATTCAGTGTAGATGAAGCGCGTGTTGCTCAAGCTATGCCTGCCGCCAGCGATCACATCGGACTCGGCTCCCTGCACGTCCATCCAAATGAAATCGATGCGTTTTAATTTCGCCTCACTGCACCAGTCATCCAAGCGTCGAGTTTCAACTGAGATGGGATGATCAAACCGAACCCATTCATATTCCACGAGATGATTCTTGGGCCGGCGTATCGAGCCAGAGAGATCCCAGTCCTTCGCATCTCCATTTCCATTGCTTGGATGGAAATCGATCCTGCCATTTCGGTCGGAGACCGCGATCTCAAATAGCTTCACTTTGTCGAGGTACCGATCCATGTTTTTCTTGAAGCGAGCAGCCGCTCGGGGATCTGGCTCAAAGCAGTAGAGCTGAGCCTGCGGGCAGAGCTCGAGAAACTTTCGCGTATCGGTTCCGTCGTTGCAGCCGATGTCCAAGATAACGGGATCCGGCTTTTGAAGAAGACCAACAATCTGCTGATGTACTGTTAAGGAAGATGTGGGTTCCATGGAAATATGCACTCTCTTAGAGGAGGCCCTGCCGAAGCCTAGCAGCAGTCCTGTCGAGAACTTTTGGAGCGCTCGGCAGCTGCCTACTCAGGGGCTCGCTAAGGTCCGTTGAACTTTGTCTTTGAATTCTCGATTACACGCACGCCCCTCCTGCGCAATGTATATCAATGTATATATAGTGCATGTGCCGGCGTAACGATAAGCGGATGGATTATGTGCGCCACTCGATCAACTCGTGCCTTTTGAAATGCGGTCGCCGGCGCATCGCGGGCTCTTCAACAGGCGCGTCGTACCATGTCATTGCTGCCGAAATCAAAGTGGCTCGTCACAATCGCACCACAGCATAAGGCAAAAGGTAGGCTCCAGCATTGAATGCCAGGTCGATGCTGACTCTGCGGCCTACTGCTTAATTTGAATCGACTTTCAGTTAGGCTTCGCAAAAGACGGCCCTCCCTTACGCGTAACCGGAGAGAGAATGACGGCCCTGGACTCAAAGCGGCGCGTGGCGCTGATCACCGGCGTCACCGGGCAGGATGGCGCCTATCTTGCCGAATATCTGCTCGGCCTTGGCTACACCGTGCACGGCGTGAAGCGGCGCTCGTCCTCGTTCAATACCGCGCGCATCGATCACATCTACCAGGATCCGCATTCGCGCAACGTGCCGTTCCTGCTGCATTACGGCGACATGACCGACTCGACCAACCTGATCCGGCTGATGCAGCAGATCAGGCCGACCGAGATCTACAACCTCGCCGCCCAGAGCCATGTCGGCGTAAGCTTCGAAAGCCCGGAATACACCGCCAATGCCGACGCCATCGGCGTGCTGCGGCTGCTGGAAGCGATCCGCATTCTCGGCATGGAGAAGGAGACGCGGTTCTATCAGGCCTCGACTTCGGAGCTCTACGGTCTGGTCCAGGAAGTGCCGCAGAAGGAGACCACGCCGTTCTACCCGCGTTCGCCCTACGGCGTCGCCAAGCTGTACGGCTACTGGATCACGGTGAATTACCGCGAGGCCTACGGCATGTTTGCCTCGAACGGCATCCTGTTCAACCATGAGAGCCCGATCCGCGGCGAGACGTTCGTCACCCGCAAGATCACCCGCGGCGTCGCCCGCATCGAGGTTGGCTTGGAAGACACGCTCTATCTCGGCAACCTCGACGCCAAGCGCGACTGGGGACATGCGCGCGACTATGTCGAGGGCATGCACCGGATATTGCAGGTCGATGCCCCCGACGATTTCGTGCTGGCGACCGGCGAGACCCATTCGGTGCGCGAATTCGTCGAACTGGCGTTCGCCGAGGTCGGCCGTCGCATTGAGTGGCGCGGCAAAGGCGTCGAGGAGACCGGCGTCGATGCGAAGTCCGGCAAGACCTTGGTCCGCATCGATCCGACCTATTTCCGGCCCACTGAAGTCGACCTTCTGATCGGCGACGCCAGCAAGGCGCGGGACAAGCTCGGCTGGAAGCCCAAGATATCCTTTGCCCAGATGGTCAAGGAAATGGTCGCAGGCGACCTAGAGGATGCGCGGCGGGAGGTAGCCAATGGCAAGCATTCCGTTTGAGTTGAAGGGCAAGACGATCTACGTCGCCGGCCATCGCGGCATGGTCGGTTCCGCACTGGTGCGCCGGCTGGCGCGTGAAGACGTCGAACTGCTGACAATGAGCCGCAATGAGCTCGACCTGCGCGACCAGGCGGCGGTCAACCAATGGTTCGCCGACAACCGTCCGCAGGTGGTGTTTCTGGCGGCGGCCAAGGTCGGCGGCATCGTCGCCAACAACACGCTGCGCGCCGAATTCCTCTACGACAATCTGGCGATCGCTGCGAACGTGATCCACGCCGCACACGTCCATGGCGCCGAGAAGCTGATGTTCCTGGGCTCGTCCTGCATATACCCCAAGCTCGCGCCGCAGCCGCTACGCGAAGATTTCATGCTGATCGGCCCGCTGGAGCCGACCAACGAGCCCTATGCGATTGCCAAGATCGCCGGCATCAAGATGGTGGAGGCCTATCGCAGCCAGTATGGCGCCGATTTTATCAATGTCATGCCTGCCAATCTCTACGGCTGTGGCGACAATTATCATCCCGAATACAGTCATGTCCCCGCCGCGCTGATCCGCCGCTTCCACGAAGCGAAGCAGTCCGGCGCCAAGGAGGTCGTGGTGTGGGGGACCGGCACGCCGCGGCGCGAATTCCTCTATGTCGACGACCTCGCGGATGCCTGCATCCATCTGATGAAGACCTATTCGGATCACGAACTGGTCAATATTGGCACCGGCGAGGACATCATGATCGCTGAATTCGCGCGCGTGGTCGCCGCAACTGTCGGCTACGCCGGCGAGATCAGTTTTGACACCTCGCGCCCCGACGGCACCCCGCGCAAGCTGCTCGACGTCAGCCGGTTGGTCAAGCTCGGTTGGCGTGCCACGACGCGGCTCGAAGACGGCATCCGGCTTGCCTATCAGGCGTTCCTCAGCGAGCACGCCGTAAACGCTTAAGCCCGCCTCGCGCGAGGCGGGCGAAGCAGCATTGCCGCGGCAAGGTTTCGCGCTCCTTTCGCCGAAAATCTGTACCCATTTTTCCAGATCATGCTTTAGGATGCTCGCGTGGTGCGCCCGCCGCGCGAGCGAGCCGGTCAACGCGTAGAGAATATTGCTCCACACGCCTTGCCGCTCCAGCGGTTGAAGCGGTTGTAAATCGTTGTGTACGGCCCGTAGTCTGGCGGACACTCTCGCCAGCGTGCGCCCGATCGCAGCATTGGAGAATCCCGCTGATCACGCGCCGGTCATCCCGCGGTGCGCCCCCGGCCGCCCGCGTGGCAACAGCGGCTGATCCGCTTCCACTCCAACTCGCTCAGCCAGTACCGTTGCTTCGCCCCCTTCGCTTGGGAGAAGTTTGAATCACAAATCAGCCCAGACCGGAATCTTTATTGAGTACAGACCCTAGCGGCGGTGAGACTGCCCCGGCGGGGAGCTCGCCCTCAATAGGCTTTTCGGAGCGATGACGCGGCAGCGACAGGCGGATCGTCGACTCACACCGCCCTCTAGGGGCCAAAAATCGAAATTGAGGCGCGTTCGGTTACGTCGCGGCGCACGCTTCGTTCGGTGAGCCTGCCGTTGCGGCGACAACGCGATCACCGGGGCCTTGCTCGAAGCGGCTTCGACCAGCTCGGGTTTCTCCGGCTCTTCCGCTTGCGAATGTTCTAGCACCTCCAGAATCGCGCGACCGTCGTTCATGATGCGCTTCTCTTCAGCTGGCCGACGTCCAAATGCTGACTGAAGGTGTCGATATCTGGCGCGAGAGCAGTCAGACGCTTCATGCGTGCGACCAAATCCGATCCACTCGTTTAGAAGATCTCGAGATATTGCTTTACGGCCTAGATCGTGGCGTGCCCCTCGTGCTGCCCCAAGGTCGAAGGCTAAGCTTAACCTCATCCCCCGCGACGCAGTTCTGCAAAAATGTTCACGAGAATCCTGGGGGACGCGCGGCGGCCACGGGATCCAGGTCCTTTTCGGGCTCGTCCTCGGCACCGCTTTTCAGATTCCGTAGCATGTCGCGGCAATAGCCGGCGACGTAGTCCGAGATTTGCTGGTAGACCGGAGACTTCTTCAGCGCGTTCAACTCTTCGACGACGGACGGCAGCGCATCGAGGACAGCCTGAGACAATTCGCCGACGCGCCGCCTCACCTGCGCGCCGGAAAGGTGGTTTTCCTTCGCCATCCGATCCCAATGTCGGGCGTAGATGTCGTGACCGCGGTTCTTGCCGGCGATCTTCATCGCCAGGTTTCGCGTGACGTCCGGATAAATATCGCCGTTCATGACGTCGTAGAGCGGCGCCATGGAGGCGGCGCCGCTCGGCTGCAGCAGCAGCGAATAGTTCTTCGAATGCGCATCGACGTTTCCGCAGAGAACGTTGAAGACAAAGAAATCGACGAAGCGGGCGGCGTTGAAGGCGCCTGCCTGCGTGTTCCGCAGGACGTCAAAGCAGTCTTTCAGGGTCGGCCCACGCAGCTTGGTCGCCAGATTGGATTCGTATTTGGTCGATGGGATGTGCCCCGTGGCCTGGCAGAAATCCTCCTGATGGATTCTGCGGAGGCTGCGCCCGTGAGGCTCGCGGTCGTAGCGCTTCACCAGCAGGTAATCAAGATCCTCCGCGTTTCCGATCGTACATTCGGCGACGGGCAGCTTCACCTTGGCCGCCAGGCGAAGGCAGAAGGCCTCGTTCTCGACGGCGTTGCTGAAGTGCTTGTTGGCCGGCTTGAGGATATGCGTGGTCGGCGCGCCGTCGAGCGCGAGGCCGATGCCGCCGTCCGGATACTGAACTACAGGAAGCTTGTCCTGCTCGCCGGCCAAAGACATGTGGATGCCCTCCTCGCCCACGAGAAGCGGCTTCTCCGGAAGGCGCCGAATGGCGGCAGCGAGCTCCGCTTCGGTGAGCCGCTTGTAGCGCGGCGCCCGCTTCGGCCGCTGGTCGGCGGGCCGATAGACTTCGAGTGCGCCCGGAAGATCTTCTCCCAACTCCCCAAGGAGCGCGAACACATTCGCCTCCGGAATCTTGAGGATGGTGCCCACCATCCTCAGCGTCCGGCCTTCTGGCAGTAGGTTCAAAAACCATCGGTACACGACGTCCGGCTCGTGAACGCGCTGAGCGAGCGGCATGCGGGTCGAGACGGCGAACGCCCGAGGATGCTTCACCCACGCTTCATCGTAGACGAACTCGATGTCCTGGATTTGGTCCGAGCGCCGGCGCAGCAGCCCGACGAGCTTGTCGCCGCACCGGACTTCCAGGGTCTCGCCGGCGCCGCCCGCTTTCGGTTTGGTCGTCATGAAGGCGTGAAGTTATCAGGGTCGAAGGTTTCGGATTCCTCGCTGGCCGAGCGAGCCGCCGGCACAGGGCTCATTTCCGCCGTCAGCCGAATGCCGAGCGCCTGCAGCAGGCGGAGGACCAGACCGACCTGGCTTGTCTCCTTGCCATTCTCGATGTCGACGATAAACCGGACGCCGACGTTCGCTGCCAAGGCGAGGTCCTGCTGCCGGAGACCTAAGGAGGTCCGCCGGTTCCGGATCGTCTGGCCGAGTTCTGAGGTGGTCGTGATGGTCATGATCATCTTCCCCGAGCGGGAATATTAGCCCCGGCAGGGCGTGCAGGAAGCCTGAATTTACCGACCGGGAAAACCCCGGTAAAGATTGGGTTCCAGCGGACAAAATTTCCCGACCGGGAAAAGATCTACTCAGAACTGGCTGCGGGACAGTCAAATTTACCGTACGCATACGACGAAGACCGCCTGATTGACGCATGCGCGCGGGCGCGGCGGGCTCTATGATGGCGTTGCGTGAAGGTCAGGCGGCCTGCTGACCGGCGGCTTGGCGCAGGAGTTTCCATTCCCAGGGCAGCAGTTCGTGCAGACGCGAAGCGGGAAGATCGGCGATACGGGCGAGGACGTCGGCGAGCCAAGCCTTGGGATCGACGTCGTTGAGGCGACAGGTCGTGATCATCGTCAGCATGATGGCGGCACGGTTGGCGCCACGCTGGCTGCCGGCGAAGGTCCAGTTGCGCCTTCCCAATGCGATGCCTCTCAATGCGCGCTCAGCACAATTGTTGGTCAAGCAGATCCTGCCATCGTCGAGGAAGCTGGCGAAGTCGTCCCAGCGCCTGAGCATGTAGTTGATCGGCTTCAGGACATCGGAGGAGCGCGAGAGGGTTTCGCGCTCACGCAGCAACCAGGCGCGCATGTCATCGAGAAGCGGCTTGCTGTTTTCCTGGCGCACGGCGCGCCGCTCGTCGGCGCCACGGCCGTTGATGGCGCGCTCGATCTCGAACAACGCATCGAGGCGCTTGACCGCCTCCAGCGCGATCGGAGAGACCGGCTTGCCCTTCTTACCTTCCCGAGCATTTTTCTCGATGTCAGCCAGCTCGAAGAAGCCCCGCCGCGCATGGGCAAAGCAAAACGCCGGCGTCATCGGCAGCACCTTCTTCTGCGGGTCGAACAGCGGCTCGAAGCCGTTGTAGCAATCGGCTTGCAGGATACCGGCGAAGGCGGCCAGATGCTTCTGGGGGTGCTCGCCTCGTCGGTCGCTCGAGGCGTAATAGACCGCCGCCGGCGGCGCAGGCCCGGCGAAGGGCCGGTCATCCCGCACATAAGTCCAGATCCGCCCGGTCGTGCACTTGCCCTTCGCCAGGATACGGATGGTGGTGTCATCGCCATGCAGGCGCTCGGCCGCGAGCACATGGCGTTCGATCAAGTGGAAGAGCGGCATGACGGCGAAGGTCCCGTGGCCGACCTGGTCGGCCAGCGTCGACAGCGGCAGGTCGATCCCTTCGGCCTTGAAGCGCGCACTCTGGCGGTTGAGCGGGATATGCATACCGAACTTGTCGAACAGCATCGTCGCCAGCAATTGTGGGCCGATGAAGCCGCGCGGCGTCGCATGGAACGGCGCCGGCGGCTGGCTGATCTTCTCGCAATCGCGGCAGGTAAATTTCTCCCGTACCGTCTCGATCAGCTTGAAGCGCCGCGGGATCTCCTCCAGCGTCCCGGTCACATCCTCACCGATCTTCGCCAGCCGCGATCCACCGCAGCAGGCACAGGTCGTTGGAGCTTCAATGACGATGCGTTCGCGTTCGATGTCGTCCGGCCATGGCTTGCGCACCGGCCGCTTGCGCATGAAGGGGCGGACGTTCTGCGTCTTCGCCGCGGCGGCCTGCGCGGCAAGCTCATCCTCGCTCGCTGTGGTGACGAGTTCTTCGAGCTCCAACTCCAGCTGCTCGAGCAGCCGTGCCGAGCGCTCGGAGCGCTGCCCGTACAGTTCGCGTTTCAGCTTCTCGATCCGCAGCTCGAGATGCGCGATCAGCGCCTCGGTATCCGACAGTTGCGCCTGCGCATTCGCGGCTTGCGCCTGCCAGTTGGCAGCCACCGCCTCAGCTCGCAGCCGTGCCTCACGCTCGGCCTGCAGCGCCGCCAGGGCACTGACGAGGTCCGATGGAAGATCGTCCGGCTTCGATATCATGAAGCCATTGAATCAGATCAAGCAGCAGATTCAAACCGTAAAAGCGGCTATCCGACCCGCGTCGGCCGATGGGTTTCTTGTGGGTTACGCCAATCGATCCCGGACAGCAGATAGCTCAACTGCGCCGGCGAGATCGTTACCGATTCACCGGCAACCGATGGCCAGATGAACTTTCCTCTCTCGAGTCTTTTTGTGAACAAGCAGGCTCCCTGGCCATCGTGCCAGATCGCCTTCACAAGATCGCTGCGGCGACCGCGGAAGACGAACAGATGACCGCTGAGCGGGTCTTTGTGCAGCACCTCCTGCACTTGGAGTGCCAGCGACGGAAAGCCTCTGCGCATATCCGTGTAGCCTGTCGCGAGCCACACTCGCACATTCCCCGGTATCGCAATCATCGGCGTCCAAGCACATCGAGGACCCGCGCCAGCGCCTCCGGATCGACGTGCGCATCCACCCGGATGCACTGTCGGTTGCCGAGATCGATCTCTATCAATCCGGTACGCGCGGCTGCCACGGAGCGAACTCGGCCATCAACCGTAGGCAAAAGCCTCGGAGTTTCCTCAGCCGATGCCGCTACGGCAGCGATCTGCACCGGCGTAAAAGATGGTACAACTTGTTCCGATGTCCGTGCTTGTCGACGCCAGGTAAACACCAAGCTGGCCGCTACTCCGTTGCGACGCGCAACCTCAGTCACCTTCGCGCCCGGCGCCAATGTCTCCTCGACAATCCGTGCCTTGTCGTCCTGCGACCAGCGCCGCCGCCGCTCCAGCCCACCCAAAACCTCGACCCGCATCGCCTGATGACCTTAAAGCTAGACTTAAGGCCACACGCTTCGCGAATTGCCACCCGTCACGCAAGACGGCCCCCGTCGGATGCGTACAATTTACCGATCGGGAAATCTTATCAAGTCTATTCGGCGCTAACTTGAGACGGCCGCCACGATCATGGGAGTGATCGCGCTTCGCGCGCGCTGCTCTTGATCGCAGTTCCGCGGCAATCAGCCCACCACAGCGGCGCGGTGCGGCCAGCACACAAGCTTCTTCGGACTGTGACCGAGGGCCGATTTCCTCGATGGCTGCCGGCCACTAACCTACCCGCCCATTCGGGCAGATCCCATCGTGGTGGTATCCGTCGACATTGGTCGACTTGGCGAAGGACTCGCGTGAAGCCATCGGAATGGCGCCTCCGCGGGTCGGGTCCGCGAAGGTGCCCCCGCCGCGGCGTAGTCTTTAAAACGCTCGAGCACGATGCCTATCGCCTCGACATTCGGGATGTCCGCCTCGCTCAGCTCGGGCATCGATAGCCTGCGGGCAAGTGCCGCCTCTACGTAGGGAGCCAGCTCCTCTTCTTTACGTCGGGCGCGCTCGTTTTCCCGTTCTTTCAGAGCAGGCATGACCTCATTTGGCGAAAAGCTCGAGTGCCTCACAGATATGCTCGTGCTTATTCATTCCGCACTGCTGGATAAAGATCATCTGGTCGATACCGACATCAGCATACCTCATAAGATGCTTGCGAACGCTCCTAGGCTGTCCGATGCTGCCTGAGCCTGGCTTCTGCTTCATCTCGTCTTTGATCATTTGGAAGTGCCGCCACAAATTCGTGCGCCCCGGACGGTGTTCGCCATACACCGCATAATGCGCGATCGAATAGCCGAAGAACTTGAAACCATCGAGTCCTCGACGCATAGCTTCTTCGGCGTTCTCATTAACCATCATACCGTTGAGAACGGCGATATTGGCGTTTACCGAATGCCCAATGGGCACGCACTCATCGGACTTGATTATCTGATAGTAGTCGTCGCGCCAAACTTTCGCTTGCGACGCCTCCACAAATCCAAAAGCCAGCGCCCCTACCCCTTGACGCGCGGCACGCAAAATACTTTCGCGCAAACCGGGCGCTTGTTAGGCAGCATGCAGTAGGCGACGTGGTGATCTCGGGCATCCTGGGCTCGGCAGCTCGCGCCGAAAGGGTGTGCTTGCGCTACGTGCAATACCCTTTCGGCTCCCCAGTGGGCGGATGTCCTTGGCAGTGTGCAACCTCGTTGCTGATCTTTCACAGGCGCTGCTCGAGTTCCTAGGCACTCGATTGATCCAGCGTATCTCTGCTTCCTTGCTGCAATTCTTTGTAGGAATCGTGATTGAAATATTGGCCTTCTAGCTCTCTAGCGATGTCCAATATCGCACGGTGGCACACCGCCTCTTCAGGCCATGTACTGAAACCGTTCACCAGGTTGGCCAGTCCCTGCTGGGTAAACTCAGAGAGCCGGACGGCGCGAAGGACCTCACCCGCGATTGCGACTGTGGCTTGGCGACAGGGCGCCTCTTTCGGCCACTTGCTGAAACTGTTCACCAAATTCGCCAGGTCCTGCTGGGTATAATCAGAGAGCTGGGCGGCACGGCGAAGAACCTCGCTCGCGATAGCGACTGTGGCTCGGCAACAGGTCGCCTGTTCCGGCCACTTGCTGAAACCGTTCGCCAGGTTCGCCAGGTCCTGCTGGGTAAACCCAGAGAGCCGGGCCGCGCGGCGAAGGACCTCACGCGCTATCGCGACTGCGGCTTGGCGACAGGGCGTCTGTTTCGGCCACTTGCTGAAACTGTTCACTAAATTCGCCAGATCCTGCCGGGTATAGTCAGAGAGCTGGGTGACACGGCGAAGGACCTCGCTCGCGATAGCGACTGTGGCTTGGCGAGAGTCCACCTCCTCCGGCCATTTGCTGAAACCGTTTACCAGGTTCGACAAGTGAGGGTGAGTAAAGTGAGAGAGCTGGGGTGCACGGTGAAGGACCTCCCCCGCGATCGCGACTGTGGCTTGGCGACAGGCCGCCTCATCGCGCCACTTGCTGAAGCCGTTCACCAAATTCGCCAGTCCCTGCTGAGTTAAGTCAGAGAGCCGGGCGGCTCGGCGAAGGACCTCGCCCGCGATCGCAACTGTGCCCTGGCGAGAAGCCGCCTCACCTGGCCACTTGCTGAAACCGTTCACCAGGTTCGCCAGTCCCTGATGAGTATAATCAGAGAACCGGCCGGGACGGCGAAGGACCTCACCCGCGATGGCGACTGTGGCTTGCCGAGAGGCCTCCTCCGGCCATTTACTGAAGCCGTTCACCAGGTTTGCCAGGTCCTGCTGATTAAAATGAGAGAGCTGGTCGCCTCGGCGAAGGACCTCACCCGCAATTGCCACTGTGGCTTGGTGACAGACAGCCGCTTCGCGCCACTTGCTGAAACCGTTCACCAGTTTCGCCAAGTCCTGCTGATTGAAATGAGACAGCCGGTCACCGCGGCGAATGACCTCACCCGCAATAGCGAATATGGCTTTGCGAGAGACAGCTTCTTTTGGCCACTTGCTGAAACCGTTGACCAGGTTCGCCAGTCCCAGCGAGGTAAACTTAGAGAGCCGGGCATGGCGATTTGCACGGCGAAACACCTCGCCCGCGATTGCGCTCGCGGCTTGGCGAGAGGCCGCCTCTTCCGGCCACTTGCTGAAACCGTTCACCAGCAATCCTAGACTTTGGCTGTTCAACTCCTGAAGCGCTCGGCTTAAATCGTGACAACATTCGGCGATTCTGATCGTTGCACTACGGCATTCCGCCACCCTTGAGTGTCGACCGAATGATGATGCGAGCAACGAAAGGGCTCTGAGCCCGACTTCCTTAATCAGAGCGTAATCAAGCCGAGACATACATGCAGCTATGCGCTCGCAAGCTTGGATACCTGCCTGACCTCCGGCCTTCCGGCTCACCGCGTTGCATGTCGTAGCGTACCCCATCGATTTCCCGGCGCGGATGTCTTCTTCGAAGCATGCCACAAATCGAAATTTGAAATCCGCGGCGGCCTTTTGCAGAAAGGTTGCGTGGTCCACCATCCGCAGCTGCTTGTCGTGCTTCAGCACTACAGCTGAGAATTCACCGATGTGGCGAGTTCGACCAATCTCGCTTAGCGCTTCACTAAGTTTCATCAGACCGTACACAACGTCATTACGAGATCGCACCAGGGGTGCTCTGCGCTGCTACTCCGTCGCAGCGCCGCTTTCTCCGGGCCGGACAAAGATTGTCCTTTGCAGTGGAAGCGTCTGTTCCCGAGCTTCTGATAAGTTTATCGCTGCGCTGGCGGTGTGCGACCTGCGCAATTGCAACTTACATTACGAAGCATTCAGCATCGTAACTACCCGACGCTCCCCAAGCCACATTGCGACTTTGCTCTCTTTCAGTGTCATTCCAATAACCGGCGAAAGCGCTTCCCATCCTGGCACAAGCTGAATCGGTCATCATCGGCAAGCGAGAAGGTCGACTTCGCAAGCCATGCCGCTCGAATTGATTTCTCAAATGAGCATAGACGCCTGCGCGGTGAGCCTTTGGTCATCTCCAAGACTACAACCTGACGCTACGTGAGTTTCAAGCTATTTGATGCTTATCTATACAATGGGGACGTACTGCTGATGGTGGTCGCGGTGATCTCATTGTCCCAGTCGGGCTTTTCCGCGGACGACCTGTTCACAAACCTGACGTGGAACACCGCTCACAGCAACTTGTCTTCTGTACTCCAGCGTCACTGATTGCCTGGCGTTAACATATCCCCACCGATCACGTTGGTGACTCGTCAAAGATTCCAGTATCCCTTGTTTCTGCCATGTTCGCATCCAAAGCAGACATTTGCCGATCGCACACGTCGCGGTCGGACGTAGCGAGTGCTTGAGGAGAATTACGTGACAAAGCCAGTCGTGATTGTGGTGGGTGCGGACAAGGGTGGGGTTGGCAAGACGACCGTATCCCGAACGCTTCTGGACTATTTCAATACCAATAACGTGCAGACACGCGCATTCGATACCGAGTCCCCGCGAGGAACGTTGAAGCGCTTCCACCCCGAGATCACCGAGATCGTCGACATGACCACGACTGCGGATCAGATGAAGATCTTCGACACACTGAACTCAGGGCTATCTGTCACCGTGATCGACGCCCGCGCAGGCTTGCTGTCCCCGGCACTGGCATCCTTGCGCGACATCGGTTTTTTGGATGCCGCTCGGTCCGGCCAGATCACCTTTGCCGTATTCCATATCTTGGGATCCTCCATCGCTTCTCTGGACGAGATCGCCGAGACTGCTGGTTTCATGAGTGGTGCAAAGTACTTTCTGGTCAAGAACTTCATCAACGACACTCAATTCTTCCAGTGGGACCAGTCGACCTACAACTCCTATTTCCAGCAAATCAAGAACGCGACCGAGCTGACGATCCCTAAGCTCAACGAGATGGCCTATGAGCAGGTCGAAGTTGCTTCCGTCCCGTTCGTCAACTTTGTAGCCAACAAGAATCGGAACGACGAGGCCGCGAACCACTCCTTCGTTCTGCGCGGCTATGTTCGGCACTGGCTCGCGAATGTCTGGCGCGAATATGATCGCATTAACTTGACCGACTTGGCCGGCGCCAAGTCAGTGACCCGCGGCGGTGAAAAATAGTCGATCGTTCGTCGATTGAACGGGCTAAGCCGCGTATGAAGTTCGCTTAATAGTAATGCCAATGTTAGCTACGCCCGTTTACATCATCTGCTCGCCTAGCCCGCAGGTCGGTAAGACCCTCGTCTCTCGCCTCATGAGCGAGTTCTTACTGCTGAAGAACGGCACTGCGCTCTCGTTCGACATCAACCTGAAGGAGCCGTCACTGGTCGATTACCTGCCTAACATCACTGAGACGGCGGATGTGATCGACACATACGGCAAGATGCAGCTGATGGACCGGCTTATCCTGCACGACCGGGTGGCCAAGGTAATCGATCTCGGCTTCCATGCCTTTGATGAATTCTTCAAGATGTGCGAGGAGATCGGATTCATCAGGGAGGCGCTCCGCTGCCATGTTGCCCCCGTCGTCCTATTCGTGGCCGGTACCGACCGCATCTCCTTGCGCAGCTATGAGATGCTGAGGCGGCGGATTCCGCCCGGAGCGCTGATCACCATCCACAATGAATTCATGCTGCGCGGCGAGTTACCTGAAGCCATGGCTGACGCGCGTGTACTCCGCTTTTCGGCGCTACCAGTATTTCTAAAGACCTACGTCGACCGACTGAGCTTTTCATTCACGAGATATCTGCGCAACGAGAAGGATTCCTCCACCGAGTTGCATCAGTGGATCTGGCGAAACTACATCATGTTCCGCGATCTCGAATCGATGGCAATGCCACAGCTGTCGGCTTGAGTCGGGCTCCAGATGTGGAGAATTCCCGGGATACAAGTGTTCTTCAATTTGGTCCTATAGCTCGCAGACAGGTTTGCAGCTCATATTCATGCACAGCGAGATTTCGGAAGACCCGAATCGTACGCAGCGTCGGATTGTGGTGTTTCCGACAAAGACGACAATACTTGCTGACAGATTAGCAAGAAGCGCGAAATGTCTCAGCCGCCATGGCAGGCATCGGCTTTCCGTCCAGATGATCACGAATGGACAGTCTCGGCGCCAGCGAAGGCCCTCTAGTTCCCAAAGGTGCTTTGCTGCTTGATGCGCGGTGCTTTTTTATTCAATTCCCCGTGGCTGCGTCAGCAAGCGTGAGATTTATAAAATATTCCCTGCAACGAGCTCTCGAAGGGACTTGAATCGCACGTAGCGTCAGATTGTAGGGTTTCGTACATCAGTCGCGACAATGCGTCGCGCGCAACACCTCCTGACAGGTAGCAAGAATTGCGAATGTCTCCAACCCATAGGGCCACGCCCACCCCCATCACGCTCCTCGATCAGTCCACCCGCAGGCCTGTTGGCAACGTCGCCTACGCGCCGGACGGGGTACCCTCGCCAGCCAGGTTGAGGCTGCAACAGCACGAGGAGCTCAAGAGCAGCCGTCGCTGCCCTGTTCTCGTTGTCGCGCGGGAAACAAAGTTGAGTCCAAGCTCGGTATCTGTCGCCGCTCGTCGCGAGAGGTGGAATGCAGGCGGCGGAACCACCCGAACCACATGCCCGATAACGCCGCTGCGAGGATGGACCCGTCATTCGTCGGTGTGCCAGATGGGCCGGAGCCTAGCGGGCCTGTTGGATCTGTCTGAATGCCGGGTCTCTTCCGCTCCCGATGCACGTCACCGCCCAACAAGACAATCTTTTCATAGCCCGCGGTGCATTGGCTGTTTCGTCCACGCTAGCGGCATCTAGAGCATCGGCCCGCTCCGGGGGTGCGATACGTCTTCACGCGTTCAAGGTTGCATTTGCCGTGGCCAAAGCGACCTCACAGGTCGAGGGCATAGCAAGGCTCACCGCAGAGTCAGGACAACATGGGAAGCTTCCAAATGTCTCCTATCAGTTCGGATGCCAATCCAGCCATTCTCTCTTTTGCTTTGGTTTCGATTGCGCGTGCTGGCGATGCATTCGCCGAGCCGATGACCAGAAGAACTGCCGAGATTAGCGCGAAGATGCACGAGGGTCCTGCCACAGCGCTTGATGCCTTGACTGATTCTGGTCTGGTTGCCGACATCAAGACCACGTTGAGTGTCAAGGACGCATGCGATCCACAGCAGACGGCCGAAATTGCTAATCGGCAGGCAATGAGCAGAGCGAGATTGGCCGTCACCAACATTGCTCTTCTTGGTCGGTACCGTGTCCCGACGTTTACGTTGAAGCTGGAGAACTCAATTTCGCCCAACTTCATGGTCGACGGTGATCTGCCTGGTAGTTTTGGCATGAAGAGGCAATGAAATGCGAACACTACTGGTTGATCATGATGAGCACCTTGCGCGCGCTATGCAAGGTGCGCTTTCGGATTGCGGTTTCGCGGTTGATGTGGCGAGCACTCTGGATGAGGCGGCGACCGCTCTGGATTACGCCAAGTACGACATTCTCCTGCTCGAGTTGGCTCTACCGGATGGAAGCGGCCTGGACTGGCTGAAGCGGTTGAGACGCGACGGACATTTTATGCCTGCCATGGTGATGAGCAGCCGCAATGATCTCGGTAGGCGGATCGCCATTTTCAATGGTGGTGCAGACGATTTTCTGCCCAAGCCCGTGTCTACTGATGAACTCATCGCTCGGATGCGAGCCATTCTGAGGCGATCAACGCAAATGACAGCCCCCGTCGTTGTGTTTGGTAATCTAAAATTCGATCCGATCGCCCGGCAAGTTTCAGTTGGTGGTCGGCCGCTAAAGATTGCACGCCGCGAAGTGTGCATTCTTGAGCATCTGCTTAGCCGCGCAGGCCGCGCAGTGTCACGCGCGTCGCTGGAGGATAGCCTCTATGCGTTTGACAACGAGGTCTCTACCAATGCGCTTGAAGTCGCAATCTATCGCTTGCGCGGTCATTTGAATCAGTCTGGTGCAACGCTACGGATCACGACCGCACGCGGCGTCGGCTATATCCTTGAATTGAATAGCGCGGCATCGGCCGCCTAGTCGATCAAACTTGAAAGCAAAGACTACCTTGAAGATCGCTCTTGATAATGAGGGTGGCAGCGATCGACGCTCGATCGTCGCTAGCGCTATCTGGTCTGTCGTTTGTCCTTCTCTTTCCCACCTCCTGTGCGCGGTCGCTTTGCTATCACCACCAACTGCCGCAGCTCAGACAACGCGAGACGCTGGAGGGAGGCCGCCGCGCGCGCCCTCCAGCAGCATCAATGGGACGGTGGACCTTTCCTCCTCGCTCGGTAAGACAATTCATCTGCCCGGGCCGGCGGCGAGCATCTTTGTTGCCGACCCGACGATCGCGGATTATCAAGCGCCATCGAACACGACCATCTTCGTCTTTGGCAAGAAGTCCGGACGGACCAGCCTGTTCGCTTTGAACGACAATGGGGAAGCTCTCGCCGAGTTGCGTGTTGTCGTGACGCAACCGATCGAGGATCTGCGTGCCATGCTGAAGGCCCAGGTCGGCGACTATCCGATCCAAGTCAGCTATACCCCCCGCGGCGCGATCCTTAACGGCACGGCTCCCAATGCCGATGTCGTTGCCACTGCCGTGAAGGTCACAGAGCAGTTTCTCGGTCCGGGTGCGCTTGTCGTCAATAAAATTCAGGTCGCCGGGTCATTACAGGTCAATCTGAGCGTTCGCGTAGCGGAGGTCTCACGCAGTGCCATCAAGGAGCTCGGCATCAACCTCTCCGCTTTGGGGCAGAATGGCACTTTTTTCTTTAGCAGCGGAAAAGGTGCTGGTTCCGGCACGGCTAGCGGAGGCGGCAAGGCAGGTATCGGCTTCAGCGCCGGTAGTATCAACGTCGGCGCTGTTCTCGACGCGCTCGCCAGCGAGCACCTCGCTTCGGTGCTGGCTGAGCCGAACCTCACCGCAATGTCCGGTGAGTCCGCAAGCTTCCTGGCGGGCGGCGAATTTCCAATTCCCGTCATGCAGGACAACCGACAGGTTTCGATCCAATTTCGTCACTTCGGAGTGAGCCTCGATTTCGTCCCGACCGTTCTTAGCAACAATCAAATCAATGTCCGCGTCAAACCTGAGGTCAGCGAGATTTCAAAAGAAGGTGAGGTCAAGGTGAACGGTATGGCCGTGCCTGCCCTCTCTACAAGGCGTGCGGAGACCGTTATCGAGCTTGGGAGCGGACAAAGCTTTGCAATAGGCGGGCTAATCAGGCGTAACTTCAGCACGGATATCAGTACTTTTCCTTGGTTAGGCGACGTGCCCATTCTCGGTGCACTGTTTCGCTCTTCGTCCTTTCAAAAGCAGGAGACGGAGCTTGTTATTATTGTCACGCCTTACATCGTGCGGCCAGCATCGAATCCGAACCGGATGAATGCCCCTGCCGACCGCATCGGACCGCCCTCAGATATGGGGCGCACGTTGACGAACACGTTGGCAAGCCCGCCGCGAGGCCGCGACGCTCCGCGCACGAGTATACCAGGCGCGACAGGCGGCGCGGGCTTTATTATCGAATGAGGATCCTCGAATGACTTTACGAGCCCTGCCCCAACTGTTCGTTCTGATGGCGAGCCTAGGCGGCTGCACAAGCACTGCTCTGATCGGGCCGGCTGAACAAGCAACCATGGTGCAGCAGCAGAACAGTGTGTTGGTGCTGCAGAGCCTTCGCGGCTTCGAGCGGTATCGACTGAGGGATTTCATAGCCGGCGCCAGTCGCGGTCGGTTTGATGCGCTCCATCTCAGTATCACCGGCTCGCCCCGGCTCGCCGCGCAGGTCGCCGGCGAGGCCCGCGCAATGGGCGTTGCCCTTCACAACGTACGCCTGTTCGGCCCTCGCATCGACCGGCCTGTCGGCTTCGCGGTGCAAATCGAGGCCATTGTCTATGAAGCACGTCCTCCCGTCTGTCCGTCCCTTTCGATCATTGGTCCTTCAGTTAACGATAATTCCTTTGACCAGACGTTAGGCTGCTCAAATCGCAACAATCTCGCAGTCATGGTCAACGATCCAGTCGACCTATTGGACAATAGAGCTGTCATGGCAACAAAAGGCGATCGTGCCGCCATTCCTGTTGCCGCATACGGGTCCATGGGGCGGCGCAACAAGAGCGACTTGGAAGGTGGAATTGGCAACAGGTCCTTGCCAGAACCCGGGTCAACGGTGACGAGGGATATACAGTCGCCTCAATAGCAGCGCGCCGGATGGCGCAATCATAGCTGCATAAGCAATGTCTAGACCAGCCCGGCGGAATAGAGCGCTCGCGCAACCCCTTCAAAGCACTTCCCAGGAACGGCGTTGCCCAGCATGGCATTCCGGATGAGCTGACGCGCCAGGACCGAGTCCCGAACAATGCTGAGGCGCAGCGACTGCGCCTCAGCAAGCAGTCGTGAGGCAAGTTCGCCCTCACCACGGCAAACCACGATCGGCACGCCGGTCTCGCCACGAATGTAGCGAAGCCCAATCAAGATCGTTTCTCCTGTCACGATCAAGGTAGCGCGATGCACACCAAGCGGAGGTTCGTTCGCCGTCTCCTGTCGAAGGCGACGGTGTTCTCGTTTGACCTGCGGATTGCCCTGCTGTTCTTTGGACTCGCGCTTGGCCTCCGTCTCGGTCATGCGCATGTCCTGTAAAAACAACCAGCGCTGGATAAGAAGATCGGCCAATCCGGCGATCAAAAAAGCACCGGCAGCAATTTCGGTCAGCAATTTGATCTCAGTGAAGACGAAGCTGAGACACCCCATACCGCAGGTTGGCAAGTATACCAGCGCCTTCCAACTTGCGATAACCGGGAGCAGCAAGCTTGCGCCGAGAACGCACACTTTAAGAAGCGACTTCGAGAGTTCAATGAGCGACCGCTTAGACGCAATCCGCTTGAGCCCCTTCATTGGGTCCAATTTCTCGAATTTCGGCTTTAAGGACTCGAAAGAGACGTTTAATCCACCATTGGCCAGGACCCCGGCTAGAATACCAGCGGCAACACCGGCCCCGAGAAATGGACCAACGGCCGCAAGAAACAGTTCGATCAAGCCGCCCACCGCCTGCTGGACCGCGCTTGTGAACGGCTGCTCCTGCAGTTTGTCGATTAGCCGTACTGTTTCATACCACTTGGTCTCTATGAGGCCCGCTCTTAACCAGAGGCAGCCGAAACCGGCGCAAACACTGACTGCGCTGACCAAATCGGTGCTGCGCGGAGTCTGCCCTTTCTTGCGCGCATCTTTTAGCTTCTTGGGAGTGGGAGGGAGCTTCTTCTCTTCGCTCGAGCCACTCATTTAAGGAGGTTCTTGAACAACTCGAGCACGGTGTTGGACTGACTGATTTCCGATCCCATATATTCGACGAGGAAGGTGGCGTAACTTACCATGATTATCCCATACGCCAGATTCTTCATGGTGGGAGAGACATCGTTCAGTTTGAGTTGCGGCGCAAACCGCCCGAGTATCATGACCGACACATCGAGTAGCAGCAGGAATGCCAACACCGGGCCAGAGACCAGTAGCGCCGTATACATGATGTGGCCGAGAAGCCCCAGAAATGCCATCGCGCCTTGCACGGTCAAGCTAGGCATCAGTCGATACACGGGCCAGATCAAATAGCTGCCATAAAGGCCCCTAATCATATTCTCCAATCCCCCGGCTAGGACGAAAATTGCAATCGCAGTGGTACCGAGTAAAACCGCCGTCGCCGAAGCCTGGCCACGCGTGGCTGGATCATCGGAAGCAACAGGATTCGTAATCCCCCGTTGGGTATCGATGATCTCACCCACTGCCTGGATGCTCCACAACGGAATACTGAGCAAAAAGCCGATGAGCAGGCCGACGAACACCTCCTTCAAACCGAGCAGAGTGACACTGATCAGTCGTGAGCCCTGATCCAACGACTGCAAGCCGTGCCTGATCTGCAACAGGCATGGCAGTCCCATCGCAAAGGTCACGCAGCCGCGGATCAGCCCGCTAATGCGCGGCAGCGTAAATACGGGAAGGACCAACATAATGCCAAGGGCGCGGGCTGCCGCGAGCCCGGCTGCAAGCACGAGTTCGATCGCCTCCTGGATCAGAGTTTGCGTTTCGGTGAGTGAGGGGACGTTCATCTAACGTCGACTAATACTTGCTGTGAGTGCGGGAAAGTCGGTAAATACCTGCTCTGCTTCCTTGATCAGCGCGGCGCTTAGCACTGGAGAGAACAAAGCGATCACCGCGACAACGACCAGAAGCTTCACAGTCAGTGGCAACGTTTGATCCTGAAGCTGCGTTGCCGCTTGGATGATGCCAACGACCAAGCCGACAACGACCGCCGCGATAAGCGTAGGCAGAACCCAGATCATGAAGAGCACAAGTGACCGGCTCATATGAGTGAGAATGCTCGCCTCATCCATGCTCAGCCCCCCGGTGTTGTGTAGCTGAGCACCAGCCCATGCATGAGCCGCGACCAGCCGTCGATTGAGACGAATAGGAACAGCTTAAAAGGCACGGATATCACCGTTGGCGAAACCATCGACATACCCATGGCCATCAAGATGGTCGTTACAATTAGATCGATGGTGATAAAGGGCAGATAGAGAAGAAAACCAATTTCGAATCCACGCTTGAGTTCCGAAATCAGAAACGATGGCACCAGAATGACCAGGTCATCGGCGCTCACGTTGCCGCGCATTTCCTCGGGCCAGACCTGTTCGGTTGAAGCCAAGAAGAAACGGCGCTGCTCGTCAGCGGTGAACTTCTTCAGATGCCCGCGCAGCGGCTCCTGCGCCTCCTTTGCGGCGCTCAACCAATCGTCGACCGTTTGGTAGCGGAGTTGTGGCGCAGAAAGGCGATTATAGGTCTGTTCAATCACTGGCGCGCTAATGAAAACTGTCAGGATCAGCGCCGCCCCGTATAGAACGAGGTTCGGTGGGATAGATTGAGTCCCGAGCGCGTTGCGAACGAGGAAGAGCACGACGGATACTTTTATGAACGCTGTGCTTGTTACGACTAGAAACGCCAGCAGGCCAAGGCCGGCTGTGAGCGCAAGAAGACCAAGAATTCCCGGTTGAATGTCAGTCATTGACGGCCAACCTGCCCCGCAACCTGACGCCGAGGTCCCCGCCGATGCTTACGATGTCCCCGCGGCCTATGCGGCGGCCGTTAGCAAGGATATCAACCGGTGCGTCGAGCGGCCGGCCAAGTTCGAACACATGTCCCTCGCTGATATTCCTCAAGGCTCCGAGTGCGACAGTCCAGCGGCCGCATTCGAAAGCAAGAGTAATCTCGATGTTGTCGAGATCACCTTCAGAGGGCGGCCAGGCTTTTTCGGATTGGGTCATCATATGTGCACACTCCAGGGGATGTGGTTGGAGGCGGAATGCCCCCCGTACGATCAAGCGATCCTCTGCAACGTGTGCCGGAGCCCATAAGGTTCCCGTGTTGAGGATGGCTTGGCCACGGGCGAAGGGTATTACGTCCGGCAATAGAGCGTCTCCGGCATTTGCTTTCCGTAGCAACGCGACTGTCGCACGGAGCGAGCCGATCTCTCCCTTGACGATGACAGGCAATTCTGAGGGAAGCTGGCGATCCTCTCGCGGCAGCTGCCTGAGCAGTCCGCCTAACGCCCGAAACGCGGGCGGCACTGAACCATCGAGAGAAGAGAACAGGAACAGGCGCGCCTTGCCCTTGAATGGGCCGTAGGTGATTTCGAGCTCCAGATAAGGACCTCGAGCCGTCGCTTCGCTCAAACAGATCAGCTGCAACTTCTGTTGCGTCAGACCCTCTAGTTGATTGAGCAACGGATCGAGTGCAAATTCGACGAGGAGCGAACGAGTGGGCTCGGCAGGTAGGCCAAGCCCGCTTTGTACCGTCGCGATCAGCCCTTCTACAACCGGACGGGCCAAGGACAAGACGATTGTTTCATGTCCAATGGCCCAAACGCAGTCGAGCATCGATACCGCACACGGCTCCGGCTCCCAGACAAGCCGTTCCATCCGCACAGATAGCGGCTTATCACTTAGACGGCTTTGCAGAGGCTTGCGGGCAGCTGCGATCTCGTTGAGCCAAGAGACGACCGCAGGGGACACGGTTAGCGCCGGTTTAAATCCCGATTGTTCACCCGTAGCCATGGTCACAGGCGCGTCTACAAGACAAGGCGCTTTCCCTAGCATAAGAGAAGAAGCCATCAGAGTTCAGTCGCTAGCCGTGTGAGTACGCGAACCACTGCCATACCAAAGCAAAACCTCATCATCGGCCTCTATCTCGGCTTTCATCTCTGAATGGGCATCACTCGCGCGCTGAACGTCGCCTTCAATCTGCTGCCATTTGTGACTCGCAGCTGAGCACTTGGTCAAAGTAGTCCTCGCCTCGAAGACCGCCGTCTCGGCCCGCTCTTGAGCGGCGCGCGCTTCCTCAAGCGTTCGGCGTGCTCCTGCGATCCCAGCTTTGAGCCGTCCAATGACGATGTGACAGCGACGATCGAGCTCTTCGACAGATAGCGAATCAGAAGATGCCAGTTCTCGGTAAAGCTCCGCTTCGAGCGCCGCTTGGCTTTTTTCGGCCGTTGCAAGATCCCGGACAGCTTGTTCCACCGCTTGAAGCGCGGTGCGGCGCTCGTCCTCCAAGTTGGACACCTCACGAAGGGCGCTCCGCTGTCTCATATCCTTCACTAGCCGCAATTTCGAGGCATGGACACGATTCACGCGGTCAGACGTGACATCCATGTGACCGTCTCCTCAAAGCTTGACGCCTCGTCTCCGCCCTGACGCAGGAATTTCCGCAACTCCTCGATCGAATTGATTGCCCGGTCTGTCAGAGGATCACTGCCTTGCTTATATTCGCCAACCTTCACCAAGAACTCGGCCTCAGCGTAGCGGGAGAGCAGATCCCGGAAGAAGGAAGCCGCCTTTCGATGTGATACAGAGACGACCGCATTCATCACACGGCTGCGGCTTGACAATACGTCAATAGCTGGAAAATGCTCGCGTGCAGCCAAAAGGCGTGAGAGAACAACGTGGCCATCAAGAATGCCTCGTGATTCTTCGGCGATTGGATCACCCGAGCCGTCGCCTTCGACAAGCACAGTATAGAAGGCCGTGATTGAGCCGCGCTCGCCCATGCCGGCACGCTCCAACAGGCCAGGAAGCATCGCAAAAACCGATGGCGGAAAGCCGCGCCGCGTCGGCGGCTCTCCTGCGGCAAGGCCAATTTCGCGCATGGCGCGGCTAAAGCGCGTCAATGAGTCCATCATCAGGACGACGCGAAGTCCTTCATCACGAAAATATTCAGCGAGTGCCGTTGCCATGTGAGCGCATTGCGCTCGTTCCATTGCCGAGCGGTCGGAGGTCTCAACGACCACGACGGTGCGGCGAAGCGCTGCCTCACCAAGGTGCTGCTCGATGAATTCCCGCACTTCACGACCGCGCTCACCGATCAACGCGACTATAGTGGCGTCGGCAGCCGCGCCTTTTACAATCTGCGACAGGAGCGTCGACTTACCGCACCCTGGGTCTCCATAGATGCCGATCCGCTGCCCCTCGCCACATGTCAGAAGCCCATCCAAGACACGGACACCGAGTGGGAATGTTCGCTCGATACCGCGCCTTGTCATTGGGTTGGGAGCCTTTCCGCGCAGCGGACGAGTTTGAGCGGCGTTGATTGGACCCTTTCCGTCGATTGGCCGGCCGAAGCTGTCGATCACCCGGCCAAGCAAATCGGGGCCGACCGGGACTTCATGCATTCGTCCGGTCGCGACCACTTCTGCTCGGCTGGATAAGCCCGCCATATCACCAATAGGAGTGAGCAATACCCCATCTTGCGACAGGCCGATGACCTCGGCCTCGAGAGACCATCCGGTGCGGGGATCCTGCAACAGGCAAAGCTCCCCTATACGCGCCTCTGGCAAGACGGCATGGAGCAAGGTGCCGACCGCCCGTGTGATCCGCCCTCGTACAGCACGCGTGTCGATATGCTTTGCTGTAGATTTCAGAGACGATAGCGCGGCGTGCAGATTCCTCTCTCCCGCCGCATGGGTTGCTGATGTGGTCACGGTCCGTCTTCCTTTGAAGGCAAACCCAGGCCAAGGCGTAGAGCTCGGAGCTGCGCGGCAACTCCAATATCCACATTGCCAAATTCGCTCCACAACACGCACTGCTCTGTCGTTAGAGCCGGATCCGGATCAACCCGCACTTTCGGCCGGCCCTCCTGTCCATCGCACGTAGCGAACTCGCGCGCCAGCGCATCGGCTTTCAGAGGAGAGACATGAAGGCAAATTTCCGCGCTACCATATTTTTGCTCGATCGCGTGACGAACGGTCCTCACCAACATCTCGCCTGGATCAAACGCGCCCAGCAGATCGCTCACGATCTCCATGACGAGCTGCGGCAACTCCTGCTCCAGAATGGCTTTTCGCTGCGCAAGTGCGGAAGTCGCCTGCGCGATCAGCCGAGACATTTCCTCGGCGCCACTCTTGAAGCCATCCGCACGGCCGCGCTCCCGCTCCCGCTTATAAGCTGTCCGTCCCCAGCCGCGAACGCGTTGCAGATGCCGCTCGGCAGCCGCTCGCGCTTCTACGGCATCGCACCAGATTCCGATCTCGGCAGCCGGTATGACAGGCCCGAGCGGCCGTGTCTGGGGGGCCACCGGCAGCGCTGGGTCATCAGCTGTCATGCCGTGGCGTCTCCCTCAACAAATGGGCTATCACCAAGGAAAGCACTGGGCCCGCGGCATTGCGGTGTTCGGCCGCTGGATTCTCCGCAGCAGTGCCCGTGGGCAAGCGTAACAGCACGCGCGTGCGATCAAGTGCCGAGGCTTCGTTGATCCAAGCACCTAGGCAGGCATGGCCATCGTGTTCAATCTGTTGCGAAAGTAGCTCCGGATCAGCGGCAGTGGTGACTGCGACCGCGCTCGCCAAGTTCCGGATAGCGAAAGCGTGCGCTTCTGCCCCGATACGGTCGCGCAGAATCGCAAGATGCTGCTTTGAGACGAGCTTTAGGAGCGAGCGAGCATGCCAGATACTGCCGGCAAGCAAAGCAGCCCTATTCGGATCATGGCCGAGCAGAAGATCGTCTCTCCAGTTACGGCCGTTGGAGTCCATTTCATTACCAAGCAGCATTTCAGCAAGTCTTACCTGCAGCCTCGAGCTCTTCTGTAGCCGCACCAAAGTCGAAGCCGACAACCGGCCGTCAAGGCGTGCAGCAAATCGGGTCATATGGGCAGAAGCAGCAAGCTCGCGCAGGCCCTCAGATAGCGATTCCGACCACGTGTCAGAACCGGTAGATAGCAGCGGTATGGGCATTTGCTCACCCCCTATGCCTTGTCGGAAGCGATCTTTTTACTGGGAGGCAGGATAGCCGGCGTGTTCGAACGGATGCCAAATCTGGATCGCGCGCGCGACGGCTGGGCGCGCTGACGCATAAGAGAGCCCAGGAATATGTAGCACAGAACGCCAACGGCAGCGCCACCTCCCCCGATAGCGGCCGCAAGCAGCGGGTCTGAAGTATATTTGGTCGACTGAGCGGCCGCAGCTGGCCGGGCCGGCAGTTCAAGCGGAGCCCGCTCAACTGGCACAAAGACCACCGCCACCTTGTCATAGGATAGGCCCTCGATGCTGTTGGCGACCAGCATCTTGATCTGCGGTAGCAGAACCGAGAGCTTTGCATTGGAGTTATGTCGAATGAACACCGACGCTGAGGACGGCATCGTGTCCTGGCGCAAGAGATCATTTTTCGGCAAAACAACGTGGACGCGCGCCGATATGACGCCTTCGATATCGCTAATCGTGCGCGACAATTCTTCGCTCAGGGCATAAACGTAGCGGGCGCGTTCCTCGATCGGCGAGGCAACCAGGCCCGATCCTTTGAACACCTCGCCGAGGTTCTTGAAAGGCTGGCGCGGCAAACCTTCTAGATTTAGCAGCTCAATCGAAAAGGCCAACTGCTTCTGCTCGACCTGGATCGTGCTGGTCCCGTCCTTGGCAGTAACACGGACCGCATCGACACCCTTACTAAGCAGGAGCGCAAGCATCTCATTGGCCTCGCGCTCCTGCACTTTGGTGTAGAGATCGGCCTTACAGCCAATCAAGGGGAGGAGAAGCGATAGCACGGCAAAAACACGCAATCGCCGACCGGATAGGCGGGCATGGCCGTTTTGTCCATAGATGAAACCAGACGTCAACGAACTCAGCCCGCCGATAGCAATTTGTTCAAAGATGAGCTGACCGCGCTGGTGCTCTTGGACACGAGCGAAACCTCGACGACACCCTTGTAAACGTCTCGCAGACCCGCAACCATCGCGTCGAAGTCGAGCACCCCTTCCGGCTTGCCCGCAGGATTCGTCCCGACTAGCTGCGACCGAGAAAGCGGCTGGGCGGCCGGCCCAGGTTGAACGGCCTTCGAAATGGCCGCCACACCGCCGCTCGTTACAGAAGGAACGGGGTTGCCCCGATACATCGAAGAGAGAGCCTGGAGCACGCGCTCGCCAGGCGGGCTAGCCTGCACTGTTGCACGCTGAACCTCTGACACAGCAGGAACGGACGCTGCCCGATCTGTAACTGATGAGGCCGCGCCTGATGTCGAAGCGACATGCAAAAGAGTCTGCTGAAACTGGCTCTGCTGGCCGATGGCTGCCGGCTGGCAGAGCCTGGATAGACCGTCGGCAGGGTTCAGAGAGATCGGCGTAGCGCCTAGCATGATCGAAGGTGTCATTGGTTTGGCGTCGATGAGATTCGACGTTGTTAAGAATTGATGGTCAATACCGTAAAGAGGCGAGCTGACCACAAGCTGACGAATGCGCGAGCCATAAGGCCATTTTAAAGATCACGTTTGGCTTCCAATTTAGGTGAAGCCTTAATACCTGTTCTCAGGCCGAAGGGACTTTGGAATGCTAAGCCGACGCACGATCCTGAACTGAACCGAGTTGCGGGCGCAGGAGTTTTCCTTTGCACCGGGATACTCACGGCATTTGGGCTCCGCTCTCGCGGCCTTCGGCAGCTATTAGCTACACGGTTCTGGATCAGGACCTGTCTGCCGCACTGCTGGAATTCGGTAACAACCTCAATATCAGAGTAAATGTCAGCACCGAGGTGGAGGGTTCGGATTCGCGGGCGTATGCCGGATCTGCCACCGCGCGATTTCCTCGACCGGTTGACCAATCTCTACAATCTTCAATGGTACTACGATGGGCTCGTGCTGTATGCATCTGCTGCGAATGAGGCGCGCAGTCGTCTGCTTGTGTTGAAGCCGATCAGCTTCGATGCATTCAAAGCGGCGCTCGATGCACTCAACATCTCCGACGAGCGCTATGTTGAGAGACCGCCACGGGGAAATAGGGGTCCGCCACTCGTCGTGGCGCTAGTGGACCAGAGGCTCAACGGCCGCATGGCCGAACGACAGGCGCGGCCACGCTCTCTCACCGCCGAGAAGCCGCTTGGGCACCGGCGTCTGCGGAGAAAAATGCTCCGGATTTCCAGCTTGTAGGCTCCGTATTGGTATCTGAGAGCGAATCAACGGCTTTGCCACCTCTGCGGCCTAAACATTCCTGAATAAAGATCCGGTCGTCGCAGCATTTCGAGGCAATATCGATCAGCTGCTCGATGCCGTGAAACTGCCGAGAGTACCTCTTTCGAGAGCTAGGGCGCTGGCGGAGTTCATGTCTAGGACCGTCCGGGCGCTCCCTATTCGCTGGCACGTCAGGTCCCACTCCCGTGCGACTTGCTCGGAGCCAGAAGCATTCGCAGAAGACGCCTCCACGCCCGGCAAGATCATCCCGGAACGTTGGCGAAATCATCTCGGACGGCGCAGGCCGCAGCGCGTCGGTACACGCGCGCGAGATCGTCGGAATTCGCAGTTTCGCTGCCATGGGATGTTGGGCGCATCGAAACGAAGAACTCGGGGACTCCCAGCCCAAGCGCGTTCTTCAGTCGCTTTGAGGGTGATAGATGAGATAAACGACGTGGCCGGATCCCAAGATCGCGTTACTTTGCCTGCTCCTTAACTCGGCCGTGTAGAGCTCACCGTTTATGGTGAACTGTATGCGCCGGTTCTGCGGGGTCGGAAGCAGGTTCCACGTGTTCAGTATGTACATCATGCCGCTGTGCGAGACCTCTCGGCCCTGGCCTTGATTGTCCCAGCGGCTGTGGTTCCAATCGTCGCCGAGAAAAGGTCCGATATCCGGTAACTCCGCTCGGGGGCGATAGGCCCCTGACGATCCAGGAGACGACGAGCCGGCGCCCCGCATCGGTTGAGCATGGTCACGCAACTCGGACCGTGTGATTGGATTGAGATCAACCAGTGATTCAGCACTGCCATGAACGTCTGAGGGCGCGCTGGCTGACGCCGGCTCGCGGAGCGGCTGACGCGATCTCCGGACTTCACTCATCTGCCTAGCGCGCGGATGATGGATGAGTTGAACGTCCCTGCGTCCTGCCGGTCCCAACGTGGCCGAGTAAAGCTGACTCTCGATGGTGAACTGTGTTGGGCCGAACTGATTCGGCAAGAGGCCGACGTTACCGAGTATGTCGATCAGGGTGTCCGAGGCAGGTTGGGAACGGTGGCGCCAGTTGTCGACCATATGTCCGACTTCCGGTAGCTCTTGAGGGGGCAATGATGGCCCGATGAACGACGGGGGTCTGGCGATACCACGCGCCGGCGCAGAGTGCGCATAGTCAAACTCAGACGCTGTGGGCGCATTCGGATCAGGCACTGGCTCAAGGCCGCCGTAGATATTTGACGCCGCAGCCCTGGCAGACGACCATGGCTCGGGTTGTTGCACCTGTTCACTAAGCCAGTCCCAATAGCTGGGCTGCGAGCCACGATACGGCGTGGACGACGTCGGAGTGGGTTCTTGCATCTGCTCTCTCAACCAATCCCAAGCTCCCGTGCTCGGGGTAGCCGGGGTTGCCGGAAGCTCCTGATACGAGCTACTGGGCTGCAGTCCACGATGTGGTGTGGACGATGGAGTGGGTTCTTGCATCGCTTCCCTAAACCAATCCCACGCTCCCGCGCTCGGGCTAGCTGGCGTTGCCGGAAGCTCCTGATAGGAGCTGGGCTGCAGGCCACGGTGTGGTGCGGACGATGACGGAGCTGGTTCTTGCATCACTTCCGTAAACCAATCCCACGCTCCCTCGCTCGGAGTAGCGGGCGTTGCCGGAAGCTCCTGAAGCGAGCTCGGCTGCGGAGCGCCTTGCCCGGCGAGCGAGCCCGCTTGTCCTGGTGGACCCAACCCCAGCGCTCGGTTCGCCTCGACAGCTTGTTGATATTGCCAGAGCCTTGGCAACGACGTCCTGAGAAGATTCCGCAAGCGAACGTCATCGCCCGCAAACTCGTCGGCCTCGGCACGTAAAGCCTCTAGATTCTCAACCCGACCCGTGATTGAGGGCTTCTGTGTCGTCTGAAGCCAGGCGCTGAACTGGCGAAGTGCCCAAAGGTTCACGCCGATTTTCGGGGCCACCTCGTTGAATCCGAGAAAAAGCGCCTCGTCATCCGCGCTGGCGGAAACTTCCTGTGGAGGGAACGGCTGCGGCGCGCTGGCGCGTTGTCGGTAGTCCTGAAGAAGATTCCACGCGCGTGGAAACTCTCTAAGATACGAGCCCTTCCCAGAGTTAATATAGCGGTCTCGCTCCTCGGGGCCAGCCTGAGTAATACTCACCCCGCGCCCGTTGAGCCACCTACCGAAGCTGTTAAGAGCCCTACGGTACTCCTGCATGGTCACCTCCGCAAAGCCGCGCTTAACGCCTTCGTCACACGCAGCGTTGATGAGCGCCTCGTCCTCGGGGACGAGAGCCTCGACCCGCCGGCCGCCCCGCGGCAATGTCATCACCGACGCTCCAACTGCGGTGACGGGAGCCTCAACCGGCCGGCCCCCTCGCGTCAACGTTGTCACCGGCGCACCGACTGCGAATTGCTCGAGCCTTGTCAACGCTGCCTCGATACGAGCGCCCAAGCCAACATCATTGGCCGCAAACTCGTTCCCCTCGGCACGCAATGCCTGAAGATTCTCTAGTCGGCTGCTGATTGGTGGCTTCTGCTTCGCCTGACTCCAGGCGCTGAAGTTGCGCAGTACCTCTAGATCCCTTCGGATGGTGCGATCGCTTGGTCCGCTTTTCTTGGCTTCCTCGCGGATCGTGCCATCCCTGGCTCGGCTTTTCTTTGATGCCTCGCGGAATCTAGAAAAAAGCTCCTCGTCCGGGCCAGCGTTCTCGCGGCTTCGCTTGGACGGCACTTCAGTCGAATGGCCGAAGGGAGTATGGGCTATGTCTAGGCTTTGGCGCGTTCTGCTGAATGCGTGGTCCTGAATGGGCGGCACCTGCATCAAATCGCCGACATCAGTGCGCCGAATCGCTTCACCTCGGTCTGCGGTTTGCCCATCAGGCGAACCCGCTTCTGCGGAGTTCTCATAAGACGCACTGTGTTGCAGCTCGCTCAGCTGCTGCTCAAACATCGCTTGCTGGCTCATATTGCCCGGTTCTTGCTCCTGCTGCTGCAGCGGGCCGTTGTACGCCTGAAACTCACCAGGGCTGAATGGGTTGATGTTGTTGCGGTCCACTCTAATCGTCCTTGAGAATGTCGATTGTGCGCAAATCCGCCAGCTCAGCTCGGACGTGTGCCCGGCTCAAGGCGAGGGAGGCTTCAACAGCAAATCTCGTTGTCCAATCGAAAACAGCACTGGCGCAGCTGCAAGCCGCGATCCTCCGATTACATCGAGCCCATCCCGACTACCGCGCTGCCGCGTTCATTCCATTTGCGCCCGCTAGGCGGCCTCGCCCTTGAGAATCCAGTTCTCATTTTAGGATGCTTAGCTTTCTAAAAGCTGACGAGTTCTCAGGATGATTCAATTGTGTGGTTCTGCTTCGTCTCTACTGAAGAGCCGTGACACGTAAGGCATAACGGTTTACCCGCGACGAGCCAATCCTACGCGCTGATGGGCCAATGCGCGATTATCTCGCCTGGCGACATATCTATGACGGGAGCTCGCTTCATCGATCAAGCTCCGTAACCAATGGGCGCACCAAGTAAGTGTTACGTCCTTGGACGCAGCATCGGCGCATCTTTAGCGCGCCGATGCTGATGACGGCTTTGGGCAAAACTGGCGGAGATGTCCCGATCGCTGTTGAACTACGTCGGACCGGCGTTGGCGGAATGAATGTTACGCGGCTCTCGTGACGTGGGCAACGGGCTTGATCGTCATGCGATCGTGGTGAGCTTGAAGGGCCGCACGCAGAACCGACAATTGCTTATGCGCCTTCAATCGTCGGAAGCCCTTGTTGGCCTCGATCATGCCGGCCGCGACCCATCGCAAGGCCATGCCGGCATCCCGCCAGCGTTTGACGTTGCGCGTGACGCGGCGAATGGTACCCATCATGTTCTCGGCGATGTTGGTACAGGCGAGCGATCGACGCAGCTCCTTCGGCAGCTTCAACCGGACGACAGTCAGGATTTCGTCGAGGCCTTCGAGAATGCTGGCCGCTACGCCGGGCCATTGCTGGTCGAGTCGACGCGCGAGATTGCGGATCAATTTTTCAGCCTTGTCGGCATCATCGAGCTCCCAGGCCTGGCGCAGCACCCGACGGGTGGCCGCATGATGCTCTTTCGGCAGGCGTTCCGTGATGTTGCGCGCCTTGTGGATCTGACAGCGCTGGATCGCGGCGGCCGAACCGAAGGTGCGGCGGATCGCCTTCGACAACGCTTTCGCGCCGTCGACGATGAACAGTCTTGGCACCGTCGGGGCGAGCCCGCGGGAGACCAGGTTGTCCAGCAGGGCTTGAACCGTTGCGGCGTTCTCGGTTGCCCCTTCCACCAGCGCCAGCGGATGCTTGTTGCCTTCACCGTCGACCCCGATCGCGGCGACCAGCACGAGATCGTCGCCGAGATGCAGCCCGTCGATTTGAACCACCAGAAGGTCGAGCGCGGACAGATCGGCAGCCATGAAGTCGGCCAGCCGCGCCGCCGACAGCGCCACAAACCTCCGCGAGGCCGCCGACTTCGAAACCCCCGATCCGGGCGGTGCCGGCACATCACCCTCGGGCAGCCGGACAGCGCGGCCGAACCGGCGCGTCGATACATTGATCAGCATCAGGTTCATCGCCCAGCGACCAAGCCAGTCCTCCTCCGCCGCCGTTTCCCAGCTCGGGATCGTGACCTCGCGGCCGTCCAGGCCCCGGACCCGCGGGCGCTCGACCTCGATCTTGCCGCCGTGGAAGCCGATCCGTCCCCGCGTTCGGCCCCAACGGTGCGCCCGCCGCGCCGCGTCGCGACCGTGGCGCGGCCCGCAGGCCGCCGTGACATCCGCCTCCATCATCGTGCCGAGCGCCTCGATCCCTGCCGCAAGGCAGAACCGATCGAAGCTCGCCCGCACTTCTGCAAACGCTTCGTCCACAGCCCCGGTCGCCGGCGAACCAGCCGGTGTGATATCTCTCGTCATGGCGTTGCTCTCCTTTGTGGAATCAGCACCCCGAGCCTACCGGCTCAAGGGGGGCAACGCCGACCTCTTCAGAAATTCAACAGAACCCCGGGACATCCCCAACTGGCTGGTATCACTCGGTCCGAACCATCCAGGCGAGCACACTGCCGACAGATGGACCTGTATTGCTCCGATATATTGCAGAGAGAGAGAGAGAGAGAGAGAGAGAGTGTGTGTGTGGGTGCCTGGAGGACGCGCTCGCCCACCGGACTCGCCTGTGTTATTGCACGGTGACCTTCCGATATCGGCAGAATCAATACCGATCTATCTACGACTGAGGAGGCAGCGTCTTGAATCGAAGGCACGCCACCTGAACAAAAGTCTACTGAAACTGGCTCTGCTCACCGATAGTTGCCGGCTGACAGAGCCCGGACAGACCTTCGGCAGGGTTCAGAGAGATCGGCATAGCGCCTAGAATGATCGAAGGTGTCATTGGTTTGGCGCCGATGAAACATCGCCGTTGTTAAGAATTGATGGTCAATACCGTAAAGAGGCCAGCTGACCGCAAGCTGACGACCACGCGAGCTATAAGGCCATTTTAGAGATCACGCTCGGCTTCCAATTTGGGCGAAGTCTTGATACTTGTTCTCAGGACTAAAGGACTTGGGAATGCTAAGCCGACGCACCATCCTGAACATTTTGAACCGATTTGCGGGCGCAGGAGTTTTCCTTTGCACCGGCGCACTCACGGCTTTTGGGGCTCAGCTCTCGCTGCCTTCGGCACCTTATAGCTACACTGTTCTGGATCAGGACCTGTCTGCCGCACTGCTGGAATTCGGTAACAACCTCAATATCAGAGTAAACGTAAGCGGCGAAGTGAAGGGTCGGATTCGCGGGCGCATGCCAGATCTGCCACCGCGCGAGTTCCTCGATCGGTTGACCAATCTCTACAATCTTCAATGGTACTACGATGGGCTCGTGCTGTATGTATCTGCTGCAAGCGAGGCGCAAAGTCGTCTGCTTGTATTGAAGCCGATCAGCTTCGATGCATTCAAAGCGGCCCTCGATGCACTCGACATCTCCGACGAGCGCTATCTTGTGAGACCGGCACCAGGAGATGGCCTCGTCCTGGTTTCTGGTCCACCACGTTTCATCGCGCTCTTGGATCAGACGCTTAACGGCCTAGTAGAGGAGGCGCAGGCGCGGCCGCACGCTGCGATCGAAAGGCAGCCGCGGGAATCGGTGCTGAAGTTATTTCGTGGCTCCTCAACCACGGTCGTTCGCGATGGACGACCGGAAGCCCCCTATTCTTCCGACGCGCCGCGTCAGGACAGCATCGTGCGCGAGCCTGCGCCAGGCCAGAGATGAAATTGAAAATGCGCGGCAGTTTTCGGCGGAGGTCAATGCCGTCTCCATTGGCTCATTGCGAATCCTTTTGACGCTCGTCAGTTTCTCGAAAGCTCACTCTCTTAGCATGAGAGAGCGGATGTCTAGACGGCGATGCCGCCTATCCATCTTAATAGAGATGCACGTCGGGCACCCGATGCTCGGATAATGGCAAGCGTGGCTGGCGCCATTTTTGCCGGCAGCTCGGAGGCTGCACTCCACATGAGCGTTCGAAACGGTTCTCTGGAAGTCGCAATGCAAATGGCCTTCGTCGAACTAGGGCTCGAGCCGAACTTTCAAAGGAGGAACAGGATGGATTTCAACTCAATCAGCCCAACGAACACGAGCCCGCAGCCCGATTCACCATCACCGCCCGCGGACCCAGCGGGCTTTGAGCACCAGCTGAGCGAGTTCGAAGGTAGTGCTCCGCCACCTGCTGCGGTGTCTCCCGTGCAGCAGGACGAAGCCTACTCGCCATATCTAGACGCCGGCCATCCCTATTCGCAATACTTGGAGTCGGGGCATCCCGGTCCATCACTGTTGGATTGGGACGATGATCTATATGCGCCGGCTGCGCCCTCCCCCGGGCCATTGGTGGCCGACAGGGAAAGCTCTCCGCAGCCCGGCTCGCAGCAGCCGATTGCTCAAGCCATCGCGGAACTCCCCGAGTTCGATCCTGAGCTGATTTGGCAGCATGTGGAAGCCGGGCCATCGCAGGCTGGACCATCGCAAGCTGGACCATCGCAAGCCGGGCCGTCGAAGGCCGGGCCGTCCTCGTCCGCCGGGGCTGCGGTGTTGGAACTCACGAATTTCATTCCAGAAAACGAACGTCTCATAGCCGACCACTGGGTCTTCTTTCCCCATACGGCCTCGGATGCGGAGATCAACATATTAAGGAGGGCCGGACTCTTGCCTACCAATACCTCCCCGACCACAACTTTCACCATGCTAGGTATGCCCCACACAGCCGAATTGCGACAAGACGGGCTTGTTAGTGTCAAACCGTCGCTGAACGCAGGCCTTTGGCCTGGACAGTCGCACGGCGACGCGCCCGCCGAATAGGCATTCCATAGCCCAGCCCGCGGCACGGGCATAGCCGTGCTGCCAGCAGACCTTCGGGACGTCGCCGACGGCAGGAGCATTTGGCGACGTCCTTTCGGACGGCGTCGACTAACTTGGCTATCTTGGCCTCCTAAGATGAGTGTACCCAATGCGTCCTTTTAGAGAATTGGTCAGGCATTGGCGGTTTAAGGGAATACCAAGAGTCCACACGACCTAGCTGTTTAGTCCCGGCATTTGCTGGAGCGGATTGAGTTTGAATCGTTCTGGCTGGGAAGTCCAGCATTTGCAGATGTATTCGTAAGGTGTGAGGCCCTTCAGGGTTTTCAGCCGCCGAGCGTAGTTGTAGGCGTTTATGAAGTCGGCAAGGTGAGCTTCGAGCTGATCGTGCCGATCGTAATAGTAGCGTTGGACGGTCGCTTCCTTGATCGTGCGGTTCATGCGCTCGACCTGGCCATTGGTCCAGGGATGTTTGATCTTGGTCAGCCGATGTTCGATCCCGTTCTCTTGGCAGCGCATATCGAACATATGCGTCACGTATCTCGCCGTCGGGCCGTCCGCATAGCGCGGCGGGAAGGTGAACTGGATCCCATTGTCGGTGAGAACCGTGTGGATCTTGTAGGGGACTGCCGCGATCAGGGCTTCGAGGAACGCCGCGGCGGAGGTCCTTCCCGTCTTCTTGACCAGTTGCACGAAGGCGAACTTGCTGGTGCGATCGATGGCGACGTAGAGGTAGAGCTTGCCTTCAGCGGTCTGGAGCTCGGCAATGTCGATGTGGAAATAGCCGATCGGATAAGCCTTGAACTTTTTCTTCGAAGGCTTGCCACCTTCGACCTCCGGCAACCGGCTGATGCCGTGGCGCTGGAGGCAACGATGCAGGGATGATCGCGTCAGATGCGGGATGGTTGGCTGCAGCGCATAGAGGCAATCGTCGAGTGGCAGCAGCGTATGTCGCCGGAAAGCGACGATGATCGCCTCCTCCTCGATGGAAAGGACAGTCGACTTGGCTTCCTTGGGGCCTGTCGAACGATCGGCGACGGTCTCGCGCTGCTTCCACTTCGCAACAGTCTTCTGGTTGATCCCGTAGCGCTTGGCGAGTGCTCTCAGGCTCTCTTGACTATTCTGTATTGCTCGACGGACTGCCTCCGTCGTGGTGGCGCAGCCGTGTAAAACTTGTCCCATAGCGCATCCTTCGAATCGTGCGATAAGAATGCACCATCAAAGCTTGGGACTAAACACCTAGCTGCGGGATCCGTGCCCCCGTCTCTGTATTGTCTCGGCCGTGCGAAGCTTAGAGCGACGAGCGAGCACCTTCAGTCTAACTTGTATGGAGCCTGCAGGAACGTGCCCCATCGTTCCACGCTGTGCTTTTTCCCTCGAAGCTTAGATGCCGGCTCAAATTTAACCGACCATGGCGGCGTGAGCACTTGCTCGACGCCCGCGCCGAGGGTGGCACTGAGACGACCATAGTCGAGATGAGTGACCCCGTGTGGCACACGACAAAATTCGTTGCTATTGACGACATCGCCGCGATCCAACCCAACCCTGCCTTGAAAGAGGCCAGCGTGTGGCCGTGCGGGCCAACGCAGGGCCCGATGACGAAGACGTCGGGACCTGCTTTGAGTTTTGCGCTCACGACAATGCCGAAGACGGCAAGACAGGTGTTTGTACCGTCCGAGGCAGCGCCCACGGTGTCCAATTCGAACCAAAAAACGCAGTGCTCTCTCGCCTGACCTCAAGCCAGGAACACAGGGGTATCGACGACTCACCGTAAATCGACCGACATAAGGATCGCTACACGATCACCGGCCGTCGCCGGCTCCGACGTGCCCGCCAATATATCTCTCGTCCGGCTCCGACAGTGCCGGTGGGACCTATACTGCCGGGGCCGAGATCCGCCGCATTGACGGCACCGCTTGCCACGACCGCACCTGTCGCGGCCCCAAAAAAGAGGCTCAAATCGCATGTCACCTCACGAATATACCAAGTTAATTGGGTGTTACCGGCGTTGCGGCTGATGGCGCGGTGCCTGGCTGTACTGCCGCGGGCCGCGGCGTCGTGGCCGATGGCGCGGTGGTCGACTGGCCTGCAGCCAATGGGGAGCGGCCGACGATGACGGTGAGCAGACCCTGGCCCCACAGCCGCTGCGCCGCCTTCCCGGCATCCTGCAGCGTCACCGCATCGACGAGCGCGCTGTGCTTCTCGATATAGTCGATCGGCAGCTTGTCGAGCTGATGCTGCAGCAGCGTCCGCGCAAGGTTTGATGAGGTATCCAGCGCCAGCATCTGCGAGCCCTTCAGGTACGACTTGGCGTCATCGAGTTCCTGCTGGGTCGGGCCTTCCTCGGCCATGCGGCGGACCTGCTTCTCGATCTCCTCGACCGTCGCGCTGGCGCGATCGGCCCGGGTACCGGTAGTGCCGACAAACACGGCGGAATGATCCATCCACAAGAGCGCCTCATGGACGGAATAGGCTAGCCCGCGCTTCTCGCGGACTTCTCGGAACAGCCGCGACGACAGCCCGCCACCACCGAGGATATGGTTGACGACATAGGCGGCCATGAAATCCGGCTCGCTGCGGCGGACGCCAGCACCGCCGAAGGTCACGACCGTTTGCGGCACGTCGAGCGGAATGAAAACGCACTGCAGCGCTTTGGCCGCGATCACATCGGCTACCCCTGTCAACTCCGCCTTGGCCGGCAGGCTACCAAACGTCTTATCGAGCAGTCTGCCAAGGGTATTTGGATCGACGTCACCCACCACCGCAACCTTGAGCGTGTCCTTGGCGATCACGCGCCGGACATAGTGTTTCAAATCGGCGACGTCGATTTTTGGCACGCTCTCGACGGCGCCTCCGGCCTGGCGGGCATATGGATGATCGTCGAAAGCGACATCGAGGAACTTGCGATTGGCGAGCGTTGAAGGATCGGTGGAGTCGCGCCGAAGGTTCGCGAGCACCGCAGCACGGATCCGTTCAACATCGAGCGCATCGAAATGCGGCGAGGCCAGCGCCATCCGCAGCAAATCGAAAGCCTCGTCCTTGTTGTGCTTAAGCGTTCGCAAAGAGCCGCGGAACTGGTCGCGCCTCGAGGTAAAGCTCAGCTCAATGGCGCGGCGGTCGAGCCGCTCGTGAAAGGTCTCGAAGTCGAGATCGCCGGCCCCTTCATCGAGCAGGCTGGCAACCATGTGGCCGACGCCGGGCTTGTCTGTGGGGTCCTGGGTCGCTCCGCCGGCGAAGGCATATTCCATCGCGATCAGCGGGACGGTGGCGTCCTGCACGAACCAGGCTTCGATACCGCCGGGCGAGACCAGGCGCTGAATCCTGGTCGCGGCAACCGATCGTGCAGAGCCGAGCGTGGCTATCGCGAGCGAAGCCCCACCGAGGACGGCACGGCGTGTGAAGGAATAGGTCACGAGCGCTTCTCCTCGCGTTTGGGCGCAGAATCCTTAATCAGATAGCCCGTTACCGAACGTTTTTTGTCGAGCCATTGCTGCGCGGCCTTGCGCACCTGCTCGGCGGTGACGGCGCTAATGCGGTCAGGCCAACTTCGTATATCCTCAACGCTGAGCCCCGTCGTGAGCCCGCGGCCGTACAGGATCGCAAGCATTACCTGATCGTCCTGAGCGTAGATCGCTTGCGCAATCAGCTTGGTCTTGACGCGCTCGAGATCCTCGGCGCGTGCGGGATTTTGCGCGAGGTCGGCGATCACTTTGTCGATCGCGTCCTCGATCTCGGCGAAGTGGACGCCGGGTTTCGGCGTGGCTGAAATCATGAATTGCGAGGGATCAAGCGAGGTGCCCTGGTAGCTCGCGCCAGTGCTGATGGCGAGCTTCTTGTCGATGACCAGCACCCGGTAGAGATAGGAGTTGGTGCCGCCGCCGCCCATCACTTGGGCGAGCACGTCGAGGGCAGTGCTCTCGCCAGCGGCCGCGGTCGAAGCCGATGGCACGAGATAATAGCGGCGCCAGGTGGGCTGCTCGACGCGGGGATCGGAGAGTGTCACGGTGCGGGGTGCCGCGGGCGTCGGCTCCTGTGGCCGCATGCGCTTCGCGGGGATCGCAGGCTGCGCAGGAATGTCGCCAAAATTCTTTTCCGCCATCGGGCGGATTTCCTTTGGATCGACGTCGCCTGCGATGATCAGGATCGCGTTGTTCGGCGCGTAGAAGCGCTTGTAAAACGCGAGCGCGTCCTCGCGGTCGAGTTTTTCGATCTCCTGCCGCCAGCCGAGATTGGGGCGGCCGTAGGGGTGGTTGAGGTAAAGCGCCGCCCTGATCTGCTCGGTGAACCGCCTATCGGGATTGTTGGCGACGCTCCTATTGAATTCCTCCAGCACGACGTCGCGCTCGGAAATCACGTTCTCGTCTTTGAGAATGAGACCGGTCATCCGGTCGGCCTCGAGTTCCATCATTTTAGCCAGCTGCTCGCGCGGCACGCGCTGGAAATAGCTGGTGTAGTCCATCGAGGTGAAGGCGTTCTCGTCGCCTCCGACTCGCAACACGGTCCGGGAGAATTCGCCGGGCGGATGCTTGGCTGTGCCCTTGAACATCAGGTGTTCGAAGAAATGTGCACGCCCCGATTTGCCCGGCATATCATCGGCGGAGCCGACCTTATACCATATCATCTGCGTCACGATCGGCGTGCGATGATCGGGGATCACTACCACCTGCAGGCCGTTCGCAAGTGTAAAGCTTGCCGGTCGTTCCGAGGTCTCCGTGATCTGTGCAAGCACGCTCCTGTTTTCAGGAATGTGGCTAGGATTGCTGCTATTATCCTTTTTGTATTCAACGTTGTGTTCGACCGCCAGCGCGGTGCGCGTCATTAAGGCCATTGCAACAGTGGCCGTGCCTAGCACCTTGGTTGTCACGAAACTCCAATTCTTCATGGCATCGCCTTTGGTCGCATCGAGATCCACATTCTGCAGCGGACGATCCCGACAAGGCAGGGGAGCCGCACGCCGTAGGCAAGCAGCGGAGCAAAAGCCGGGCCAATCGCCGGGTGCTTGTGCCCACAGGCCGCCGCGCGGGGTGGTGGGCAAAACGAAGCGCGTTGCCTGTTTTCTATTCGAAAGCTAAGGCCGAATTTGTTTGGTATCTGCCAACATGTTGCGGACGCGACGTTGCACACGAAAACCCACGACAACTCGCCGCCTCGCATTCGTCTAAATCCTGCGACGCCACATGCCGCAGGCCTGATCTCGAATCAGAGGCACTGCTGCACCATTTCGCGGACGCAGCTGGCTGCCTGCCAGGAAATATCCAAAGCCTGTTGCGGCGCCTCCCGCTTCGACGCTACGAGCTTTGGTCCTACCGGATTCGCGACAAGATCATGTGGAAGGTTTCAGGCCCGGCGAATTCCACCGCTTGTCCTGTTCCTCACAGCGCGCCTTGAGCTCAAGGCAGCTCACCCTCCAACACGGGCCAACTCGCCATTTCAAGCGCTACTTCAGCGACACGCGAGATCAGGTGCTCGCATGTCGACGATTTCACGTTCGGCCTGTTTCATTGGCTGGCCCGGCAATGATGCCGAACGCACAATTCGCTTTTTGCTTGACCGCGCTCCACGGGTTCACGCAGTGTGTCAACCTCCATCCAGCCCTACAACTTCGTAGGTGCTTGAAAGGCCTCAGCCAAGTCGACGCCCCTCCTGGCGGCCTCTGCCGAGAGCTGCTGCCCTGCAGGAGCTTTTCTAATGAACAGGCGTTTCGGATTGAAGGCGCGCTAGCGTCCACCGAGACCATCTTGCCCGCCGCAACGCTCTTCCTCGACCAGCGCTAGCTTTTCTTCGGCAGACCACCAACACCGCACCTGACGGAAACATCGATGCGGTCTCCAATGGCTTATCATGAACGTCCTGAGCCTCGTCAGCTTCTCGAAAGCTAACCTTGCTAGCATGAGAGGGTGGGTTATCTATAGGCGGTGTTATGAACATGAACGCAGGTGCACCCAATATCGGAGCAGCGGGGGGCAGTAACGGCGCGGATTTTGACGGAACCGAGGCGGCCGATGAGGCCAACTCGCAGGCCATGCAACAACGCAAAGCTTTCGAAATGGCTCTTGGCATGCTCGCAATGCGAATTGTAAGCGATGCGCAAGCCGATTTAGACTCTGCCATGGACGATACAGAAGAGGATGTTTGATTCGGCCCTGTCGAGTCGGAAGATACATGAAACGATGAGAAGAGAGGACGGAGAGGAGCTTCTCAGTAGCCGGAGGATTCGCACCTCAATGGTGCCTGGTCGTTCAGACAAGTTGCCGTAAGCTTGGTGTGACAGTTCTTAGGCTCTTTTCGCTTTGGGCCACTCCGGTCATCCGTATCTTGGTAGCCCAAGACGTCCGGCTCACATATCGAACGGACTCGCCTTGCTTCAGGCAATCGCCGTCACAAGGTGTCTTATAGGAGTGAGAGACCAAACAGGGTCTTCCTGCCCTCGCGCGCTGTTAGCGACTGGTGACGCGCCTAAGACTCGGCGCGTCGCTCTTGGCCGCAAATACGACAGATCGCGCATTTCTGCCGCTTGGTATTCGCCGCGCAGCGGGCGCCGAGGCGCGTCCCCTCTTGTGGGTCAGCTCTCGCTCCTCGAGACGCCCCCCACTCATCCAGTCGTGCCTTCGTTGCAGACTGTTACCGGCACAGAACTGCCAATCAAATCATCGAAAGCGCGGATAATGCTTGGGCACCCCCAAGCGACGTGCTTCCCTGCGCGCGCTTAGGAGCATGGGAAAGCGGGCGGCAGTGCCCGCTCCCATTCTTTGAACGGTGCTCAGATCGGTCTCACCCGGCGGCCTGCTCATTGGCGTCAATGCTCGCCTGGTTGACCTGCCATCCGGATCTATCGACCCATCCTTGACCTTGCTCATATATCGTCTGTGCACCATCCGACGTCAGCTGATCGAGGGTTTGGCCAGCATTGGACTGCGTCACCTTCAGATTGTTGGCACCATCTTTGTCGTCCCCGAGCCCCTCGACAACCATGGCGTTGTCGCCATTCGTGATGGTGAGCTTGGACGAAATGGTCTTGCCCTTGCCGTAGTCGACCGTATCCACGGTGATCTTCGTGCCATCATCGAGTCGCAGGGTCATGCCTTTCTTAAAATCAAAGTCGTCCTTCCCGTCGCCATTGGCATCGAAATGAGGATCGCCGTGGATCTTCGTCAAATGGCCGGTCTCGTTGTTGCGGACAGTCCAGGTGCCGTCCTTCTCGTCCGCCGTAATTGTATACTTATCGCCAAGGCGAATCGTTACCTTGCCGTCATGGACCTCATGCGACCACACCGGATTAGTTTTCGGTGGCGGGCTCTGGTTAACCGCAACTGGGGTCATCGACACAGGCGGTGGAGGAGGAACGAAAACTGGAGTATAGTAGTAGTACGATGGAGTAGCGAGCGGCTGAGGAGTGTACTGGGACTGAGAGCCGGCGCCCGGGGCGCGCCCCTCTTCACCAGCATCGATACTCGCCTGGTCCACCTCGCGCCCGGCGCCGTCAACCCAACCCTGACCTTGCTCATGGATCGTTTGTGAACCATCTGATGTCAGCGCATCGAGCGTGAGGCCAGCGTTTAACTGCGTCACCTTAAGATTGTTGGCACCATCCTTATCGTCACCGAGTCCCTCGACAACCATGGCGTTGCTGCCATTCGTGATGGTGAGCTTCGACGAAATGCTCTTGCCGTTGCCGTAGTCTGCCGTATCCACGGTGATCTTCGTGCCATCGTCGAGTTGCAGGGTCATGCCTTTCTTGAAATCAAAGTCGTCCTTGCCGTCTCCGTTAGCATCGAAATGAGGATCGCCGTGGATCTTCGTCAAATGGCCGGTCTCGTTGTTGCGGACAGTCCAGGTGCCGTCCTTCTCGTCCGCCGTAATTGTATACTTATCGCCAAGGTGTACCGTGGCTTTGCCATCATGGACCTCATTCGTCCACACCGGATCAATTGCGGACGACGGGCTTTGATTCTGGGCGACCGACGCGAACTGGGGAGGCGGCGGCGGGGCGAGAAGGGTTGGAGCAACGTAGGCTGGACTGAGTACGGCGGGAGCGACAACGACCGGACTATTTACCGGCAGGTACTGGTAGCCCCCCACCGGGACGCCGGCAGCGCCGGCGTACTGCCCCAATGCGACGTTGAACATTGGAACGGTGGGCACGCCTTCAGGCACGAGCCCTACCGCCGGATTGAAACCGCCCACCACGGGAAGATACGGCATTTTCATTCACTCCTATTGCATTGAAGGAAGCGACAGACTGCGAGGACCACCCGCACAATCAACTTGGCACGTTGCGCCGAGGCCCTTCAAAACCAATCCCACGTCACGGCCAGCAGCAGGCGCTCTCGCGTTTCTTGTTGCAGGTGACAACAGCCTTGATCGGCGGACCACTTCTCCCCCTGCCCCTCGGCAATCGGGACTCTCACGTCGAGCGTATCCAAGTCGCAGGAAGTTTATCCGGAATACCTGTCGAAAAGCTGACGATAGAATAATCGCCCAACAGCACATCAGCTTCCGGATCACCTGAATGTTGGGAGCATGCGATCGCGACGAACCGCTCCTCATAACGGGCGCCGTAACAACGACATCTTTGGACGCGCGGCCGGCTATCGACCACGCTCTCTGAAGGATGCCGGTCGAGCGTCTCGCGTGAATCCTCGAGAGGTCTTTAGGTGCCTTAGCCGGCCATATTCGAAATAGAAACACCTGTTCGAAATTAGTTTGGCTCATTATTGCGAGGCCGGGCACTTGTACACGAACAGCACGGTCGCCTTGTTTATCCGCCTGCCCGCAGCCTTTGTGAGACTCGTCAGCTTCTCGAAAGGTAATCCTCCTAGGATGAGAGTGCTGATCTCTAGGCGATGAGTCGTCTATTGAGCGTAGTGGAGTGAACACAGGAGAATGCGATGATTGGAGAAATGATTGGAAGCGCCGCTGGTGGATGGCTCGGTGGACCGTCGGGAGCGGCGATTGGTTCCGCTGTCGGTGGGGCACTCGACCACGCGTTCGAGAAAGTTATTCACAATTTGGAGCCTGAGAAGGCTGATGCTGACAAGGTCGCCAAGGATAATGGCCCTGCCGCAGGAAGCACCCCCCAGTGTAACCACGGCAACGGCGAATTGACGCTCTTGAATGGCGCGCCCGGCGCGCATGTAATGATTTCATTTCCTGCCGTCGTTACCCCAGCTGGTTAGGGTGAGGCAGGTCATCAGTACCACTAACTTCCAAACAGAAAGGTGAGTCGATATGGTTTCTCCCGTTGGCGGTTCCCCCGCCCCATCTGAAGTCGCCACGAATCAGCAAACCGGCGCTACGGGGGCTGGCGATTTCGCCGCGCAGCTCGCCGAGCTCGAGCGTGTCAGCAAACAAGCTCAGGCCAACAGCATCGTGATGCGCAGAATTACGACCGAGCTCTCGTCCGAAAAGAAGGTTGCCGACGAGCGAGTTAGTTAGCGCGCTGCAAGAGGGGCGCATGGCCGCTCTTTTGGCGTGCTGGATGCTCTCTACAGCCTGACGAATTCGGAACCAGCCGTACGGCAATGCCGTACGGCTTCTCGTTGCTTGAGGAGACTCTCCGTGAATGAACCGGCCTCCGTTCATTTCGAAGTGCTATCGGGGATCTATTCCGGAGTGACCGGTGAAGCGCCCGTCGGAACGAGCCTTATCGGAAGTGGCCTCGATGCCGATATCGTCTTCGTCGAACAGGGGCTCGAGCCCAATCACTTCCGTCTCACCCCCCTGCACGATTCGATGGAGATCGAGGCTCTAGCAGCCGGACTCAGCATAGAAGGAAGCGGAGATATTGCCGTAGGCAAGCGGGTTGTTATTTCTCTTCCTGCCGTCGTTCATGCGGGCGCGATGTCCATTCGCTGCACACAGGATTCGGCGCAAGGATCAATCGGCCTGTCGCGTGTCGCGATAATAGCAGTCGCCTTGGTCTTGCTGAGCTCTGTCGGGATCGCCACTCTTGCGATCAGCTTTCTCTTTGACGGCAGTGCCGGTGCACTGAGCCCCGGTGCGCCCCCTATCGCAGCACTTCCACCCAAGCTGACGCTCACCGGTCCTGATGATCGCCCCCTCAATGCGGCCGCCGCACAGTTGCAAGAGGAGATTAACAAGGCGGGACTTCTCAATATTAAAATCGGTTCTGGGCTAGGTGTGGTCTGCGCCGAGGGCACCGTGACGCCTGCGTCAGTCAGTAGATGGCAGGAGGTTCAGCAACGGTTCGATCAGCATACGAACGGGTCGCTGACACTCGTAAATGGAGTGATTGTGAAGGAGGATAAGCCGCCCTCCTCAATTGCTGTCCAGGCGGTGTGGCGCGGACCCCACCCCTATCTTCTTATTGGTGGCCAAAAGTACTTCGTGGGCGCGCTGTTGAACGACGGATGGACGGTCGATCGAATCGAGGCGGGACGTGTACTGCTCAGCCGGAATGGACGGCTTGCTGCTCTCCCCTATTAGAGCTCCACCGCCGCAGGAAAGGAAAACATCATGACCAAGCTGCCCCAGCATCCTGTCGGACTTGGCACCTCTTCGCAAAGGCTCAACACCCATGACCATGAGCCAGCGAACAAGCCGGCCCTGCCTCAAGTCCATAATTTAGAGATCCATGGCACCGATGGCGGTGGCGAGAAGAGGCACGGGTCGGTTTGGCCGGATACCGAGGCGCCGGATCTGCAAATCGAGGCCGCGCTTGATGTAAACGATATCGATGCCGTCTCGCGTGTCAGTCTCAACGAGAGGCGCGTACGGATAGCTGAGATCGATCCCCGTGCAGCACTCGCTTCACTTTATGGCCGCAACCTCGCAACTGGCCTGCTCTCCTTCGTGACACCACGCCTGCGTGATCCGGACGTGCTGCGAGCAGAGAATCATAGTGTTCTTCTGGAGCGCTTGGCCGATAGGCTTCGGGCCGAACCGGAGGATTCGGCGCGTGAAGGGACCGACGCCCTGCAGCAGGAGCTCCGGCGGCTCATCCTGCTCCGGCAGAACCAAAACAGCTTAATTGGGAGCTAGCATGATCGACTCGGGCGGAGCGCAGTTCGCCAGTCCACCGCCGCCGGCCGATGCTTCCAAAACGGGCGATGTCCTGCCAATCTCCGGGCAGGAGCGCGATTTGGTCTGCGCAATATCCTTCGTCCACCTCGCGTGTGGACAGAGCGCACGAGCTCTCGCTCTGTTGCGGCTCATTGCCCATGACTACTCGCAAGACGTCGACCTGCTTCGCATTCTTACCTATGCTCTCATTTCGGAGGGCTTTGGCGATGAAGCACTTGCGGTGCTTGATAGACTAGACACGCTTGACGACGAGCCCTCCTCGCGTCTGCCTTTGACGCTTCTCCGCAGTCACGCGCTACGACGGGCTGGCCGTATGGACGAGGCGCGGGCAGTCTTTCAAGACTATGTGTCCTTGCGTGGCAGGACAGCCCCAACGCAACAACAATAAGAAGGCTCTCCATGGCACACCTTCTTCGTAAGCTTATCGTGCGCGCGCCATTCCACCCGGATTTCATGGTCGCGTTCATGCTGCTTCTGGCAATCGGAATGATGATCATGCCGGTGCCGATCGTCGTGGTCGACATGCTGATCGGCTTCAATCTGGGCTTTGCCGTATTGCTGCTGATGGTTGCTCTGTATCTCAGCACGCCACTGGATTTCTCGTCCCTGCCCGGCGTTATCCTGATCTCTACCGTCTTTCGTCTGGCGCTGACCATCGCGACGACGCGGCTGATTCTCGCTGAAGGAGACGCCGGCAGTATCATTCATACCTTCGGTGAGTTCGTGATATCAGGGAATATCGCAGTCGGAATTGTTATATTTCTGATCGTGACCATGGTGCAGTTCATGGTTCTCGCGAAGGGAGCCGAGCGCGTTGCTGAAGTCTCAGCACGATTCACGCTCGACGCTCTGCCAGGCAAGCAGATGGCTATCGACGCGGAGCTACGCAACGGTCATATCGATCAGCACGAGGCACGAAGCCGGCGAGCTTCACTGGAGCGAGAAAGCCAACTTCACGGTGCAATGGATGGCGCCATGAAGTTCGTGAAAGGGGATGCCATTGCCGGCCTCATAGTCATCTGCATCAACATGCTGGGAGGAATCAGCATCGGACTGCTCTCCAAGGGCATGTCCGTCGATGAGGCGTTGCATCAATATACGCTGCTCACCATCGGCGATGCGCTGATTTCTCAGATTCCGGCGCTCCTCCTATCGGTTACGGCCGCAACCATCGTCACACGTGTAAATGGTCCTTCCAAGCTCAAGCTTGGTGCCGATATCATCAACCAACTCACGGCCAGTACCCAGGCATTGCGGCTAGCGGCCGGTGTCTTACTTCTCATGGGGCTGATACCTGGTTTCCCCTTGCCCCCGTTTCTCATGCTGGCCGCACTTTTTGCCGGGGCAAGCTATGTCAAAGGCGGTGTGCAAGGCGCGAACACGGGCTCCAAGACCGGCGCCAACCTTAGTGCTCCGACCTCAACACCAGCGCAGGCTCAAAGGCAAACCATACCTGCGGAAGCGCTTCCGGTCGCGGTTTTCTTTGCACCTAACCTGGTAAACGCGATTGATAGAGAGGAAGTTGAGCAGCACATCGCTCGCATTTCGGCACTGGTTTCAGCCGATCTTGGCATTACGATCCCCCGCATTCCAGTCCAGGTTGATCAACGTTTGGCCCAATCCGAGTTCAGGCTAGATGTGGAAGGGGTGCCGGTTGAACGGGATCGAGTCGATCCGACGCAGCTCGTGCTCACCGACGACCGAGCGAACATTGAATTGAGTGGCATCCCATATCGGCAAGATCCAGACGCCGACCGGATCTGGATCGAACAGAGCCATGCACCAGCTCTCAAAGCGGCCGGGATCGGGCATCACCGTCCGAGCGAAATCATCGCCCTGCGCGTCAGTTCCGTACTGACGCGATATGCGCAGCGCTTGGTAGGCATTCAAGAGACGCGACAATTGCTTGCCCGGATGGAGCAGGAATATGCCGACCTGGTGAAGGAAGTGCTACGCACGACTCCAGTTCCTCGGATCGCCGATGTCCTGCGGCGCCTGCTCGACGAGGGCATCCCGATTCGTAACACACGGCTGGTCTTGGAAGCGTTCGCCGAATGGAGCGAACGCGAGCAAAACGCCGTCCTGCTCACCGAATATGTTCGCTCAGGCCTAAGACGGCAGATCTGCTTTCGCCATGCCAACGCCCACCGTGTTCTACCCGCCTTTATCGTCGAACGTGAAACTGAGGATGTAATTCGCAGTGCGGTTCGAGAGACTACCGTCGGGCCGTACCTCGCGCTGGAGGACCGGCATACCGAGATGTTGCTGTCGCAACTGCGCCAGATTCATTCAGGCGTGCCAGCAGGCCAGAGCCAGCCCGTCATCCTGAGTTCGCTGGATATCCGACGCTTCGTCCGCGGCTTCCTCACCCGCAACGGGATCGATCTTCCTGTTCTGTCTTATCAGGATCTCGCCTCCGATTTCACGGTACAGCCGGTCGGGTCGCTCAAGCTTACAGGTGCCAAGGAAAAAGCTCCGACAGGAGAACAACGCACCCTGCTTGCCACAAACGGTTAACAGAGCACAGCAGTCGCTTGTGAGATGGACGGCATGAATTCACCAACAACAACGTTCGCTGCTCGATTGTATGCGTTTCATCCGCCCTCGGGCTTAACTCTCCTCGCTTTATTCGCCACTCTTGTGCTTGGTGGTTGCGCCAGTTTGGATCACCAAGCTACCTCAGTTCAAGAGACGCCGCGGCCAGAGTTGCTGGGCGCCAAGGACATCGATCCTGCTATGCGCGAGCGCATTGCACACGCCCTCCTCCGAGTTTCGGACGAGGAGAGTTTGCGTGAGACGCTGAAGCGAAAGCCAGACAACGTCGATGCGGCAATCTCGCTTACGCAGGCCCTTATGGCACAGAATCGCGCGGGTGAAGCACTTGAGGTAACCGACAAGATCTTGCTTGCAGTTCCTGGTGATTTGCGTGCCCTGAACGCAAAAGGGGTGGCCCTCGACTCCCAGGGGCGTCATAATGAGGCACAAGCGCTATATCGCGAGGCTCTCGCAGCCGCCCCAGGCAATCAGATGTTACGCAACAATCTTGGCCTATCGCTCGCACTTGCTGGGAATGCCGATACCGGATCTGACAGCCTACAACCGCTTTCGCACGAGCCGCGTGCGCTGCCGCGTTCGCCATAGCGTGGCCTTGGCGTAGAACGCCGGATCGTACACGCTAAACGCCTGCGCGTCAGCTAGTCGTCAGCTAGGCTGACTATCAACTTCGCGGTGCCCGACGAGCCTGAACTCCGTGCGAGAGCACTTCACCGATAGGAAACCCAATCACCATGTATGGCCGAATCAATAGCTCCGCCGGCGCTTCCGACGCTGATGAAATCAGACAATCCGCCACCAACCACGCGCAATCTGATGCAGACAGCCAACGCTTTGCGGACATGTTTGCTGGGATGCACATAGCGGCGCCGAGGGCTAGCTCGTCGGGAGCAAACCCCTCGTACTCCCTCGTTCGCCGACCTCCTGTGGTGGAGATCAAAAAGTCTGAATTTGCAGAAAAGGTGAAGGGCTTTTATGGCGATGAAATCGGGGATATCGCCGCGAAATCACAGCAATACTCGCTTCCCGTATCCTCGAAAGCCGCACGCACAGCACAAGTTGCCTATGACCACGGCACGAAATCTGGTTCGAAAGACGCACGCTATTTCAGCTATCAATTAGGCAACAAGAGTGTAGGACTCCTGCGAACGGAAGGCGGAGCTTGCATGAGTAATGTGTTCAAAGATGAAGAGGCACGCGCGCGCTGGCGGGAACAGTTTCCCGAACGGACCGAACTCACATCCACTGTAGATTTTCGGGTTACTCATCCTCTCGTGGAGAACGCAGGCGATATTCTTTTGGAACATCAGCTTCGGCTCGACGGCGAACGGCCTTTGCTCCTCTCTCATGCTGTCAACGACGACGCGAAAGCCCGTGCACGGGCGTTGGGTTTTGTTGAGGTGAGTGACTCGATGATGGTGCTTGACCCTACCAAGCACCCTAACAAGTGGACGAAGAATGATGATGGTGAATGGCAGCGGAAAAACAAGCCTCCATTGTATCTTAAAGCTACTGACACTAGCGGCAGTGATACCGGAGGGGCCCAGCTTGCTCCAAATACCACGCCAGATTGGGACGACGATGACTTCATGTAGACTGGTCCGAAGAAGATAGATGACGCGAAGCGAGACCGGATTGCCAGTGGGTCACAATACCCGTTTTATGTCTCGCCATGCAGCACTTCAGGTTGCTCAAGAAGAGTCATCGCGTACACGGCCCTCACCCGCGCTAAGCGTTGGTTTTGCTGGTCGGACAAAAGAGCGAGCCGGCTATTCTCATCGAGAGCCGGCAAATCGAGCGGCTATGGTTCAGCTTGCGAAATCCTCTCGGGGCAGCTCACCAAGGTTCCGTGAGTGCCCGCTCGCCGATGCGCCCAGTGGATGTCAGAAAGGATCTCCGAGCAGGTTCTGTGAGTTACCTTACCGAGAAGACTCACATAACGAGCGAGAGGACGATTACCCCCTGAACTATTGTACAACTGCTTGATAGGTCGCAATGGACCTTGACGACCATGGCGTATTCAACGTCCGGCTCGTCCGAGCCGAGTTGAACAGGCGTTTGCACACGTCCGCCTTCACCCAATCGCGGAAACGTGTACACGCTACTCCAGTGGCCGAAAGCGCGCGGCAGATCGCGCGAAGGACGCCCGGGCGCGCGATACATGACACCGCCGCGACAAACATCCGCTGTCCTTGCCGCTCCCACCGGGATCGCTCGGTTTGCCGAGATGCAGCGTTCCATCTTCGTCAATTGGACGTCAATCTCGTTCCATCCGAAGCTTGGATCACAACCGAGCCCCGATGAGAATCCTAAAATCCCAACAGGCCCTAGCGCCTGGATTTAGGACTTTCATCCACACGGCGCCGAGACGTAAAGGCCCACGAGCGTCGCTCACCTTGGCCACCAAGTGCGGATCGGTCGAGAGCTTGAACGTCTCCAGCCGGTGCGGCTGGAGTTCGAAGGCTCGCCAGATGCCTTGCGCCGTCGACACCGACAACCCGTTGACGTTCGCCATGTCGCGCGAACTCCAATGGGTGGCGTTCTCGGGGGCATTTCTCCAGCGTCCGCACGACCACCGCGTCGATGCGAGAATCGTCAATCGTGCGCGGCGCCACGGAACGTGGCTCGTCGTGCAGCCCGGCCACGCGCCGCTTCACCAAACGATACTGCCATTTGCCTACTGTCTGCGTGTCCAGGTCCAACTCGGCCGCCACTTCCTCGTTCTGACCGCCCTCCGCCCAGGTCAGCACGATCCGGGCTCTCAGAGCCAGCGCTAGCGCGTTCTTTCGCTGCATTGTCAGCGACTTCATTTCGGCACGCTCGTCATCGCTTTGTATCAAGGGCGCAAGTGGCTGGACCGCGATCAGACCTCCGCCCCTGTTGCCAGCGCTCTTTCGCACAGCGATACGAAGCTACGATTGCGAACTTATGTTCGGGAGACTAGCAACCCGGCATCTTCCATGGACTTGGACCCCGGGTGATTCGGACTTTTTTGTGCATCCGGGAGAATGCACTCCGTCAGCTAATTGTCAGCCAGGGCGTCTACCTAGATAGGCTGCGCATGCTCACCTGTATCGGAGGTTGGAATATGACGGGGATTGGCCCATCTGGCAAATCGCACGTTGGAGCTGATGGCGCCGACAGCACGTTGAGCAGTTCGCGCTCGGACTCAAGTCTTGCCGCTGGGGAAGGCAGCCACCGGTTCAATTCCGTCGTGAAGCGGATGCGCTCTGGGCCGCAAGATAGAAGCGCGCCCGTTGCCAGCCAGCCGCGCACTTCGGGTATGGCAGTCCCATCCTCGACAGGCGACGAGATCAAGGCAACAAAGCGACAAATGGGTCGCCTGCTTGAGGAACTTGACGCTTGCCGTGAGGCGGCCAAGCAAGCGCAGAACTCGTCGAAGGAGCAAGAGCTGCTCGATCAACTCGTCGAGGCAAGCTCAAAAGTTCTGGAGTACCGCGCGAGCCTGCCCCCGCATGTAGCGCGTAGCATTCTGTCCGACGATCAGGCTCGCCGACTCCGGGACGAGGCGCTCGATGCGGCGAACAAATGCAACACACTGGCCACCCCGACCATCTACGCCTTGGACGAGAGCAGGAAGAGTGCGGCCACCGTGCTCGACCGGATACTCCAATCCACTGCTCCCTCCGACCAGCTGCGCCGAGCGGTTTCCAGTGTGGCGAACCGCTATTGGGCCTGCATGGAGTGGTGGGGAAAGAAGGCATTGCGCTCGGAACGGATGCAGTCGGTTTGCGAAGCCGCTGCCGCTTTACCAACTGCAACGGACGATATGCGGCAGGCCGACGAGGCCGCGCTGCGGCTGCACACCGGCTGGGCACTGTATACGAAGTGCATGCATCTGCAATCGCGGGTCGCTCTCGCGCAGGTCATGATTGAGCCGCAGGCGAGCGCGCTCGAACCAGCCGTGAGGAAAATCCTCATGGGTGAGAACGGGCAGGTGCGTCTGCTGGGAACCTTCGTCGATGATTTTTTCCCGGCATTCGTCTCGACGCGCGGCGCTGTTCTAAACAGCGAAGGACGCGCGCTGGACGCAGAGCACTGCGCCGTTCTGGAAGGCGTCATGGAGCGCCTTTCGGAATTTGCGTTGGCGTTGCACGACGTCGTCGGAAATCTAAGCGCTCTCGGAACAGATGCCGACCTCCCATTGGAACTGTTGGGCCAGATTGTGGAAGGTGCGTGGGTCACAGCGGATGAGGCCAAGCGCCTCTTGTCGCTGCAGCCGAGGACCCCAGCCATTATTACACCGCCGGCCGACGCTGGGGCTGCGATACCGGCCAACACTACCGGCAGGGCTGTAGTGGCCGAAGGCACAACGACGCGCAGGAAGGGCAGAGGCAAGCGCACGCCGGCCGAGGGCGCCGGGAGTTCAGCGGCCGGGAGGATGCAGCCACAGCTCGCTACGGCCGACAAGGCCACAGCGCCAGCAGCCAAAGTTCTCGTGCTCTCGGATTTAGGTACGAAGAAGCTGGTGAGCGCGGAGGAGGCGCAAACGGCGTCATCGTCGGCGGCGGCACACTTAGCTATCTGGCAGGCCCCGCCATCGATCGAGGCGCTGACGCCACTACTCAAGCGCTTGCACGAACTTTTGCAATTCGATCTGGCCGGACAGCAAAGGGCCGTTTCGCAAGCGCGCCAGATGAAACCCGAAGACGCCGACCACGTGGTAGACACCGTGGTTGAGCGCCTACAGATGCGGGCGGCCGAGATGCAGGCCTGCGTGGCCGCGTTGGAGGAGCCTCGTCGAAGCGGCCTACTCACGGCTGCGCAAGTGCCCCAGATGCACGACAAAATAGTCCGGCTCAACATGATGTCGTCCCAGGCGCTGGGGCTGGCCAAGGCTGCGAAAGAGCGAAAAGCCACGACTATTATTGATTGCATGAAGACCTACGCCTTTCCGTCGCAGAAGTACCTTGAATACTTGCGGGCGGCCGAGGAGTTGGCGCCTGCGGAGGTACCGCGCCCGTTAAAGGGCGAGCCAGGGACGCTGTTTGAGTTCAAGCTCCAACCCAAGGCGCTGAGCAATGGTGCAACGCCGAGTCCGATGTGGGTGCACATCCACACGAACCGGCCGGTACTTGTGCGGCAATTGGCGACGCTAGATGACGCCGAGTTCGCCGCTTGCCACGTCAAGTCCAATGAACAGCGCGGCTACAATCGGCAGTGGCAGAACGCTCGGGCTGCCATGGGTCACGAGAACGTCGTGGTCCACCGCGGCAAGCTTACGCCTGCGTTCTGTGAGTCCTTGTTGAGATCCACGCTATCCGCTTGCCGAGGCGGAGCACCGGTCGACGCAGGCCACTCGACACGGGATGTAGTTAGGGGCCTCTCGCGCTAGAGTGCCTATTGACGTCCGAAATCGACGCCATCGCGTCGTGATCAGGTCATGGGCCTTTAGCACCCGGTAGACTGAAAGCCGCCGCTTCGGTTTATAGCGCTCGTACCATGCGGCAATCAGCGCACTCGTATCGATGAAGTAAATCTTCTTTGGCCAATTCTGGTTTATCCCGCCATGCCAAAGGCCGCCTTATCCATTACAGCAACTGTCGTAACATTCATAAACAGACCCGCGCCATCGCGCAGTGTGAAGTATCGATCGTGATGGCCCTGGAAATAAGCTGGGTAAATGTGGGACTGAGCTGACTCAGCGCGAGGTAATGATGCTTGTGGCCGCCTTTGGACGGTTCTTTCTGTGCGTAAGCTGGGCGTAGATCTTCTGGAAATCAGCGCGCTTGCTGTCATAGACGGTCTTAGTCGTGTGACCGAGCGTCAGCAGCGGCCGCAGCACGGCTTGCTGGCTATCCCCAAAGCGGTGGGCCAACGCTTCGAGCTAGCTAAGCCGTTCGCAACATTGGCGTGAGCGGCGGCGAAGAGCCATGTTGTATCTCACCAATGACCTTGAAGCCATGGCGTTGATAAAAGGGAATGTGCTCGGGATTCGAACTTTCGAGATACGCGGTGACGCCCTCTTCATCACATCGTTGAAGAGCGTATTTCATTAGCAATGTGCCAAGCCCTTGTCCGGCCCAGTTGGGATCGGTGGCAATGAGAGGCAGATACCAATGTGGCTCGGGCGGCTGATGTTCGGCCATTCCCCGCCGCAGGTGTGCCATATCCTCGGTAATCCCCGGGCTCAGGGATTGCGCCATGATTTCGTCCAGCGCCGCCTCATCTTGTTGCACGCCGGGAGGGAGCCACAGGGCCGCGGCGCGAACCCCTCCCGTGACGTACGCTGTGCCATGCTCGAATGCTCGTCCGCCACAGGCGTTGATGAACTGAGGCATGCTCTGAACATATCGCCTTGCGTCAGGCCAACTCCACCGCATCAACGGATCGGCGGCAAAGCCGAGCACAATTGTCCAGACGGTGCTTGCGCGATTGTTTGCATTCGTACATTTGATGTCCGACTCCGCTAGCATATGTGATTTCCAGCTCTCAATCTAGGCGTCAGAGTTACAAGTGTGCAGGACAATGGCTCTGAACGAAAGAAGGATACACGACACAGGCTTTCGTCGGATGCATCGGGCGTCCAGGTTAGCAAACGTCGCACGTTGAGATCGCAGATGACCAACGATCTTTCACACGATCTTATAACCTATCATCTCGTCTGCCATTGAGCTGTTCTGGTAGGGTCCGACATTCAAAACACGTGCCAATAACGAAAGCCGCATATCTATTGCCCTCAGTCGGATGGTGCCGTTGTTCGAAGCGAACGGCGCGCCTCATCTTCTCGCGCCAAGCAACCTCGGCAAACTCTCCAGGAGCCCGCGATGCCGACCCCATGATCTACGTCGTAACATTCATCCAATGGATGAAGTCGACGTATTAACTTACCGGATTTGCTCTTCGTCTCTGAACTTTCGGAGTGCGTCGAGAAAGAAATAAAAAGGAATCGATAAAGTTGTGTCATTCTAGATGCGGCCAATGCGTGCGTGGCCCAGAATTGTCTCCGGTCGGCCGCTGGGGTGAGTGTGATAGATCTGGGCCTGAAGTTGAGATTTGCGTCGACGGCGCCGAAAGGAAACTCGTCTCGATATTTGTCGTTAAATGGACGGGTGTCCTTGAAGCATCAACACTGATACACTTTCGTCCATCATGCTCCTGAATGGCCTTGACGCACATTTCGTAGTGCTAACGCTCGATCGCCTCCAAGTGCGGGTGAAGCGCAGCTCTCGAAGCCCGGGATGCATCGCGGGTCTTGTACGAAATCCCCCTGCCCGAATTCTAACGGGTCATGGAAGGCGAGTTCCGCGACGACAGCCCAGACGCTTGCCCCGCGAATGCACGTGTTGAACCAGTTGGCGCAAAGAAGAGTTTTGAGAGCTCGTAATTCAAGGAATTGCGAGAGCGTTATTCGTCGCTTCATATTTACAACAAATGTGCGCAAGAACTACGAGATGCACACTTAGCTCAGCTATAGAGCGTCACTCACCAAGGTGGAGGCCACCCGTTAGAATCACGTCGGATGCGCCACACTTTGATTGGTCCCGAAACAACGGGCACTCGCCTACCAAACCGATGCGATTTGAAAACTCTGACGCCGTGCAGACGAGGTGTAATTTTCGATCAGCGTGGTCGCGCTGCACCTCGGGCATTCAACGGATTCGTCACGTCTGCGATCGAGAAGCCGGGCCGATGCCCGGCTTCTAGGAAGAATATCAACTCGGCCTCATAAGGCGTAGGATCGATGTCACGCGCCTTTAGCCACTCCGGTTTGTAATAGGTCTGCCGATAGCGCTCGCCCGAGTCGCAGATCAGCGTCACCAGCGATCCCGCTTGGCCGGCGCTGCACATCTCCGAAGCCAGCCGGCACAGTGCCAAGAAGTTGGTGCCGGTAGAGCCGCCGACCGGCCGGCGCAGGCGACGCGACAGCACGTTCATAGCCGCGATCGTCGCAACATCCGGGATCTTCATCATGCGGTCGACCACGGTCGGAACGAAGGATGGCTCACAGCGCGGCCGGCCGACGCCTTCGATCAGCGAGGGACGCTCGCAAGTTCGCGAGCGGTCCTGATAGCGGAAGCAGTCGAAGAAGGCGGAATGCTCTACATCGGCAATGCAGAGCTGCGTTGGAAACTGACGATAGCGCAAATAACGCCCGATGGTCGCCGAGGTGCCGCCAGTGCCGGCTCCCATCACGATCCAGTCCGGCACAGGGTGCGGCTCGCCCTTCAATTGGGTGAAGATCGACTCGACGATGTTGTTGTTGCCGCGCCAATCCGTCGCCCGCTCCGCGAAAGTGAACTGGTCCATGTAATGCCCGTTAAGATGGGTGGCGAGCGCCGATGCCTCGGAATAGAGCGCGCGGCCGTCGTCGATCAGATGGCACTTGCCGCCATAATGCTCGATCGCAGCGATCTTCTCGGCCGACGTCGTCCGCGGCATAACCGCATAGAAGGGTACGCCGATCATCTGCGCGAAGTAGGCCTCTGACACCGCCGTGGACCCCGACGAGGCCTCGACGACTGGCGTGCCCTCGTGAATCTGTCCGTTGCAGAGCGCGTAGAGGAATAGCGAGCGAGCCAATCGGTGCTTCAGGCTGCCGGTCGGATGGGTCGACTCGTCCTTCAAATAGATGTCAATCCCGGCGAGAGCCGGCACGATCAGCCGAATTAGGTGCGTATCGGCAGTGCGGCACTGCTCGGCCTCGATTGCAGCCACAGCCTCGTCCACCCAGCCGCGCCGATAGCTCGGCAAGCTTAAGTTATTGCGACTGAAAGACGTGCGCCCGATCGACATAGCGTCTAGCATGAAATAATTCGCTTTGCACAGCAAGTCGTATTGCCGCGGTCGCTCTGATGCCCGACGCCCAACTTCCAAGCGGCATGGAGGGCTCCAGACTGCCACGAAGCGCTGCATCGACAGTCCGCATAGATTTCCGAGTCCGTGGAGGCACGACACGTGACGACGCATCGCATTTTCGCTCGTCTTTCTGATCACCTGCAGTTCTTGTCAAGGGGCACACGACTCGTGTCGCCAGTCGAACGTCAGAATTCTGACGAATCGACTTAATCGCCTCGCCTTCTTCCAATAAGTTATGCCACACCTCATTCTGGCCGGCACCAGCCGAAACGCTGCACGACTCGGATTCCTCTCGAGCATTCTGAACCTAGCTCTAGTCGTGTTTGATGGGCGCCTCCGATTCAGGCTACCCAAAATCGGATCGTGTCGAGCGGTTAACTGATGCGATCATCGGCGGAGCCGCCGCTGGCCATCATCAAGCAGCGGTATCGGCTCGATCCCGTTCGCCGCGAGCAGTGTTCGAGCGCGTCCAGCTCTGCGTCTGACGTGAGCTTTCGAGGCATTCGATATCCGGCGAGGAACTTCGCAGGACCAACGTCGTGGGGGCTTTTTAGCATGTGCTGCTTCGTCAAGGCGGCCGGCTCATCATGCGCTTAACGCGAACGCGTTCTTTGCGAACCATTATCGGAATCGATACCTTCCATCAAAACAATAGATTTTACTAATTTTGCCGCATTCCCCATAGTCAGACGCCGGCTAACTCAACCATCAATCAGGAAAATGCGTGTGAAACGAATTGTTCGTTTAAACACAGTTGCTGGATGATGGGCTAGCACGAATGGATGATTGCCCAGCTGCGTACTGGTATGCGCCGTACTGGATTGGGATTGACGAGGTGTGCTCATGAGGTCTGCGAAAAGCTGGACTGGAGGCTCTTCAATGGTCGGTAGTCCCCGGGAGGCGGAGCTTTCGCGTAGTTCTTCGAGGCTGTCTCGTTTGACAGCATAAGCGCGGGCACCCGATCGTGCATTCTCAGTAGGTAGGGTAATCATGAGTTCGGACAGCAAGTATCAATCGTTAGAGCAGGAACTAGCCGCCGATGATCCGTGGAGGCTCGACGGTAATCCATTCGAACGCGAGCGTTACTCGCAAATGCTCCGGCTATCGCGCTCGCAAGGGGTGATTTCCCACGCCCTCGAGGTCGGGTGCGCGGCTGGCGCATTTACGGAAATACTAGCACCTCATTGCAAACGGCTCACAGTCATCGACGTTATGCCGCAAGCGATTGCTCGAGCTCGCCTGCGGACGAAACGGTGGTCGCACATAACCTGGATAGCTTTGGACGTTCAGCAGTTTTCGACCGTCGAGCGGTTTGATTTGATCGTACTGGCCGAAGTCCTCTACTACCTTGGAGGCGTGGCCGACATGCGTGCGACTATCCACAAGTTGGTGCAGATGCTGGCGCCAGATGGACAGCTGGTTTTTGGGTCAGCCCGAGATACCAACTGCAGACGTTGGGGCCATGCCGCTGGAGCTGAGACTTGCATCCTCATGTTGAAGGAATCGTTGGTCGAAGTCGAGCGTGTGAGTTGCCAAGGTCAGTCGGCTAACGAAGACTGCTTGATCTCCTGCTTTCGGCCGAATTGATGCCGGCTCATGAGGGTGTCGGAAAGAGTGTGTAAGCAGGTTTCTGTGAGTTTACCTTAGCGAGAAGACTCACATGACGACCGATACGACGTTTACACCTGAACTACTGGATCACTGCTTGCTAACTATGGAACGCCTAAAGGCCTCACAGGTGCGGACGGGCTTTTCAAATAGCTAAAGAAGACGCTGATTGAGGCGCCTGGTGCGGAGCTGGCCGATCACCTTGGCTATGAGAAGGGGGACCCGGTCCGGCAACGGCAACGGGAAATCGGCCAAGAGCAAGAAGATGTCGTCATGTTCAGCGCTCCACGTTCAAACCTTATTCCGGCTGATAAGTCGCCCGGGCGTCAGTCATGCAGGTCCTTCCGGACCAAGTAAGGTGCCATGCAAGCAGCAGTACTTCAACTACCTTTTCTTATAGGCTTACTCCGGTTGGTCCTAATGCCCTTGAGCCGATTCATTCGCGAGAAACGACGCAAAATTGATCCAGTTTTCTAGCCGAGGGGGCGGCGACGTCCAGGTGGAAGGCGTCTTGTCATAATTCACCGCCAAGAGCTTCAGCGCACGGGCATTGCCAAGATCAACTCACTGAGGCGTGGCGGTCGCCGCTGCCGCGCAGCTGTGCCGAGGGGCCTCGGCCATCGCCTGCTTGCTACCCGCAATGCCGCAAAACATGCCCCTGCCACGCCGCTCGATCTCCGCATACTTGTTCCGCACGCGCCTCGGGAATGGGAAAGTCGATATATCGCAGCTGTTGGCCATCGAGCGGCACGCCCTGCCCTGAGCATGAGCCGCCAGTCTTGGCGAAATGAGCCGCGCGCTTCTTTGCCTTTCACCTGCGTCATCTTGTGCGGGATCGAGCCGTCGGGCAATCGCAGCAAGCTCTTGCTCAACTTGATCCCGGTCAGCACGAAGGCAGCCGCGCGACAGATCGTCCGGTTGGCACCCACGGGCGAACGAGATCACACACTCAGATGTGCGGTTAATGCTCTTTTTTCATCCGCAGTGCGTCGAGAGGGCGCGGGTTCCTGCTACTGCGCGGCTACGTTTCCAAGAACACCAGCCAGTTCAACTCGACAAATACATTCCATGGCATATCGCGTACCAGCCCTTGGATGTGGCTTTTATTCAAAATGTCATCGCGCCTTCGAGCCGCCTCGTGGATAAAGAGGCCGAGCGCAAGGAATGAATTGTTGACCGTCTTGCTGTAATGCAGCGCGTGATCAGCGCGTCCGCATCCATCTTCGCGATCGGCGCGACGCGGATTTCTTTATCGTGTCCTATGGTCAGCCACTGAGTTCGTCGCGCACGGTTCTAGACTCCGGCTCGGGAGTAACGGCAGTGCCATCAACCCACAATGCCCCGTCGCGCTGGCGCCAACGCTCCGATTTCACTTCCGCTTTGTGCCATAATGGATATTGCCGCCGTTGTGCTGGCTCGACTCGGTCGAGAATGACGAGTCGCCCGGAGGGCTTTCACCTCCGGGCGCTCCCAGAACCGTACGTGAACCTCTCGATTCATACGGCTCCCGATGTTCGGCCGTTGCCGTGGGCCAATGGGCAAAGAGTGCTGGATTCGCGCGGCGCAGCCGATCGAACCAGTCCCTCGCGCCCTTGGTCCAGTGGACCATCCGCTTGTATTTGCGGCGAGCCCATCGAATGACATAGGCATCGATCCTTTTCAGGGTTGGACGCAATTGCGTCGGATAGAAGTGGCTGTAGTAGTTGATCCAGCCCCGGATGCACGGGTTGTACATCGCGGCCAGATCGCTGAGGGACTTGTCGCTGCGGTGATGAAGCGGCCCAGTGCCGAATTCCCGGCTGATGCGCGTCAATGCCTTTGGGCTGGCAGCAGGCAGAAAGCTGTGTGCGAAGATGCGCCTATCCGGCTTGACCCACATCGTCTTTCGGGCTCGGAACTGGTAGCCTAGAAAATCGAAGTGGATGTCCGGGTGGTCGCCGCGCCGGTTCACATCCTTGCAGTAGACGATCCTCGTCTTCTCAGGATGGAGAACCAGCTTGCAGGCCGCAAAGCGGTCGGCAATCGCACGCCAGAGGGCCCGTGCGTCCTCCTCGGTTCTGCAGTGACAGATCACGTCGTCCGCATAGCGCTCGAAGGGGATGTGCGGGAACTCCCGCGCCATCCATTTGTCGAGCGCGTAGTGCAGGAACAGGTTCGCCAGCAGCGGCGAGATCACCCCGCCCTGTGGCGTTCCCGCCTGTCGCGGTACGACCCTGCTATCCTCCATCTGCACGGACGCCTTCAGCCAGCGCTCGATGTAAAGCAGCACCCAAGCACAGTCCGTATGTTTGCGGACCGCCTTGAGCAGAAGCTCCCAGTCGATGCTATCGAAGAAGCCCTTGATGTCGAGATCGAGCACCCAGTCGTAGCGCCAGCAGCGCTCGCGGGCTTTCGCCACGGCATCAATCGCAGATTTGCCGGGCCGATAGCCAAAGGAGTCCGGATGAAACACCGGCTCCAAGATCGGCTCGAGATACCGGCGAGCGACTTCCTGAGCAACGCGGTCGGCGACCGTTGGAATGCCCAACGGCCTGATGCCGCCACTTGCCTTCGGAATCTCGACGCGCCGCACCGGCGGGGGGAAGTAGCTCCCTGAGGACATTCGGTTCCAGAGCTTGTAGAGGTTGCCCGACAGGTTGGCCTCGAAGTCTTCGATCGATTGTCCGTCTACGCCAGCCGCCCCCTGGTTGGCCTTCACACGCTTGAAGGCTTCCCAGACTTCCCGCTTGGGGATCAGAAACGGCTTTGCCTCGTCCATGGGTTCGTCCTGTCACCAGTTGGCCCATGGCCAAGGCTGAACAACGCAGCCCCTTGGCTCCAGCCCCATTACAGGACCTTCACTGCTACTACGGGCTGCTCCGTCCCTGCCCTGCGTGTCGGTACTCTCGCCCTCGCGATTGGCGCCGCTTGTGGCTTGTCCCTTCACGCCGCCCATTGAAGGCTGGCGGCGTGACGCAGTGCAGGTTCTCACGTTCCATACGAAAGCCTGGTCGAGCTTCGCGCCGCCTACATGCCGGATGCCGCCCGGGCCGTATCAGGCATCCCCCAGGCTGATCCCGGGGGAAGGGTCATCCCCCGGTTTTGACATCGCCTAATCCGCTTTCGACACTTCATGGACGGTTTGCTTGCGCTCGCCTCTCTCGACCTTGCCGTCTGGACTTCCTGCCCAGACTTGACTGCAACGCTCACCACCACGACTTTTGGCCGCGGCAGCTTGCAGTGGCTTGGGATCAGCACCTGATTGCCGAACCCGAAGGGCCCTCCTTCATCTCTCGTACAGTTGCGCGTCGCCGTTTGGACCGGCTACGCTCGTGACACACGACCCAAGGCGGACGCCTCAACTGCGCGATACGACTTCCATTGCGCCCTGGAGCAACTGAATCGCACCTCGAAGTTATCTGCTGGCGGCGCGTTTCTCGCGCAAACACGGCGGCCGATGCCATTGAGCGTTCGTCTGTCCAGTGCGGGCATAAAGCCCACCAAAACGGCTCGCCAAGCGCGACGTTTTCGCGTAGTCCATACACCTTACAAACACATTCACGCGCTTTTCGCAGACGCTGTAAACCGCACAGGCTAAGAAAAATATGTGTGAAAACTGCTCTTCGAATCTACCTCACCTGCTCTCGCCGTCTCGGCGTTCCCTAATGTTGTTCGCTGCTTCGGCTGTTGGCGTGCTGCTTGGCGACAGGATTGCTGACGCCAAGGAGGCGAAAGCACCACCCAAGCCCGACAACGTGCTCTCGCCGGACGCTTCACTGAAGCGACTCATGGAAGGCAATGCACGCTATGTCCAGGGCGCGTCGCGGTGCCACGGTTTTAAGCACGAACGCGAAGTCTTGATCGGTGGGCAAAATCCACATGCCGCGATCCTGAGCTGTGCCGATTCGCGTATTGCGCCCGAATTTGCATTCGACAGTGGACTTGGCGATCTGTTCGTCTGCCGCGTTGCAGGCAATTTCGCCAACGATGACACGGTCGCGAGCATGGAATATGCCGCTGCGGTACTAAATACGCCGCTGATCCTGGTGCTCGGCCACGACCGCTGCGGCGCCGTCGATGCTACGATCCAGTCGATGAAAGACGACAAGCCGCCGCCGGGGCACATCCCGTCCCTCATCGCCGCACTTGCACCCGCGGTCAAGGCGTCATTGCAGCAAAGCGGGGATGCACTCGCCAACGCGATCCGGCAAAATGTGGTGGACAACGTCAATAAGCTGAAATCGGCAACCCCGATTCTGAACGCGGCAGTTGAGCAGAATAAGCTGAAGGTCGTCGGCGCTCTTTATCGGCTCGACACCGGCAGCGTCGAGCTGCTGAGCTGACACTTCCAGCAATGGGCCGTTTCTCGCGCGGCCGCGGGCGACCTCAACCCTGCGATGCGGCGCGCGAGAGCGAGCAGAAGATTTTTGGCTCTCCGTAGTCCTAAACACGTTTCGGGGCCGGAAAGCCTCGGTTGCGGACATTGGCAGCGATCTTTGAAGCGCTCGCCGGCTGCGGCAAGAACGGCGTTACTTTGTCCATCGATTCCACCTCGATCAAAGCGCATCGCTCAGCCAGCGGCGGAAAAGGGGGAGCATGAACAAGCGATCGGCCACTCGCGCGGTGGCCGGACCACCACGCGCTGAGCGACCTTGATTGCAACTTTGCGCATTTCATCTCACTCCAGGCCAAGACGCCGATATTGCCGCAGGGCCGGTCCTTTTGGACGATGGCGATGGCTTTCGCGCCGAAATCGTCAGTCGCGGCGCGAAGCCTGTCATTCCAAACAAATCCAACAGGGTGCCCCTCCACAGCTTCAGCAAACGCACTACAAAAGCCGCAATGTTATCGAGCGCTGTTTCTGCCGGCTCAAGGACTTCAGGCGAGTCGCAACTCGCTATGACAAACTTGCCAGAAACTTCTTGGCTGCCGTCCACCTCGCCGCCATTGCCGCCTATTGAGTCAATTGAGTCTGAACGCTAACTTTCGATAAAGCTCTTTGCCTTCCTGACCCCCGTCACCCTGCTGGCAATTGCCAAGCGTGCTCAACCCAGCGCATCCGTAGCTCTTGCACCCAGCGATGCGCCCACGTCAGCCCAGGCGTCGTGGCTTCAAAGCGCCATTCCGCGCCCCGGAGAAAACATTGTAGGAGAAGTCTCGGCCGGTGTGTGGGAGGACAGAACCCACCGACACAGCAAGACCCGGCGTGCTATTGCCCACGCGCAGTGCTGTACCCATAGGGCCTTAATCACTAGGTTAAATCCGCACTCCCACGTCGTACAGCGGGTATTTTCCTTGATGGATGAACAGGGGAATAGCGGCGCTATCACTGCTTGGATCAGGCACCTGGAACGCCATATACGCGAAGCTGTTGCCACCTGTTATCGTGTTCGCGCTCTCCGCAGGCGGGCAATCTCCTCATTATTTGAGCAAGCGTGACGTTAAAGTTTGACTGCCGCCACGATAACGAAAAGCTGCCGAAAGCCAGGACGACCGCACCTGAAAGGTGCCAGGATGGCGGGAGCAAATTGCCATAGAAATCGCCCGATTGTCATGCGGCCCCCTAGGTGTTTAGTCCCGGCATTTGCTGGAGCGGATTGAGTTTGAATCGTTCTGGCTGGGAAGTCCAGCATTTGCAGATGTATTCGTAAGGTGTGAGGCCCTTCAGGGTTTTCAGCCGCCGAGCGTAGTTGTAGGCGTTTATGAAGTCGGCAAGGTGAGCTTCGAGCTGATCGTGCCGATCGTAATAGTAGCGTTGGACGGTCGCTTCCTTGATCGTGCGGTTCATGCGCTCGACATGGCCATTGGTCCAGGGATGTTTGATCTTGGTCAGCCGATGTTCGATCCCGTTCTCTTGGCAGCGCATATCGAACATATGCGTCACGTATCTCGCCGTCGGGCCGTCCGCATAGCGCGGCGGGAAGGTGAACTGGATCCCATTGTCGGTGAGAACCGTGTGGATCTTGTAGGGGACTGCCGCGATCAGGGCTTCGAGGAACGCCGCGGCGGAGGTCCTTCCCGTCTTCTTGACCAGTTGCACGAAGGCGAACTTGCTGGTGCGATCGATGGCGACGTAGAGGTAGAGCTTGCCTTCAGCGGTCTGGAGCTCGGCAATGTCGATGTGGAAATAGCCGATCGGATAAGCCTTGAACTTTTTCTTCGAAGGCTTGCCACCTTCGACCTCCGGCAACCGGCTGATGCCGTGGCGCTGGAGGCAACGATGCAGGGATGATCGCGTCAGATGCGGGATGGTTGGCTGCAGCGCATAGAGGCAATCGTCGAGTGGCAGCAGCGTATGTCGCCGGAAAGCGACGATGATCGCCTCCTCCTCGATGGAAAGGACAGTCGACTTGGCTTCCTTGGGGCCTGTCGAACGATCGGCGACGGTCTCGCGCTGCTTCCACTTCGCAACAGTCTTCTGGTTGATCCCGTAGCGCTTGGCGAGTGCTCTCAGGCTCTCTTGACTATTCTGTATTGCTCGACGGACTGCCTCCGTCGTGGTGGCGCAGCCGTGTAAAACTTGTCCCATAGCGCATCCTTCGAATCGTGCGATAAGAATGCACCATCAAAGCTTGGGACTAAACAGCGGTTGCCTTCCTTCACCAGCAGTTTCGTCTCACGCTGTCCCCCAGCGTCCGAGCTATCGGCCTTCGCGACAACGATTCGCAAGCGGCCTTTGCAAAAACGAATCGTAGGGATTCAAAGACAGCCCTCGTCTTCGCGTGAAGGTCCCGTTGCAAATTGATTTGGGACAGGGCTGCGACCATGGCTGAGGGCAAGTTCATCTCCTACCTACGCGTTTCCACGGATAAGCAGGGCAGGAGCGGCTTGGGCATAGAGGCCCAGCGCGAGGCGATGGTGCGTTATCTCAACGGCGGCCAGTGGGCCCTTTCGGCCGAGTACGTGGAAACCGAGAGCGGCAGGCGCTCCGACCGCCCCAAGCTCGCGGCGGCCCTCTTACATGCCAAGGCAATCGGTTCGAAGCTGGTCTTTGCGAAGCTTGACCGGCTCACCCGCAAGGTGGACCTGCTTCGGTCGCTGGTGGCAACAGTGGAGCGAACTGGGTATTCTGCAGCGACACTCGTCAGCTGATCGACAGGTAGGCCTGCTAAGGGCAGAACGCTTCCATGTTGACGACTTATCTGGTCAACGATTGGCAGAAGCTCGCAGCAGTATCGATCCATTTGCCGCGGTTGGGCTCGTGTAAGCCTGTACCGGCTCGAGTCGGACGGGAGCCGCAGCGCACGTGCACCGGCTGTCGAATGATCATTGCGCTGCGCAACCACCTGCTTCGCGAGCTTGAGAAGCGGGGGGTATTCTTGTTCTGACAATGGAGAAATTGATGAACACGGGACAGGCACAGTGGAGTGCAGGTTCTTCCTCGGCCCCTTCTGAAGAGGGGGAGCAGGAAAGTTATTTCAGCGGCTTCAGCCGAGCCATGGCGGATTGGGTCGAAACCCTGACAGGGTATCGGACCCCAGCCTCCGCGCGCGCGCAGATCCTGGACAATTGGGTTGCCGAAGAGGGGCAGGGCGAAGCCGAGAATCGGCGACAGGGGCGCACACGAATCAGGGATTCGGACGACGCAGACTCGCACTCGCTGGATTTGTCGTCCCTCTCGCTGACCGCTTTGCCCGCCGCCCTGCCGCCAAGATTGCTGGAACTGCGCGCTAGGCACAACGAGCTAAGCAGCCTACCAGCTACGTTCCCACCCGGTCTCCAGCATCTTCTCATTAGCCATAACCGCTTGACCAGTTTGCCGGACGCTCTTCCAGCGACCCTCTCGCGGCTGGAGCTCGCCGACAACAGCTTGACCAGTCTGCCGGCCAACCTTCCGGCTGGGCTTGAGATCCTAAACGCAAACGACAACCGACTAACTAGCCTGCCGGACCCTCTCCCGAGCGGGCTCACCTCGCTCGCGGTTAGTGGCAATCAGCTGACCGACCTCCCTGAGTCACTCCCATCGTGGCTCATTGAACTCGATGTCAGCAGCAATCAATTGGCCAACCTCCCCGACCCTCTTCCGAGCACGCTGCAATCGCTCAATCTTATCGGTAACCGGCTGACCAGCCTGCCTGAGGGTCTTGTTGAGGCTCTTGTACCGCATCTTAGTCCCTACTACCCGCATCTGGAGAGCCTCGAGTTCGGGGATAACCCGCTGCCGGACGACGTCCTCGCTCGTCTGGCAGCGGCTGAAGCGCCACCGCAGCTTGCGCAGCAATCCCTGCATGAGGCTGCCGCACACTGGCTCGCAGATGATCCGGCGACGCTGGCCGAGTGGCAGCACTTTGCGGATGAGCCCGGCGCCCAGAATTACGCACAGTTCCTGGAGAGGCTACGAGGCACCGTGAACTACGGCAATGACGCGTTTCGGCAGGCAGTGGCTGATGATCTGCGGCAGGCGGCGGCCAATCCGAGATTGCGCGAGCAGTTTTTCACACAGGCTTCCGAGGCCAACGCGAGCTGCGAGGATCGTGTTACTTTGCACTGGAACGGTATGCAGAGCGCGCGCCTCAACGCTGACGTCGAGAACGGGCTATATGACGATCGGCTTGGCGAACTGATCCAGCGCGGCCGTGTCGCGTTCCGCTTGGAGGCGCTGGACGAGATCGCGCGCGACAGGGTCAACTCGCTCCTCAGCGGCAATCCGAACGTAGACGACGTCGAAGTCTACCTGGCCTATCAACATCGGCTGCGCGAGCCTCTGGAGCTCAGTCACGTCGCCCCTGACATGCGCTTCCTGGCGGTCTCTCACGTAAGCGAGGATGATGCAACGGAGGCGCTGCACCTGGTCCGGGAGCGGGAAGCAAGCCAGTTCACCGACTACGTGGCAAGCTGGCAACCCTGGGAGACGGTGCTGAGGCGCATCGCTCCGGACGAATATGCAGCGATGCAAGACCGGCTCGTCGAAGCTATGGGCGAGGAGTTTCAAAGCCGCCTCGATCAGCGGCTGGCCGAGCATGGTCTGCTAGGCGATGCGGATGCCGAGCGGGTACTCGGAGCCCAAGTCCGAAACCAAATCGCTGGCGAGATCAAACGCGAGGTCATGCACCGGCTGCTCGCAGACCGTGGCCTCGAACAATGAGACTTCCCAAGACTCCCGCAGGGATATTTTTCATTGCTCTGTGGCGCTACCTAAAGATCGAACGTGCAATTGATATCATCTTCGAACTGCCGCTGACGATTGCCGCTTGGCGCTCGACTTTCGTCAGCGGATCAAACAACGCTGGCCGGGCCATAGAGAGCCTTCGGCCCGCTCAAGAGCGATGGGCAGGAGTCGAGTGAGCAGAAATGGTGATCGAAGGGCACGCGGCGGGAGCAATAAACGCGGCTCAAGAGACTCGCAGCATTAGGCTCGCAGGCTTGGGACGGTCCAGTTGTGGACTGCCGAGTTTTGCTCGTGACGCGAGGTGGCCAGGCCTGAGCAAGGGAGTTGCTGTTCGACGTGGGCTCGCAGCAAGCGAGCCCGCTTCCCGCCGAACGACCGGCTAGTCGCGCTTACTCGAGGCCCAGGCCTCGATCAGTGATCGCTCGACAGAAGCTTCTTAACCTTGGGCTGCGCTAGCACCACCGGCAGAACTTTGCCGCGATGTCGCCCTCCAGCAGCCGGTCGGTCATTGAACGGCCCCACTCTCGAAGATTGTCATCCCCTTATGCGGTTGGGCGCAGAAAAACATCACTCTCATAGCTTGCCGGCCGATGGTGGTGGTGTAATTCACGCCCTGAAGGATGAGGTTTGTCCCCGGTTGAGACGCGCCTGGCAGCACGTTTTGCAAGTCCCTCCTTAAGGTCTTCCGGCACCCACTGTGCGCCGTGCTGCCACTCCAGGGGACGATATAAAGATATACTCGGCAGCGGACCCGGGTCGTAAGAGGATTGATCTGCCCGGCCGGAGGTATATGCCTCGAAGTTTATCGCAGAATCGCGGGTCGACTGACTGACACTTTGGGCTGGCAAATAGGCCGGCTGCGGCGCCCACGGGGAACGACTCGTTGTACTCCATCGTCGATTGGCGACTGCGTCAGCGCCCGCGAGGCAACCACACGCTAGATCATTGCCGTATGCCGGATTGATCTTGATGGTACTCAGTGTTGAGGCACACTGCGATGAGTATACTCTCTGCTTTGAGAGGCGCTGTCCTCGTCAGGCGCGCCTTATTGATGCAGTGCAACGACATCTGCCGGTCCAGAGGACCGAACCCGTTTCCCCGTTCTTGCAAGTTGAAACTATAACAGGAGCGCATCTCATGTGGCGCGGTCTGCTGTTTTCAGGCGGTCGACTACTGCGGGTCCTACTCGATCGTATCTCCTGAGGCCGCGGGTCGCGTTTGTGTGCGCCACCCAACCACTTCTTGGTGCGGTCCGACATGCTTCTCATTTTTCGCTCGAAAGCGATCTGGTCCAGCTTCCACAATAGACGTTGCGATTTGCACCGACCGAGCCCGCCGCATCAGATGAAGCAAAAGCAGTACGCCACCAAAAAGGCTCGTCATTATAACGGTCGTCATCAAAAGGCACGCCACACAGCACAATGCGGCTACATCCAAGACCGATCGCAACCAGAACGGCACCCAATCCACACGTGCCGTGTCCTCCGTAGAGCCAGACATGCTCGCTATAACTCGCTGCTCTTCTCGATGCGTGATAAGGTTATCATTCAGCGCCGATTGACGGATCGGCACCCTAAGGGTGCGAGCTGACGTCAAGCTGACGAGTTTCCCGCCGGCAACGATATCGTTTCGCGTGAGTTCCGGGCATTGCTGATCAGCCGAAGAGATCTGGAAAATTTCCCCAACAAACCCCAACAAACCTCTTAGATGTCTTGAAGAGAGTTTTCCCTGCATTGCAGTCGTCGTTCGTACTGAATACGTGCGGCGGCGCCCCATGTTGGAGGCGCCGATTCGTTGTAGTAAAACGGCTTTCACGATAGCCCGCCAATCTGTGCAAGCAATCTCGCCGTTTCAGAGGGTCCAAGCCCGACGACGCCTACGAAGCTAGCCGGTGGCACGGGAATGTCCTGACGAGTCGGCTTCCAGAGATGCAGACAGTACCGGCTGTTATTTACGTATTGCGAATGAGGCGGATGCAGTTGCATCACGCACTCCTCTTCATCCCAAAACAGGTCTTTGACGAAGCACATCTCCTCCCAGTTCGGACAACGTCGCGGCGTGGAGACGGAGACATGCTCCCACCCTGGGCGAACAAGTCCGACTATCCTGAGTCTGCACCCACAAGGGCCCTGAACAAAGAAAAGGCCGCAAGGACCTGATCCCGGCGCGCTGGCGAATTGGCCATGTCGTACGCGGCCGGCCTCGAGTTTTTCTAGAACTTGTGCTCTCACGTCCCCTGCTTTGCCTCGCTGATGAATTTGGTTTCGAGCAAACCGCTGAACAAACCGCAGATGCAGATCATTTCTCTTCTTCCGCTTCCAATGTCGGCAAACACATGCAAGCGGACGCTCGGCTTTCGTCGAGCCGGTAAAGCATCTCCCCGTGAGGCCAGGATAAACTTTCAGCCATCTCCGTCACCTTTATTGAGAAACCGCGTACGTTTCCGTACGGATAAGGTCGAGTTTGGTTTCAGCAACAGATCTTTCCTTTTTTAGCTCACCACATCCCCGGTTCCTTTCGAAGCTTGCCGCAAACCCACGGCTGCGGCTCGCCTCGCGAGGCTAGGAACCCTTGACGACGGCAAACGCGCCGTCGGAAGCAGTTGCTCTTCCAGTATTGTCACGGCGGGCAGATGGAATGAGCCCCGTTGAACGCCTGGCTCACAAGGCGACCGTTTCGGAGCTTGATCCCGCCGTCGAATTCAGGAACTCTTTCGATGCTGGCCTTCTCGTTTGGAATGGGCAGGCACCCCCGCGCAGCAGAATGCGACCATCGGATGATCAGAAGGCCGAATTTTTCGAGACGGCCTTCTCTCTCTTTGCACAGCGCAGCCCCGCGAACCTGGTGAACGGTTCGGCAAGTGGCCGGACGAGCCACAGGCTCCCCCAAGCCTCAGTCGGAAATCGCTCGTGATCCAAGCGCTAAACAGCTGATGAAGGGATTAACGAGCAGCGGCGCCAATGCACAGGCGGTAGGCTGTAACATGTCGGCAATTGACCCCCCGCTTGCGTCGGATGGTCATCCTGGCAAGCACTAAGATCAGCAACGACGGCAAGACATTTCGCTATCCATGAAGATGAGGTCCGGATGAGGCGCGGCAAGCGGAGCTCCGAGCAGCGCCCCCTCTTCGGCTCGACGACGAAAGTCTCCAGACAATTGGCGGTATCGATCAACGAACAGCGCGATCTGGTTTGCATCACGCGCGGGTGTTTTTCATCGATATAGACCAGGCTGATTCATCCCTTGCTCCTTCCGTAGCGCGCCAGGTTAATTGAAGCCGCAGATCGCATAGGCGGCAGCGACACTAGGCTTGACCCGTTGCTGGTCACGAGGAGCACACCTCAATTAACCGTCCAGCGAAGCGCCCCGCAAGACTCGCACAACGCATCGATGAAGCGTCCATATCCCAGAGAGTTTCCAATGACGCAAAAAGCACTCAGAGCAGCTGACTAGGGGTTCCAAAGAAGCTGCTCTGCCAGCAAACTCGGGAACCGCTGCCGCTTCCAATTTATCCGCTCGCGCGCCGCATGGGGCCCGCGCGTGGCGGGCGCTCCCGTTGGTGCGCCCCTTCCCGGTGCATGCCGCTAGGAGAAGTCGGCCACTTTGAGGCCAAGCCGCACCCGTCAGGACGTCTGCTAGCCAGTCCCCGGGCCTAAATTGAGCTGTTCGAAGTACCAAGAAGGATCGTCCCCCGACGAATCCGTTTCGATGTATTCTTCACCCGAATATTCCTCGACACTTCCTTCGTTTTCGTCATCACTACTCTCAGCTTTGGAGAGATATAGCTGAGGTTTGTCCACCCGCTGCCATTTTCCCTGCTCGTTCAGCGTCCACTTGTCGGGATGCTGCCTAGGGTCAAGCACATATTCGTTGTCATCTTCCTTGTCTCCCACGTAAACAAAGCCCATTTGCTCTAGACGGGGCTGCACCTCATCGGTGGCAGGACGCGACATGACCAATGCCCGCTTGCCGTCAAGCCGAAGTTGATGTTCCAGCAGAACATCGCCTGCGTTCTCAACGAGCGGATGAGTAACCCGGAGACCGACAACGGACGAGACATGTTTTCGCCCAGGAAAGTTCCGCTCCCACGCCTCCCCTCCCATGCGACGTCGACCTTCGGTTTTTAGAAGCCCGACACTCTTGTCACCCAATTGGTAGCTGAAATATTGCGCCTCGTCCGAATCCTCTACGGTGGATGCGGCTCTGGCGACCATCGCTGTTTGCCTAGCCTTGTTGGAAACGAAATCCGAGTATTCTAGCGGATTATCGGCTATGTGCTTGATGTCGTCACCGTAAAACTTTCTCAGTTCTTCCTTGAATGACTTCCTGTTGATCTCATCGATGGGAGGTTCGGAAACGAGTGAGTACGACCGTGTCGCCCCCGAGGACGGACCAGGCGCCGCGTCGGCAAGCGTTTCCGTAAACCTTCGGCCATCTGGTAATGGCTCCGATTCATCGGCCTGGCTCGCGCTTGGAAATCGACTGGAAGAACCAGTGATTCTGCTATCCATGTGGTTCGCTCTCCCTATCGCAAAAATGCACCCAACTGGCCTACTTGAAGACCTGTAGACATGATAGGCGCGCGAGCTGACAATAAGCTGACGCACAGACACGGTGCATCATCCTAGGGGTGCTCACATTTTTGCATGGCGAGGGGCGGCGGGCTTTTACAGTAACGCTTGCTGCCATTCGCGGGAGATTCTAGCCGCCTACGTGGCGATTTCTGCATGGCTCCAGGAGTTGTAGGCGCGGCGCGTCCAGATCCCTTCGTGATCGGCGACTATCCGACTGCTCTTGCGGCGAGGTTGCCGGGCGCTTGGACCAAGGCGGCGCTCGTCTTGCCGATCGCGTCGAGCTGATCCAAGCCTCGCCCGGCCGGCGCCATCACCGGTATTGTATGTTGCGACAAACGCGACCAAACAGCGGAACCGTACACGGGCGAAGCAGGATGCGGCAAATGAGTATGTTGACGCAACTGACGTCGGGTCACTCGAGGGGACACAGCCGTCTCTCCTGCGAACAGAGATCAGTGCTGATCAACTCTTCATCGTATGCACTGTGTCAATAATTGGCTTTCTCTTGTACGCCATCATGCGCGCGAGCGCTCCTTCTACCGAGCAGATCCTTCCGTAACCGGGCCTGCAGACGAGTGACGCCGACGCCTGCGTCAGCCTGCCGTCAGCTTGGCTGACTATCAAGCCCGCAGGTTCTGGCCAGCCTGAACTCAGTGCGAAACACTAATCCGATAAGAGCGCGGAACGCCATGCATAGCCGAATCAGCGGCTCGTCCAATATTCAATACGCTCCCCTTGGCGAGGGTGACGAAACGAGGCCGTCAGCAAGTAGCGCCGAGAAAACTGATGCGGACAGCCAAAGCCTCGCGGACATGTTCGCACAGATGTACTTTGCCGCACCGGATTCTAACGATGGCTCATCTTCGGCCGAAGCGCCGTTATATGCCCTCCTTCCCAGACCTCCAGTTGTGAAGATCGACAAGCCTTTATTTAGGAGAGAAGCGAAGCGCTTTTATGACGATGAAATCAAGCACATAGCCGCTAATCCACAAGAGTACTCGGATTTCATATCCGAAAAAGCCAAGCGCACCGCTCAGGTCGCCGAGAAATACGGTTGCACTAAAGATACCGAGCACGCGCGATATTTTAGCTATCAATTAGGAAAGCAGAGTGCCGGGCTTCTAAGAACGGAAGGCGGATTCAGCATGACTGAGTTCGAAGGCGAAAAGTGGCGCGAACTGTTTCCTGAGCGAACCGAAATCACATCCGTTGTAGATCTTCAACTTACTCACCCGCTTGTCGAGAACGCAGGTGATATTCTGTTGGAGTATCAACTTCGACTCGACGGCGAACGACCGCTGCTCAATTGGCGTGCTGCCAATCAAGAGTCAAAAGCCCGTGCAGCGACGATGGGATTCGTCGCGGTTGACGAGAACAATATGGTACTTGATCCCACCCAGTACCCCGACATTTGGATAAAGAACACTGCCGGTGAATGGCAGCGCAAAAACAAACCTCCACTATATCTCTCCAAAGCTGCGCGCGGTGAGAACAGTAATATCGAGAGCGCAGCAAGTCCCGCCACGTACTCGTACGAGGATGACTTTATGTAGATCGAATGGGATCTTTTAGAGTCGCGACGGAGACGACCGGATCTGACCGCGTCTTGCTTCCTATGCAGCGATCCTCTTCAGGCTGGATCACATGTGTGGACGGCTCCCGTGGCACAAGAGCCTTCGTTGGCGACTATCAATCGTCTCGGCTGGTTCTTGGACGCTTAGCGCAATTCGGCGCTCAGCTCGTCGGGACGCCTTAAGCTTGGCCCAATCGCCGTAGGCATCAAATCGATTTTGCCGGCGGATTGCTTGGGAGGCCGACTTACGCCCAAAGCTTTGCTGTCGCAGAAAGTTGTTGAAGCTTTCGGTCTGCTTCTGGCGAGCACACTTACTCACGCCGGTGTCGTTGGTCCCGAACTTTGCTGACCAGGAGGAACTGGCTTCGTTACGACACCGACTTTGCAGATGTAGCACAGTGATCATCGGACGTGGTGAGATATTCTGTGAGCATTGGCCTATTGCGCCGGGCGGTTGGGCCTCTGATTTGGGTGTGAAGATTCGGCGGCCACTTCGACTAAGCATGGAGAAGAAGATGTTTCAACGATTGCTAAAGGCGCTCAGCGGTGTCTATTTCAAGGCCCGATCGACTAGTCGTGATGCCGAAACTGATCGTGCCCGTGCTACGTCCATTTTGCGTTCGATAGAGAACGCGCTGCAAGATGCGATGGCAGAGCAAGCTGACCTAAAATCGAGTGTCGATGAAGCGTTAGCGCGGTCGGCAGTAACGTTGGGCAATGATTCCGACGAATATCTTACGCGCGATCCGGAAGACAACCATTATCAGAATTTGCTTGGCAGTGAAATAGCGGAAGGGGAACGGCGGTTGAACGAGCTAGAAGTCACTATCAGGCATATCCTGTTTTTGAAAACCGCGCTCGTCACGCGATTTCCGGACCTCGGCTTCGGAGACAACACTCCTCATGCGAAAGATATCGGATGAGAGTGGCTTAACAGGAACGTGGCCAATCCCTAGATTGGCGCGTTCCCCCTGATCGCTTGAGGTTTCATCGGGACCGGCGGAGGCTCGCTGATAAAGGGTGAGCCCACCGCAGGCGAACCGAGGCTAGTTGGCGCCGCAGTGCGCAGGAGAGCTAACCACATAGGCGCGCTCGACTGTGCCGCCGGTGAGTTTCTCGGTACCTCAATGGCATTCGGGGCGCCTGTGGAACAGGGGTCGAAGGCCCAGCGATCGCACAACCCGTTGGTCAGACAGGCCGTAGATGGTTGAGCAGCAGCAGTCCGATCAGGGAGCGGCTTGCGATGTCCGCCCGGCCTCGTTAAGTAGAGCGGCGCGACCTCGCCATCAATCCAGTCCCAGTCGATCTTGCCTCGAGCTGCACCAACTCGCGCTTCAGGTTGATGATCTGATCCAGCCCGGCTCGAACCACATCGCCCTCCCCAGTCGTCTTTGGCTTATTCGGTTGCATCGCCCTTCCCCTGCATCACGGAATCACGCGTCGATTCGAGAATCTGCTCAATAAAATTAGGAGCTCCCGAGGCTGCGAGTTGCAAAAGTTTGCAATTCCGCCTTCGCCAGAAAATGGAATCTCCGATCACGTCTTTAGGGATTCTTCACGAGCGACTAAGAAGTTTGCGCGGATAGCTTCACGTGCACGTTTCCGCTCTCTTGGTGAGCTGTTTTGGGCCATAGGCCAAGATAGTTTCGGCGACCCACCGGATGTAGTTTGGGGGCGCGCTCTTCGTGAATTGAATTAGCGGCACGTAATTAACCACTATCGAGAGCATGCTCTACCCGGTGGACTGGTTGCGATACCAACGAGTCCCATATCTCGAGTTCGCACTTGCCCCTTGAACGATCAGCCGTGCTGCAGATGCGTCCCAACTGCTCACTTTGGTGAGGGAAATACTTTCAGCGCCCCCCAATGCGAAGCATTGTTGCTGCCTTGGCCGGCGTCATTTGCCCTCCATCTTGTCGTCCCGATCGTGTTCGGTTACGGACGTTGATGTGGAGAATCCGACTACTACCGCTAAATCATTCCACAGATTCTGCTTCGCGCGCGCGTTTTCCTTCTTCAAGGGACGCGCAGAGAGTACTTCGGCGTGTGGCACGCCGATTGCTGAGATGAGGATTGCCGCAATTAAAGAGCGGCGCGCTGGTCGCCGAGCTAGGAATTCACAATGAGACTCGTTCGATTGATCTTGATCAATGTGGCGTTGACGCTAGTCGTAACTGTACGACCGGCAGACATTGATGTGGCCGTAGCCCGCTAACTTAACCCCACCGACCAAGGAAATAGTCTTGAGCATCAAGCGGACGGCTGCTCACGAAGCAGCTGTGAGCTTGGGGCGCGAATGGACAATGCTAGAACCAGATCACGCAACGTGCGCAGCCGTTGAGGAGCAGCGCCGACCGCGAAGCAACGCTGGGTTCATCGATCTCCAAAAGGCCTGAGGCTCACGTGATCATTGACACTATGATTAGGTGCTCGAAGGGCCAGACCTAGACCGCATGCTGGCTGGCATCTGGCAGTCGAGGAGGCTGACGATCAGCCTCACCAGCTCACGACCGTGATGCTGTCTGCATCGGGATCGCGACGTTTGCTTGACTTGGTGATCTTCGATTTGCCGGTGCCTAGTCGACTAACGCAGCGCAAGCATGGGATACGAATGACGCACTGGAGCAAACCAAAACCGCGCGTGATTGAAGGCGGCAAGGCCGATCGCGCATTACACGCTGATACTTCGCAGCCGCGGATAGTGTGGAACCCCTGGCCGCTTGCGGCGCTCCTCCTCAACGCGCTCCTGTGGGCCGGTATCTGCTGGCTCATCTACGCGTTCTTATGAGCGAGACGGTGTGCCAACGCAGCCGAATGCGGCGCCACAAGGATGGACACCTTGGCAAGCGCAAACTTGCATCCACACCTGTGGTCATCGACTGACCTTTCTCAGCGGCTCGCGGTCTCCAGAATATTGGAGGCACGTACGTACGCACGCCGGGTGGATTAGCCAACTTATCGGTCACCAACGCAAGACGCCGCAATACGCTTCGCCATTGCGCCCCACGGACCCGAGGCGCGCAAGTCGATCTGCGTCAGGTCCAACTTGGGCAATGCGCAGTGTTCGAACCGCATGTACTCCCAGCCGGCGGCGACCGTGGCCGGCGCCGTTCGCCGATCCAGCACGAGATCCAGATGGTCGTCCTTGCGCCGGCTCAGGGCGGTGTCGTTCCCGCTCGCTCCATCCGTCGCATCGGGCGACGGCGTTGCGTCGGATCAGACCGACGGCAGCGCGCGCACGCCGCCGCCTCCCGCGCGTTCAGGCCGGCGTACGCTGCCCTCCCCCCGCAGCGTCGCTGCGGTAGCGGCCGGTCGAGGTCTGGTAGTACTGCGTGCGGAGGGCCGCCATGGCCTCGATCAACGGTCCCCACGGCGCGGGAAAGCGTTCTTCCGCCATCACCCGGTGCAGCATGCGCGTATGGCCGGCCAGCTCGTCGTTGAGGAACTCCACCGCAGGCATAGCCGGATAGCGCTGCAGCAGCAGGATCGCCGCGTTGTCGGCCTCGCCGGCCGACCTGTCCTTGTCGCGTCCATGCAGATCGTTCTGCAGGCGCCCTATCGCGGAGATGAGCCGCAGGACTTGGCGAAACGTCGGACGCGCGCGCAACGTCGCCATGTCCAGCCCCCACAGCAACGACAGGCAACAAAACACGTTGGCGTAGGCGATCGAATCGATGCCGTTGTACAGGTACTCGGCGTAGGACCAGCGTTCCGCCCCTGCCGCCTGCGCGTGGCCGGCGCGCAGCGCCGCGCAGTAGCACCGGGTATCGTCGAGAAGCTGAGCATAGTCGCGCCGATCGTAGGCGAGCGCGGCCAGCGAAGCGCGCAGCACAGCGCAGCCCTCGAATCCGGGGAGCGCGCACGGCACGCCCTGCCCCAGCGCCTGCTCCACCGCGGCGAGCTGCTCCGGCGCGATCAGGCCAAGGTCGTTGCAATCGTCGAGCCAGAACAGCAGCGCCAGTTCGCGATAGAACGTCACGATCAGCGTTTCGTCCTGCGGATCGCGGCCGGTGCGGGCGCTGGTGTCGCGCAGGCTCGGGTGGATGCGCTGCAGGATGTACTGGCCGCCCCTGACCGCTTCCACGGCATGCTCGTCGGCGAACCCGGTCAGGGAACGCCCCCACTCCAGCACCTGCTGCAGCGCGCGTCCGGTCTGGATCATGGCGCCGCTCCTGCTCCTTCGGCCGGGACGCGCCGCCCCCAACGAAGCGCAAGCCACAACCCGGCGAGTTCGGCCACGCGCACGACCCGGGTGGGGCAATACAGTTCCTTGCCGATCCACAGCGGCATCTGCGGCAATCGATGCGCCACATGGCGGGCGAGCATCCACTCCAGCGCACGCGCCACCGCCTGCGCGATGCGCCGGCGCCCAGTCGGCTCTTCCCTCCCGTCCATCACGTGCAACGCGAACAGCGCATAGGCGGTTTCCTCGAATGTGGACGCGCGACCGGCGCCCCAGCCTCCGTCCTCGCGCTGCGCCTGCAGCAGCGCCGCCAGCGCGCGCTCGGCGCGCCACTGGGGCTTGCCTTGCGCCAGCGCAACGACGGCGTGCGCGGTGGGATACAGCCACGAAACGTGCCATTTCTCGTTGTCCCATAGACCGTTCGGGTTGCGATTGGCCTCGACGTAGGCGCTGGTGCCGGCGGCGGGCTTTCCCAACAATCGCAACGCATGCAGGGCATGAATGTTGGTCGACACCGAGGCATTGCGCTCGCCGGGGAAGGTGACGAACTTCTCGCCGACTTCGAAATGGCGCAACGTATCGACCGCCGGGTCGCGGCCTGCAAGGCGCAGGACGCACAACGCAACGGCGGTGTCGTCCGCATCGGCTGCGAAGTGCAAGGCCGGGCCCAGACCGCGCACGCCCAGGCGGGCGTCGAGCTGCGCGACGATCACGCGCACCGCCTCGGCGAGCGCGGGATGCGCGAACAGCCCGGCCAGATGCAGGGTGTACAGCGACCAGCATGGCTCGAACACATTGATCGGCCAGACGTTGGGAACGACACCTTCGATGCCGCTGCGCGTCGCTCGCGATGCCGCCTGCAGATACGCGTCAGCGCGCCCGACCTGCGGCGTGCTCCCCTGTGTCACCGCGTGCGCACGCCACGCGGCGGTGGCCGCCGGACTGATGCCGATACTGCCGTCGTCATCCGGACATGCGGTGGTCGGCGACGTCCCCCAGGCTTCCCAGGAGTGCAGCAACGGATGGCCGCTCGGCAAGCTCGCCACCGCCGACAGCTTGCCCAGGCACGCTTGCCGCAACGGCAACAGCGCCGGGTGGCGCGGAAACGCCACGCCGCCCAGCAAGGATGCGGCCTCGCCGCAAAACTGCGGCAGGATCAGCTCCGCGCCGATAGGCGCGTCTTCCGGCACCGCATGCGCGTAGGGATCGGGCTGGCGCTGGAGGAATCGGGTTGCAGCCTGGACTGCGTCGGCAGCGCCGGGAAGAGGATCGGCACGCTGCAATGCCAGCAACGCCGCCCACGTGGGCGCATGGCGAAACAGCGGGAAGTCCGCGCTTCCCCATCCGCCATCGGCCTGCTGCTGCGCGATGAGCCACGCGTATGCGTCCTGCCGACCGGTGACGTTGCCGTGGAACTGCAGAGCTCGCGCCGTGTCGTAGACGGACGGACCGACGCTGCCGCCATCGCTCATCTCGCTCAGCAGGTGGCGCAATTCGGAAAGGATCTGTTCGGACAGCGCGTTCACGTCGGATGTTCCTTCTGCAGACGCTTGACGAGAGCCAGGATCGGGCAGACCCCGCGCACGTCGCCGCAGGCAGTTGCGGCCCGGCGCATGGGCAGCGCCGGATGGCCGCTTGCTCCGGCGCGGCGACGCGCCCCGATGCTGCGCCGGTTCGCTGCATGGGTCTCCGCGCAGCGCGCCGCGTGCGCCGCGGCCGTGCTGGGCAACCGCTGCGATCGGCGCCGCGGACTCGGACAGAGTGCAGCATGCACCGCTGCCGCCTGCCGATCGCAGCGGCACAGGGGCGATTCCATGCGGACGGGCGCGCTCACGCGCATGGCACGTGCTTGAACAGATAGGCGTTGGCCCGCTGCAGCATCTGCGCCAACCTTTCCGCACGCGGCCCCAGCGGGGCGATGGCCTCCCCGGCGTCGCGCAACAGATCCGGCGCGAACTGGCGCGCTGCCTGCAGCCCCATGATTGACACACAGGTCGGCTTCTGCGCCGCCGCGTCCTTGCCGGGGGTCTTGCCCAGCGTCGCGATATCCGCTGTCGCGTCGAGAATGTCGTCGACCACCTGTAACGCTAGGCCGAAACAGGCGCTGTAGCGATCGAGCGCACAGTATAGCGCAGCGTGCGCGGCATCCTCCGCGATGGCGCATAGCGCGCCCATGCGAACGGACGCGCGCACTAGCGCTCCGGTCTTCATCCGGTGCATCGCCAGGATCCTGTCCAGCTCGACGTGCTTTCCAACCAGCGACAGATCCATGGCCTGCCCGCCTGCGGCACCCTCGGCGGATACCGCCTGCGCCAGTTCGCGCACGAGCGCGATACGGTTGTCGCCCGGCGCATCCAGGCTCGCCAGGGTCAGGAAGGCGTGCGCCTGCAGCGCATCGCCGACCAGGATCGCAGTGGCTTCGCCGAACTTGACGTGCACGGTCGGAAGCCCGCGGCGAAGCACGTCGTCGTCCATCGCGGGCAGGTCATCGTGGACCAGGGTACAGGCATGCATCATCTCGATGGCGGCGCTGACGTCGTCGAGCATGTGCGCCGGCGTGTCGGCCAGCGCCCCGGCAGCCAGACAGAGCAAGGCACGGGTGCGCTTCCCGCCATGCAAGGTGGCGTAGCGCATCGCCGCCATCAGCTCGGTCTCACCGTCGTCTTCACCGCAGAGAAGACGCGTCAGCGCCTGTTCGACCCGCTTTGCGCCGTCCTGCATCCAGATCTCCGGCAGCAGCCAGCCGGATGCGCCGCGCGCCTGCGCGCCCAATCCACCGAGCGCGGAAACGCCAGTTCGCTCGCCGTGTAGTGTGCAACCGGTCTGCATGTTGTTCATGTCATTGTACCTGCCAGGAGACGGCCACGGCGAGCGGCGAGCCGCCGCGGTGTTGCCGGCCTCGCACCGAGCGCGCGCGCCAAGTGCAGCAATGCCGCGCGTCGCCGGCGCCGCTGCCTCACCACACGGGGCATGCGATGCCAGCTCATGAGAATCCGATGCGGATAGTCATGGACGGATGTGCGGTCGGGTAATAGCGCCGGCCTTTTTCGACGCCGCTCAGCAACCGCGGCCGCACCCCGGCCTCGTGCATGGTCAGCGCCAAGGCGATACAGAACTGCACCAGTTCCAGCCACGCCAGGTGGTAGCCCATGCAGACGTGTGGGCCGGTACCGAACTGCAGCATGTCCACCGGCCGGATCGGCTCGGTGCGTTGCAGCCACCGCGCCAGCCGAAACTGATCAGGCGCCTCGTGCAGCAGCGCCGAGGTCGAGAAATGCAGCAGCGGGATGCACAGATCGGTGCCCGTAGGAATGCGCCGTTGGCCGAGTCGCAATTCACGCAGTGCGCGACGCACTAGGAGCGGCGTCGCCGGATGCACGCGCAGCGTCTCGCGGAACAGCGCCTCGGCGACCGGACACTGCGCCAGGTCCGCGTGCCGGGTCGGCACCGCGCCTACGCGTTGCGCCTCCTCGACCAGGGCGTCCCACAGCCCAGGCTGCCGCGCTAGCTCGATCACCATCCAGGCCATCGTCGAGGCGGTGGTGTCGTGACCACCAAGCAGCAGCAAGCGGATATTGGCGACCAGGACGTCATCGGAAAGCGCATCGTCGCTGCGATCGAAGGCGCTCACCATGTCGTTGATCAACCCGGTGCGCGAGGCATGTTCGCGCGCGGCGCGGACGAACTCGCGCAACCGCGCATCGATCCAGTCGCGGGCGGCGCGGCCGCGCCGCAAGGGCAGTCCGGGCAGGTCGACCGGGGGCGCGACGATCAACTGCAGCAGTTGCCGGTACTTGCGATGCCATCCCGGCAGGTCCTGCGCGGGGATTCCCATGAGGCTGAAGATGAGCTTGAGCATCAGATCGCCGGTTTCGCGCAGGATGGTGACGTCGCCCCGGTCGCGCCACCTCTGCACGCGCGCCCGGATGACGGGCGCGAACAGCTCGCCGATGCCGGCCTGAGTCAGCCCCTTGGGCAGAAGCGCCGCCTGGATCGCATCGCGCGCCTGCCGGTGCGCGATGCCGTCCTGGGCGACCAACGTTCCGCCAAACAATTCGGGCGCGATGTCTTCGATCAACGCCGAGGACACGTCCTTGTGCCGGAGCAGTGCGAGAGCATCCGGATCCAGACTGGTCATCAGGTGTCCGGCAGGGCCGAAATCCAGCCAGAAGTGGCTGCCCAGCGTCCGTTCCGCGCGCCGCAGCAGGCGCGGCAGGTCGCAGGTGACGGCGGGAAGATGCCCGACCAAGGGAAAAGCGCCGGGCACGACCGGGATGTCGTGCCGCAGCCGATGCCGACGGTTCAGCGGGTTGAGCAGCATGTCCATCAGCAGCGCGGCGCCGCGTCCCCTTCGGCGGTCGCGCCGGCAGGCCGCGCGGCGCGGCTGTTGCCACCGTCGGCGTATGTCGGCACATGCGCCAGCATGCCGCCGTCGATGCACACGACCTGGCCGGTGATGAACGCAGCATCGTCGGAGAGCAGGAACGCCACCAGCGCGGCCACGTCGTCGGGGCGGCCGACGCGCGGCAGGAGCTGGTGTCGGCGCAGATGCCGTTGCATGCACGCGTCCAGTTTGGCGAGGAGACGCTCGGTCATGATGAGACCGGGCGCAACCGCATTGCAGCGGATCTGCGCATGACCGTACTGGGTGGCGAGCGAGGCCGACAGCATGTTCATCGCCGCCTTCGACGCGGCGTAGGATGTCAGCGCGGTGTCACCGCTGAGCCCCTGGCACGACGACATGTTGACGATCGCGCCACCGCCTCGGGCGATCATCCGTGGGATGGCCTGCCGGCAGCAGAGCAGCGTGCCGCGCAGATTGGTCGCCATGGTCTGATCCCAGACCGCAAGGTCCAGGTCGAGGATCGCGCGGTCGCGCGGGGTCAGATGCATGGCGCTCGCGTTGTTCACCAGCAGGTCGACCCCACAGAAGTGCCGCTCCGCCGTTTCGAACAGCGCTACCACCGCCTGCGCATCGGCGATGTCCATGGCCAGGGCCAGCGCGTGGCCCGCTTCGGCCGCGATCTGCGCGGTGCAGGCGATGGCCGCCGAGCCATCAATGTCGGCCACCACCACTCTGCCGCCCTCCCGCGCGATGGCGAGGGCGCATGCCTTGCCGATGCCGGCGCCGGCGCCGGTCACCACAGCCACTTTGCCTTCAAACCGTCCCATCGTGTCCTCCTGGATTGCGTCTTTCGCGGCATGCCGCTCGGCCTCCGGCGGAGAACGCAAGATTGGCGCTGGCGTGCTCGTCATCCCCAGCGTCGCTTTCGATGACCCGAATGGCGGCGACCGGGCACTGGCTGGCCGCGAGCCGCACGGCGGCGTGCAGCGCCTGCGGGACCGTCGCCACACACACTTCGGCCACGCCGTCCGGTTCGCGCTGGCGAAAGGTGCCCGGCAGCGTCAGCACGCACTGCCCCGTGGTGCTGCACAGATCCTGGTCGACCACGACGCGCATCTCAGCCTCCCCCTCGCGCATGCAGCCGCACCGGCAGCGCGCGGAACGTCCTAAGGAACGCGGAGGGCTCCCGGGTCGGCTGCTCGGCCAACGCTAGCGCGGGGAAGCGCGCCTGGATCCGCGGCAGGCTCTCGGCCAACTGCACCCGGGCCAGTTGCGCACCGAGGCAGAAGTGGATGCCGTGGCCGAAGCTCAGCATGATCTTCCCGTCGGTCGACATGCCAGGACTGGTGCCGTAGAACCGCGCGGGATCGAAGCGGTCGGGATCAGCGAAGGCGTCCGGGTCGCGATTGCCGGCCGCGATCAGCACGCGCACGTCCGCATTCTTCGGAATCACCACGCCGCCCAGTTCGATGTCGCGCTGGGCGATACGCGGAATGGAGCTGAACATGGCGGGCGCGTCGCAGCGCAGGACTTCTTCGACGAATGCCTTTACCCCCACGGCGTCTGCCTGCAGCCAATGCCGCTGTTCGGGATACGCCAGCATGGCCAGGACCGCATGGTCGATGGTCGCAGCAGTTGTGGCGAAGCCGCCCAGCAGCATGCCCCACAGCATGCTGATCAACTCCGCATCCGACAGCGTGTCGGCATCGTCGTCGTGTGCGCCGACCAGCATCGACACGATATCGTGGCGGGGATCGGTGCGCTTGCGCTGTATGAGGTCGCCGAAGTAGGCCTGCACCCTGGCGCTGGCCACGTCCGCCGCGGCGAGCTGGCAATCGCTGGCGTGCGGGCTCAGGCCTTCCGCAATGGCGCCGATGCCGGCGGCGAGCCCGAACATGTCGTCCTGGGGCAGGCCGAACAGTTCGGCAAAGACCAGCATGGGCAGGGCCAGCGCGAATTCCCGATGCAGGTCGACCGCCTCCCCACGCTCTAGCGCGGGCGCCATGCCGTCCAGGCGCGCTGCGACGATGCGCGCGATGCTCGGCCGCAGATTGTCGATCTGGAGCAAGGTGAAATCGCGCGAGATCAGCCGGCGCAGACGCGTATGCGTCGGTGGTTCCTTCATCGCTAGCGTGGACGCCAGCAGCTTGAGCGACAGGCTGGTCGCCGCACGCGGGAAATAGCGCGCCAGTTCGCCTGGCGCCGGTCCCCGAAACGCATCGCCCGTAGCCGTGAGCGCCCAGTAGATGTCGGCGTGGCGGCTCAACAGAAAGAGGCCCGACGCCGCGCGATGCACCGGATCGTGCTCGCGCAACCACCGCATGAACGGATACGGGTCGTGGATGCACGCTGGCGATGCCAGTTCCGCGAAGGCGTCGCGGCATGCTGCAGTGGTTTCTCGCACGTCCATCTTGGTTACCTGTTGGCTGGCTGATCTGACCGGCGCGCGCCAGGCGCCGGCAAATTGCGGAGAAGAATCGCGATCCTCGGCGGCGTCCGCGCATCACCAGAGCACCGGGACCTCCTCGAACCCGCCGGTAATGATCGCCTTGCGCAACTTCAGTTCTTCGGGCGCCACGGCCAGGCGCAGCGCGGGAAAGCGCTGGAAGATCGAACCGAACACCACCTTGAGTTCCAGCCTGGCCAGCGCCGAGCCGATGCAGTGATGCGGCCCGTAGGAGAACGCCAGGTGCTCCTTTTCTTCGCGTCCGATGTCGAAGATTTCCGGGTCGTCGAAATGGCGCGGATCGAACGATGTCGCCGGCAGGCCGACCAGCACCTTACTCTCCGCGGGAACATGCACGCCCGCGATCGTCACGTCGGTTCTCGGATAGCGCATGATGCCGTCCCAGCCCGCGCCAGGCGGGTACATGCGCAGGATTTCCTCCACCGCCTTGTCCACCAGGGATGGATCGCCGACCAGGCGTTCGCGCTGTTGCGGATGGCGGAACATAGCCAGCAGGCCGAATTCAATCTGCGCGACGGTGCTCTCGTGCCCCGCCACCAGCATGCCCGCCGCTAGGCCGATCGCCTCTTCCTCGGTCGCCTTGCCCTGGTCGACCGCCGCGAGCAGATCCGTCAGCAGGTTGTCGCCCGGATCCTGGCGCTTGTCCCGCATCTTGCCGCGAATGTAGGCGCGCAGTTCTTTCCAGGCCAGGTGCGACGCGCTGCGCGGGCCGCTTTCATGCTGATGCGTCATCACCTCGTCAGACAGCCCGGCGAAAAAGGCGTGATCCTCGTAGAGCACCCCCATCAGCGCGCTGATGACCATGGCCGGAAGCGGAAAGGAGAGGTGGCGCCGCAGGTCGGCGGGCTGGGGCTGGGCCGCCAGTGTCTCGAATAACTGCGCGGCGATCGCCTCGACCTGCTGCACGAGCAGCTTCACCCTGCGGTTGCTTAAGGCCGGCGCCACTATGGTGCGTAACCGGGCATGCTCGCCCCCCTCGTGCGAGACCAGCCACCCGGGCGAACCGAGAATCACCGAATCCGGGGTGAATGCGGCCGGCGGCATTCCCGCGGGCCGGAACGCCACGTCGGACAGCACCGCCTTGGCCTCATCGTAGCCTGTCACCCACCAGCCTTCGTGCCCGGATGGGAAGCGCACGCGGTGGATCGGACCGTCGGCGCGTAGCGCCAACATATCGGGCAAGGGGTCGATGTGATCGACGCGCCACATCGGCAGCGTCGGCAAAGGTTGTTCGGACATGGTGGCACTCTCTAAGCGACGCAAGGGCGGAAGGTGACCGGCAGGTGCTGCGGGCAGCGGCTTCACTTGCGCTTGCGTTCACTTCTGTTCGTCGACGATGATCGGCGGGGAAGGCAGCCAGACCCTAGGGCCTCAATTTGGCTTTTGCCATCTACCGAATCTTGTAGTAGCCCCCTAAGCTCAAGGCGGAAAAATGCATGCTTGGCCTTGAAATAGCATCGCGATGACGACCAAGAGCGAACGCAAAGCTCACGCGCCTGTACGTTGGAGGCGCCAGCTCCGGCATTTCTCTATCGCCGTACACTGGGCGCGTTAATCGCCCCTTCTTCACACAGTCGAAATCCTCCCTCGAACGCGTTGGTGTTGGCGCCGAGGCGCACGTTGCGCGGCAGTCAGCGAGCAGCGCTAGATCATGTCATGACCACGCGTTGCCATTCCTTCCTGCCGGCACGCTTGAGCGCAGCGTTCTCGGCCGTTGTATCGGTCGTCGCACAAGCGGCTGCATCCGACTTAACACCGGTGAATGCGGTCGAGCGTCGATCTCCTATGCTGCAACAGCACCGGCCCAACGCACACTGCCGGGTATAAGGTGCGTGGGGCCGGTTGGGGATGGCGCGGCACTTGGTCGTCCAACCCAGACAAACCCGTGCAAATGAAATGCCACACGAAATAGTGCCGATGATCGGCGTCGATTCGCCGGCGTCGGGCGCACGGATTTTCAATTGCGGCAGGACGCGCCTACCTATGGGCCATTTCCTCCTTAGACTAGTGGCTGGACGATCGCCGGATTTCGAAGTAGGCGAGACTTCGTTGCGCAGTGTGGCCAGAGGGGCGTGGGCATCCGAACGGATTAGATATACTGCGTCACAAATCATGACGACGCATGACCTTCCATTTCGATTGCGCAGCAGGAACATCTACGTAACCTCTAAGCAAATGAGCTCGCGACGCACCGCCGCATGCTAGCGAGCGAGTGCGTATGTCACGCACCGTTTTCAGCGGGAGCGCCGCGGGTCAGCTAGTCATTCATTGCATGAGCGGGGTGGCCCCGGAGTCGCGCCAAGCGCGGGGGCAAGCAATCAACGCTGCCGTTGCGCCATTGACATTCCGCCAACCTTGTTTCGATAGACCGAGGTCAACTTCCTTGAACTATCAAGTATTTTGCTCGTTCTCCCACTGGATCAGTTTCGCCTCCCGTCCATTCCGGACCATTTCTTCGGGCGGCAGCGGCCCCCTGACGGGCGACCACACAAAATGCGCAGCAAGAACGCCCGTCGTTTGAAGGCTCGTTCGAAGCTGTTCCGCTCACGTGTATATGAGAGTCCTAACCTGCACTCTCTCGCTCATATCGGCCACCTTTGCATTTACGCACTATTGCGATTCCTGTTTCGACACTGCCCCCCTGGACAAAACAGTGCACAGGATGTCGCAAATGGTGACGCCACTTCGAAAAACCTTACGTACGAGCTTGTGAGGTTGGATTAGCCTTCGCAACAACTTGCAAGCGGTTGCAACACGTGTAGTTGTTGCGAAGCGCACATGCTCGATGTCCGGAATCCGCCAAGCTGTTTGCGGACGCGACATCGGAGTTGCCGCATGCGTGGCGTGCGGTGTTGCTGTGAAGGAGAAGAGCGTATGAAGTTTAATCGCAGATGCCTGTCGATCCTGCTTTCGTTGCTTTCGGCTGCGAGCGTGAGCACGATCGCCAAGGCCGATGAGCCCTCGCCGAAATACGTCGAGGTGCTCAGTGCCCTGCAGGCCGGCAAGAATGTGAAGCTCATATTGGACCTAAGCCGCTGTACCACGCTCGATGGCGGCAAGCCCGGACCAGCGACGCAGGCCGGGCTGCTTATTAGTGCGTTCAGGGTGACCGCCCAGAACGGCATCAGCTTTGCCAATGCGCATCAAACCGTGGATAGCTCGGGACAGCCAGTGACGGAATACATTCGCCACAGCCTCAGCCGCGAAGGCAAGCTTACGGTGCGGGCCTCCAAGCTGATCGTCGGGGCGACCGAAGTAGTGAATCAGGGCGAATTCGTGTGCGAACTGCCGGACGGCGCAAAGTTCGTTTCTTCTCTCCACTGACCTTTCGAGTGCAGCTTTATCGAGCCATAACACCGTAACCGAAATCGTGACGGCGGCCAGGTCATTTCTGGCCGTCTTTTCGTAGCCGGTGGCCGCGCGGCGAAGTTACTTACCGTTTACTGAAGCAGCATTTGAATGAGGTGGTGCTGACCTACCAGACTGTTGAAGAACTCGGCCGCGTTCGCAAGGGACGCCTGATGGTCGCTATCGTGTACGAAGAACTGGCCGACCGGCTGCCCGTGATGCCGATCATAGCCGATCCGCGACCGCGTGCGGGGTCATTCTCGTCGTCCCGTTACCATCAGAATTCCGAGCAGGCCGCCTCCTCTCGCGAACCGTAGCGGAAGTCGACAAGGCGCTCCAGCGCACCGAAGGCTATGGCGATTTCAGCATCGGACTTATGCTTGAAGGTGAGATTCGCCTCTCAGAATAAGATGGAGGAAGCGCTGCCCAGCTATCCGTTTCGATGATGCGCCAACGGTCAGGGGTCTGTGCGAAGCCCGGTCTTGACCATCGCCGCCCGCGCAGTCGCGCCAGATTGTAGACGGTGGTAGCGAAGGTAAAAGCGCTCGCGATGTGATTACGGAGAAAACTGAGCGTTTCTTGCCCTGCGACCGTATTGACTTGGCCGAATGCGTCCTCGCCGCCGTTGCGGATGCGCTGCTGACGGCATATCCGCCGTGCCGGCTCGTTCGCCATCCATTGCGGAACTCCGGCCGCTAGTGTTCTCTCCAATACGCGGCAGGTGCTAATGAAATCTTCTGCATCCTGGCTTTGACCGCGCCGAGCGTAATCGCTCGGCGGCTAGGATCGGCATCGTCCCGCCCATTGCCGGATAGATGCGGCGATCTGGCCGATTTGCTCGGCCGAATGCCGGCGCGAATTCCGTTTCGTGCGGCCGTACTCGCCTAAAAGGGCCATGTTTCTACAGCCGGCTTACTCGCCGGTGCGTGCATGTAGCCCCTGTAAGTTCGTTTATGGGCGGGGAAAGCCCTTTTTTTAGGAGCAAGCATAACCCGCCGTCAAATCTGGGCGAATCGGGGGTCCGGCGTACTCTCCCGGGCGCCTCCCCGTCGCTAGGCCGCAACGACGAAACCTCGCGAATCAACGTCGGCGTGATTTCAAGACCAACCTTCTGCGCGCGTCCTCAAAAAGTGATGCACGGCATCCATGCCTTGTGTCGGTGCTCGTCGCCGACTCCTGCAAAGGCGCACATTGAGTACGTCATGGGAAAGCTCTTCGAAAAAGGCGGCTTCCCGCTGCGCAACGTTCTGTCGGCAACTAGCGGCGGCGATTGTCAGCCTTGGAACCAATGTCAGCAACTTGACGCCACACACACTTACGAGGTGCCGTCAAAAACCTGCAATTCAATTCGGCACGCCGCTTGCTTCGTTCGCGGCATCTCACAACCGCGGTGCGGTGATCTTCAGGGGCGGACTCGGCGCGCGGTTTTCAATCGAGGACCTTGAACAGAATGAACAAGCCTACCATGCCTCAGTCGGTTACGGCCACACCGCAAACCGAGGCGCTCGGTGTTTTCTTCGAACAGGCCTTCGAACGGCAAATCCGACGGAGCCCGATGAGAGAGGCCGCCTTGCTGCGGCGCAAAGATCGCCAGCATCTATGGGACGAGATCGACGAACCAGCACGGGACCAAGCGGTTCGCGAGACTCGGCAGGACCTTGATCGACTGCGCGCGGACTTCGATCCGCAGACGTTGCCGGCCGCGGCCAAGCTGAGCTATCGGCTGTTCGAGAGCAACTGCGTGACATCGCTAGAAGCGGACGAATTCCGGCATTACAACTACCCGCTAAACCAAATGGGTGGCTGGCAATCGTCCATTCCGGCCTTTCTGCTCAACCATCATCCAATCGACGCTGTCGAAGATGCGGAGGCCTACATCTCTCGCCTCGAGGGCATCCGCAGGTTGGTCGCACAAATCATTGATGGTGTCGAGTTGCGTTCTCGCAACGGTATTTCCGCTCCCAGGTTTGTTTACGACAAGGTCATCCGGGAATGTCGCAATCTTCTGAGCGGCGTGCCCTTTCATGCTTCAGGAAAGGACTCGACGTGGCTTGCGGACTTCCGCATCAAGCTCGAGGCGCTGCCAATATCTTACGCGAAGAAGCCCAAGCTTATTGAAGCAGCCATCCAAGCGATGATCAGGTTCGTCCAGCCGGCTTACGTCGATTTGATTACGGCGGCGGGCCGACTCGAGGCCTCGTCCAGCACCGACGATGGCGCTTGGAAGCACCCCAACGGACTTGAGTTCTACGCGCAGGCGCTCAGGCACATAACCACGACGGAGCTGTCGGCCGCCCAAATCCACGAGTGCGGACGAGAGGAGGTCGGCCGGATCCACGGAGAGATGGAAAAGATAAAGAACTCGCTTGGCTTTGGCGGCGACCTCGCCGCCTTTTTTAAGCACATCAAGACAAACCCCAAGTTTGTCTATCCCGACACCGAGGAGGGACGGAGCACCTACCTCAGCGAAACGTCCCGCATTTTGGATGCGATGTACCGCAAGCTCGGCGATTCTTTTGGCAGGCTTCCCAAGGCTCCTTTGGTTGTCAGGCGCGTCGAGCCCTTCCGTGAGAACTCTGGGGCCCTCGCCTTCTATCAGCGAATGACGGCTGACGGCAGCCAGCCCGGCGTCTACTATGTTAACCTGTCCAGAATGGAGATTCTGAAGACGTTCCAGCTCGAAGCTCTCGCCTACCACGAGGGCGTGCCGGGTCATCACATGCAGATTGCGATTGCGAGAGAACTGACCGGAGTTCCCGCCTTCCAGAAGTTCGGCTCGTACACCGCCTATGCGGAAGGGTGGGCGTTATATGCTGAGTCGCTCGCCAAGGACATGGGTGCGTATCGCGATCCGATGTCCGATTTCGGGCGGCTTGCGGCGGAGCTGTGGCGCGCCGCGCGGCTTGTGGTGGATACCGGCATCCACGCTAGTCGCTGGACGCGCGAACAAGCGATCGACTACCTAAGCAAGGTAACGCCGAACCCCTTGTCCGAAATCATAAGTGAGGTGGAACGCTATGTCGTCTTACCGGGCCAGGCTACTGCGTACAAGGTGGGCATGCAGCAACTGCTCGCGTTGAGGAGCAAGGCAAGCTCTCAGCTGGGCCGGGCATTCGACGCGCGCGAGTTCCACGACATCGTCCTCGGCAGCGGTGCACTTCCCTTCGGACTCCTCAGCGAGCTCGTCGATCGCTGGATCGCAAGCAAAGGCCCCGGCGCAACTCCTCGCGGCTAACGTGCGATGCGCAGATCGAAGGCGAGACGATCTGATCCTGCTTCTGTCGCGTCATTTCGGCTGGACGCGAAACGAGGAGCCATGTTCCGGGTGCGATTATGTGCCGACGGCCCGAATGATTTTCGTCGCCGACGATCGAGCGAGCCGCCCGAAGGTGAAATGGTTGGAAGGTTCGATCTCCTGCCCCAGACATCTGAAAGAGGAACTGTCCACCTGTAACTGGCCGCGGCCGAGGAAGCCGCGCATTTTTGCTTGGTTGGGCCGCTAGCGAGACGACGTGGCCTGCGCCAAATTGATCCAGGTCAATCGTGCGGTTTGCAACGCAGGGCCAAGGGCATTCCAAGCGCCGACACGAGAACAGTGGCAGCACCTAGCCACTGTTTTGCAGTCAGGGTTTCCTGAAGAAAAACAGATGCGAGGATAGACGTAAACATCGGGACTAGCGGCAGCAACAGCGCGGCCGCGGTCGCGCTCATGCGTTCCAGCGCAATGCCGTAGAGAAGAAATGGAATTGACATGAGCAGCAATCCTGATGCGACCACCAAAATAACATCAGTGATAGTTGGCGTGAGCATCGGCAATGGACGAACACCAATCCATACACATGCCACTGCTGCGAACGCGACGATTTGGCTTACTGTCGTAAGCCGCAGCGCATCGATCCGATCCGACATCAACCGGACTGTGATGCTGTAGAGCGAGGCAAATAGAACACCGCCGAGGACGAGGCCGACTCCCAGTCCGCGCGTTGCGTAGGGATCGGGTTCGGAGGTCCAGCTCAGCAAACTAACTCCGGAAAAGGCCAACAAGCAGAGCAAGCCGACGCCCCGGTTGGGGGTCTCGCCAAGAATCAACCACGCGAGGAGTATGATCATTGGCGTTTCAACTGCGAACAGGATCGCTTCCACAGACGCCGGCAGCATCGTCAGGCCGAAGGTCGACAAACCAGACGCAAGCGCCGGCTGCAGGAGGCCCGGAAGGCCAGCACGCCAATCGCTCAAGCGAGGCGGCGCGCCTGACCAGATGGATAGTACGGTCAGGCTTGCAGCGCTCACAGCCAACTGCCCTGTTAGTAGCGAGAGCGGCTCGATACAGCAGAGGGCGGCCTTGGACAGGACGTTTCCGATACTCCAGCTGACCATCGCAAGGGTTCCGCAAAGAAGCGGTACGAAAAGGCTAGGCTGGTTCAACGGATGGCTTTTCGTTTGCATCAGACCGTATGACACCCAGGTTCGTGCAATAGGTCAGCAGCCGCGGATGCCTCCATGGTTAGAGGAAACGTCGCAATCAGCCTTCTCCAGAGATAGCGATCAAGATTCTGGATGGTACCGGATCTGCGAGATAAAGAACCAGGGTGCTAACTTTAGGCATCGCTTGTTCAATAGTGAGGTTGATCACGCGCCCGATGAACGAATGCTAACGGCCGAGTAATCCAAATCGGCCCGCATGCGTGTGACGCATCGAGCTAGCCGCTCCTAGAGAGCTACTCAGGATTTTATCGAAAATCCGGCCAAGCATCAGGGACTGCGATCGGGTCCTGCGTCGCAATCCTTTTTGAGCGTCGGCCACTCCTCTGCGTGCCGGGCTAGCTTCTCATATTCCTCGGCGATCTTAAGGAGCCTATCTCTGGACTTGCCTTCAGCGAACGACACCGCTTTGGTCCGCGTCGCTTCCGCACGGCTTCGCCAGAATTTTGGATCGTAGAACGGATCTTTGGGTTTCATGTACATGAGATGCACTTCGTACATGAAGAGAATGCGACACCAGGCCTCCGTATCATTACGTAGTGCCTTCCCCCGCAAAATTCGCAAATTCGAATCCAATCTATATCTCGGAGGGAGTGAAGCCGGGAGCGCGATTGGCTTGCGCTAGCTGCGGAAGTCACCCGGCCCAGCCGTCAACTCAATTTGCATCGATGACGGCTGTCCTGATGACCGGTGCGCCTCCGGCCTCTGCTGAGCGCAGGTCGAGCCAAGCTCAATGAGGATTTCTGAGTGCGCGCCCCAACTGTCGGCGACAGACCGGCGGGTTGAGCTAGAACAAAGTCCTTCCGCCCCGGGTCCGCTACATGATCCGGCGGGGTGAAGGAGAAATGCAGATGCGATCGGATCTGGCGCAACCCTATGGGCAGGACAGGCTGCCGCGCTACACCAGTTACCCCACGGCTCCGCACTTCTCGCCGGCCATCGGCGAGGAGGACTACCGCCGCTGGCTGAAGTCGATATCGCTCCAGCAGCCGGCGTCGATGTACCTGCACGTGCCCTTCTGCCGGTCGATGTGCTGGTACTGCGGCTGTCACACCTCGGTCACCAAGCGCGAGGACCCGATCGCAAACTATGCAGCGGGCCTGCGCACCGAAGCGGGGCTCGTAGCCGAAACGATCGGCCAGCGACTGCCGATCTCCCATATTCACTTCGGCGGCGGGACGCCGACAATCATGTCGCCCGAGATGTTCGCGGACCTCGTCGGCGCGCTGCGGTATGCATATTTCGTTCTGCCCGATGCGGAGATCGCGGTCGAAATCGATCCGCGCACGCTGACTGAACAGATGACGAAGGCGCTCGGCTATTGCGGCGTCAACCGCGCGAGCCTGGGAGTCCAGAGCTTCGATCCCGCCGTGCAGCGCGCCATCAATCGCATGCAGAGCTTCGAGCAAACCGCAGCGTCGGTCGCGCGCCTGCGCCATCTTGGTATCAAGCGAATCAATTTCGACCTGCTCTATGGCCTACCTCTTCAGACAGTGGATTCATGTCTCGATACCGTCGCCAAATGCGTCGAACTCCGCCCGGATCGCTTTTCGGTGTTCGGCTACGCGCATGTCCCCTCGTTCAAGAGGCATCAACGCAAGATCGCTGAAGATGCCCTTCCCGGCAGCATCAAGCGCCACCTGCAGTCCGAAACAATAGCGGAGGCTCTGCTGGACGCCGGCTACGTCCGCATCGGCCTCGACCATTTCGCTCTTCCCGACGACAATCTGGCCATCGCGCGGCAGGACGGCCGGCTGAAGCGCAATTTCCAGGGCTACACCGACGATTCCGCCGACACGCTGATTGGCCTCGGTGCCAGTGCGATCGGCCGCATGCCGCAAGGCTTCATTCAGAACATCGTCCCGACGCGCGACTATCTCGCGCGCATCGCCGAAGGACGGCCTGCGATCGCCAAGGGCTATCGCTTCACCGCGGAAGATCGTTTCCGTGCCGACATCATCGAGCGGATCATGTGCGATCTTGCCGTCGATCTGTCCCGGATATCCAAGGTACACGGCCGTGACCTCAAGTCCGCCATCGTCGATCGATCACGAATCGAACGCCTCATCGTCGACGGGGCAGTGACCATGATCGACGATCGGCTTTCAATCAGCGAGGGCGCGGAATTCCTGGTTCGCAGCGTCGCATCAGCATTCGATGCGCATCTTGCCAGCTCCGCTGCGACGCACAGCCGGGCGGTCTGATCAAGCTCACTTTGCCGCCAGCGAGGGCGTTTGAACAGCCTCCAGGTATCCATCGCGGGTCTGGGGGTCTTTGTGTCAAGAATCCTCAAGGCGACCAGCGTCCTCATCATCCTGCGCCGTGCGGGCCGCGATGGTGAACATGCGAGCGTCGCGCACCATGCGTTCGAGCGGATAGTCGCGCGAATAGCCCCTGGCGCCGAACAGTTGCAGCGCCTGGTTGGTCACATTGTTGGCCGCCTCGGAAGCGATGATCTTCGCCTGCGTGGCGAGAAGCGGATCGGGAAAGGGATCGGCGCTGATCGCAGCCTGATGCAGCGACAACCTTGCCGCATTGAGCGCGTTCGCCATGTCTGCCAGCCTCCACTGCAATCGGCGATCGGGCGCCCGAATTGCCGCTCCTTCACGAATGTCGGCGCCTTCTCGAACGCGCCCTGCGCGAGCCCGAGCCCGACCAAGCGGGTGCGCACGTATTGAGCTGTTTATAAACTTGGCTTTGCTTATGCCTCGCAGACACTCGGTGGCAGCCGGACCCAGCAAGATACACCCGTAGCCGCGACGATTTCCTTCGAAGGCGCGCTAGGTCAAGTTTCTTTCAGGACGAACGTGTAAAGGCGGCACATCTAAAGCGCCTGCATCTCGGGAATAAAAGCTCTTCGCTTTCGAACTGCTACCGCTACGCGCAGTTTACGCTGACAAGGATCGAAAACCTGTTCAATTTTCGATCGCTCCACTTGCCCGCTTAAGGGATCAGCCGTGCTGGACCTGGCGCTCACGTGCACGGCCCCGCTCGGGCTAGATGGGAATGGAACTGAGATTTGCCAGTGCAAGGCCTCTCACCCTATTCGCGCCAGATGGCACTTGGGCCTGCGAGTTTTAGATATATCCACACGAGTAGTCCTGGCGAGGGCTTGAATCGCACGTAGCGTTAGATTGTACGGTCTTAAAAAGCAGGTGGCGTCCCTGTGGCCATTTCAACGCTTCCAACCAAGTGATGAGAATTGCTAATGTCCCACACTCGTGAGCTCACGTCGCAAAATCACGATGCTCGAGCACTCACCCGAAAGCAAAGTGGTCCATCAGCCGCATCGCAAACCTACCACGTTGCACCCGGAATAGGATGAGAGTCTGGCGCGATCTGCGCAGCATGTGGGTGATAGCCACGGCTGTTACAGACCGCTCCTGGTTCTCTCTCCCCGACCAGATGCAGCTTCGGCGGCATTTGGAGGTAGCTCAATCCACAATGCTTGCGAGGTATATCTTACCGGTATCGAAACTTCTTTCGTCTACCCGGGTCGCAATCGTTGTTTCGCCCGGCGTTGGCGGCTCTGGCTCATCGGCGACCGGCGGCTTGTTAGGCGCCTCCATGCGCTCGGAAGTTACGGTATCTACGAATAGGACGACCGAAGCACCGCTGCGATAGGTGTGCAGATACGCGAGTGCGCTTCCGCGGCCGTCAATGCTTTGAATGGTCCCGCCCTGTTTCGCGGTAGACAGGTCACGCTGCGCTTCGCGCAGAAAGGACAATACCGCAGGTTGTCTCAACATAAAGAGGATATCGTGAATCAAAAGCTGCGAACGTATCGGTCTTGGTTTTTCAAAGTACACCGCTGTGCAGCATCACTTGCCGTTGCTGCTGTGACTACCACGGTTCTATGCGCCGAACAGGCGGGTGCGCGAGATCGGCTGGCGACACCGGAGGAACGAGAGGCTTGCACACCGGACGTGTTTCGCCTTTGTAGCAGCCACATACCTGATGCAGGAGCCATCACTTCCTGTCTCAGAGCCAAGTTCGGAAACCTGAGTGACCAATGTCGCTACGTGATATCGTTTCGAGACTCTGCCAAGCGAAAGGAAAGCTCGAAATGAGCCGGCGCCGATAGCCCGCCGGCTTCGATTGCCCACGTTCGAGACCAGCCCCTGGGGCTGAATTCCAGGATGGCAACGCCGAATGGGGACAGATGAAAGGGCGCGGGCAATTGAGGCTGCACCAACCGCTTGCGAATGACGGAATTCTTGGCGCTGGACACTTACTTGGACGAACAGGCGAATGCGTGAAATACCTTTCCAAACCGTTCTGATCGCCAACAGAGGCGAGATTGCCGTACGAATCATCAAAACCTTGCGAGGGCTGGGGCTTCGCTCTGCAATTGTCTACCACGATGAGGATGCGGGGACGCCGGCTGTTGCCATGGCTGACACGGCGATTGCGATCAGCGGTCGCACTCCGATTGCCGCCTATCTCGATATCCCGCAAATCATCGCTGCTGCCCACAAGGCGAGCGCCGCCGCCCTTCATCCGGGCTATGGGTTTCTCTCCGAGAATGCTGAGTTCGCCAGGGCCGTGACAAAGGCAGGCATTGCTTTCATCGGGCCAGCTCCGGAAAGCATCGAACTGATGGGCGACAAAATCAGGGCTCGCAACTTCGTTCAGCGGAGCGGTTTTCCGGTTGCACCTTCCGCGATCGAAGAAGATGATCCAGCGACATTCACATTCAGGGCTCGAACTGTTGGCGTTCCTTTGCTGGTGAAGCCATCGGCTGGAGGTGGCGGCAAGGGCATGCGGATCGTGCGCGACCTCGCTAACTTGGAGGACGCGATTGCGCAGGCGCGCAGTGAGGCGCAGAGATACTTCGGTGATGGCCGGCTTTACATCGAACGATACGTCGAAAACCCGCGGCACATCGAAGTCCAGGTGCTCGGCGACTCCTTCGGAAACGTGGTCCATCTCTTCGAGCGAGAGTGCTCGGTCCAGCGCCGATTCCAGAAAGTCATCGAGGAGGCGCCGTCCCCCGCACTATCGGGAGAGTTGCAGAGGCGGATCTGCGAAGCTGCCGCGGGCATCGCGCGTGCCGCCAAATACCAGAACGCAGGCACTGTCGAATTCATCTACGACGGCGGAGAGTTCTATTTTCTCGAGATGAATACGCGTCTGCAAGTTGAGCATAGTGTGACAGAGATGATCACCGGCATCGATCTTGTTGCGCAACAGATCTATGTCGCCGCCGGCCGCGAACTTGGATTTTCGCAGTCTGATATTGTCTCGAAAGGACACGCGATCGAGGCTAGACTGTATGCGGAAGCCCCGGAACGCGGGTATATTCCGACGACTGGCAAGGTACTTGTTCTTGAGTATCCGGACGGCGACGGCATACGGATCGACAGTGGCATCGTGCAAGGCCAGCAGATCACGACAGCGTTCGATCCCATGCTTGCAAAGATCATCGTGCATTCGCCCACGCGCATGGAGGCTGCGCTGAAGGCCGATCGCGCGATGCGCGAGCTGGTGCTTCTCGGCTGCGAGACAAACGCAAGCTTTCTTACACGCATCCTCCGCGACAAGGCATTTCTGAGCGGACACGTCCATACGGGATATCTTGAGGAAAATCCGCATATTGCATCGGGCGAACCCGCGTCCGACTTATCTGACTTCCTCGCCACAGCCGCCCTCCTGACGAGACCTGTCCGCGAATCTGCAGATGCCGTGCCCGAGCTTCACGCAGCGCTGGGGAGCTGGAGAAACTGACGTGAACCACTTTTTTGAAGTTGATGGCGTAACTTATCAGCTATCGCTTTCACGTTGCCAACATGGCTATCGGCTTTGCTTGAGCAATGAAGTGATTGCTCCAATCGCGTTCTCCCAGCAAAGCGAAGGCCGCGGCGTTCTTACCATCGCAGGCGAAAGCGAACCGGTTAGATTCGCCATCGATGGCGACGTTATTCACGTGCGTATGCGCGACCGGACGCGCATTCTGCACTACCGCGACCCATTGAGAACGCTCGCTTGCGCGAACAATAAGCCACATCATCTGATGGCGCGCGCGCCGATGCCTGGCCTGGTCGTTACCACCAGCGTTTCGCCTGGCCAAGCCGTTTCCGCAGGCACGCCGCTGATGAAAATCGAGAGCATGAAGTTGGAAACTATCATACGCTCTCCACGAGACGGGGTGATCGACCGGATTCACTTCAACGAAGGCGAAAGCTTCGAGCAAGACGCAGTGCTGGTTACGCTCTCCGAGGAAGGGCGCTGAGATGCAGCGGATCGCTTCTGAAGTGGATGTCCAATCCCAAGAATTTCGCCTCAACCAACTCCATAACAGACGACTCGCGGCCGAATTGAAGGAACGACAACGTACCGTCCGCTATAATCGCGCTGAACGGGAACTTGAGCGCCTGCGCCGGCAGAACAAACTGTTTGTACGGGATCGGATCGAGGCTTTGCTCGATCCAGAAACACCGTTCCTCGAGCTTTCGACTCTAGCCGCTAACAAGGCTTACGACGGCGATGTGCCCGGCGCAGCGCAGGTCGTCGGCATCGGCATCGTAGCGGGTCACGAAGTCATTGTTCACGCCGATGACGCCAGCGTGAAGGGCGGCGCATGGTATCCGCTGTCTGTCAAGAAGATCGTGCGGGCCTTAGACATCGCGATCGAGAACCGTTTGCCTGTTGTTCATCTGTGCGACTGTGCTGGTGGATTTCTGCCTTTGCAGGCGGAGTTCTTCGCGGATCGATACTACGCCGGGCGAATCTTCCGCAATCAGTCCATTCTCTCGAAGATGGCAGTGCCGCAAGTCGCCATCGCAATGGGTCATTGCACCGCAGGAGGGGCGTATGTCCCCGCGCTTAGCGACTACAACATCATCGTGGAGGGAACGGGCGCGATTTTTCTAGGGGGCCCCCCGGTCGTGAAAGCGGCCACGGGCGAAACGGTATCCGCCGAAGAGCTTGGCGGCGCTCATATGCATACCAGCGTGTCTGGAACGAGTGACTATCTCGCAAACTCCGAGATGCACGCGATTGCCATCGCGCGGGACATTGTCGCTGGCTTCAATCCTGCTACGAAAGCCTCGATCAATAGAGTCGCTCCGGAGCCGCCCGCTTACGATGCGTCTGAGTTGTACGGTATTCTTCCCAGGGATCCTCGAGTGCAGTTCGACATGCGGGAGATTATCGCCCGTCTGGTCGACGGCAGCCGATTCCACGAATACCGGCCTCGCTATGGCGAGTCTTTGGTGTGCGGCTTCGCCCGCCTTTATGGATATCAGATCGGGCTTATTGCAAACAACGGCGCACTGTTCAGCGATAGCGCGCTGAAGGGCGCTCACTTCATCCAATTGTGCGACAAGAATCGAACGCCTCTGCTGTTTCTGCAGAATATCACGGGTTTCATGGTCGGCCGCGAATACGAACGGCGTGGCATCACCAAGGATGGCGCCAAGCTTATCATGGCCGTCTCTGGAGCGTCGGTGCCTAAATTCACGGTTATTTGCAACCGCTCCCACGGAGCGGGGACATTCGCTATGGCGGGACGAGCTTACGATTCACGCTTTATGTTCTCCTGGCCGCAGTCTCAGATCTCAGCGATGGGTGCAGAGCAAGCGGCAGGCGTGCTTACGCATGTCAAGGCAAGACAATTGGCCCGGGCGGGTGGACGCTTATCGGAGCAAGAGTTGGCGGCCATCCGAGAGCCTATCGTCGAAGAGTATCGGGAACGATCGAGCGCCTACTATGCAACTTCCGAAATCTGGGACGACGGCATTCTTGATCCCGTCGACACCAGAAGCGCGCTCGCAATCGTCCTGAGCGCTTCGCTCAATACTCCCATCGAGGCGCCACGTTACGGCGTCTTCAGAATGTAGCGATCGGATCAGGCGCAAAGCGAGAAGGCGTTGATCATGCCGATTCTTCGATTTGACTGGCTTCCAAATCGGCGGCTGGGTCTACCTCCACGCGAAAGGCAGATAAGTAAAACGCATCACCTTCGCCGCGGCCTTCCGTCGATGAAAACTGGATCTGAACTATATGTGCTCCAGTGTCGAAACTTTCGAAGCAGCTAGAGGAGAGCGAATTCGAACCCGCTCCGGTGGCGACCACTGAGACGCTGATGCATCAGCGAAGTTTGACGCAAGCACGGGCGACCGGCCTCGAAACGGTTCTGTGCTAGCACGACGTCATCACACGAATGGGATTTCGTGAGCTTCCGAGCCGATATGTTCTTGAGCGAAAGCCGATTCGCCGTGTCAAGCACGCAGCTTGCGCCTACCGCCTTTGGGTCCGGACTAGCTTTCGCCTCTCAAAGGATCAACTCCCGCGACCTAAGCGCCCGAAGCGGCGCTCTCGTCGCCCCGAACGGACCGAGGAGCACACCTAGTGGACAAGTCCAACAAACAATCAACATTTGAAGAACATTCCGATCAAAGACAGGCGGTAAAAGACTGGAAATGGCATCACGGCCTGAACCACGAAGATGCGCAGCGCGTCCCTCGCAAGGTCCAAGTTCGGAGATTTGTAAGAGAGGCTGCCCTCGATTCAGTCCCGATTGCGCTTCGCGCTCTGATATTGATCAACTGTGGAGCTGGGCTTGCAGTCATGTCATCTCTCGAAGGCGTAGCAACCAGAGCCACAATCGATCTGAGCCTTATCGGCTCCCTCTCTTCAGCAGCGATGTACTTCGCGTTGGGGGCTGCGCTCGCTTTCCTTGCAATGTTCGCCGGCGCCGCTGCTGAAATCGCGGTTTCGAGGCTCAGGACTTGTGAGCCACAACGGATCCAAGAGGCGCGCCGCTTGCGCGCTGCGAACGCCGCGCGCATTTGCCACGTCTGTTCGTTTGTTTTCGCGCTGGCCTCGCTAGCTTTGTTCGCTTCTGGAATGGCCGAGGCGAGCTCCACACTCCCGATGCTTCTGCAGAGGTAAGCTGCCCAACCGCCTTTGGATTTGACTAGAACCGAGCTCGCTGAGAACTGCCAGGAGCCCTTGCCCATGCAGTGCCCGAAATGCAACTCCGATGACTGGTGCGAAATCGCGTCACATGATCCCTGGAGCGGTCGACCGATGATCGCCTGCAATGTCTGCGGCGAATATACTGTGCACAAGCCGGCCGAGCGCGAGGAGGCGTACGCGGTCATTGCCGGCGCCCTGACTGGCGAGCACCAACACGACGCGCCGGCTGATGCGGGCAAGATCCTGGATGCCCTGGAGAATGCTGGTCTAACGATCACGCGCAGCTGAAAGCGAATAAAAAACTGACCCGCCCATGAACAGCGGTGCGTGGTTGTAATGCGAGGCTTCACGCCGCTATCACCGATCTGAAGCGGCAGGTGGATCGAGATCCATAAGCTAAAGAACTTCCAGACGCTGCCTAGCGCCTGCTATGAGTTCTCAACTTCGCGGCTGTCTGTGCCGAATCTTTGTCGTGAACAGCCGGTAAGCGATCGCGATCATCTGTGGACGCTCCTGATGACGATTGCGCCCTCGTCTCGAGCCCATCTGGCACGACAATGCTAGGTGCCGTGACGATCTCGACTGGGCCCTACGGCTGTTGCCGGCGATAGTCGTCCAGCCATTTTAGCCAGCCCAAGGCAGGATGAGTTCTGAGTCTGTCCTGAAGGTTTGATTGGGCGTCGATCCCGATCGGTTCGATAACCAGCATGAATGTCGGAAACACCATGATTTGCGAGGGGACGGCAGCACTCGTGGCCGCCTCGGGCGGGCCCGCTCCTCGGCCGCCAAGATTTCTCAGTCGTCCTTGTCGGCCTGAAAACACCCGACGACCCGTTCCAATGTGAGTAACTAACCTTTCGAAGTGGTTTCTCAGACGCTTGTGTCCCCGTCACTCTGGAACGCGCGAGATTGCATATTGGGACGGCATAATTGGTTCAGCCAAGCCACTAAAAGGGATTGAACCTGACGCTGCGTTAGGTTGTAGGAATGAATTATGACCAAACCTACGCCACGCAAGCCATGGGCACCGGTGACCCGCCAGCCGAGGGACTGAAGGGCGGCGACGCCAATGCCAATGCAGTGGCGCTGAAAAGCGTGCTCGACGGCACGCCAAGCCCATATCGCGGTATCGCGCTTCTCAATGCGGCCGCGGCATTGATCGTGGCCGGCCGTGCCAAAACCTTGAAGGAAGGCGTCGCACTAGGGCAGAAATCGCTTGGTAGCGGTGCCGCGGCGGCGCGGTTGAAACAACTAATCGCAGTATCCAACGCCTAACAGCCGAGCCTAACCGATGTCCGATATCTTGACGAAGATCAAAGCCTACAAACGCGGAGAGATCGCAGCCGCCAAGCGCGCCTTGCCACTTTCAGAGGTCGAAACGCTCGCACGGCAGGCCTCGCCGCCGCGGGGTTTTCTCGCCGCCATCTGCAACAAGCACGCAGCAGATGAATATGCGCTGATCGCCGAGATCAAAAAGGCCTCTCCCACCAAGGGCCTTATCCGGAGCGACTTCGATCTGCCCTCGCTAGCCAGGGCCTATGAAGGGGGCGGCGCTGCCTGTCTGTCGGTACTGACGGAAACGCACCTCTTCCAGGGGCACCCTGATTCCACGGTCGCGGCGCGCGCGGCATCATATCTTCCGGTGCTGCGCAAGGACTTCTTGCTTGACACCTATCAGGTGGCCGAAGCGCGCGCTCAGGGAGCCGACTGCATTCTGATCATCATGGCGGCGCTTGAAGACGAAGCCGCTCGTGAGATTGAGGCTGCGGCAATGTCTCATGGTATGGATGTGCTGATCGAGATCAACGACGTCGAGGAGATCGATCGGGCGCTTAAACTCCGCTCGCCGATGATCGGCATCAACAACCGCAACCTGCGCACCTTCGAGACCGCTCTTACGATCAGCGAGGCGCTGGCGCCGCTCCTACCCAAGAATCGCGTGATCGTCGGCGAAAGCGGTATCCGCTCGCAGGGCGATGTTCTACGTCTTTCGCGGCTTGGCATTTCGACCTTCCTGGTCGGAGAAAGTCTGATGCGGCAGGCTGATGTGAGGGCGGCGACCCGCGCGCTGCTCTCACGCGAGGCGGCGGCTTCAACCGGAGCGCAGTAATGCGCGACAAAACCTCCCAGCCAAGCTGGCTTCGGTCCGAATACTGCTCGGGGTCGCGCGTTTCGAGGACGGCTATTCAGCATTCAGAAGGTCCGCAGAACTCTCACGTCAGCCAAGAGCCCGTAATCTCCCCTGCTTTGAGTAGGCCGATAAGTGCAGCCGGTGATGGAGAGTCGAAATGCACCGTTTGAACGAAATAGCGGTGCCCTAGCCCGGGGATTAATGGCAGAATCATGGAAAGTCTTAAAATCGAGGTGGAGATTCGTCAGATGAGCGCGGTCTATGCTCGGAGCAGCGCACTTTTCGGGCGGCAGCATGCGTACGGCGTCAATGCTGCCGAGCTGATCGAGGTCAAGGCGGCGGCCGACATATCGAGCGCCGCTCAGATCGCCAGAGCCGGTGCGAAGCGCCCCACGGAGATCATCGAAGAGATAGGCGGCTCGGTGAATCGCGCTTCGCGCTGGAGCGCCAAAAGAGGCCAACAATGATATCTTGGCAGACAGACACGGTACTCGGATCGATCGCGCTGATCGAACTCATGTTTCGTAAGCTTCGTGAAGTGATCGATACAGACGCCTCGATCCCGCCTGAGCTGCGGCTTTCGTTGCACGCCACGCTGGATGAGCGTCTTATCTCCGGGAAAAAGCGCCTTCTCGACAGTATCGGCAGGCAAAATGGCGCGTGGGCAATGCCCATGTCACCACCGAGGAATAATTTGCAGTGAATGATGCCCCGCGCGGACAGATCACGGACGGCCGGCCCTTCGGACGTACCGGCATCCTGCCCGTCGCTCTTCCCGGCCTACGACACGAGGAAGTGGAACGTACTCGATCTGACGCGGAGGCGCGACGAGCAGCATCGCCAGATCAGTCAGATTACAGGTGCCACCAAGCGCGAACAGCGCGGAGGCAACTTCAACGGTTGCGAACCTACGCAATCTCCGCATGCCTCAAAGCTTCGAAGTCAAACGCCACTCTGGAGCTGGACTATGGGCTGGCAATCGCCTCCCCCGATAAGCGAAATTCAGCCATCGAGGCGATCAAGTTTCGCCAAGCCGTGCGAAATCTGGCGAGCGGCGTGTCCATTGTAGCGACCGGAACGGTCGACGGACGGCGCGGCTTAACTGTCAGCTCTATTACCTCGATCTGCATGGAGCCTCCCTGCCTGCTGGTCGGCATTAACAGTTGCGAAACTAACGACGCGATACTCGCCAACGGCACTCTTGGTGTGAGTCTTCTTGGCGGCAGTAAGCAGGACCTCGCACCGCGTTTGCCCGCCGGCACGGCGCAAACGGCGCCGACCGTTTCCCACAGCGGCATGGGGTCAAGGCGTCCTTAACGTACCGGTTCTGCAAAGCGCAGTTTGTGTGCTCGAATGCGTCTTGCATCATTACCAAGTCGTCGGCACCCCTGGGATCTTTGTCGGCCGGATTGTCGCAACGCGATCAGCTCAAGGCAATCCACTCATCAACTTCCGTGGGGAGTTTCGAACGCTACTGTACGGCTGAGGGCGTGTTTTCACCGCAAGCTCGCTATTCGTAACGAAACTCTACGGCTAGGCTTATGTTGAAAGCCACGATGAAGGATCCGATTTATGATCACAGAATGCTCGCCGGTGGGGGAAGTGCAACTGGCGGAGCCCTTCGATTTTGCGGCTTCAAGCTCGTCTTGAAGGGCACGCATGCCGCTAAGCCTTCAGACTTGAATGGGATCACGCTCGTTGACCAGGACAATGCGCTGGTGCCTGTTGATTTAGTACCTATCCTGCCTGGCCGCCCCAAGGACAACGCAACTTGGGAAGCAGCCTACGCCAAGATGGTCGCAAGCGCGCGCGAGCGCGGCTGGATTGACGCTAAAGCAAATGCGATTCGCGCACATATCGAAAGACGGCTCTCATCAGAAAACTCCCAGGCAGCTCGCATCCTGAGTTCGTGCCCAGCATGCACGTGACACTCGTCTATCTGTCTGGATAGCAGCTCTTTTTGGCAGCTCGGCTTCTTACCCGGTGCGAACCGTAGGATGGCGGCGAAAAGATCAGCCCTGAATGGCAACTCGATGCCGATCAGCTGCGCCGCTCGAAGACGGCGCCTTCTGGGATAGCAACGCAAGCCCGGCTCGGGCCAGATCTTAGTACCCATCCGGTGTGGGCCGCGGACGGAGCTGGCGCGAGAAGCTTAATCGGCTTGCCGTGATCACGCAGCTCGAACGGAGATTGCTGATGCCGACGTCCAATTCCAAGGCAGCAGTTCGTCCAAGCGATGAGCTGGGTAAGCTGCGATGCGGTTGAGTATGTCGGCGAGCCAGACCTGCGGATCTATGCCGTTCATTTTGGCCGTGACGATCTGGCTATACAGGGCCGCAGCGCGCCGCCCGCCGCGATCAGAGCCGCAGAACAACCAGGCCTTTCGGCCAAGTGCGATGCCTCTTAGGCCGCGCTCGGCGGCATTGTTCGAGAGACACACCCGCCCGTCCTCGAGGAACAGCGTGAAGCTCGCCCATCGCTTCAGGATGTAATTGAACGCTTTGGCCAGGTCATGTCCCCGCGACAGCTTGGCGAGCTGTTCGCGCATATAGATCTGGAGGTCCTCGACCAGAGGGCGGCTCAGCGTCTGCCGTACCTGAAGACGCTCCGTCGGGCTCTTGCCATTGATGGAGCGCTCGATCTCAAACAGCGCATCGATGCGACGCACCACCTCAATTGCGATCGGAGATAGAGGGATTTCCTTGTTGCCGGCAGCTTTGCGCCGCGCGTTCTCTTCGACGTCGGCCATGGCAAAGAAGGGACGCCGCGCATGGACCCAACACGCCGCTTCCCGGATCGGTCCAGGATGGCGTCCCGCCAGATAGAGCTGGTTATACCCATCATAGGCATCGGCCTGCAGGATGCCGGCATACCCAGCCAGATGTGCCTGGGGATGCTCCCCCCTGCGATCGCGTGAGTAATAGAACATCGCCGCCGGTGGGCCTGCGCTGCCAAACGGTCGGTCGTCCCGGACATAGACCCAGCACCGGCCCGTGTCAGTCTTGCCTTTGGCCAGCACCGGCACGGTCGTATCATCGGCATGAAGCCGCTCGGCCGCCATCACATGTGCTTCGAGGCGGCGCAGGAGCGGATCCAGGGACGCGCAGACCGCCCCTACGGCGTCCGCCATGGTCGATAGCGCAATCGGCACGCCCTCCAGAGCGTAGCGCTCGGCTTGGCGGTTCAACGGCTGGTGCTGGCCAAACTTCTCGAACATGATCATGGCCAACAGGCTCGGTCCGGCCCATCCTCTCGCGATGGCATGGAACGGCGCCGGCGGCTGGCTGATCTTCTCGCAGTCACGGCAAGAGAACTTCTCCCGCACTGTCTCGACCACCTTCCACTGGCGCGGTACCGCCTCCAGAGTCTGCGTCACGTCCTCGCCGAGCTTGCGCAGGCGATTGCCGCCGCAGCACTCACACACAGCCGGCGGGTCGATCACCACACGCTCGCGGGGCAGATGCGCGGGGAAGGTTTGGCGCTCGGCGCGGTTGCGGACAAACTGGCGTACTGTGGTCGTCTTGGCCACGGCCCGTTCTGCCGCCAGTTCGTCTTCGGTGGCATCGGCCTCCAGCTCTTCGAGTGCCAAGGCCAACTGTTCGATCAGCCGTGCCGAACGTTCCGAACGCTGGCCGTAGATCTGATGCTTTAGCTTGGCGATCTGGAGCTTCTGGTGGGCGATCAGCGCGCTGTCTTCTGATGCCTTCGCACGGGCTACCGCAAGTTCGGCCGCAATCTCCAAACCCCTGGCACGCTCGGCCGCCAGAGCCTCCTTCAGGGCTGCAATATCATCAGGACCAGCGTTGCGATTGGTATCCATGCGATGCAGTGAATCACAGATCGGATGTGTTGTGACTCCCCAAAAGCTGAAGGGCGGTAGATTTATTTGCTCAGCCCGCGCTCTGCGGCCGCCAGCTGAGCTGGGGATTTCTCCAGTCGATGCCCTCGAGCATGTAAGCCATTTGCGCCGCCGATATCGACACCGCACCATCCGACGCCGAAGGCCAGATAAACTTGCCGCGATCCAGCCGCTTGGCATAGAGCGACGTGCCCAACCCATCATGCCAAAGGATCTTGATCAGATCGCCGCGGCGGCCGCGGAAGATGTAGAGATCGCCCGCATGAGGATCGCGCTTGAGGCTCTCCTGAACCACCAGCGCAAGGCTTTGCATGCCGCGGCGCATGTCGGTGTGGCCGGTTGCGATCCAGACCCTGACGCCGCTTGGGATCGGGATCATTACCGCCTCAGAAGTTCGAGGACCTGCCGCAGCGCTTCAAGGTCTACGTCACGGTCAACGCAAACCCGGCAATCGCCGAGCTCGATCTCGATGATTCCTACCTTCGCGCGCTCCTTGGCTGGCGATGGCCGCGGTTGTGCTACCAAGGTCGATGCCGCAGATGGCGTCGAAGTGATCTCCACAGGAACAAGCACCGGCGTGGCATCCCCGCCCAGCCGGCCCTCACGCGCCAAACGTCGCCAAGTGAACAGCTGGCTCGTCGACAACTCGTTGCGCCGCGCCGTCTCCGACACCAGTCGGGAACCGCCATAACTCTCAGCAACGATCCGCCGCTTCTCGTCCAACGTCCAACGGCGTCGAGCGCCCGTCGAAACAACTTCCAATCGGGAGACCTTCGAAATAGGCGTATGGTCAGTCATACGCCTATGTCTTCATCCTCCGTCCAAGCGCGCAAGGCGGCCTTCACCGGAGCGATACAGATCTTATGAGGAAAGAATGGCAGTGCACTTTTCAGTTTCGTATGTCGCTGCTTGCGGCAGGTTTTAGAGGTTTGAACATATTCACCCGCCGGCCGCCCAAAAACGACTTGAATCGTACGTAGCGTCACATTGTACGGTCTCAAAGGCGCCGGTTTCCGGCCGGGCCGCGGTCAATCAAAGAAACGTGGTTTTGTTCTGTCCGCACAGATCCCTCGGAGCTGGTATGGCGACAAGATCGCGCAAACGAATAAAGGTCGATTGGGCTGCAGAAGCTAAGGAGCAGGAACGGCACATTCCGCCACCACAATCGGCGCGGCATCGCAAAAGATTGCCCGGTTCTCGGAGGGGCAATGTGAAAAGGACCTGACGGCTCCAGGAAGCTCTTGCTAGTCAATCACACTGAAGGCCAATGCCGGGCCATGTCGGCTTCAAAGATGGAGATGCTGGAGCCGCCTATATGTGTGGCGAGCCTGCATTGAGAATATCGCAGAAACTCTCCTCATGGTGCGCTTATCGAAATTATCGCGTGTATGCGACAGCCCCTGTCGAGCAAACTAAAGTACGTGAGCAAGAGCCTACACTTTGAGCCCTCGTGTCACATCCACCCTACCTGAGCCTCATGACATCGCCACAAGCTGCATCCTTTTTGCAGATACCTGACGCAAGGCGGCTCATCTAACACCATAAAAGTCTAATCGATACCTCACGGGACGTTGATGAGCTCTCATTGCCGCTTCGGGAGGATATACGGTGCAAGCCAGGGAAAGCGGAAGACTGATGGTTGATCTCTGCACGCTGATTGAGCGCAACGCGGCGTTCTCTCCCGACAAGCCGGCGATCCATTTCGAGGGCGAGACCTTAAGTTACGCGAGTTTCAATCAAATGATCGAGCAGGTCGCTCGCGCCCTAAAAAGCCAGCTTGGTGTCGAGAGAGGCGATCGCGTCGCGATCCTTAGTCTTAACCGGCCTGACCATCTGGTGCTGCTCTATGCCTGCGCGCGGCTCGGCGCAATGCTCGTGCCATTGAATTGGAGGCTTGCGGTCGCTGAGCAGCTCTTCATCCTATCCGACGCTGACGCCAAGGTGCTGGTGGTCGAGCACGCCTTCGAGGCGCTCCTGCCAGCCCTGGCCGATCAACTACCGGATATCTTTGTCGTTGGCTTGGATTTTGCGCCTCTTGGCGGAAGCAGATGGGATGGCCTGCTAGACCGAGGGCACGGCGACGGTCGCAATCCGCACACGGACCTGTCCTGTCCGCTTCTGATCGTCTATACCTCGGGCACCACCGGGCGGCCGAAAGGGGCTGTGCTGAGCCAGGAGACCTTGCTGTGGAATGGGATGATGAGTCAGCACATGCATGGCATCACCTCGGCAGACCACGTCTTAACAGTGTTGCCGCTGTTCCACGTGGGTGGCCTCAACATCCAGACGACGCCAGCTTTGCATCACGGCGCGACCGTTACGATTCACACGCGGTTTACGCCAGAGGCGACGCTCGCTGCGATCGGGCGCGACCGGCCAACGCTGACTGTCCTGGTGCCTGCCACGATTCAAGCCCTGACCGAGCATCCCCAGTGGTCGACCACCGACCTCACCTCACTCAGAGCGATTTCCGCCGGCTCAACCATGGTGCCGCAGCACCTGATCGAACGCTTCGTCGCACGCAGCGTACCAGTGTTGCAGGTGTATGGGTCCACGGAGACGTGCCCAATTGCTGTCTATACGAGACTGGGCGGTGATCTCTCGCGTGAGGGTACGACTGGCCTGCCCGGCCTTTGCTGCGAAGTGGAAATCATCAATGATGCGGGGAACAAGCAGCCGCCAGGAACCCTGGGCGAGATCGTAGTGCGCGGGCCTAATGTCTTCTGCGAATATTGGGGCAATCAAGACGCAACGGGCGAGGCGCTGCATAATGGCTGGTATCACACGGGCGACATCGGCCGCCGCGATGCCGATGGATATTTCTGGGTGCAGGATCGCAAGAAGAATCTGATCATTTCCGGCGGAGAAAACATTTACCCGGCGGAAGTCGAGCGTGTGCTTATGGAGCATCCCGATGTCGCAGAATGCGCTGTCATCGGTCGGCCCGATTCGCGCTGGGATGAAGTACCAGTGGCATATGTGATCAGAAGGTCAAGCGCACGGATTGAAGCAGAAGCGCTGAGCGCGCACATGCAGTCGCAGCTCGCCCGTTTCAAAGTGCCGCGCGAAATCATTTTCACGGAAGAACTGCCGAGAACGGCGCTCGGCAAGATCCAGCATTATATGCTGAAAGAACTCGATGCGCGATCAACTCGGCAAAGAGACACCAAATAAGTATCGCGGATTGGGCGCTGCCAATATTCGCCTGCTGCAGGCGGTCTTCCGTCTCAAGCTCAATGAGGTCGTTTCGATCAAAATGTTCTACATGAATGCGCTGCCGCCCGTTCACGTAGTGCGGGACTGCGCTTCCGTCCAATATGCCAAGTGCCACGGAGCTCGTTGATGCCGCGAATCCTAATTATGAATGCCGGTACCGCCCAAATGTCCGGTGCCGATCTAACGGCACTCCAACTTTCGCTTGCGGCCAAGTCGGCTTGGCGCTCCGTATGGTTTGCGCAACCGGGCGACCTAATTGTCTCTCCGGTAGCGATCCCGACTGACCTGCTACAATATGTTGGTGCGACATTAAGGTTCGACCCATCGACTGTCTTGGTGGTCGTGCCGGAAAACGCGCACGAGATGGGTGTCCTTAGTGATTTCACTCTACAGTCCAACATAATTGTTGAACAGATCCGCCGCCACATTTGTGACAAAACACATTGGAAACTATATGCTTGCTACGCTACTGAAGGCGTCGCGCGCCTAGCGGCGATGCTCGGCGTAATGCAGTACGGGGACGAGTTCGCTCTGCAGCGGGGTCCTGATTTATTGAACCGCAAGAGCCACTTCCGTCAACTGGCAACAAGTACCATGCTTCCGTTGCCCAGTGGATGCATAGCAACAACTTCAGAAGAACTGTTCAGAGCGGTCAACTCGCTAAGGCTTGAAACCGGCAGCGTTATTGTAAAGTTGGACAATGGCGCCGGCGGGGTCGGAAATGTCATATTGACCGGCAAGGAGAGCGCTCCACTACCTGGGGCAAGAGAGACCCGGCGGGTCCTTTGGCCGTCGTTTGATCCTGATCAACTTTGGTCTGAGCTGACAACCGCCTCATGTAAAATAGTGGTCGTCGAGTCATACCACGTGGCTCGTTCTCTCTTCTATCTGGAGTTTGAAATCGAGGAAAATGGTTCCATCGCATACGTCAATAGCGGCAACATACGTCTGCGTCGAAGCGAAGATCCGTCCGAGAGAGCTCTCGTCTGGACTGGACTAGAACTTCCAAGCGACCTAAGCAATGAGCAGTACTCGACCGCTTACGAGCACGCCTATCGGTTTGTGGAGCTTGCGCGGACCTTGGGATACCGCGGAATGATCAACATAGATGCCATTTTTTCGATCGACGGGAGGCTGCTCTTTAATGAAGCGAACGGTCGCTGGGGCGGGGGCTCGGTACTGCACAGCATTGCTGACCGGATGCTAGGATCCGACTATTCCCATTCTCACGTGATTTCATCCGTGCGGAACGTCCGACTAAACTCCCTCCGAGAGGCGGTTGATTGTTTTGTCGATGAAGGATTGCTATTTGATAGCATACAGAAGGAAGGCGTTATTCCGCTTGCCGCCGATCAAGACGCAGGTACGGTCGAGTGCCTCGTGATCGCGCGCGATAGGCTCGTGGGCCGCAATTTCGAGCATCGATTATTGAGGATAGTCTGATCTGGACCACTGCCCCATGTCCACTATTCAAGATACTTTGTTCGGTCCATTTGCTTGTTCCAACTTGAACTACAGCCCTATTCCCAACCATCTGCTGGACCCCAAAGGCGCTTTGCGTAATGCGAGGTCAATGACGCGGGCTCCGGCGACGTTGACGGCACGCGATCGCTGGGTCAGAGCGCTAGCGTGCGCGCGAGCGTCGTCATTATTGCTCATCGTAATGCCCGGGCTTCTCCGGCAGGACGAATTTGCCCGGCATACCGAACCAGCACAATCAACGAATGTGCGATAGCCCTGAGCGACAGGGCAATGGGTTGAGCCAGAACAAAGCTGTTCCCCTATGGCCACGGGCGACGAAGAGAATCTTTGTGCGCCGCTACGGGCGCATCCAGTTAGAGCATCCGGCCCGCATCAATATACCTCATCCCGACGCCATTGCAGGCCGTGCCATCTAGCTAGCCGACCGCACGCGAGCGGCATGGTCTTCGACTATCCGGCGGTTCACACCGTCGTATTTTGAACAAAAGTAGACGAGTGACCGACGCTCCCCCGCGTGCACCTTCCTTACCTCATGCCAGAACCTACATGTTGTGATAAGCACTGTCCCAAAGTGTGGACGAAACACCTGCCGTTTGCGGTCGGTTGGATACACGACGAACTCACCGCCCTCGAACTCTGTCGTGAGCTGAACAATTACAGAATATTCGAAGTCGGGGTCGCTCTCAGCATCTAAATGGATACCAACGAAGGACCCAGGCGGCATGCGATGCATTTGGCATCGGCGAATCACGTACTCCGATGACGCTCCGAAGATCCTTCTGAGCGCAGAGACCCGCTCGTTTCTTTCCAGTAGTTTGATGATCTGCGCTGAAGCTGTACCATTCACGTTGCTAGGATTATGGCCGGCGTGATCTAGCCGCACTCGTTTCACAAAAACGTTGTGACAATCGCCGGCATCTCCCTTCCGAACCTGTTCTTCTGGAACATCGCACTGAAGCTGATCGATCCTCGTCAACTCGTCTTTGGTGAACAGCGTATCGGGGGCAATCAGGACCGTACCTCTATCTGCCAGCTCTGCACGGTATTCCGCGATGGCATCTTCTGAAAGCAGACCACGTTTATCGCTCATTGTGCGCGCCTTTCGGATTCACTCAAGTTCGCCTCCTCTAATCCGCGTGCAACGAACGGATCGCCAAATCCCAATTCTCGCCGTCGAAATCCTCTACTTCTATGCTTTCGATCGTCGTTTTATCTAGGCATCGAACATTTACGCTGAATCCTGCAGGGTTCGATCGCGGTCGATAAAATGGCTTTACGCCACAAAACCGACAAAACGTATGCCGAGCGATGTTCTTATTGAACTGGTATGTAGTGAGGACGTTTTCGCCGCATTCAATCCTGAGCTTGTCATCGGCAACGAGCATGTGCACAAATCCTGACATTTGGCAGATCGAGCAACTGCACTTCACTGCAGAAATCTCTGCTGGCGCTCGTACGTAGAACTTGACAGATCCACAATGACAGCGGCCGCTGTGTTCCACCTCCGCCCCACTATTTCCGCGAGGCGAATAACTTCCGACTAGATTGCGGCACCACTCTAAGCTGAGACCATACGCCCGATCGAATTCATCCAAGAAACGGTTATTGCAGTCGGCAGGAACCAGTTCGCTAATGAGCCTGGTTGTCATCTCTCCGTGATATTTCTCCGCAGGATCCTCGCCGCCGACATGGGCCTGGAAATACTCAAGATCGTCAGATCGCGCATCAAACGTCTTGACTAAAGTAGTCCACAGTGCCTGGATCATCTCCGCAGCATGTAGCTCGAAGGCGACCATGTGGGCGCAGCGGACTATGGCATCTCGCGACGACAAGCCATGATATAGCGCACGAAGGTACCGGCTCGTTCTGGTGCTGTAGTTAGGCTGTATTGCGCGGCCAAGTAGGCGCGACGCATCTCTTCTAAAGAGCTTTGAGTGGAAGTATTCTGTCTCCAGAATACTGGGTAGCGCAGCGTTGCCGCCCTGGAGAACCCGACTGTGTCCTCCCGTTTCATCCCAACAGATAAAGTTTGCGACCACACTGGTCAGCTCAACGTCCTTCGGGAGCTCTCGATTGCGGTGCATTGCCTCGAATACGAGATCCTTTTGCGATCCCGCCTGCAGATATGGGAACGCCTGTGACATCGCGAAGTATTCAGGTAGTAGACTGGCTACCTGATCTTTGGAGATTTCCGCAGCAAACGGATGGGCGCCATGCAGATCCCGGGCTCTGCGCGCCAAGTGCTCGCCGACCGGTATCTCTGAAGGTTGATCCAGTTTAGAAGAAGAAGGTTGGGATAGCGTCATTCGAGTCCGGGCATAGAGAGAGAGAGAGAGAGAGAGAGAGAGAGAGCGCTTAAGCCGCGCTAGCCTGCGATCACCCCGGACAAAGAGCGGGATTTCCATGTCAGCCTTCCCCTAGCGCCACCCGTCATGCGAGCTAGGTCTGTTGGGTCGCCATCATTTCTTTCTCCATGTTGTCCTGCGGTGCGTGTCCGGTTGGAGACGCGAAGTCGGAAACCTGACAACGTGGCACTATCATTCCACCTCGTCGTCCGGCCCCAGAGCCATTTGCTCACCTCAAGCAAGGCCCGTACCAATTCTCGCGACGTGTCCGGTTGGAAACGATCTGAGCGGAGTCAGAAAGCGCGTGGTTATGCCTTTTTCAAGCAAGGCTCACGCAATCACTTTTGCGGCGGGCCGATTGCTGGGAGACGGGCCGGATCGATTCGTTGGTGGCAGGGCGGGATTGAGACCACGCTTTTTCATTAACGAAAGGTGCTCCTGGGCGAGAGCTGTCTTCGATATAGTTTTACACATGATCAGCGGTGATCTTTGCCTCTACCAGAATGATCCCCAGGGTGGGTCAACGCCGCCGGATAAGCATTCCCGCTTGCTCGCCGATGAGCTGGGAGGGCGGCATTCGATGCGCCCCTCAACGGTAGTCCGCGTATGGCCTTCGTGTTCGACTCGTAGCGGCGCGGCAACAGCTTCAGCAGCAGCTGACTAACGGCACTGACGGGGCCTCGTGGGGCCGCCCTTGATGTAGCTGTTTGCGACGCATAACGGGCTATAGAACAGCTTGTCATTTAGCGCACCGAATGCTCGAAGTACATTTCCGGCGTCTCGCTCGAACTAGTGCTGATTCAGCGCCAGGCGCGCGGCAAGCGGAAGCCATCGCCGAAGAGTCCGGTCCACGACCACATATCACAAAAGGATTTTGAATCCGGCTTGCTCTCCCCCGCCTTTGGCCCGACGCCGATGCGTGCGAAGTTCACGATGGCCTTCGAGACGAGCTGCGGATAGCTGAGGAGAAAGTTCTCCGGCTGGGTATGGATAAGCGCTGGCATATACTTGTCGTTTTTCAGATCCTCATACGATTCATTCAGCATCTTCTTGTACAGTGAAAGAGTACTCGACGTGCTGCGAGCACCGCGCGACTTTACACGGAAGATCGCTTCCGCTGCAATTCTTCCAGAGATAATCGCAAGGTTCAGACGTCCACAATCGCCGGTATTGTTGAGTTCGGCGGCATCCCCAACCACCACCCAGCCTTTGCCGTAGAGCTGGGGTATGGTGTTGTAGCCGCGTTTCGGGATGAGGTGCGCGGAATATTCCTTGAGCTCTGAGCCGTTGATTAGCGGCAGAATCGACGGATGACGTTTGAAGCGTTCGAGTAGCCCGTAAGGCGTTTCGCCCGTTCGCTGGAGGTCGGAGACGAGGCAGCCGATGCCGAGCGAGAGGCACTCCCTATTCGCATAGATAAAACCCATGCCCGTCATGCCGCGCGAGATGGTGCCGGCAGCCTCGATGATGACCCCTTCGTCGCGCTTGAGATTGAATCGAGATTCGATGATCTCGCGCGGCAAGAGGTGCATTTCCTTGACCTGCAGCGCAATATGGTCGGGCGTCAACCGCTCGCGCAAGCCCGCGCGCGTCCCGAGCCAGCCATTGGCGCCCTCGGCGAGCACCACTACATCGGCGTGGATTATGCCATCCTGGCGGTCGGTACGCACACCAATGACGCGGCCGCGACAATTCTGCGCCAACTCCGTAACTGTACTCTGGTACAAGACCGTGGCACCGGCCTCCCTCACCTTCCGGGAGAACCATTTATCGAATACTGCGCGGATAACGATATACTGATTCGGTCGCTTGTCATTGCAGTCGTTGAAGCGGTAGCGCAGCCCGACATGGGAGCGGCTATCCAATAACCAAAATCGCTGCTCGACAAGGCGGCGCTCGAGCGGCGCGCCCTCGCGGAAATCGGGGGCCAGCTGTTCCATGATGTCCCCATCGAGGATGGCAGCCCGCACGTTCTTTGATCCGGAATATTCGCCGCGCTCGAGCTGCAGTACCTTCATGCCACGCTTGGCCATGGTCAGCGCCGCCGCGTTGCCGGCCATTCCGGCGCCAACCACGATGGCATCGAACCTCTCTTCGACCATTGGCCTCTCCCTTGTTCAGTGGCGCATGTTCTCAAAACGTACGCTCGCTTGTGACGCGGTCGCGTGAGCGCGGCGAACATCGAAGGCGGCGAAAGATGGTGGCTCCCAACAGCAGGATCTCCGCCTGATGGCTATTCACGAGATCGGTCGGCGCCATGCTGTAGGACTCGTCGCGGTAATCTGCGAACACGTTGACGGCTGCGACAAGGTCGGCGGGCGTAGGAGAAGAATTCGACCGCGGCGCTGCGTGTCGCCTCGGCCTCGGGACCGACAAACCGGCGCGAGACCAACCTTCCGCTTCTCGGCGAGCTTGCGGCCCGTGCCAGGAGATTGGATGCACCTGCCCGCGCCCCTGTTCGAAACGACCCAGACATGCTTGTCCGCCTTATGCCCCGGCAGCGCCTTCTTGGCAGCGCGCACCCTTTGCGCAAGAAACGCGGGAGCTCTTATCAGATAGTTCATCGCCAAGCCCCTTCAGATCAGGCATCGCGAGCTAGCGCCGCAAGGTCGGCTTCTAGCTTGGGCTGGTGCTTGAAGATGGCGTCGATCAATGCTTGCGCCGGCTGCTCGGCCGCCTCTACCAGCATCGCCTTCTCAGCACGCGCGGACGGCGCGAAGACACGCTTGACGACGGTTGGCGAGCCCTTGAGACCGCATTTGGAGATGTCCTCGACGCCAGCCTCCTGGGCGCTCCATTTCACGATCGGCGCTCGGGCGGCACGCAATGCATCGTCCATGGCACCGCGGCGAATCTGGTTGGTTGCCTCGAGCATGGTGATGAGACACGGCAGCCTGGTGCGGAGCACTTGGACGCCACCTTCGGAGCGCCGTTCTGTTTCTATTGTGCGCGCAGCGAGATCCAGCGCCCTGATCTTTGCGACGTAGGTAAGCTGCAGCACACCGAGCCGCTTCGCGACGCCGGGCCCAACCTGCGCGGTGTCGCCGTCGATGGTCTGCTTACCGGTGAAGATAAGGTCCGGCGGGCCATATTCCTTGCCGATTTTGCGGATGGCGGTCGCGAGCGCGTAAGTCGTTGCCAGCGTATCGGCGCCCGCAAAGCAGCGGTCGGTGAGCAGTACGGCGCGATCGGCGCCAAAGGTCAGCGCTTTGCGTAATGAGTCCTCCGCTGATGGCGGCCCCATTGTAAGGACAGTGATCTCGCCACCGAACTTATCGCGCAACTCCAACGCGGCCTCGAGCGCGAAGAGGTCGTATGGATTAATGATGGTGGGCACGCCCTGACGCATGATCGTGTTGGTCACGGGGTGCACGCGGATCTGCGCGGAGTCGGGAACCTGCTTGATGCAGACGACGTTGTGCATGTGCTTCTCCAGACGTGGCAACGGCTGGCGAACAGAACAGCAAGTGTCGTACCATTGCGCGAATTTCAATATCGGGCAGAAATACAACGGCTTTTGGGAAGCAATGTCACTGTCGCCTGACGTTCGCCGACGCAATTGCGACATTCGTCGTGACTACGACAGCCCGGCTCTCGCGGCGTGATTTGTTCTTGATCTCTCAATGAGAGCGGCCCAAAGACAGGATGCGCTTTGCCAGAGTTGATCCACACGCGATTTTGGGTCTCGTAGCGGCCGCTGCGCTCACGAGAGAGCGTAAGCCCTGAGCCGAGTTGCACTGGACGATGCTTCGCGTCGAGAGGAGCAAGGCGCCGCAATACGTTTGCGGCGTCTGCGACCGCAAGGCACACGGCGGTTTCTTTTGCGCAGGCCTCGCATCGCGCAGCGGTCGCCGCATACGATGCCGCGCGAATCGAACGAGGTCGAACAGCCCCCGATGGTCTCACTGACGGTATCAGGCCGTGAGCTAATGGCCAATGGCGACATGGCCAACGGATTCTTGCTGACAGCTTCGCGTTCGCACGAGCGTAGAAGGCAAGGGACCACCTGTGCCGGGCGGTTGATGCCAGAACCGGCGCTGACGCGGGGGCCGCATCCTATCGTGGCTCCAGGACCGCCCCAAACCATCACGCCTCTATTTTGTTTCGCCAACTATTCGCCATAAGCGGCGATAATCACGGCCCCGACACACCCAAAGTCCGACACTGCTTTAGAAGCGCTTGATCTCGACGCCATATTTCCTCAGGGCGTAGCCAATTTGGCGCGGCGTAAGTCCAAGCAGGCGCGCCGCCTTTGCCTGTACCCAGCCGGATCTTTCCATGGCCGCGATGACACGCTCGCGATCTGCCATCTTCGCACCACCTACAAGAGCTGCGCCGACCGGTGCCAGCGGGGCGAGCTCGCTGCCGAAAGGCGGGATCGATGTAGCAGTCTCGGCCGGCGGCGCGGCGGGCTTAGCGGGCACTGGTCGGATCGGCCCCGACTGCAGCGCCATCTCTTCCGATCCGCTCTTCCACAGCATCGCGGAAAGGCACTGGCCGTGGCAGCAGGCAAAGTCGTCTCTCACGATCGATGGTCCTGGTGTCAGAGTGGCGGTACGCTGCACGCAATTCTCAAGCTCGCGGACGTTTCCGGGAAAACCGCAGTTCGTCAGTACTTCAACCGCGCTTGCATCGAAGGTAAGCGTGCGGCCGTTCTCTCTGTTGAAATTCCTGAGAAACTCGGTCGCGAGGAGCGGAATATCACCGCGCCTTTCGCGCAACGGCGGCAGCAACAAGGGGACCACGCTGATGCGATAATAGAGGTCGGCGCGGAACTCGTTCCTTGCCACCGCCTCTTCCAGGTTCTTATTCGTGGCGGCAATCACGCGAACATCGACCTTAATGGTCTGGTTGCCACCGACGCGCTCGAATTCCTGCTCCTGCAGTACGCGCAACAGCTTTGCCTGGAATGAGGCCGAGATCTCGCCGATCTCGTCCAAAAATAGCGTTCCCTTGTCGGCGAGCTCAAAGCGGCCTTTGCGCGCAGTGAACGCGCTGGTAAAGGCCCCCTTCTCATGACCGAACAATTCGGATTCCAGTACCGTCTCAGGCAGCGCCGCGCAATTGAGTTTTATGAAGGGCCGCTTGGCGCGCGCCGACCGCTCGTGAATGGCCTTAGCGACCAGCTCCTTTCCGGTACCCGACTCGCCGCGCAACAGCACCGTGCTGTTTGATTTGGCTACGACCGCGATCTTCTCGAGCAGCCTGCGCAGCGCCGGGCTGTCGCCAATAATCCCCTCGACATGAACCTTCTTGCGCTCCCGCGCAGGCTGTTTGAGCTCGGTCAATTCCTTTTGCAGCCGGTCCTTCTCCGCCATCAGTCGCTCGCGGTCACACGCGAACAGCCGATGCAGCTTCACTGTCTGCCCCGCTAGGTTGGCGATCATTGTGAGCAGCCGGACGTCGTAATCGAGCCGGTCGCTCGACGCGTTGTCTAGGATGCGATCGATCGTCAGCGTGCCCACGACATTCGCATCGATGCGAATGGGAACGCCGATGAACGAAACTGGCGTGTCGTCGGAGGCCCCGAGCACCTCCTTGTCCGCAGCACTAAAGCTCGGATGCACTGCTACGTTTTCGGCCACGAGCGACTTGTCGGACGCCACGATCTCGTCGATTACCTTCTGCGGCAGGCGCATCCGGAAGCGCTCGTCGCTCCCTTCGCTCCAGCCGGCGCCCACGGTAATGTCCGGCACGCCATCATCGTGGAACAGAGAGACGATGCCGTGCCGCATCTGCACAAACGATTGCAGAAGATCGACGACGTTGGCCAGCGTGACTTCTAGCCGGCAGGGTGCGGTGAGCACTTTCGATATTTCGAAGATCCCGATAATCGCGCTCTCGTACAACGGCACATTAGGGAGCGCGTCGTCCGTCTCGGAGTTTGAGTTAGGCCTTTCGCGCACGGAAGGGATATGCAGCATGACGACGTCTCCGTTGTTATGACCATCCTCCCTGTCATCCTGTTCGGATTTGCGAATATTGTGTTGCATGTCATCCTCGATCTCGCCCCATTTTAGGATGACGCAAGAGATAACTTCTTATTATGGCACGATGGTAAAACTGCATCGCGACACGACGGTAAACTTACAGTGTGCTTTGACTTGCTTATTCTCTGCTCTTGCGAACTCGTCGCGCGCATTCCGTGGGAACACGAATTCCATTGATGTAGATCAAATCAAGTGCGACTTGTTTCTTGCAGGTACAGTCGATCACAGGTGTTGGCCGCCATTGATCGGCACCTCGGTGCCCGTGACATAGCTTGCCGCATCCGAGCATAGGAAGAAGATGACCTTCGCGACTTCTTCGGGTGTGCCCACTCGGCGCAGCGGAATATTTGGTACAAGACGCGCTTCCGTGTTCGGCGACAAAATATCGGTCTTGATCTCGCCGGGCGCGATCGCATTCACGCGAATGCCATGCGGTGCATAGTCGTGCGCCATTTCGCGCGTGAGACACGCGAGCGCGGCTTTCGATGTCGCGTAGGCGGAGCCGGCAAACGGGTGCACTCGGGACCCTGCGATTGAGGTCACGTTGACAATCGATCCTGACGCTGCTTTGAGCTCTTCAAACAGGCCTTGCGCGAGCAGAATCGGCGCCACCAGATTGAGGTGGAACACCTTCATCCAGGTTTCGACTGACGTCGTCAACGCCGTCAGTCGAGTGCCATTCGGCGTCTTCGGTGAAATGCCGGCATTGTTGATCAAGCCGTGCAATGGCGCGCCTGCGAGGCGCTCCTTGATCTCGGCGATGGCGCGCGGCAGCATGCGATGGTTGCTGAGGTCGACCTGGATATGGTTGTCGGCCCCTGACTTCCACGGGCAGCGCCCGCCATCGAATGGTTGGCGCGCGCAAGAAATGATGCGCCAGCCCGCTTCCGAAAACAGCTTTCCGGTGGCGTGACCAATGCCGCGCGACGCGCCGGTTAGCACCAGCGTGTTCTGTTCTCCCTGCTGGATGCGGACTCTATCGGTGTGAAACGGACAGCCCACGTCGGTCGCCGACGGTGGACTAGCGACCGCTTCGTCGTTTCTCAGATCGAGACTCAAACACGCCTCCCAATTCTCTTGCCCTCACCCGTGAACGCGGTGCAGGATTTGGGCCAGCGCGATGCGAAGGAACGCTCACGCGTTTTGCGGCCCAATGTCGCGCTCGCAACAGCTTGGCGGGTTCCACACATCGGGCGCGTATGCTTTCGGACAATAGCAAACGCAGGTGCACAAGCCGATTTTCGAGTCTCGCGTAATGTGCGCGGCACGACCTGCGGCTCGACTTGCACCGCTCCCCCGGCTATAGACAAAAAGATCTGCGGACCGGCATAGCCCCCGGCATGCATGGCTGTCGCCAGGTTGGTCAATACCCCCTCGGGCAGCGGATTATTCTCCAGATTAACGCTGGACTCACGGCCCAGCTGCGTCAGCAGGGTCTCTGGCACGCTGGTCAGCTGGTTGTTGCTGGCGCCGAGCCATAGGAGCTCGGCGGGGATCGTCTCGGGCAGGCTAGTCAGCTGGTTGTAGCTAGCGCTGAGCCATTCGAGCTCAGCCGGGAGGGGCTCGGGCAGATTGGTCAGCTGATTGTAGTCGACGTTCAGGCGCTGGAGCCCGGCTGGAAGATCGGGCAGACTGGTCAGCCGGTTGCCGCTGGCGTCGAGATCCTGAAGCGTTGCCGGAAGAGTATCGGGCAGACTGGTCAGCTGATTGTCGTCGACCCTCAAACGCCGGAGCCCGAGCGGCAGGTCTGCCGGCAGGCTGGTCAGCCCATTGCCGATGGCGTAGAGCCGCCGAAGCCCGGCCGGAAGGTCGGGCAAGCTGGTCAGCCGATTGTTGCTGGCGCGGAGCCGCTGGAGATCGGCTGGAAGGTCGGGCAGGCTGGTCAGTTGATTGTTGTCGACGTTCAGGCGCCGGAGCTCGGGCGGTAGGGGAGCGGACAAGGCGGTCAGGGACAGGGACGACAGATCCAGCGGCTGATCGACATCGCCCGCCTCCCGCCAAGCCCTCGTTCGACTTACAGCCTCTTGCCGATTCTCGTCTTCGCCCTGCCCCTCTTCGGCAGCCCGGCCCGTCAGGACCTGATCCTGCGACGAGGCGGGGTCGGCGGCGGACGCCTCCGCCTCGGTCAAGGCCTCGACCCACTGCGCCGCGGCCGGGGACCCTGGTTCGGAGGTTTCTGATTCGGAAGTTTCGGAAGGAGTGCCAGCGCCAAGCTGGGCCCGTTCTGCATTCATTGATGCCGTCTCCTCGGTAGCCAAATGAAGGGAATGCGCCGGAGCCGTGCTTCTCGAAGCCGGTAGCTCTCACCAGGGATGGTGATCACCGACTAACGAGGAAGCAGGCGATCACGGAGCGCGGTTGCAACCACAGAACCGCCGAACACGCTGCGCCATTCGCCCACAGGGCAGTTGCAGCAAGACCAGCACGTCCGGACGGAATCGACGGTTAACGAAAGGGTTCAGGGTTGTTTCGTTAGGCAATACATCCCCCCTCTCCTCTGCAGCAGATCAAGCCGCACATCGCAGTTCAGATAGACAGTATCTCAATGCTATAAGACTTACCTGTCGAAAAACTGACGAGTTTCGGAAGACTCATAATGCGCCGGTGAAAGCCCATCGACTCTCGAAGCTGCAGCGTCAACGGGGTCTACTGAAGGAAAACTAGTGACGGTCTGGCGTTCGGGACGCCTTTCGCGTAAATCCGCGCACACTCGTCGTCTTGGCTACAACCTGCTCCGCAGACAGCTCGTCAGTCGCGCCAATTTCCAGCTCTTCGAAGGTCAGCGCCAACTGGTCGATCAGCCGCGATGATGGCTCCGATCGATGAGCGTAGATCTGGCTCTCGAGCTTGCCGATCCTAAGCTTCTGATGGGCGATCAGCGCTTCGTCTTTCGCGGCTTTTGGACGGGCAAACGCGAGCGGCGCCCAATACCTTCACCAGCATTCGCATATGGCCTCAAAGCTAGACTTAAGAACCTCAGAAACACGACCGAACTTCACAAAGCAGCCGCCACCGAAGCGATACATCGAGCGCGACGAGCAGATTTAGATGATCGAGGCCCTGAACGCATGATCCGGACTTATCCAGCGCGCGGATGCATTCCATCAAAACAATCGATTTTACGAATGGGAAGAAACGCATAGCAAAAAGTCAGTTGGAGAAATTGAATTCAGGCATCCAGAATGGTTATCGATGTTCACCATGGCTCTGAGAAGATCTCTCCCGTGCGGCGGCGAGTGTCAACCGAGCCGCATGCCCATTGCGGCCACCTTCTCCGGCGGCGACGCAAGCTGCACCGCGCCGGCTTAACCCGACAAGTGCCCCCCGCGTCGCGTAAGCATTTGCCTCCGATAAACCTCCGTATAGCTTTTCCAACCTTTTTTGTATCACCCGCCTATCTACGTACAATTGAACCAACTCTCGACGTCGCCTTTGCTTTGCGAGCAATCAGGAGCTGCCGATTGCAGGTGCCAAATGCTTCTGCGATCCGGCCAAATGGACTCGAATTCTATAGCTCGCAGATCATGCGGAAGATGCAGGCGAAGTCCTCCTCATGTCACGATGCTGCGCACGCGGTCACATGTGGAACAGCTCGGCTGCCGTTATTTCTTTGAACCGGACACAGGGAGGCTTGGGCGGCCGCTCGCTTTGTGACATGAGGGAATCATGAGCCGAGATGCCAACGATTTGCCTGCGGTCTGCTTTCTCCTTGGCCTTCCCCGGTCGGGGACGACGCTGCTGTCGCATTTGCTGCAGCAGCACCCAGATATTATGGCGCCGCCTGAGCCCTGGTTGATGCTGGCACTTGAGGCATTTGGCAGGGTGGACCACCGTCATCCAGCGGGGGCATCACTGATTCAGGATGCAACGTCCGAGTTTTTGAGCCGAATCGATCATACGATTGTCAGTCGCGCTTTTGCCGATACGGCTTACGGTCAATATTTGGCAGCAGCGAGCAAGCGTACCTTCATAGACAAGACGCCGCGCTATTGGATGGTGCTCGATTTTTTGGATTCTCTCTATCCAGAAGCGCCACACATACTTCTGTTCCGTAATCCCTACGCTGTTGCCGCTTCACTGAAATCGACATGGGGCATCCCGCTCGTGCCGGAAACTTGGCCGCCCGCGAGCCTATCTGGTCTCTCCGATCTTGTGCTCAGCCTGCCCGCTGACATCGCATCTTCTCTCGCAGATCTCGTTCTGGGCCTGCCTACGCTCGCGGCGCACCGCGGTCGAACGCAGGCGCAGACCGTGCGGTACGAACATTTGGTGGCGCGCCCCGACGAGGAAATCCAGCGCGTGATCGCTGGCCTCGGCTACGATCCAAGGGGCATTGCATCGGCGACGATGGAGCAGCCGGAATATCTTCGGTCCAGTCGCTTCGGGGATCGAAAAATCCTGGAGAGAAAGGCAGTCGATGACCGCTCAGTCCACACTTGGCAAACCGAACTGAGCATCCAAGAGATGCAAGCAATTACGGATGCAATTGGCGCCGAGCTTTTGATAGAGCTCGGGTATGAGCAGGAACTTCAGCACGTTCAGCAAGCCGGGATCGTGGATAGAGGTCGGGCTGTAACCGAACAGTATCGCCAGGTATTTCGAACTTGGTGGGATTCGCGCCGCCCCTAGTGAGAAGCTCGTGCTATATCTCCGTAGAGGCTGCGCCAATCAGCATTGTTTGGCAAGCTGGAGAGAAGTACGCATACGACGAAGACCGCCTGATTGACGCATGCGCGCGGGCACAGTGAGCTCTATGATCGGTTGGGTGATGGTCAGGCGGCCCGCTGACCGGCGGGCTTATCGGCCTGGCGCAGGAGCTTCCATTCCCAGGGCAGCAGTTCGTGCAGGCGCGACGCGGGAAGATCGGCGATCCGGGCGAGGACGTCGGCGAGCCAGGCCTTGGGATCGACGTCGTTGAGGCGACAGGTCGTGATCATCGTCAGCATGATGGCGGCACGGTCGGCGCCACGCTGGCTACCAGCGAAGGTCCAGTTGCGCCTTCCCAAGGCGATGCCTCTCAATGCGCGCTCAGCGCAATTGTTGGTCAAGCAGATCCTGCCATCGTCGAGGAAGCGGCCGAAGTCGTCCCAGCGCCTGAGCATGTAATTCATTGGCTTCAGGACCTCGGAGGAGCGCGAGAGGGTTTCGCGCTCACACAGCAACCAGGCGTGCATGTCCTCGAGAAGGGGCTTGCTCTTTTCCTGGCGCACGGCGCGCCGCTCGTCGGCGTCGCGGCCGTCGATGGCGCGCTCGATCTCGAACAACGCATCGAGGCGTCTGACCGCCTCCAGCGCGATCGGAGAGACCGGTTTGCCCTTCTTACCTTCGCGGGCATTTTTCTCGATGTCAGCCAGCTCGAAGAAGCCCCGCCGCGCATGGGCAAAGCAAAACGCCGGCGTGATCGGCAGCACCTTCTTCTGCGGGTCGAACAGCGGCTCGAAGCCGTTGTAGCAATCGGCTTGCAGGATACCGGCGAAGGCGGCCAGATGCTTCTGGGGATGCTCGCCTCGTCGGTCGCTCGAGGCGTAATAGACCGCCGCCGGCGGCGCAGGCCCGGCGAAGGGCCGGTCATCCCGCACATAAGTCCAGATCCGCCCGGTCGTGCACTTGCCCTTCGCCAGGATACGGATGGTGGTGTCATCGCCATGAAGGCGCTCGGCCGCGAGCACATGGCGTTCGATCAAGTGGAAGAGCGGCATGACGGCGGAGGTCCCGTGGCCGACCTGGTCGGCCAGCGTCGACAGCGGCAGGTCGATCCCCTCGGCCTTGAAGCGCGCACTCTGGCGGTTGAGCGGGATATGCATACCGAACTTGTCGAACAGGATCGTCGCCAGCAATTGTGGGCCGATGAAGCCGCGCGGCGTCGCATGGAACGGCGCGGGCAGCTGGCTGATCTTCTCGCAATCGCGGCAGGTGAACTTCTCGCGTACCGTCTCGATCAGCTTGAAGCGGCGCGGGATCTCCTCCAGCGTCCCGGTCACATCCTCACCGATCTTCGCCAGCCGCGATCCACCGCAGCAGGCACAGGTCGTTGGAGCCTCAATGACGATGCGTTCGCGTTCGATGTCGTCCGGCCATGGCTTGCGCACCGGCCGCTTGCGCATGAAGGGGCGGACGTTCTGCGTCTTCGCCGCGGCGGCCTGCGCGGCAAGCTCATCCTCGCTCGCTGTGGTGACGAGTTCTTCGAGCTCCAACTCCAGCTGCTCGAGCAGCCGTGCCGAGCGCTCGGAGCGCTGCCCGTACAGTTCGCGTTTGAGCTTCTCGATCCGCAGCTCGAGATGCGCGATCAGCGCCTCGTTGTCCGACAGCTCCGCCTGCGCACTGGCAGCCACCGCCTCGGCTCGCAGCCGCGCCTCACGCTCGGCCTGCAGCGCCGCCAGGGCACTCGCAAGGTCCGATGGAAGATCGTCCGGCTTCGATATCATGAAGCCATTGAATCAGATCAAGCAGCAGATTCAAACCGTAAAAAGCGGCTATCCGACCCGCGTCGGCCGATGGGTTTCTTGTGGGTTACGCCAATCGATCCCGGACAGCAGATAGCTCAACTGCGCCGGCGAGATCGTTACCGATTCACCGGCAACCGATGGCCAGATGAACTTTCCTCTCTCGAGTCTTTTTGTGAACAAGCAGGCTCCCTGGCCATCGTGCCAGATCGCCTTCACAAGATCGCTGCGGCGACCGCGGAAGACGAACAGATGACCGCTGAGCGGGTCTTTGTGCAGCACCTCCTGCACTTGGAGTGCCAGCGACGGAAAGCCTCTGCGCATATCCGTGTAGCCTGTCGCGAGCCACACTCGCACATTCCCCGGTATCGCAATCATCGGCGTCCAAGCACATCGAGGACCCGCGCCAGCGCCTCCGGATCGACGTGCGCATCCACCCGGATGCACTGTCGGTTGCCGAGATCGATCTCTATCAATCCGGTACGCGCGGCTGCCACGGAGCGAACTCGGCCATCAACCGTAGGCAAAAGCTTCGGAGTTTCCTCAGCCGATGCTGCTACGGCGGCGATCTGCACCGGCGTAAAAGATGGTACAACTTGTTCCGATGTCCGTGCTTGTCGACGCCAGGTAAACACCAAGCTGGCCGCTACTCCGTTGCGACGCGCAACCTCAGTCACCTTCGCGCCCGGCGCCAACGTCTCCTCGACAATCCGTGCCTTGTCGTCCTGCGACCAGCGCCGCCGCCGCTCCAGCCCGCCCAAAACCTCGACCCGCATCGCCTGATGACCTTAAAGCTGGACTTAAGGTCACACGCTTCGCGAATTACCACCCGTCACGCAAGACGGCCCCCGTCGGATGCGTACGGAGAGAACTCCTCCTCGCCTTTTGATACCCCTCCATAGTTCGGCAGTCGCAACGTCCAGCCGAGTCCAAGATGGCGGAGAATTTGAAACTGGCGAATTCGATGGCGGCCGTTGGAACAGGGGCTCACGCCGTCAAAGATCACTCGTAGGGGCGAATGCCATTCGTGATCGCGATGTCACCATCGAGACATTGCGGGGCATCGTCCGCGGGCAAGATGAGTCGGCGGAAGGCATATTCAGCTACGAGCAGTTGAAGCAGCGCGTTCCCCTTGCGGGGCTTCGAACCCATTGAGACAGCGTTGAAGGACCTGTCGCGAAACGTCGAAAGCCCATTACGCCCCGAAAGCCGTTCCTTCTGCCCAAGCGGCTGTTGTGGGCTCCGCTGCTGAAAGCCTTGTACCCGGCGCGATCTGACCGGCAGTTGATCGCGTAGCTCGACTACGAGCTGTTTTTCCGCTGATTTATTGAAACTGTCGACTCCGGTATGGGATGCTATTGTGTTCTAGACGAATAGGGATCGGCTGCTCGATGGCGATAATGCGGCCACGTTCTTTGTCGCAGTTCTGAACCTTAACGAAAGACGCATCCGACATCACGAACGGCGATGCTGCGCAATGGAAGGGCGCGCCGATATGAGTGACGACGGTGCGGGTTGCAAGTTTCATAAATCCAGGAGACGTTCGGAGGATTCATCAATCAAGATCACCCGACTAGGATCGTTCAAATCGAACTCAATAATGCGTGGCGCGAAGAGACGGGCATAGCGCGTGAAGGCGCTAGTCGGTGGAAAGCGAATCACGGTATCGCATCGCCCGAGAAGATACATCTCGATGAGAGCGGAGATCCCGCCGTCGGAACCCAGTGCTGCACTATGTAATGGCCCTGCCTGATCCGCCTGGAACCGTTTTGGAATCGTGAAAAGATCAGGAAACACACCCGACAACTTGTGAAGCACCTGCGCGCTGTCCGTACACAGTAATACCCTCACAGGTCCTCGATGTGATAGCGCTTTGGCTGTATCAATGGCAGTGCATACTTGCCGCAAGGCGAGCTCCGGATCCGCCCAGTAGGGCGTGTGCCCCATTATATCTTCGCCGTTGCCGTGTCGAACATGAACCCCGATTACGCTGCGCCCTTCAAAGTGCTCTTGATATAGGGCGTCAATCCGAGCTTGAATTTCAGACCTTGGTTTGATGCTCCGAAATATCTGTCGTTCGGCATCCTGGTCGCAACGCCACATCAAACAAGCGTCACACACCACGGTGTTGGCTTCACTATCATGTTCGGCTTGGAAAAGCTCACTCAGCTCATCTCGTTCTCGGAAAATCTGTGCATCCGGGCGATAAACGCAGTCGATGGATGGCTTATTCCACCATGACGGGAAGAAAGGACCCGGAAACGAGAGCTGGTTGATCTCGTCATCGCAAATAACCCGCACGCCAGCAATATCTTTAATTGGCTCGAAGAACACCGGAAAGGCGTTCCTGAAGGGTTCATCGAGATAACAGGAGCCACGCCAATCGATGGCCAGCGTCCGCCCCGTCCGCTGCGCGTAACGCCAAGCTGATGCCAGCGACCACAGGCAATCACCGAAACCAGTACGCCGTCGAGAAACAACGAACCGATCGTTCATCAAGCCGCCAACAAGCATTTGTGTTTTCTCGTTAAGGGAATACCGCATGGAGATAGGAGTTTACGGAAACTCTAAGTATGGCTTCGCCCGATGCAACTGTCGTCAGCGATGGTGATGTTAGCCAACTTGGCTGATAGAACTTCATAGCCTGCTACCATGGAGGAGCCAGGCGAAACTATTGCAGTCGACATGCTTGATTTCAGTCTATCCGCCTGTTGCAGCAGCTCTTCGAAGCACTTTCCGGCATGTACGATGTCGAATAGAACTGCTGTGCTGGGACGCTTGCAGTCCTGAGCTCGTGCTTTGGCGCAGCGCCCAGGACTAGTAAGCATGAGTCCAGTCACCGGATATGCCCGCCCGCGCTCCCTCGCATTCGGAGACATGCACACCGAAATATTCATGGTGGGCGTTATACTTTCTCCAGCATTTGATCATTGTTTTGATGCACGCGAGCAGCATGTGAAGGATGCAGCCGGAGGCAGCGTTTCTCCCATAGCCGCCGGAGCTCCTTAACGACAGTTTCACGCCTAGCCTGATCGAACGTATTAGTATCCAGGAGATCCCCAAGCACGGCTTCGCCCTCGATCTGCATCAGTAGATCGAACACGTCCTGTGAAACACGCACACTGTCACCGCTGGAGTGCCCTTTACGGATTTGGTACACCGTCTCCTGGCGATCTCGCGCTATATAAGCGCGGACTCCTTGGAGTCGTGCATAAGGCGGCAATGAAACCGCGAGCGCGGTCCAATCCTCCAACGTTGCCACCCGCTTTTTGACGAGGAACGGCCCGACCACAAGTCCATCCAGCTCTGTCGTCAGAAATGTGGTAATCGCATCTGCAACCGAATCCACGATCGGCTCGGCATTGTTGTTAAATGACGTGTTGAGCAGAACTGGGATGCCCGTCCGCTTCTTGAACGCATTAATCACCTCCCAATAGGCGGGATTTGTCTTGCGCGATACTGTTTGCAATCGCGCAGTGCCGTCGACGTGCGTTATGGCACCGAGCACGCTTTGCTTGGAGTCGCGCACGCGAACGACAAAGTTCATAAAGGGAAATTTGCGCGTGCCGTTGGGAAGGTCGAAAAATTCGCTCGCATCCTCCTCCAGCACTGATGGCGCGAACGGTCGATAGCCTTCGCGCTTTTTGACCATCGCGTTGATCCGGTCCTTGTTTGCGGCAGGCCGAGGATCGGCGAGAATACTGCGGTTGCCAAGCGCACGTGGCCCGAACTCAGAACGACCCTGCACCCAGCCGATCACGGCACCATTAGCCACCCAGTCGGCTGCACTACCTGCCACGTCGTTGCTACGTTCGACGTCAAGGTGTCCACCCCATGCATCCAGTTCCTGCTGCACGGCGCTCTCGCTCGCGAGATCAGGACCCCAGTAGACCTCCTGCAGCCGCTCACGTGGCGCGGGCCGGCCCAGCTCATTAGACATCATTAGTGCAGCGCCCAATGCGCAGCCAGCGTCATGCGCCGCTGGTTGCACGAAGATGTCTTCAAAAAGCCCTGAATACAGCAGCTTGCCGTTCATGGTGCAATTGTGGGCTACCCCTCCAGCCAGGCACAACCGTTTCATACCCGTGGCTTCGCGATGATGACGGAGAATGTGAAAGACGATCCTCTCCAAGGCTTCCTGCAATGAAGCACTCACATCTCGATGCTGCTGCGTGAATGGCATTCCCTTTCGCCGGACCTGGATGCCCCGGCGCAGCGTCGGACCGATTCGGTCGAGATAGACGCGGTAGGCGCCGTTATCTAAAAGTTCGTAGAACTGCTCGAAGAGCTCACGATGGGGAGCCGGATCCCCGTAGGGGGCAAGCCCCATGACCTTGTATTCATCGAATAAGCCGTAGCCCAGACACCGGATCGTCTCGAGATAAAATAGCCCTAGGGAATTATTCTCCGGGAAACTCGCGAGTTGGGTAACCTCGGTTCCAGACCCAATAGCTAAGAGGCCGGAGAGACAATCACCACCGCCATCGATCGCGAGGATTAGACTTTGCTCGAAGCCAGACATCGCAAAGGCGCTTACGGCGTGCGCCTGATGGTGACTTACGAAAGAGACACGCGACGGATCGACCTCGGTACCAAACTCCTGCGCTAGCAAGTTACGCATCACCAGTTTGGCATCCAGAGGAATGGAAGCGTCCGGCTGGGACCCGAACAGGCTTTCGAGCATGGCGTTGCAATAGGTCTCGGTCGCGTAGAACGCGATACGATCGACGTCGCTGAGTTGGATCCCTGCGGCTGCAAGGCAGTATTCTATCGAACGGCTTGGGAATTTGTTGGAGTGCTTAATCCGATTGAGGCGCTCCTCTTCAACGGCCGCTATCACGCGTCCGTCCCGGACGAGCACTGCAGCGCCATCGTGCAGAAATGTGTTCGAAAACTCACGTGTGTCTTCATGGACTTTGTCTAGCCCGCCGCTCACTCCTAGACAGAACATCTCATTCTCCATTTATCGTGACACGAGGCCCAATTGGCCTGCCGAATTCGCGGTACTGCATCGTGTCTCACCATTGCGTTTGTGGAATATTGGGCTAGCGCATCAGGCGCCGGCGAAACAGCGCGATCGAGAGAAAGAACGCCAGCACCGCGTAAATGCACAGTGCACCGATATGAAGGCCTATGCCGCCTGCCGGGACCCCAAGCATCACTGGGCGGATGAGGTCGACCGAATGTGCCAGCGGCAATAAGCTCGCCACGCGCTGAAATGCGCTGGGCATCTGGCTCACCGGAAAGACTGCGCCACACAGGAACACCATGGGTGTGACGACGAGAGTCTGGTAAAACACGAAGTAATCGTAGCTTGGCGCAAGCGATACGACGATCATCGCTAGGCTCGCGAAGACGAAGCCAGTGATTGCGATTGCTGGTATCGAATAGAGGATGGATGTCCAAGCTGCATAACCCATGGTCGCGGCAACAAGTGCAATTGCTGTTCCGGCCAGAACGGATTTAGTAGCTGCCCACGCCAATTCACCGAGAACGATGTCGCCGAGCGTGAGCTGTGTGCACAGGATTGCTTCCCAAGTGCGCTGAGCACGCATGCGGGCGAACGCCGCATACATCGTTTCGAAGGTGGCTGCGGTCATAGCGCTAGTCGCGACCATCCCACCAGCCAGAAACGCGATGTATGAAGTGCCGTCGATGAGCCCCACAATTACTCCAAGGCCAAAGCCGAGGCCAAACAGATTAGTCATGGGATCGGCGAGATTGCCGAGAACCGATGCAAGCGCGACTTTCCTCCACGCCAGAAAGTTGCGACGCCATACAGCGACCCAGTTGTACGCGTTGGCGGGCATGACGGCAGCGTAACCTTCGCGCATCGTTCAACTCTCCATTTCCCGCCCGGTCAGCCGCAAAAAGACATCCTCGAGATTCGCAGGACGCTGCAAAAGGCGTAGACCTGCGCGCCCGCGCAGATGCACGAGCACCTGCTCCGGATCTGGCGCATAGCAAAAAAGCGTTTCGCCGCTCACTTCGACATGCCGGGCATAGGGCCTGATCAGAGAAGATAGCTCGTGCGGATCGCCGCCATAGATCTCGATCACTTGGCAGCCGATCTGCTCATCGATCAATGCGCGAGGCTCGCCTTCTGCGATCTTGCGTCCTGCTTCAAGCACGCACAGCCGATCGCACAACCGCTCGGCCTCTTCCATGAAGTGGGTGGTCAAAAGAATCGTCTTGCCTCGTGCCAGCAGCAATCGCAGGCGTTCCCAAATTAGGTGGCGCGCGTGCGGATCTAGACCGGTGGTCGGCTCGTCCATCACTAGCAGATGTGGGTCGTTGATCAGCGCACGCGCCAGCGTCAGCCGCCGCTTCATGCCGCCGGATAGTTCGGCGACGCGAGCATCCGCCTTGCTCTCCAGGCGAGCGAACTCGAGCAGCGCTGGCACAACTGCCTCGACCTCGCGTGCGCTCATGTTGAAGTAGCGGCCAAATACCAGCAGGTTCTCGCGGACGGTGAATTCCAGTTCGAGGTTATCGAACTGCGGCACCACGCCGATGCGCGCACGTGCCAGGCGAGCACGCGCCGGTACGGGCTCGCCGAGTACGGTCATCTTGCCGGCGTCCGGCGCTACCATGCCGAGAACCATACGTGCAATCGTGCTTTTGCCCGCCCCGTTTGGTCCGAGGAGGCCAAAGCACTCTCCCGACGCGACAGCAAGGGACAGCCCATTGACGACGATTTTGTCGCCATACGACTTCCTTACGCAGCTAAGGTCGATTGCTACGGTGGACATATGTTCATCTTAGACCGAAACAAGGCGTTCGGCCGGCGATCGTTCACTTACGGCCGTTTTGGTCCATAGCAGGCCGTCGCACCATATGTGTTCAACGCGTCCCCACTGGCATGCTGCTGCGGCATCCGGAAAAAACCCACGTCCATGGTGGTTGGCACTCGTATTGCACAGCAGCGGAATGCCCGTGAGTTCTTCATATTCGATGAGGAGCTCCGCGATTTTGTGCGGAGAGGTTCTGGGAACGGTCTGCAAACGCGCAGATCCGTCCAGGTGTATAATAGCGGGGACTTTGTTCCACCATTCTGCCCGTGTCTGGTGATCGAAAAGCATGTAAGGATCCGGCGTTCCGGGACTGAAAATTTCCGGCGCACGATCCTCCAGGCATATCGGCGCGACTGGCCGAAAGAGTTCGCGGAGCTTGATGTCGTTGAGATGATCCTTCATTGCCGGCGAAGTCGCGGCTGCCAGAATGCTTCTGCCACCCAATGCTCGCGGTCCAAGCTCCGCGCGACCGGCGAGAAAAACCACGGGCTTGTTGCTCGCGAGGATGGTCGCAAGTTCACGCATACTGCATGGCGCAGCCTTCCATTCGGACGACACATCGCTGGGTATTAGTGCCGGTCCACTGTAGACCGACCATTGCAGCGGCACGAAGCCCTTGGCCGCTGCCATTGCGGAGCAAGCGGCACCGATTGCCGAGCCGCTGTCATTCGGAAAAGGCGGCACCCAGACATCATCGAACAGGTCAGCCGCACGTAATGCACTGTTCCATTTGATATTGAGACCGCAGCCACCGGCTATGCACAAATTGCGCGGCCCCGGAAAACACGAATGCCGCTCCAAAGCACTGGCCATTTGGCGGATAAGGAGACGCTCGAGGAAACAATGAAACGATGCAAGTACATCTTCGGGTAGCTTATCTTTCAATCGGAGCTCGCTCGCGTCGAAGAAGTCGTGCATAGCCTCCAGTGAGGCCTCCTCGCTATTGACCTTCGCACGATGACGACGAGCATGCTCCGTGTCGCCCGCAAAGCGCTCCTCGTAGAGCTCCTGAAACATCGCCACAATGCCTTCATCAACTGACCCGAGCGCGATATAGGCCATCAGCTTGCCCGCAACACCTAGGTCCCAGCTAGTACGGCTCGCCTGCCTATAAGGTCCGAAGTGATGGCCCGCGACAGCATAAGCATGGCCTATGATCGGAAACAGGCATTCGATGAACCGCACGCCGCGGGGTTCTACGTAGTAGAGACGTGGAAAGATGCAGCCGTCCCATACCAGGCAGAAGGCGGGTTGTCCGGCTTTGGCAAAAGGACTCGTGCAGTATGCGGAGGCAACATGGCCTGTGACGTGCGGATAGCTTTTATAAGGAAAGACCCGGCCGTCGAGCATCAGGTTAAAGCCGTCGCGCGACGTGAGAAGGCCATTGGCATTCCGTTCAACATACGGCGCCCCTTTGAGAGTGATAGGCGCGACCCCGCTGAGGACTTGGAATTGCGACTCGACCTGCCCGTCCCAGCCGTCGATGACGAACTGATCAACATCCCGCGGATCCAGACCATGCTCCGCTAAAGCGACAACAACTGCGTCAAGATTGTCGATGGTTTGATACCGCGGATTGTTGCTCCGTTTCTCCTGCTCGATGCAAAAGACCAGCCGTCCGTCCTCAACCAGAGCAATCGCCCCGTCATGCGTCAGCTTGATGCCGCAGATGCGCATAGTGTCTCCTCAGCAATTGGATTTAATGGACACTCGAACTGGATTCCGAAAGTAGACGAGCAAGCAGTCTTCGTTAGTCGATTCGCCCTGGCAGTGTACGCGCTCGACCTCGATCAACGTTTCATTGAGCATGGTGATGACCGCCTCGGCACCAGCAGCGTGCCCCCAACGCCTGCACGCGGCATCACGCGCCGATCCAAAGAGCAGACGCCCACCTGGCGCAAGCATCTGCACCAGATTGCGGATGGCCGCGCGTATCTCAGTTAAGTCGTCGAGGTAGTAGAGAACTTCCGCCACGACGATCAGATCGAACAGCTCTGGGGTCGAGAACTCTTGGATATCGGAAGCTATCCACTTGATGTGCGACCACCTCTTCGTCCGTTGGCACGCTCGACCGATCGCTCGCGGCATAACATCAACCACCGTGAGCCGTTGACAGTGGGGTGCCAGTTTTTCTGTGAATGCGCCGGCTGCGCACCCGACTTCCAGACCATGTGTAATAACCCCTTGGGCAAGCGACAGCCGGAGCATTTGTGTGTGACGCTCCCGCTCGAACGGATTACCGTCGAGTCGCCACGGATCGTCGCTCGCCAATTCGAGATCTAACGATTGATATTTCTTGTTCCGGCTCACGACTTGTGCACCTAAATAGCGTTCAACTCACTTGCCGCTGCAAATACTGTTCGACGCCACGAAACTCGAAGACCGGCGCGAAAGATCCTTGCGAACTGACCCAGCAATGACCGAACCTCCATTAGCGTTTGGTCCAGCCATCGGGTTTGGGATGACGACCTGTGTTTCACCCTCGTTTGATAAGTTTGAAGACTTGCGCGACAGCCAATCGCTATTGCTCAATGTGCACAGTGCATAGGCTTTCACGGGGAGTAACAGAAAGATGTTGATGAGTGTGTGCAGAGAAAAGCCGAGAAAGCGCAGTTCGCGAGCACGAAAGGCTGCGACGCTGCAGCGAACTACGGTCATTGATGCGATAATCAGTCCTGTCCACCACGGTACTGTGGCTGTGATTGCGAGCTGCGCGAGCGCCGCTAGCGCTGAAACGGCGAGAAGTAGCGGGCCGAGATTCTGTCCGACTACATCTAGCGTTAGATAGCGATCCAGTTCGGGTAACAGGCGCAGCGCAAGGAAGGTGTCACGGAAAGTGCTGCGTGCCCAACGGAGTTGTTGACGCAGATACGGCCTTAGCCTATCCGGAACCACTGTTGCCGCGACGGCGTCGGGAACGTACTCCGTTCGAAATCCTGCTTTCAACATGAGGATCGTGAGGTGGCGATCCTCACCGAAGTCGCTTGGCTTTCCGCGAAAAAACTGCGTCTCGTACTGATCTAGCAGCAAAAGGAGCGCGGAACGGCGGTACATGGCACATGGGCCGCAACAGCACATAACGGCGCCGAAGCGAGCCTGTGCCGCGCGCTCTTCGTTGCAAGCCAACCAGTACTCCATGTCGATCAACCGGGTTAACCAGGTGTCGTTTCGGTTACTCGCCGTCAACTGACCCATGGCCGCCCCGATCGCCGGATCCTGCATCTTTCGTACAAGTTTCGTGACTACATCGGCGGCGAGTATCGTGTCCGAATCGACGTTGAGCACCAAATCTCCAGACGACCTGCGTATCGCAGCGATCTGCGCCTTCCGCTTTCCGACATTCTTTCGCAGAAGAATAAAGCTAAACCTCGGGTCGTCGGCGTAGGCGTGGTGAACGGGTGCTACAGCTTCGAGATTTCCGGAACCGTCATCAACCACATAGACTTGCAGTTTCCCGCCGTAATCTTGGCCTGCAATGGATATCAGACACGCCGATAGCGTGCGCGGGTCCTCGTTGAAGCAGGGGACGATGACATCCACGCTCGGCAAAGCGTCGGAGACGACCACGTCATCCGAAGCCGACGAAACGTTTGTCGGCAGAGCATAAAGCACCTGAGCGCTTTTATAGAAAGTCGAGAGCAGCGCATACAATGAAATAGCGACAGTGCTGGTCGTAGCAAGAAGATTCATGAGTGTGTCGATTGTTTAGTGAGGTTGAGGAAGCGAGCGAATTGAGAATCCGCGGCCATGCAATGCTGGAATCAGGTGGGAAAGCGCCAAGACGGTCTGGTCGCGAACACGAGCATGAGTAGCCCGTCCTAACTCCTCGGGAGGACATCCATCGTGCAAGAGCACGATTGCACCCGCCCGGACAGAGGCCAGCACAGCGTCGACAATCGCGTTAACGCCGGGACGAGACCAGTCTCGCGGATCTACCGACCAGTGCAGGGCGGCCAGTCCAGTCCTCGCCGACGTGGTGAGCACCTCTTCGCTCCACATCCCATAAGGCGCACGCATGTGCCGCAGCTGGGCCTGGGGGCACGCCATTTTGATGACCCTGCTCGCCGCTCGTATTTCATACTGCACTTCCGTGAGTTCGCATCTGGACAGGTCCGGATGCGTCATCGTGTGGTTTGCGACCTCGTGCCCTTCTGCGATCATTCGTCGGATTAGTTTCGGCTGGTCCGCCGCGTACGCGCCGATGACGAAGAACGTTGCGGGCACTCGGTGTTCCGCGAGCACATCCAGGACATCCGGAGTGCACAGTGGATGCGGACCGTCGTCAAACGTCAGATAGACGCCGCGATCTTCAGTGCGGTCAGCGTATTCGCTGCGCACTTCGCATAAGCGTTCGAGGTATGTCACAGCTCAGGCCCGTTCCGATCAATTATCGTACCAGTCGGCCACTCGCTGATCGGCCGTCCAATCGGCAGAACCAGGACGAGCACGTCCTCCACGCGCGTGGGCGACAAGTTCAGATACACATCCGAAAGGGTGGACCGCACGCGAACCCCGGAGATAATGGTTGCCAGACCGCGGCGGGCCAGCAACCTTGTAAGATGTTCCTTCAGCGCATGCCGAACCGTGCCGAAACCGAACGGAACGCCGAGCTTCTGCAGTACTGGATACATCACGCGCATTGAGTGCGTGATTCCGAGTCCCTCAAGATCCGGACGTACCCCGTACAATCCTAGCTCGGCCACTAGTAGATCGACGTCTCCGATCTTGATGAAGCGGCGTAGCGCGCCGATATGAGCCGCTACGCCGCGTGCGTCGTAGCCGATTGCACGGAGCTCAGGTCTCGCGCCGGCCCAACTTCGATAATCTCCGAATGGTTTGGCATTGAACTCGCCGGTGGGACCATAGGTCTTTCGGAAGAAGTCGGAGAGTTCGATATGGTCGGCGAGGCGCAGTTCATTTTCCCAGACCACCTTCCACCGCACCGGCGAACGCATGGACACACCTGCCGTAGAGCTGGACACGGCAATATTCATAGTTGCCTCGCATTCACTGTCTGGCGTTTGACGATGGACTTGATGAACGCGAGTCGTTCGCTTTCGATGAATGGCTTCACCGGGGACTGGGAAACGCTAGCTGCGGCCAGATGCTGGCATAGCAGGGGCCCGGCCACTCCGGTCCACTGAACATTCGCTATCAAGGAGGACGGGCTGAGAGGACGGCTAGATTGCAATAGCTCATCTGCGCGCTGGACAGATTCGCACTTTTCGCCGGTCAAACAGAGTGCGCCTGTCAGCGCTTTACGGACCGATGCATCGCTATCCACGACGGAGATTACATCGAGCGCATGTGCCATTCGCACCAGATCCACTGGGGACTTCTCCTGCATTTTGCGCACGATTTGACTGCTTTCGACACGCGATACATTTGGCCGGGTCGCAAAGGCATTTGGCGCCTGCAATCGGCAGCTCCTGACTGATCGCCACGTTAGAGCGCAATTGCGGGCCGCATCAATTCTACGGAGGTAAACGGCCAATATAGGAACGACTAGAGAAGCTATACGAACGTTTACCGGTAGTGAGCGGTGAGGAGACCTGCGGCACATCTGTCGCGTCGAGCCGCTGCGACGCAGTTTGCACAACCCATTGAAAACTCTGCCTCCAATGGACCTGCGCTTCGATCGACACTCGGGGTGCAGCCGAGACTTTTTCGCGGAGCCAGGGCAACGACTGATAAGCATTCCTGATATGCCTGAAATTTTTGTTTGTCCCGACCGACGGCTTTGCTATCCGCCATTCGGCAACATTGGTAAAATCGATTGTTTTTATTGAACTCATCCAAAGGATGGATAACTCCACGCTATGCGCTTCAAAGGACTTGATCTAAATCTTCTCGTCGCGCTCGATGCTCTGATGACCGAGCGCAACCTCACCGCGGCGGCACGCAGCATCAATCTGAGCCAGCCGGCCATGAGTGCGGCCGTAGCCCGGCTACGCGACTATTTCCGCGATGAACTATTTACGATGAGGGGCCGGGAGCTTGTCCCAACACCACGAGCCGAACGGCTCGCAGCACCGATTCGCGAGGCTCTGGTCCACATTCAGCTCTCCATTATTTCCCGCGACACGTTCAACCCAGCCAAATCGGACCGCCGCTTCAGGATCCTGCTTTCCGATTTCATGACAGTTGTTTTTTTTCGAAGAATACTGGACCGTGTCGCGCAGGAAGCTCCCGCCGTCCGGTTCGAATTTCTGCCCTTTATCGATGAGCCCGATGAGCTTCTGCGCCGCGGCGAGGTCGACTTTCTTGTCTTACCGGAATTGTTCATGTCGAGCGCGCATCCTAAAGCCACACTGTTCGAGGAGACACTCGTGTGCGTAGGCTGCCGCACTAACAAGCAGCTGTCACGGCAGCTTACATTCGACAAATACATATCAATGGGACACGTTGCAGCGAAGTTCGGACAGACGCTTAGGCCCAATATTGAGGAATGGTTTTTGCTTGAGCACGGTCTTAAGAGACGTATCGAGGTCGCTGTGCAGGGCTTTACGATGATCCCTCCCATGCTATCGGGGACTGAGCGTATAGCGACGATGCCCTCAAGGTTGGCCCAGCATTTCGCGAAGACGATGCCCCTGCGGATCGTCGAAACTCCTCTCCCACTTCCCGCATTCACCGAGGCTATCCAGTGGCCCGCTCTCCACAATACTGATCCGGCAAGCATTTGGATGCGGCGGATAATGTTGCAGGAGGCGGCCCGCATGGCTTCTCCGCGTGAGCCCCCCCGAAATCGCAGGCGCTGCTAGGTTTTGCTCGAGGTCTCTTAACACCTGGTCTCGGCCATCCAGATGCTTCAAGATCACCTGCTCGCTCGGGCCGCTCTCATTATGCTGCAATGTCTCGGAAGCCCGCACTGCAAGAGGTACGTACGCCACTTCTGCATGCAGAAGAACCCCTGCAATTCGCTGACAGCCGCAGCGCGCGCCCGAATTGGCGCGCTTGAGTTGCCGCTTGATCAAGTAGCGCTTTAATCTTGTTTTTTGCGCCCGCCACCTGCCAGCCCCCCCCCCGCAAGATGTTCTTGGAAGTAGGAAAGGAGTGCAGCGGAGGGATTTTACGCGATTGTTGCGGGCTGCATTTGGCACCTGTGCTCGCGACGTAGTTCAGATATTGCGCCAGACGCATTTTGTCGAATGAAATGATGTTCAGCTACATCACTGAAATTGCTTGAGTCGCACACTGCGTCAGGTTGTAGGCTCACAAACGACGAGCAAAGCTATGCCACGCGAGCGTCGATAGCGCATCTGCGGCACTATTGGCGTAATGGTGGGCAAAGCGCCCTACTCTCAGCGGTTCATAGTGATCGATGTAGCGCTGGGAGCGATTTCTGAGCGCACCAAAGGCCCTACTTCAAGCCGCGGGTGACTTCCTCGCCCGCTCGATTCTCCGTTGCGCAACCAACATGCTTGCGTCGAGTACGAGAGCCTTCTGTGCGATCGGCGCGGTGACCCGGAAAGAGCCTAGCTCGGGGGCGACTGGGACCTTCATCGAAGGAACCATTGTTGCTCAATGTTTACAACGCAAAGGCTTTCAACGGGAGACGGTATGCGTTTTAAGGGCCTTGATCTAAATCTTCTTGTTGCGCTCGATGCTCTGATGACCGAGCGTAACCTCACCGCGGCGGCACGCGGCATCAAGCTGAGCCAGCCGGCCATGAGCGCCGCCGTCGCCCGACTACGCGCCTATTTCCGCGATGACCTATTTACGATGAGAGGCCGGGAACTTGTTCCAACAGCGCGCGCCGAAGGGCTCGCCGCCCCTATTCGCGAGGCTCTGCTGCACATCCAGCTCTCCATCATTTCCCAGGATGTGTTCAACCCTTCCAAATCGGATCGCCGCTTCCGGATCCTCCTGTCTGACTTCATGACAATCGTATTTTTTCGAAAGGTCGTGGACCGTGTCGCACGGGAAGCTCCCGCCGTCAGTTTCGAATTGCTGCCACTCGCCGATGCGACCGACGAGCTTCTCCGGCGCGGTGAAGTCGATTTTCTTATCTTGCCGGAATTGTTCATGTCGAACGCTCACCCTAAAGCGACATTGTTCAAGGACAGACTCGTATGCGTCGGATGCCGCACGAACAAGCAGCTACCACCGCAGCTTACATTCGAGGGATACATGTCCATGGGACACGTGGCGGTTAAGTTCGGGCTTACGCGGAAGCCCTCCATCGAGGAATGGTTTTTACTCGAGCACGGTCTCAATAGACGCATCGAGGTCGTCGTGCAGAGCTTTGGCATGATCCCACCTGTACTATTGGACACTGGCCGCATAGGTATGATGCCCTCAAGGCTGGTTAAGCACTTCGAAAACACGATGCCCCTGCAGACCATCGAACTTTCGCGATCACTTCCCGCATTTACCGAGGCTGTCCAATGGCCCACTTTTCATAATAGTGATCCGGCAAGCATCTGGTTGCGAGAGATACTGTTGGAAGAGGCGTCCCGGATGAGTCCTTTGCCGGACATCACGAAGGATCCAGATGCCCATAAATTCACCTAACGCGCCTCCTCTTCCTCGTAATACGCTTACCCTTGGATCCCTAATGCGAACCGATTCCCATCCATCGTAAGCGCGGTTTCGCAAAGCGTGCTACGTGTCTTGTATCTAATGCGCTCAGCGCACTGGTCATTTGGTATTCCAGCGAAGCCGAACGAGCACGTCATGACTTACCGCTTTGCTCCAAGTCTCATTTACGGTGGCCGGATCCGTTGCGACGGGGATCAAACAGCGGCCACCTACCTTGCGGTAGATATTGAGGCAGCAGAAAACTCCGGGATTATTGTTGTTGGATCAGCACTAGCTGCCGACCAAATGCTCGGTATTGCGCCTGCGCAATCTTGCAGCCATGAGTCAGAATAGCGGCGCATGATGCGCGATTCCTTTTCTTCGTCCCCCCAATCCGGCTGCAGATAGCTGCGGTGCTCGCCAATTGTTCCGAGAAAAGTTAGTGAATATCGCCTGCACGACCTATGTTGCGCGACAGCATCACTTCAACGTATACCGCATCTTCGTCGCTGCACGACCGGGGTCTGTCTTTTTTTGGCCAAACGTCTTAGCCACGTGCGGCCGCCTTAGCGTTAACCACGGAGCCGAATGTTGCAGCAATACAGTGGTGTCTACGATCCGGAAGACCTCTCGGTCTTGGGAAGGATTTTTGATGAAGCAGTCGCGGCTTTACCGGCCTCTATGCGAACACCTGAAAATCGAACGGCAATCGCCACGCTTGTTCTACAACGTGCAGCAGCCGGTGAGGCCAACTTAGCATCCCTGATGAACTTGATGGGCGCCATTACTGCTGCTGCTTGATCAGGCGACTCTCTGACCGCAGCAACGTTGCTGGCGACAGAAGAGCCGCTTCGCTTGCGCCTGACACGAAGCAGGTTTCAGGTAGACCATTGAAATAGCTTGAATCTCACGCGACGTCAGGTTGTAGGCTTGAAATTAGAGAACCATGACAAAAGCTACACCACGAAGGCGTCGATGGCGCATTGGCGAGCTTGCAGAGGCTACCGGAGTAACGGTACGCACGCTGCATCACTATGAGCACACGGGTTTACTAAGTGCGTCGGAACGCACCGACGGCGGTCACCGCATGTACGACCGCGAAGGCCTCAAACGGGTACATCAAATCCGAGCGCTACGTGAGCTTGGCTTCTCGCTTTACGAGATCCGTAGAGCGATTGAGGGTAGAACGTCACTTACTGACCTATTGCGCAAGCATTTGGAGAGAATTGAACTTCAAGTCGCGCGTGCAACCCTGTTGCGAGATCGTTTGCGCAACATGACGACGGATAGTGAATTGCAAGTCAGTGTAGATGAGCTACCTGCCACTTTAGATGCAATGTCGCGGGTCGAGGAAGAACGCCCTCAGCCGCTCCAATGCACATGCGTCATAGACCCAGATCGAGAGGAGCGGTGGCAGAAAATCCGCGACGAGCTGCGCGATTGTGTGGATCGGGGCGAGCATCCCTGCAGCGAACGGGCAAATGCTGTGGCGCTTAGAGCGCGCTTGCTGCTCACAGAAATTGCAGGAGCTGATTCGACCGTTTCAACGATACTGAAAGTTCTTGCGCGGTTGAGCGCGCCACGCAGCATGGCTGGCTGGGATCCCTGCCTAATGCAATATCTCGACCGCGCACTTGCCGCCTTGAACGGATGAACTGCGCTGAACCTGCCGCGCATAATGCGTGCGCTCCTGCTGTGTTCTCCCTCTATGAGAATGAATTGAGCTTTTTAGCGCCAGGGAGGCGACGGTTGTGGTTTGCGTCAGATGGTTGAGGACTCCTGTCGCTCTTCTCTACGTTTTGCAGCGATGCTCCCTTGTCGAGACGTGACTTTGACAAATTTATCGAGACGAGCCCCCGAAGGGGCTTGAATCTTACGTGGCGTCAAATTGTAGGATCTCAATACCACCTAGGGACAACTCCGCCTAGGCGGGAGGACGCATGGACCTGCAGTCCGTTCAGAGTTTCTGGGCAATAGCTCCGGCATTCTCGACGCACTGGATGATCATCGTGGCCTTGCAAGTGCTTGATCGGCGCGAGCCGTTCCCGTCCGGGTGATCGCGGGGTGTACTGGATACTGACGCAGCGTTCGTTACGACTAGTCGGGCTTCGACTCGACATCATGTCGTTGGCTCATCGGTTGCTGCTCAAAAAGTTAAGTTAAGGATTACGTATGTCTATAGCTGTTAGGCTCACGCGCCACGAGACGGTCAGAAGGCTCGAACACTTCCGCAAGGAGCGGATTGTCAAGGCGGTCTATGCACTGGATGCGGTGCTGCCGTCGGCATACTTGCAGCTAAAACAGGACGACCAACTAGAGATCAGGGCGGGATGTATTCACGTCGCCCTTGCCGAACACGCACGGGAGCTCGGTCCGAGTTCGGCATGTGACGTCACAGGCGCCGGTCCTCACAAAGTATGGAATGCAGGCGACGAACCCCGAGACTCCACATCGTGACGCCGCGGCGGGGATGGACATGCGAAGCGTTCGCAGTGTTCGATCGATTGCAGCGTCAGGAGCGCGTCGGACATGTTGGAATTCCGCTTATCGCCGCGCCTTTCGAAGGCGAACCAATGGTTGTTTCGCTCTGTCACGGCAGCACCGGAGGGTCGGCCGGCCGCGGCATATGCGCTGCCTTGAGGCACCCAAAGCTGGCGCTATCTCATAACCAAGCGGCACCCTCACATGCGCAGGAACGGCGAGGCTGATAGCAAACTCAAGCGAACATCCGGAGCTCTAAGTGTCACTTTCCCGAATCACTTCAGCTGCAAGTGCAGCAATCCTCTCTTGTGCTTTGGCTTCGACCGCGCCCGCTGCCGACGTCAGTATCGCCGTGGTCGGTCCGATGACCGGAAGTACTGCTGCGCTTGGCGTACAAATGCGCGATGGTGCTACTGCGGCTATCGATGCGTTAAACGCTTCGGGCCTACTTCCCGGTATCAAGGTCATATTGAGCGTCGCCGATGACGCGTGCGATCCCAAGCAGGCCGTCGCAGTTGCCAATCGGCTGACGATGGATCAGCCCAAGTTGGTCGTTGGCCACTTTTGCTCGTCTTCCTCTATCCCCGCTTCCGACGTTTACGCCGAAGCGAACCTTATTCAGATCTCACCTGGCTCAACGAATCCTCAACTAACGGAGCGTGGTCTCAAGACGGTGTTTCGGATCTGCGGCCGCGATGATCAACAAGGCCTCGTGGCCGCCGAGTACATCTTGCGACATTATCCGACCAAACGAATTGCCGTGCTTGACGACAAGAGTACCGCCGGCAAGGGCATTGCCGATGTCGTTGCGTCACGCCTTCAGGAAGCAGGCGAAAAGGTCATTCGACAAAGCTATGTGGCCGGTGAAAAGGACTACACGGCCCTGGTCTCAAGAATGAAAAGAGACGGAATCCAGATCGCCTATATCGGCGGCTATTACAACGAGATCGGCTTGATTGTGCGTCAGGCCGCAGAAGCGGGCGCAGGTCTCACTGTGATGGCGAACGATCCGTTGATGACCAGCGACTTTTCGGCGATCGCCGGCGAAGCAGCAAACGGCACACTGTTCACCTTTATGCTCGACCCCACCAAGAATGCTCAAGCGGCGGACGCCGTAGCTAGGCTCAAGCCTTCCAACATGTCAGCGGGAGGCTACACGCTCTACGCCTACGCCGCCGTTCAGGCGTGGGCGGACGCGGTCAAGCGCGCCGGGACCTTCGATGGTCCGCAAGTAGCAGCTGCGCTTCGTTCGCAGCCAATCCAAACAGTAATCGGGCCGGTCCGGTTCAATACCAAAGGAGACAATGCCGCTCCCGGCTTCGTCGTCTACCGGTGGCATAACAACATTGTCGAAGCCGTCGAGTAAAACTCATCGTTGCGACCGCACACGGGCCTAGGCATTCAGCGAAGTAATGGAAATGATGAAACGTAATTCCGGATATGACGTGTTACTCGGGTCGGTCCTCGCGCTCGCGGTACTCGCGTCGTTTTTCGCGCTCGCGGTACTGATCGTGCAGCTAGCCAATGATGCCGACGCACCCGCGGATGAGTTTATGCCCAGTGGAACAGCTCGGCCGATGTCGCTGCGTAACCTCTGTTTAGCTCTTTGCCGCACTTCCAGTGTGCGATTTGAGGACGAATCGTTAAGGACCAATACTTGGTACCTGGACCAACGCAGAGTGACATTGCGGCCAACGCAAAAATGACAGCAATGCCACTCCGTGATCGAGGCGACTGATTGCTGCACGACACTTGATCCGCTCGACGATTATTCTCTCGGGTGGCGTGGAGCGACAGGTTCATCCCAGCTTCGAACAAATTGGGCATTCCGAGCTGCCCGTAGGGAAACTTTGGTGGCGGCCGTCCTCGCTGTCCCCACAAACACTCGAACTCTGTCTCCGGCCATCTACGGGACTGACCGACCGGCATGCTGACAACTGCAAGCGCGCTCGGCGGTTCAACGGGAGAAACCTATGTCCGATACCAAATTGCAAAATGTGCTCTCTTCTCTTTCGCAGGCAGCGAGACAGTTAGATGCTCTGCCGTCCGGCCGGCCTGCGCCGGCCGCTAATTACGTCAAACTAAACACGAATGAGAACCCATTTCCGTTGCCAACAATCGTATGGCAAAGTGCAATTGCGGCGCTTGAGCGGCAGTATCTGTACCCAGAAGATGACAACATTAGCCTGAGGGAAGCAGCGGCTAACACCTACGGCGTCGCCATCGATCATGTGATTGCCGGCAATGGATCATCTGAGCTCCTCGGGCTCATCTACAGAGCATTTCTTGCCCCCGGCGACAGCGTCGCAATGCTGTCTCCGGGTTTTTCATTCAATCGCAAACTTGCTATGTTGCAGGGTGCTCAACTGCTTGAAATCAGATGTAGCGAACCTCAGTCGTTGCCGATAGAGCAATTGCTCTTTGGACCAGCAAAAGATGCCAAGTTCATTCTGTTGGCTAATCCGAACAACCCGACAGGAACGTTCATCCCTATCGCCGATATCGAACGCCTCCTGGCGCAATCGGACCGCCTCGTCGTGTTGGACGAAGCATATGTCGATTTTGCGCCTGATAATGGCCTGCGGCTCCTCAGCCATTATCCGAATCTTCTGCTCTTAAGAACACTTTCGAAAAGCTATGCCGCCGCTGGCGTTCGAGTCGGCTTCGGATTCGGCCACCCGCAGCTTATTGGACGGCTTCGTAACATCCAGAACGTCTTCAACATGAATGTAATTGGGCACGCGGTCGGCATCAGCATTCTTGCGCATCGCGCCGTCTATGAAGAGAACCATATGCACATCAGGCATGAACGACAGCGGGTTGCGACCGCACTGTCGCAACTTGGATTCTCTCTAACGCCCTCCCACGCAAACTTCTTGTTAGCGCGTGTGCCTGCGGGACACGACGGTAGATGGTGGCAGGCCGCTTTGGAAAGGCAAAGAATACTAGTTGCCTTCCTTTCCGATGACGGTCTTGAAAATTGCATCCGCGTGAGCATCGGGACAAAAGCGCAAATGGATGCGTTTCTGGGAGCCGTCACAGACATTTCTGACAGCTTAAAGCAAGGAAGATCGGCCAGGTGAGCCGCGCTAAGTCTGCTTCTCCGTTACCCAGGCGAACGTATCACGGCGGTAGATAAGAGCGGCTACTGCCAATGGCGAAGATCTGCTGTGAGTGTGCGCGAACAGTGACAACGGATCTATCCTCCTTGGCATCGGATGCTTAGGCGTCCAAGAGGGACGAACAATCGTCTCGTGATCAGCGATGAAGACAAAAGCACAGGAGAGCAAAATGTGTGGCCAGAATAGGAGGTGTCGGCGTCTTTGAGCCGCTCAGATGCCGAAAACAAGCGAACTTCCTGCCTTCACACCTAAAATTGGAGACAATCCAGTGAAAGACGTCTTTTCTTCTTCAAAAATAGCGTTCGGCATCTTCGATCACTTAGACGAGGACGGCCGCGACATCGCCCGACAATACGCAGATCGTCTCGTCCTGGCAGAGGCGTACGACCGACTGGGCTTCTTTGCATATCATGTGGCAGAGCACCACTGTACGCCGCATGGCAGAGGTCCATCGCCAAATTTGTTCTTGTCGAGCGTCGCACAGCGCACGCGGCAACTTCGCATCGGGCCATTGGTGATGCTGCTTAACCTCTATCATCCGCTGCGTGCGTTTGAAGAGATCTGTATGCTTGATCACTTGAGCGGTGGCCGGCTTGAGGTGGGGATCGGACGCGGTTCTCTTCCGCTTGAATTGGGGTACTACGGCATCAGAGCTGACGCGGCTCCAAGCCGTTATGAAGAAGCCAGCGAAATTCTCATCAGTGCTATGAAAGGCGGGACGCTATCCTATCAAGGCAAACATTTTGAGCTAAACAGCGTTCCGTTGACGGTAAGAACTTATCAACGTCCAAGGCCGCCGACATGGATTGCCACCAATCGATCCGAGTCCGCAGCTTGGGCCGCTGCCAATGGCGCAAATCTAGCGTGCGTAGGCCCCTCCTCTGCTGTACGCAAAGTTACTGACGCCTTCCGTGCTCATCGAGAGCCCAACGGTCAGGCTAACGATCAAATGCCATTTCTTGGATTGCTTCGCATGGTCGTCATTGGGCGTTCGGACACAGATGCCTATTCGCTCGCGGCATCTGCGTACGAACGATGGCTCGAGAGCTTTAAGTTCCTTTATGAGCTCAATGCCATCCCTACACCACCACACCTGCCGCTGAGCTTCGATGCGGCAATCGAGAGCGAATTGTGCGTCGTCGGAACGCCAGCTTCTGTGCGACAAATTCTTCTAAATCAGCTGGAAGAGGCAGGTGCCAATTACCTTCTTTGTCAACTCGCATTTGGCAATCTGCCATTAGATGCTTCCCTGTGCACCGCAACCGCAATCCAATCCGAAATCATGGCTGGACTTGGCCGACAATGATTTTCCCGTCCGGCTTTAAAGATCAAGCGTTGTGGCAGCGCTCTGCCCCCTCCCGTACCGTTGGCGGGCAGCATGCGCTCACGATCAGCGGCTCCTACTTGCTCACCACGACGTCCGTGGGTCAACGAAGTGCGCTGTTGCAGCGATCCAGCAGACTCACGTTTTTCTAACCATACCTACGAGGACTGACTAATGACGAAAGACCGATTCGCCATGGGCTTTGCCCTTGCATTCATTCTGATGGCGAGCTTTCCTGGAGCCGCCGGCGCGGAGGAGCCTACGTACGCGGGGCTGAACGGGGGCGTGCCGATCAACGTCGGCGACGTGTTGTCAGGCGAGCTCTACGCGTTGCGCATACGCGGTGCCAAGCACGGCAAAAAGGTCGCCTACCAGATCATCTCCACGCCGCGCCGGCTGCCTGAGCCGGACGGGCTGTGCAAGCTAGAGACTGGACCGGTAATGTTTCACCTCCTTACAACTGGCGAGGCGCAAGCCAATCAGCTAAAGCCACTAGTCGGCAAGAGGATCTCGGTGAAGGTCGATGAAATCGCCTGTGCCGACGCTGAGCAGATGAGCGAAGCGGTCATCAAGAAGTGGAATCTGGTGAAACAGCGTTGATTTCTTAGAGCCTCCGCTGGCGATATTCCATCGGCTGCCAACTCGACATATCGGTCCCGTAATCACTCTAACGAACTGCTTGTGACCTACGAGCACCCTGAGCTGCGCTGCGCAGCATGCGTGCTGGGCAAGCTGCCAGCGCGGCTGCCTTTTCATCCACAGAGTCTGATTGCCATATCGATGCCATTAACCGGGCTATCAGGAACATAATGCAGCATCATCATTCGCTGAAGGAGAACCGTAAGTGCGCGTTAGTCCGTATTTCGAGGAGATCAAGGCTCGCGCGCTGCAACTGCTTACTAGCTTTCGGCCCACCGAAACCACATTCCCTCGAACCAAAGGGGAACTCCGACATGCCGTGCGCGGCGCACTCAGCCAAGCACGCGACGAAATGTACAAGCGCGAGAGACCCCGCGTCATGGGGGCGCGAGCGGAACGCGCTGCTGCGTATCGGCGCACTCACTTCAACGTTGGCAACTTCACGCGAGCAGAGCGGGAACTTTGCAAGCTCATGTGGACGCGGCTGTACCACTGACACTGGCGCCTTTATTTGCCTAGCGCTCAGTATCGGCGGCTCTCACATACATTGCGCGTTTTGGCGTCGGATCAAATCGCGCGCGAGCCTCACGCAACTCATCGTCTGAATGTTTTAGACGTGGCACTCTTCGGCCGCATTTGCACCTCAACCACGGAGTTGAAGCTAAATGGGCGTAGATACAAATGGCGACGTTTCGTCGAGAGACTCGGCGGGCATCGCAAGAGACAGAACAGCCGGGCTTAATCAAGCTCGTCCGCTGCTTCAAGCGAGAGCGGAATGGATACCTGCTCAGCGACTCTGTTCCCGACCAACTAAAGCGCGTCAATGCGCAGAAACGCGAAGAAGACGGGTCCCGCCTCATAGCATCTGCTCATCGCCGGCGCCGAAGAGCGTTAACGGTCGGCGTCGGCAAGCCATCCAGATTAAGCAACACTGCGCAATCCTCAAGAAGATCTGCGGCTTCTAAGGTAGACATCTCGCGATCCCATCGATAATTGCAACGGGATCCGGCGTTACGTCGATGCGCGCCGCGATGATGTTCGAGCGCTGAACAAACGTTCACACGATCCCGTTCGGCTCGCCAAGAACGCAGGAATGCCAATCCCAACCTACTGACGACGAGAAGGAGGATCACCGTGTCTGAACAGCGAATAATCACGGCAGGCGATTCGATCGCGAGAATCGATCGTGTGTGTCAGAGCTTTCGGCACATGATCGATACTGAGAGCTCGATTTTCCCATGCGTTCGAGGCGCGATGCACGCATTGCTCGATGAGGATCCTCTTTTGGCAAGGGCGCGAATTCTCGACTATATCGCGAAGCATGAGGCGCACCATCGATGAGTATGCCTGCGGCCGTTTCAGGTGCTGAGGCTCTTGCCCTCGCCAAGGAGCGCTTCGCGTGCGCTCGCGTGATAGTTGACCCTGATCCCTAATATTTGCAACCTGACGCTGGAGTTCAGGATGCGGATCATCCCGCAAGCGCGGGCGTCATGACGCGGCATCGCGCGAAAGCTTGATATGTGGTGGCGGAGCTCGCTTTGCTTTCGAATGCTGCTCGCAACGAGCGGCATAAGGCGCCGCCACCTGTCGATGACGATTACGTTGGTATTCCAGCGCATCAACCTAAAGATGATAATAGGCAACTCATGGACAAGGTTTCACAAATCGAGGCGGAGCTTCGACAGATGGCAGTAGTGTATGCCCGTAAATGCAGCGCGCTTGCCAAGCTGCAGGAGGCGTACTGTAGCAAATTAAACGAGTTGCTCGAGGCCAAGGCGGCGCGCGACAGACACCAGCACCGCTGGGACCCGCGAAAGAGATGATCATCACCGACGCCCGTGCTGCGATCGACCAGGGTTTCCGAAAAGCTTGTAGAGCCCCGATAAGGGCACATTGACTATCCCGGCGTCTTTAGCGGGACCGCGGCCGCGGTGAGAGAGTTGCGTCTCGGCCTGTCGTAAGTGGTTGCCATTTTCAGGTACTTCGTAGCTTTTTTAGCGGGTTGTCGTTGCTGGCAACATCAGCGACGGTCGCCAGCCACTCTGAATTCAAGCGAGCTGCGCTTGCGACTTTACGACAACAAGGGCCGCTCAGTTAGCGGCCTCTTTCATTTACGTTGCCGAGGTTGAACGCGCTCATGAGCGAAAGCAGACGTCCCATTGTATCCCTCCGCCAAAGGCCGCCTTGTTCGACGAACGCGATCGCTGCAGGTCCTAGGGGTAATCCTAGGAGAAGCGCTATGACGATTTCGCGTGCGGAGGTGATCACATCGGTCGAGCGGCGGCGCCGGTGGTCGCAGGATGAGAAGGAGCGGCTCGTTGCAGCATCGCTCGGGCCCGGAGCCAGCGTTTCCGAGGTGGCCCGCCTGGCCGGCCTTCATGTGAGCCAGCTGTTCAGGTGGCGCAAAGAGCTTTGCAAGCACGGTGAAACGAGTAGAGCGCCGTTCGTGCCGGTCGCGATTGGGCCGTCTGTGCCGCCGCCGGAGGTGGCCGAAGCGCCGTTGACGACGACGGCGGCGCGTCGACGGAAGAGCCAGGGCATCATCGAGATTGATCTTGGTAGCGGGCACCGGATCCGGGTCGATGGCGACGTTGATGGAGACGCACTGCGTCGCGTTCTCGATGCTTTGGTACGCCGATGATCCCGGTTCCGACGGGCGCGCGAGTGTGGCTCGCGACAGGCTACACGGACATGCGCCGAGGCTTTCCGTCGTTGGCACTCCAAGTGCAGGAGGTGCTGCGCAAGGACCCGCTCAGCGGTCATCTGTTCGTGTTCCGCGGTCGCCGAAGCGATCTTGTGAAGGTGATCTGGCACGATGGCCAGGGGGCATGCCTGTTTACCAAGAGACTCGAGAGAGGAAGGTTCATCTGGCCAACGGTTGCGGGCGAAGCAGTGACGATCTCACCGGCGCAGATGAACTACCTGTTGTCCGGAATCGATTGGCGCAACCCTCAAGATACGCTGCGACCAACGCGGGTCGGATAGCCGTTTTACGGTTTGAATCTGCAACGTGATCTGATTCAATGGCTTCATGACATCGAAGCCGGACGACCTTCCATCGGACCTCGTGAGTGCCCTGGCGGCGCTGCAGGCCGAGCGTGAGGCGCGGCTGCAAGCCGAGGCGGTAGCCGCCAGTGCGCGGGCGGAGCTGTCGGCCAACGAGGCGCTGATCGTGCATCTTGAGCTGCGGATCGAGAAGCTCAAGCGCGAACTGTACGGGCAGCGCTCCGAGCGCACGGCGCGGCTGATCGAGCAATTGGAATTGGAGCTCGAAGAACTTGTCACCACGGCGAGCGAGGACGAGCTTGCCGCTCAGGCCGCCGCGGCGAAAAGCCAGAGCGTGCGCGCCTTCACGCGTCGGCGGCCGGTGCGCAAGCCCTGGCCGGACGACATCGAACGCGAGCGCGTCGTCATCGAGGCCCCGACGAGCTGTGCATGCTGCGGCGGATCGCGCCTGGCGAAGCTGGGCGAGGATGTGACCGAGACGTTGGAGGAGATCCCGCGTCGGTTCAAGCTGATCGAGACGGTGCGGGAAAAGTTCACCTGCCGCGATTGCGAGAAGATCAGCCAGCCGCCGGCACCGTTCCATGCCACGCCGCGCGGCTTCATCGGTCCGCAACTGCTGGCGACGATCTTGTTCGACAAGTTCGGCATGCATATCCCACTCAATCGCCAGAGCGTGCGCTTTAAGGCTGAGAGGATCGATTTGCCGCTATCGACACTGGCCGACCAGGTCGGCCACGGAACCCTTGCCGTCATGCCGCTGTTCCAGCTGATCGAGCGTCATGTGCTCGCGGCTGATCGCCTTCATGGCGACGACACCACCATCCGCATCCTGGCCAAGAGCAAGTGCACGACCGGGCGAATCTGGACCTATGTACGGGATGACCGGCCCTACGGTGGGCCTGCGCCGCCGGCGGCGGCCTATTACGCCTCGAGCGACCGACGGGGCGAACATCCCCAGAAGCATCTGGCCGCCTTCGCCGGTATCCTGCAGGCGGATTGCTATAGCGGCTTCGATCCGTTGTTCGACCCACAAAGGAAAGCGATGCCGATCACGCCGGCATTTTGCCTGGCCCATGCGCGGCGGGGCTTCTTCGAGCTGGCCGACATCGAGAAAACCGCCCGGGACCCACAGAAAGGCAAACCGGTCTCCCCGATCGCGCTGGAGGCGGTCAGGCGTCTTGACGCCCTGTTCGAGATCGAGCGCGCCATCAACGGCCGCAGTGCCGACGAGCGGCGTGCCGTACGCCAGGAGCTGAGCAAGCCGCTGCTCGATGACATGCACGTCTGGCTGCTCCGCGAGCGGGAAACCCTATCGCGCTCCTCCGAGGTCCTGAAGCCCATGAACTACATGCTCAGGCGCTGGGACGACTTCGCCCGCTTCCTCGACGATGGCAGGATCTGCCTCAGCAATAACGCCGCTGAAAGAGCGTTGCGCGGCATCGCGTTGGGCAGGCGCAACTGGACCTTTGCCGGCAGCCTGCGCGGCGCCGACCGCGCCGCCATCATGCTGACCATGATCACGACCTGTCGCCTCAACGACGTCGATCCCAAGGCCTGGCTCGCCGATGTCCTCGCCCGTATCGCCGATCTTCCCGCTTCGCGTCTGCACGAACTGCTGCCCTGGGAATGGAAGCTTTTGCGGCAGGCCAGCGAGCCCACCGATCAGCAGGCCGCCTGACCTGCACGCAACGCAATCATAGTGCTCGCCGCGCTCCCGCGCATGCGTCAATCCGGCGGCCTTCGTCGTATGCGTACGTCCCATTCCCTTGAATTCGGAAATTACTTGCCCGCTCTTCGAGCGCGTCCCGGGTAAGCATTTCGATCGTTGAGACTTCGCCGGACCGCTCCCAACGGCGAAATCTGTCACCTCCTTCCCTGACTTGATGGCGTGCCGATAAGCGCCCGGCGAAGCGCCAGTTGAAATCGGACATTGCTCCGATACCCTGCCGCAGGGCGTTTTCCGGCGCATGTCTATGAAGCCTTGGGTTGCCCGGAAAGTCACTAATTGTGCATTCCGTGATACCTGAAGGCGATCACGTGTCAGTGGGAAAAATCCATTCTCAATTGCTAGTTGTAACCGACAGATTGTTGCCATTTGGTCACACCGCCACGTAGCAAATCGCGGTAACGGTGGTCAGCCATACATTTTGCTCGCGCCAAGTGACTATCAAACGCACTGCGAGCGCGCGACGGTTCGCAATCCGGATCGATATGCAAAATGATCCGAGCAACCTCCTTCCAGTCGGCGCCGTCGGCCTCGGCATCGAGAAGCCGCAAATACGTCACCAGATGCCGTTCATCGTAGCTCGTGAGCACCGGATCAACCGGAGCTGAGTCGGCGACATCAGTATCGAGTAGCGGGGTCTGCATGAGTGCTATCAACTCCATTGATCGATTTTAGTCCTTGTCCGTAGAGTATGTGCACACAACCGCCATATTGTTATCAGGTCGAGCATAATTACTTAGAACGAGTAGCTATTGGACGAGCTGCGTACGTCGCTTGTCGACCTTCCCGCCTAATGTACCACTTAGCGCCATATACGCGATTGCTTCCTATCCTGCGGATGGACATCCGCAAGGTCTTTGGAGCAGATCCGCGTCGATTTCGCTTGGGCCCAGGGCCTAAGCCAGGAAGCCGTTGCAGAACGTATGGGCGTCGATCGCGCCTTCATCAGTGGCATGGAGCGAGGGCTGCAACCGCGTGCAGCACAAAATCTGCAACTTCCAAAGCCGGATGCACGGGCTCGGGAATGAAATTGCATTCGACGGGGATCGGCCGTCCGTCTTCCTCGATCCCGAAATCGGCGAACGCTTGCTCAATCAGTTCGTCCGCGCGGCCGCAGACCTCGAAGATGACATGCAGTTCGGAGAACGGCGTCCACTGCGCGATGTCGACGATGCGCCGCTTGAGCATCTCGGCACTGATGTTGAGGAGGTCAATCCCATGGTGCCGTTTGAAGGGCTCAGCGCCAGAAAAAGTTCGCTACGGCCTCGATGCCCTCCATGCGCGACGGATGGCCGAGCATCTTTGCGAAATCCTCATTCAGCGGATCGGCAGGTTGCCCCGCCGACTGCCTGCCCAGGCCGCGTCCTTAACGATGTTTTCCTGCTCCGCCTCATTGAGATCGTCGCGATCCGTGATCCGGTCTGCAACAGCGCATCGCGTTCTCCCGGCGCGAGCGGCGTGGCATCGTCGGGCTCTTCGAAGAGATCGCTCACGGCTCGTTCCATAGGTCGCGCTCCTTGATCTGGTCGCGGATATACGCCTCGCTGCGCGCTTCAAGATTGGCATCGCTGGTCGCCTGGGCTTTCAGCTTCATGATGTGAGCGACACGGCGAAGGTCCCGCATGGCGATTTTGCGCGCGCGCACGGCATGCTCCAGGGAGTTGTTCGGTACGAGGGCACAGACGGGCGTGCAGTCGAGAGCCGCGGGCGGCGCGGCGCAGCGTTTTGAACTGCATTGCGCCGGTTGCCTCCGAGCGGCCGAGCGCCTCGACGCTTAGGGGGCGGATTTGGAGCTGGCCGGCGAATTGCACGCCGGTCATGCCCAAGGCCTCGCGTATGGCCCGGATCCAGCCTTTTGGCGGCATGCGGAACCGCTCGGCTGGTTTAAGCCCGTCTAGTCTTTCATCCAACCGCTGGCGGGCGAGAGTCTTGATGTCGTTTCTCAGTTTCCAAACCGATTTCCTCGATTTTTCATTAGCCTATGACCTGATTTTGATTAATGAAATCAAGATACAATGCCTCTTTATCAAGAAAGTTAAGATCACAACTTGATTCTGGGGCAGAGTGTCGATTTTTCGTGTGAAAACAATGGCTTGTGCCGGTCAGTTAAAGCACAAATCGGTCGTTCGCCTACGTTGGCTGCCGATGACAGATGCCACGCTCACGGAGACCCAGCCTAGCGTGGAGGGTGAAATGCCGCGGCCGACGGCGCCCGAATATTTCGATCAGCCTTCGCGGGTTCGACACCGAGGAACATGCGCGCGCATTTGGCAACCTGGCCACGACGTATGTACACACTTTCAGCCGCATATCGACTTGGCCGCGCTTGACGGCATCACCATCGCCTCCGACTACGGCAAGCGCTCCTTCAGCTCAACCGCGGTACGAGCAAGCACAAGCTCACCCCGTCGGAAGGCATCGTATGGGCGTCGCCCAGTCCCGCCGTTATGCGCGCGGTGACGCAGATTCGCGGGCTTTCGGGCAGCGCCTAGTGTTGCGGAGCGGCATTGGTGTAGTGAAACGTATCCCAGTTCGCCGCCAAGGCATCATCCTTGTCGCGCCCCCATGCGGCGTCGTCACGTCGCGTAAGGTGCCCTTTGCCGCTCGATCATCAGCCGGTCCAGCTCCCGCGCCACCCGGGCGCCGGAGAGCGAGGTGTCTGCTACCAGCGCCAGACACTCGCGGGTGCAGTCATCGACGACGGTAAGGATACGGAAGCGGCGGCCATCGGTGAGCTGATCCGACACGAAGTCGAGCGACCAGCGGTCGTTCGGCGCCATCGCCACCGTCATCGGCGCCCGGGTCCCGATCGCCCGCTTGCGGCCGCCACGGCGGCGCACCGCGAGCCTCTCTTCCCGGTACAGACGGAAGAGCTTCTTGTGGTTGACCAGATAGCCCTCCCGCTTGAGCAGCACATGCAGGCGTCGATAGCCGAAACGACGACGTTCCTGGGCGATTGCCCGCATGCGCTGGCGAAGGCCGGCTTCGTCCGCCCGGGTCGTTTGGTATCTCATGGTCATGCGGCAGCGGCCGATGGCTTTACACGCGCGCCGTTCGCTCATCCCGAAGGCGCCTTGGAGATGGGCGACAGCTTTCCGCTTGGCCGCGGGCGTCACCATTTCTTTCCCACGAGGTCCTCCAAGGCCGCATTGTCCAGCATGGCGTCGGCCAAGATCCCGATGATCTGCTCTTCCGAAAAGCGACTGCGCTTCATGCTCTGGTCCTTGTTGCGGGCCAGAACAAACTTCAAGCTGGATTAAGCCCGTGGGGCAAGGTCAACCGCACTGCGGCTCGTGCGGGCGCTTTCCTAAGTTCGGGAGCGTCAGCGTAATTTTGCGAACGTTCGCTAGTGTGTCATTCGCGACCGGGGCGCGCCAGTAGCAAGTCCAGCTATGTCCGCTATGCCGCCGAAGACGGAAGTAGATTCAGAGCATTGGCGGCAAAGCTTTGGCATGGCCGCTTGATCGCATATGATGGAATCGCTGTTCTCCTTTGTTCTTCTGCCTCTCTCGGGGTCCCGCTTGGGTCGCGCATGAACGAGAACGAACGCAGAAGATCGCAAATTAACGCAGCGAAAAACGCTGTAAAAAACAGGGGTGTTCTGCTGAGGCAGAACGCTCATAACGGTCTGGTTGCAGGTTCGAGTCCTGCCGGGCCCACCATTCGGCAGCATCGCGCCTGAAAGTATTAAATTTTTCGTTCCCCTGTCACACCCCGCCCACTAGGGTGTGACAATATTTCGCCGGCCGGTGCGTATGCCGATCATCCGGAGCTTCGTTCATCATGACCAGTAGCTCCGAGCAGCGTGACCAGTTCGTCACCCTCGATGCGGACCGTATCGGCCCCGTCTCCCCATCGCCGCGCCATCAACTCATCGGCGAGCCGTTGCACCTTGTCCGCGTGCTCTCTCAACATCGCCTCGGCAATCCGGTATCCTTCCGCGCGTGCGGCGCGACGGTCCGCCTCGGGCAACTCCGACAGCATTTTCCGCATCTTCCTGAAGTCACTGATCTTTGTTCCTGGCGATGACCGCGCATCAAAAGCGTGCTCGGCTATGCAGCCCGCAACGCAGACCGCAAGGTTGTTGACCTGTTCGACGAAGTTTTGAGAATGCGACCTGCCGTCGCCGGTTATTAAATCGATCTCCACGAAGACGACGTGCGCACCTAACGCGCGCGCGACGACGGCGTGACCGGCCTCGTGGACCGCGACTGCACGATCCCTCGCGTCGAAATGCGCCTCGAACGATTCGACGCCATGCTCATCGTCTTCTTCCTCGTCTTCCATCGTTGCGGTCAATCAGGCTTGTCCATCTCAGCCTTCGCCAGCGCCGTGGCCTTGTCGGTGGCGTCTTGTCGCGTGAGGGTGCTCGGGTTCAGTCGCCGCGAGAGAAGATTGTCCCAGGAGAACCTGACCGACTTCCGTCCGTCTGCGAACCACACCTCAAGGCTCCCACAGTCGTCGTCTACGCCACGGTGGGGGATGATGCGGATGGGATCGCCTTCGGCCATGGGTGAATTGCCATCATTTTCGACCCGATTAGCACATAGCGGGTCGGGTTTTGCGTTTTCCTTGGGAAGCGGCGCTATCTACGACGGGATTATCCCCTGAGCCTCGGCCCATGTGATCCAGTCCATCTCCTCGGCCTCCTCGACGTCGAGCCTTTCGGTGATCGCGTGGTTATCCGCGTAGATGACCAAGTTGTCACAGCGCCTCCGGGCGGACGGTGCGATAAGGCCGTCTATGCCAAGGAACGCTAGCGCCGCGCCGATAACTTGCGTTCTGGAGTAGTCACGCTCGCCATAGCGGGTCATGTCGACCGACAAAGCGGCGAGATCATCGCTCGTCAACTGCACCGCGCAGCCGACCGACACGGTCAGCCGGCTGACCTTGAGCAACCGCTTCGCTCTCGGGATCGGCGTCAGGGAGGCCAAGAAGGAAGATAGCTCGGCCAAAGCGCCGTCGCGTTCGAAGCTCGTGTAGAGGACGGGGACGCTGAATGTTCCGTCTGACACCGGAGCCCAGCGACCGCCGCCGGTCGAGGCCGCCACGGGGTCCTTGCTGAGGCCGGTCGCGCGGTAGACGCGCGTCTCCAGCCGCCGCTGCGGCAGGTCGCTCAATCGGTCGAGAAGGTCCTTGTCGTGGATCACAAGTGAACCGCATCTCGCAATTGATCGACCAGCCGACGAACCTCCTCGATCTTGCCCTCACGGATCAGAACGGCTGGAGACTCGCCGCCCAAGAGCTTCTGCGGTGAGAAAATCCACTGCCGCGCCTCGTTCGGCTCGTAAAAGTCGGCCAATTGATCCACGATGAACTCAAGCTCAAGAAGCGTCCTCTCCGTGCTGGCGTGCGGATAAGCGCGCTCCTGATTCCAGCGAGACACGGTCTCGGGGCGCGTTCCAAGCACGTTGGCAACGTCGGTGTGCTTGAGCGCACCTTTCACCCGAATGGACTCTAATCTCTTAGCGACCGCGCCCATGTCGCCTCCCTTCTCTTCAACACTGTCAAACTCACTCTCCGCGACCGTCGCCGGCTTGACGCCGCTGCGGCCGCATCGCCATAGAATCTCCCGTCGATGATTCTGCAAGGTGGGCCATCGCCTGCCGAAACAGGCTCATCTCGTTCTGCTTCTTCACCATGCCTTTCTGAGCCTCCGCCGGCAGGCCGGGCATGGCGGCGATGCTCGCCACGTCGTCGGACACGCGGCGAACGCGCTCGTCCATGTAGCGTCCCACCTGAAGGGAGGGCGCGGTCGCGGAAAGCTGCTCGACTTCGCGCGCCCTCTGGTAGAGAGCGTGGCGAACGGGACGCTGGAGCATGTCCTTCACGCCATGCGGACAACAATGAGTGTCACGACAGCCGCACAGGGCGCGAATGCGCGTTGACGCTTTCAGCAGCGCGCCGGCGTCGGCGGGTTTCATCAGCATGTCGAGCTGTGGAATATAGACCCTCCGCGACGAGCCGAAACCGGTCGATGATGCCGGAGGACGCCGCCAGTTGGCGGCCGAGAAATCCTCGTTGACCGTCACGCCGTGCGCCATTCCGCCCACCGCGCCGAACACCAAGGCTCCGAGGCCGGGCAAGCCGCCGATGTGGTCGCCAACGAGGGGAATCCTGCGGTCGTGAAGCTCTCGACAGCCCTCGATGTATGCTGCGGTCTTGTCTCCGGTCGCCGTGCGCCCGAAGTTCTCGACTTTCAGCCAGATGGAGTCGCAGGGCGCGTCGTCGATCGCTGACGTGACGGCGTGACGCTCGTCTCGCCTCCTAAAGACTGCCATCGGAAGAGCCAGCGAGTAGATGAGCCCGAGCTGCTTTCCCGACGCCGCTATAGCGTCGGCGGTGTGCCGCATCATCGCGATGTCCCGCCGGAGCCACTGATCGTTGGGGGTGGATAACACGTGTGTGGGGCCGAGCAGTTGAGTGAAACCGTGCCTGATCGCGAACTTGACGATCTGTTCCGCCTTCACGCGCCCCGCGCCGCCGTCGAAGTCCGCGATGGTGTGGTGACGGTCTTCACCCCACGGCAGCGCCGACAAGCCGTCGGTGTGACCTCCCGGCAGGCCCATGGCCTGCGTCTTGGGGTCGAGGACCACGTCGAAGCCTCGGCGCGAGGCTTCGCTGACAAGTTCGCTGTGGCGCTCGACGTTCTGGGCCTCGATCACGAAGCCGAAAATACCGCGCTCCCCTGTCGCCATTAAATCGAGCAGCTCTCGATGATCGTTGCGCCCGACCCGGACAAACAGTCCGAAGGGATCGAGAGGAGCGCGAGCTGCGACGGGACGGGGCAAATGCACGACGTTCGGGGCCATAGCGCCCTCCAAGAAATGAGGTGACCTTTCAATTGACCTTTTAGTTGCTTTTATTATTGACGAATATATTGACGTTTCAGTGACGTCAATGGCCTATAATGGTATTAAAATACCTAAATCTCATTCGGACTCGGGTTGCGCTCAGCCGCGCGATCTACTCTCGGGCGCTTCCGCGATCCGCCTGATCTTTTCCACCGCTGGACGATAACCGGGCCTTTTCAAGTTTCCAGCGCCTTGCGCAGCGCAGCCGCACGCTCTTGGGCCGGTCCCGACCGGAACCCGATCATTCCGACGCTGAAAGAAACCGGCATCGACAAGAACATCGCTCATAGAGGCCGCAACCGGGGCTCACTCACAGCCCGATCTACAAGCAGATGGAGGCCAAGACGGGCGATCAGCCCTTATCGCGATCACGCGCCAGAAGATCGAACAGGGCATGTCATCCTGCTCAGACAATCAGGCGCGGCACTTTCTCAACGCGGTTAGCCAGCTCTTCAAATGGGCGATCACAAACGAGCTGTTCGACGGTCGCAATCCCTGCGACGGCATCAAGCGACCGCGCAATGACAGCGGCAACGTCGATGACGGTCATCTGCCTTGGCCGATCGAGCTGATCGAGCAGTATGAGAATCGGTGCGTGGCTCGGCCATAGCTTCGGTTGAGCAACGCCCTTCCGGCATTGAGCCTTGAAATCGTGCATGCGATTACACGATTTCACGCGCACCGAGGCACAACTTTGACTAACTCACTCCGCCGCTTCAGCGGGCTGGCTCTTAAGCTCCGCAAATTTCGCCACCATTGTCGGATTCCCCCGGGCCAGCTTCTTGATCGTCACATCCTGTGCCTTGTCATTCGCGATGACGTAGGCTGCGGTCCGCGCCGATCAATGCATCCTTGGTCTTCTGTAGGTGATCGATTGACTTATCGATCTCAGTAATCGCCGTCTGGAAGTGCCTGGAAGCAAGATCGTAGTTCTTCGAGAATGCGGTCTTGAACGTCTCAAGCTGGGTCTCAAATTGGGTGATATCGATATTCTGCGCTTTCACGAGCGCCAGCTCGGTCTTGTAATTGAGCGAGTTAATGGCCGCATTCCGCAAGAGCGTAATCATCGGCAGGAAGAACTGCGGCCGGATGACATACATTTTCGGGTAGCGGTGGAAGACATCAACGATGCCGGTGTTGTAGAGCTCGTTGTCCGGTTCAAGCAATGAGACCAGGATGGCATACTCGCAGCCCTTCTCGGTGCGATCCCGGTCGAGCTCCTTGAGGAAGTCCTCGTTCTTGCTTTTCGTCGCGGTTTTATCGCTCTCGTTTTTCATCTCGAACATGATCGAGATGATCTCGGTACCGGCCTCGTCCGAGTCGCGGAAGATGTAGTCGCCTTTGCTGCCGGTCCGTACGTCGTTATCTTTCTCGAAATACGCCCGCGGAAACGCCATCGAGCGCACCCGGTTGAACTCGGTCTCGCAGTGCTGTTCGAGGGTCTCGCCGACCATCTTGGTCGAGAGGCGGGCCTTCATATCCTTGAGACGCTCGATCGCGTCATCGCGATCCTTGATCTGCGTTTCGTACTTGTCCTTGAGCGACTGCTCGGAGAGCTGTTTTTCAAGCTGTACCTGCTTGATCCCGTTCTTTAGCTCATCGCGCTCTTTCTCGATGGCGCCAACCGCTTCTGTCACGGCGAGCTTTTTCTCAAGCTCGACACCCTGGAGCTTGGCCTTCAGCTCTTGGATTTCTTTTTCCTTGGCAGAGGCAATTTTGTGCTGCTCGGTTGCCAGCAGCGCGTCAGCAAGCTCCGAGCCCGCTTTCTTTTCGCGCTCGGAATCGGCCAGCGCGTTCGCGAGCCTGTCACGCTCCTTTTCCACAGCGCTAAGCGCTTCGGTGACAGCCAGCTTCTGAGCGACCGCGCTCCCCTCAAGCTTGGACCCCAGCTCCTGGATTTCTGCGTCCTTGGCGGCCGCGGTCTTCTGCAGGTCACTGCTGACCTGGGCCTTGGCCAATTCCACAGCGCTCCGCTTGTCGCGCTCGGCTAATTCCAGCCGTCGAATGTTTCCAGAAAGCTTTCGCGGGCGGCCTCGATGTCCACCCTAAGTTCAGACTGCTCCTCGGGTGCGAGCAGGCAAGGCATTTCGCCACGACGAATGACCCCGCAGCGTTGAAGTAATCCAAGGCCGCGGAGAGATCAGCTATGACCACCAGGTGCTTTGACGCGGCCGCGAAGGCTTGCCAGTCCCTATCTCTGCTGACCAGCAACACAGTTGTATGATGGACTCAAGAGACAGGAGCGCGAGTGCATCCGGAAATTCTGTCTTCTTCAGCTCACCTCGAGAGAACGGCGGCTCGACCACGAAATACCGCCGCAGCACTTCCGAATGCGCGACCCAGCCCTCGCCGACAGCACCACGATGTGCAGGTCTTTGATGAATTGCGCCACAGACCCTTGCGCGAATTTAGCCGTTGTGCCGAAGGCCGAGAGGCTCGCGATTGAAATGGCTCCCACGATATCGCCTGCAATGGCTGTTTTGAGGGCTTCCTCGTCAAAAGGTGGCATGATGTAATCGATCGATCGTTTGAGGCTAAGGCTTGTTAGCGAGGACTATCATTGAGCGCAACATGCGGCCAAAGCGGGGTGATCGGCCGCGGCTTGCGTTGCGGATAGGCTATCGGGCAATCTATCGCAGGAGCTTGAGATGCAAAAATATGTTCTCCTGCGGAGCGGGTCCGACCCGGGCGAATATGCACTCACGGACGCGAGCATCGAGGTTGCAGATCTCAGTGAGAGGAACGTCGCCGAAGCTGAGAGGGACCCCACGGTCCGCGAGGTCGCTCCCGTTGCACCGATGGAGCTGATCGATCATTGCGAGTCTTTCGAAAGCTTCGACGATGCACCACATCATCGCGGCAACTGGGGCATTTCGGCGGTTGGCGCAGGGACCTGCGATCTCAGTGGCGCCGGTGTTACCGTCGCGATCATCGATTCAGGCATCGTGAACGACCATCCCGCGTTCGATCCCTTTAAGATCTTGGAAAGGGATTTCTCGGGGTCGGGGAAAGGCGATCGATGCGGCCACGGCACACATTGCGCTGGCATTCTCTTTGGGCAGAGCGTCGGCGGGACGAGGATAGGTATCGCCCCAGGCATCAAGCGAGCGCTGATTGCCAAAGTCAGGCCTGACACGGGGAAGATCGAGTCCGACATGGTATTCGAGGCAATGTTGTGGGCTATGCGCGAACGCGCAGACATCATCTCGATGTCCCTGGGGTTCGATTATCTCGGCATGGTATCGAAGAGCGAGGAACGAGGATTGCCCCGCGATCTTGCGCTCTCGGATGGTCTCATCTCTTATCGGAAGAACCTTCGGATGTTTGATGCCATAGCGGCTTTGATGCGAAAGCAAGCGGCGCTGGGGTGCTCGCCCCTCATCGTCGCAGCTGCCGGAAACCAGAGCCGACGCCAATGCACACCTGCAGTCAAAATAGGTGTCTCGCTCCCGGCCGCAGCGTCCGACATGGTCTCGGTTGCTGCGGCGGCGCGCGAGCAGGACAGCCTTCTGCGCATTGCCAGCTTCTCGAACATCCTTCCCACGATTACAGCGCCCGGTGTCGGTATCCTGTCCGCTTGGCTAGGCGGCGGGTTGAGGCTATCGAGCGGCACAAGCGCGGCCTGCCCTCACGCTGCAGGTGTCGCAGCCCTTTGGCTCGAACGACTGCGACGGGGAGACCGCAAGGTCGATGCGGATCGGTTGCGGGCAATGCTGCGGGACACTGCCCGCAGGGACAATCTTAGTGCGGACTACGACCCCTCCGATTTCGGGGCAGGTGTCGTGGCCGCACCGACAGCCGGATAGGCCGGCGGCTCGTCGCCCGATTTGAATTCATCTACGTCGAAATCCAGAGTATCAACACCGTGGTTGAAGTGGACGACGACCGGAAATTTCAGGCCTGCTAGATGCTCCGGACGAATAGTCATGTCGGTTTCGCCGACTGCGACGAGACCATCGGCATTCTGCAGCAAATGCGAGTCTGTCGCGCTAACGGTCTCCGCAAGCGGGCTGTCGATCCGCATGCGCTTATCCACTATGGGTGCTTCGTCTAAAAGCACCGAGCGGCCACCGACGCTGAACGGCGCTACGCGGGATAGAGTGACCCTCACGTGAAGCCGGCAAGTCGTGCCTGGTTCTGGCGGCGTGGATTGCACTTCGACCAAAGGGAAATGGGACTGCCCGGCTGCGGCTAGAAGCTTCCGGAAGCCGCTTACGAATTCAGTCTGCTCCTTCTCGTTCAAATCGGTCGGCGAGGCTTTCGGGTTCAACCCGCCGCGGAAGCTCGGCGAACCTGATACGAGCGCATAGGCTGCCAGGCGGGCTTCATCTCCGTTGGTCGAGAACAAGCGCTCGAACAAACGTTCGGGAATGGTGCCTCCCTCTAGGACTTCAACCGGTGACAGCGCCTTGCCGCTTCGCATGCTGTCTCCCTCCTCCTGGGACTGCAGAAAAAGTGAAGCCTCCTTGATTCCTTCCAGCCTTTCCGCAACCTCTCCGGACTCAAGGTTTTTCACAATTCTCGATGGCAAAGGTTGCCTGTCGACTAACGATCCGAGTTCGGGGGCGGTTCCGGCGGCGACCGGGACCATCCTATCGTTAATTTCATCCTTATTTTGGGCGAATGCAAGGTCCGGGCGGCTAGCCAAAATGCCCGCCAGGCGGGCTAGGTGGGCAGGAGGCTCCCGGAGGGACCTGACGATTCGGGCGGCCGGCGCCGAAAGAAGGCGGATGATGTTGGCCCGGGTCTCGTCCAGCGACGGAAGCTCCGCCAAGGCCTTCACGCCGTCGGCATCGAGCGTCATATTTTCGATAGCGCCACCGATGATGACGAACTTTTCGTGATCCTTGGCGAACTCGACCGCGGCCTTCGACGCGGCAACTGGATCCCTGGAATAGGCAAGTAGTGTCTGTCCCTTCAGAAAGGGGACGATCGCCTCGGCGTCAGTACCCATGGCAGCAATTTGTGCGAGCCGATTTTTCGCGACCTTTACCTTTGTTTGGCTCGCCTTCGCGTGCCTGCGCAAGGCCTGCATCTCTCGCACGGACAGGCCAGCATAGGCGGCCACAATCACGCTTCTGCTTTCCTGGAACTCGCGTCTTAGGCCGTTGACGAATTCTACTTTCTCGGCCCGCCGCACCGGTGCGCGGCCGAACGCGACCGCCGGCATCAGACGAACAGGCTCAGGTCTCGCAAGCGGTTGAGCGGGAGCCATGCGTTCAAACCAGACGATGGTTGTCGTTGCCGATAAAAGTATACTGGAGCGCCATCGGATGCCCCTCCTCGAGCAACTTCTGTCTCGCAGCCAAGAGCGCGGTCACCACGTTCATGCCGTCTCCAAGATAGTCATAAAATACTCTCGCCAGCCTCGTCGCGAAGCGGTCTTCGATCGGTCCGGTCGTGCAGAGGATGCATGATGCCCGGCGCTGGCGAAAGAATTCGGCAATCGACGTCTTGAGGCTACTTCTGCCGATCACAGACGAGCTGGCGTTGAGAAACACCAGGGTTCCGCGAAAGTCCGCCGCCTTCATCGGATGGGTCATTTCCAAAATCCCGATCTTCGCGCCGGAACGCAACCGCAGCCTGGGAAGTTCTAAGCTCTGGTCCGTGTGGCAATTGAAATGCAGGACGTGGTTCTTCTCGGCAATCCAATTCCGCAGAACCTCCAGCTCGGCATCCGAAAGGGACTCAGTCAGGGCGTCGAGCACCGACAGGCTGTCTTCGCCGCCCGCCAAATCCGTCAGGATGGAGATCTCCTCCTCCGACCGAGAGGGATCAGGCTTCTTGTGTATCCGGCATGCGCTATCTAGCGAACTATCTTCGGCGTAGCCCACCAATCTCGGGCCAGAAAGCTGGGCCGCTTCATAGTGCTTTCTCAGGTCAGCTCGCTTGGCATTGATCACTCTATATCGGCAGATGCATCGCTCTCCGAGGAAGAATTCGCCGTTGCCGTCGTTCAGTAAGCAGTGCTCGAACAAGGGCTGTTCTGAGCGACCATAGGTGTACTGCGTCAGGACCGGAGAAGTCAGCAGACCCAGATATCTGGCGAATTCGTCTTGCCTGCCATCGAAAAACGCTCCGGCCAAACGCCTTCCACGCTGTTTGAGAGCGTTCACGTGCTCGGCTCTCGCAACCTCCGAAAGGTCGCTCCATCCCTTTACGACGTCCACAAGCGCCCGCAGCGAATCGTTCATGTCACGAGATGCATCCCGAACGTCGTCGACAGGCCCGCTCTGAAAATCGATCGCCTCACCATCTGGCCCGCAATCGATTCTCCATATCCAGCGGTCACCGATGAGCTCGACGGTGGCGACGACCGGAATTGGATCAGCGGGAGGCATCTGTTGGCTGGCTAAACGGCTGGTAGGTTGAATTCAATGCTCGTTGGGGGAGTATCGCGAGTGAAGACTTGCAATCGGATCAGGTGGCGGGCGGCATCTGAAGTTTCCATGAGGAAAGACGTCGGCCGGCCGAAACTCGTATCGGCGAACTGCGGATAAATCTGGCAAGTCGGACTGCGTGGGACAAGTCGATAAATATCGCGTCGCCCCGAGGCGCCACGTCCCGCCAACCCGGAAAGTGTAGCCAACTCGCTGTCTATGACGAAGTCGACCCTTACCATGCCACTGAGAGACTTCGGCGGCCGGACGATCATTGAGACTTCGGCGGACGGGGAAGCGTCCTTCGCCAGCCAGGATGCAATCATGGACGGCTCCAATCCAACCGTTCCGACCACCGCGTGCCTGAGCGGCCCTCCCCTGCGCTGGCCTGCGGGCAAGCCGAAAGTGGCCAGCGGCAACTTCATTCCGGTGAACCGCCGCATATGGAATCCTATGCGAGGTAACGTGCGAGCGACGTCTACTGCCAGCTCCGGCCAGAGATCGAGCTGTTCGCCCTCGCCAGTCAAGCGCGTTCTCAACCTTCGGCTGGTGCCGGACTGTGCGGGCATTCCTGCCGCGGCGAAGCCATCGGCGGCCTGCCGATACAGGCGAAGCGCCGAGCTCCGATCGCTGTCGCTCAGCATTGCGCTTCGGATGGCGTCCGCGTACATCCGCAGCGCGATGGCCCTGAGGGGGGATCGAGAATTGAGCTGGGGGTGATCCAGGAGCTCGACGCAAAGGCGTTCGGTCAGACGGGCACTTTCGGCCATCTCTCGGACCAGAAGGACGTCGATGGTGCTTTCGATCTCGCTTCGCGACCAGCCCTTGCGATCGCGCCGCAGGGTGTTTGAGGCGAACTTCACTAGCCCCAGATCCAGCGAGCGACGCGGGATCGAGCGATCTGGGTTTGCCCGGAAAGACGCCACGATCCGGCCCGCCAGCGCTTTGGCTTCCCTCGCATCCAGGGACGTCGGATCGATCAGCACGTCTAGGCCGGGCCGGTCCGCAGTCTTCAAAAGCAGGACGTCGCAGGAACAAACAGCCTCGGCCCCGGTCTCCAAATCGACGAGCAGGAACGGCCGAGCCGTCCCTTCCCCCGAGCGTCGCCGCAGCGCATCCGCATCGTCCTTGCCGGCGGACAACAGCCAAACCGAGCGCCCTTCGGTTGCCCCGATAGCGGCTGCCATAGGCAACGGAAGCTGCAAGCCAGCTTCTCGGTCCACGAGGCTCATTCCCGGTCCTCGGTGTTTGCGATTTGATTCGCCGGATCATTTTGTCTCTAGCACCGCAAGACGCCATAGATTTGAAGCCATTCCCACAGACAACTTTCCTCGCCCCGGGGGCGACCGTCCCAATAACCCGATATTGGCTGTTGGCTAGCTGGGGAATCCCCGGGGATGAAGCCGGCGAACGATCCTTTGGTCCCTCACGGCCAAGTCCTGCGACCTTAGGCTATACAGCAAAGTTTGCCGCCAGATATGGCTGACCGAAGAACAGCAAATAGCCGAGCGCGGACTAACGCACGAGAAACGACCCTGCTCGAGCGAGCCAACAGGCGAGTTCGAAAATGTGGAAGTGATCTCGGAGTTTTGAGCGTTGTCAACGGAGCCACCGATCTCAACGCATTCTGGACCTACCAGTGTGCACCACGCTGGCGAGCTTCATCACATGTCGAGAGCGCTTTACTCAGGCGGATATCCTGCCGTTCATAAACGTCATGGCGCCAACCTAGTACGCTCGTTCACCATCTATCATACCATTCAGTTCGTCTGCACCAAGTTGGGCATCCAGCAGCTCCAAGGCCGGGATATTGAGCGGAGGCCGTGTCGTCTGTCGTTGAGCATCATGAATTGATCCGGTCAGCTTGATCAGCTCGTTCGTCGTCACGCTGACTTTTTCAACGCCGTCAGCGACCAATAAAGCGGCGCGGCAATCCCTGAAGGTTGACCAGATCAAGTTCTAGGCCGGTCCATCGCCCGTCTGCAGTTTTTACTTGCGCGCCCACCGTGAAAGTGCCGTAAGCATTAACCTCCTCGAGCACAGCAGAGCTGCCCTCGCGAATTCGACGAATGTAGATCGTCTTGCGCGGGAACGAGTCGTGCAAATGAAAAAGCACAGGTCCCTCAAGGAGAGAACCATCCGTAGAAAGTACCGTGAGATCCACGTCAAAAGATTCGCGATCAACTTCTCCGATCTTCGCCTCTAGCCGACGACCATTGCGTTCGGGCCTGCCTCCCCAGCGACCTTTTTGCAGATCATCAGGATGCACCACCTCCCCTGGGGAGGGAGGGGCGTCAGCACCCTCAGCCTCGTTGCGGTTGAGAAGCTCATCTATCTGTTCGCGCCACCGCTGCAAATGCAGTCGCATCTGTCTCAGATCGGCCGCCTCCGGACCTGAAGCCAAGTCGAGAACCGCCGTCGCGGTGCGATTTAGGTTGGCTCCTTCATCGGCCCACCGAAATAACTGCAATGCATCGTCTGGTCGACGAAAGCCCGGTTCAGGTCGCGTTGGCAAATAGGCCTCACGCACAAGTTGCTTGAACAAATCAACTATCTCGGACGGCACGCCGAGCACACGGGCCGCGGCATAGCCAAGCGGAACTATCCAATCATCGTTTCTGGCTGCGAAGAAGCGACGAAGAACATGGATGTTGTCGGGATTGTCTCCGCCCAACAATTTCTGCGCCTGGTCCAATACCGCCAGCCGAAAGTCTGGATTCCCAATACGAGCTACTTTAGGCGTCTTGGTACGGGCATTGGCGGCCAGGTCGCTCCAGCTGATCGAGAGGTTCTTGAGCCGAGGCTCAAGACTGCTTCTCATCGCTCTGCGCTGCGAGCGATTGATGTCCATGAGCGCGGCTATTTCAGCCAGCGAAACGGCCTTCGGGGCGGTGGGCAGGTCCTGCAGGCCGAACCATGCGCGAGCGGCCGGAACAGACGACTGCCAGCCGAACACCACAGCCGTGCGCAAGGTAGCGAAGTCGGAAGGTTGTACATAGCCTGTGGCCTCACGCAATCTATTCGTCACCATTCTGTCGAGCAGAGATTCCCTTGGTGAGCGTGCAATTCGGGCTGCTGCAAGCTCCTGAACGAGGGTCCTCAGAGGAAGTCTATCGTCGATTGTTTCCGTCGATTCGTCTTGCAGCTCGCCGGCATCTCGGGCCCGCTTGAAAAGCCTGGCGAATTCGGCGTGCGCGCGCCATTCGCTTGTTCCTCCTTCGAAACTTGCAGGCACATTCCACTGCCCGGTCTTGGCGAGCAGGACAGCCTTGACGGGGTGCGGGTAGCTTGAGGCGATCTGTGGATTTGCTATGCGCTGAGATAAGCTCAAGACAATCGGTTCGATCCGCGTGTCGTCGAACGAGCCGAGTTGCGCCCCTGTCCGTGCAACATGATCGAGCGCCAAGCGCGGGGAAAGCTTCTGAACGGATTGCGGTGGGAGCAACGCTTCGGCCGTGCGGCCCATAACGTAGGCTCTCGCCTCACTATCCGCGGCGAAATCGTCGGCAGCCCCTGCCAGCAGCATTGCCATGTCGTCTGTCCAGTCGCGATCGACGCGATCGGGATGCTCGCCACCAAGCAAGCGGTGGTAAAGCCATTCCGCGCGGGCTTTGGGTGTTAGCTGCCGGGATTCATAGTATTGCCGGACCGCGCTGTTTACGTTGTCAAACTTCTCTGGATCACGTTTGCGCATGAGCGGAAGTGTGCGCGAACGAAGGTCGGTACGATGCCGCAACACTTCGCCATTGTCTTCCTCCTCCACCATCCAGACTTCATTTGCGAGGGCCTTGAATACTTGATCGACCTTATCAGGATCCAAGTCGCAAATCGGCGCCAACGTCGTCGCAATAATGTTGCGCGTCACCCGACGAGCGACGAGGCCAGGCCAAGCCAGCTTGCGTACTTCCTCCTCCTGGACATGTTCGAGGATGCGCCGCTCGTAAAGCAACCCGACGAAGCCGTCGCTGGCATTCTCACCATCTTTAGCAATGGACTGCACCAGGCGCTCGCGATCCTCAGGCTTGCATGACCGAATGAGTTCGATCGCAACTCGGATGACCAGCGGCTCACGGCGCTCCGGCGGATCCGATGGGTTACCGGCCACCAAACTTTCCCAGTGAGCTTGCCATTCATCGCCTATGAAGTCGCGCCCAACATTCCTGGCCATCAGACCGGCGTCCGACCACGAAAGCGGCTGCAGAATTAAGCGGTTTCTGTCGGACCGCAGGTCTTGCTCGGTCCTCAATTCGGGCACGTCGGCCCGGCCGGAAGCAACGATCCTCAGTTCGGGAAATGCTCCAGCGGCCGTGAACCCATTGAGATAGGTAACGAAATTAATGACTGCCGCTAACGATGCCGGATCATATTGTACGACCTCCATCGTGTCGAACACGATAAGAAACGCGCGGCTTCCTCGTGTAAGCTTCTGAACCACATGGCGAAAGCGATCAAAGAAAGTAATTGAAGATGAACGACCGGCCGCCATTTCCTCATGTAGACCTGCGGTGAGCTCAGCAAGTTCAGCCTCCACTTCGGGGAACTGCAAGCTCACCTGACGCGCCGCTTCGAACAGCAGCTGGCGGGGCTCGCGCGTATGAAGCGTCGCTCGATCGAAATCGAGGTAGACAAAGGGAAACTGTCGCGACTGATTCATGGCATGATCAAGCATGAATTTTGCAAGCAGTGTCGTCTTGCCGATACCTCCACGCGCAATGAGAAAAAAGACGGCCTCTTCGCCGATGTTCAAATAGTATCGCACGCCCTTGAACAGGCGATCGAAGCCTCGCGTAACCGCCTCGAAAGCAGTCTCAGAGTGGAGCTCGTCGACAAAGGCGCGCGCAATCGAGCGAGTTCTTCTTGCCGGCCGACGAAACGATCCCTCAAGGGTGCACCGTTCCAGCCGCCTTGCATGCCTATCAGAATTCGAAGGGGCTCGAGGAGTTGGCTCAGCCCGAGAGCACGTTGGGCATCTGCAAGGGAGACTTTGGTTTTGACGACGCCAGGACCCGCAAACCGCAACCGGCTCAACGCATCCACCGCGGCGCGCACCTCACGGGGCGGCGCCTCGAGCACATCGCCCGACTTACCTATTAGAAAGCTGCGCAGCCATGCGCCCGGTAGACGAATATCGTCTCTTCCCACCTCCTCGAAATCATCTTCATCCACCTTTGCCGCGCTGGACAAAAGGCGCCCAAAAAGCTCGGTATTATGAACGCGAGTCAGCAGATCCCCTCGCGCCTCGTCGGAAAGCTGCACACGTCGGTGACCACCAACCATGATGGGGGTTGAATTGGCGAGAATGGCGCTACGCTCGTCCTCGCCTATCGTTTGGATGCCACGCGTCTCTGGAACAAGGCCCCTTCCGGTCCCCTCCTCAGACGCTGTCGCCTGGGAGATCGTGAAAGTGTGGGCAATGGCGGCATAAATCGCAGCCTCCGTTTCTGGCAACGGCGGCGGCTCGTTCGATGTTGACGTGGGGGTAGGAACAGGTGCCGATTTCAGGCTATCGCTGAATGTGGCAAACATCTCGCGGAGCGCTGGATTATCAATCTGCGCGATTAATTCGGCCTTGCGGCGCTCCAGATCAGCTTTCGTGCCGGACTGATCTTCGTTCACGTTAAAGATGCTCCAAAGAGACGAGCGAACTTTGATTGCAACGAGCCGATAGCGATTTGCAGCGCCTCAAGCCGCTTGAGCGGGTTCTCATACTCAGACTTCAAAGGCTCCAGGCTGACGAGCTCCTCGACAAGGATAGCAGCCAACCCCAGCATCTGATCCTGTGGAGTCGAATTGTAGCTCGATGCAAAGTTGCGAATGCATTCCCTCACCGCCTCGCTATTTGCCAGGACTGCCGATGGGTTAAGGTTTTCCCAAGATATGGTTCCGAGGAAGGCCGGCTTTTCGCCGAGGAACAACCAGCGGATCCGCCGTAGCTCGTTGGGCACGGCAGTTTCCTCAGGACGGGAACCTACCAGCGCAGTGATGATCTCACTCAATGGGCCGATATTTTCCTTGGCGGCATTGTCAATAACGATCCAGATACGCTTCCAGCGGCTGCGCCTTTCTGTGATAGGCGGCACTGCGTTCGCTATGTCCAAGTCCCGAGGGTCGGGTGGGACGCCTGGGACTGGATTATCGATCCGCATCTTGGCCTCTTTAGTCAGATTTCCCTTCAATTCACGCGCCCCCAAGAGGATGTTGTTGAACCACCGTGGAATCCCGTCCGACAACCAATCATTGAGCTTATCCTCTGACTGCCCTTCGGATTGTTCAACGGAAGGACGTGGTGGCATCGCGGGAATGCTCTCGGGTGGGATTCCGAGTTGGGTAACAACAGCGGAGGCAAAATCGGCGGGGGTGGTTGGGATCTTCTCCACGCCGGTGCCAAATTCGACGATCCGATCTGACGCATCTCTCAGCGCGGCCTTCAAGATCTCAATCGAGAATGTCTTGCCACCACGTCGCTCGGCCTCTACCGCATGGACCCGCTGGCTTCGGCTGGCCGGGAACTCCGCCATTGCCCCGCTGATCCAGTCCATTAGCGCTTTTCGCCCCACGATGACTCGCGGCTTGAGAGAATCCGGACTGACGCTCCACAGAGCAGACGTGCCGGCATCCGCATTGGGAGGATACTTGTCGCGGAGTTGGTTCATTATTTTTGCGAGATGAACGGCTTGATTGAAGACGGCGATATTGTGGGGTCGGTACGCCGCGTTGTGCACGCCGACCAATTCGTAGTCCTGATCGAAGCATGGGGCCCCAGATGTCCCACCCGCAGTTTCGGCGTCATACCGAAGCCGAGTAAGGGACGCATCGAGCTTGTTGAAGCGACCGAAATCGATACGTTGCGGTTGGCCACTGGGATGTTGTGGGATAATGATGCGGTCGTCTCTTCTCGGCGTCCGTTCAAGAAAGCGTGAAAGATCGAACCACCCTCGACGAGTTCCGCCATAGACATGCCGCGAGTAGGCTCCAATCGGCTCAACGAGGCGAACCAGCGCGTAATCGAGCTTTTCCTGTAGCTCCAGGATTTGTTCTGCAGTCGGTTCGTCGAACGCCTCCCCGGGGATGTCGTCGCACGCGGCGACCAGCCAATTATTGGCAAACTCGACCGCGCGAGCACGCGTCCGCAACTGCGGCGTAATAGCATCGATATTTATGATGGGTTCACCGAAGAGATGATCGAAAAACGCGTACAATGGGCCTGGCGAGGGCGTGATTTGCTGGCCATCCTTGGAAATGTGATACTTCAAGACATGTCGCGCAGTCAGGACCAAGTCCGGCCCCACTAGAAAGCCTGTGCCGTTGCTGTATTGCACGTGACCGCCAAGATCTGCCTTTGCCGTAATGACGCAGAGCTTTGGTTCGCAGTCGTTCAGAAATCTGCTCAACCGAGGTGACTGCAGGAAATTTGCACGAAGTGCGAAAGCAGCCTGCTGTTCGCCGGCTCTGTCGAGAGGCAGAAAGCCCGACATTGCCTGAGCAAAACCGCTATCGGACCAGCCGCGTCGATAGAGCTCCTGAATGAAACGCAATAGCAGCTGAGATTTTTCATAGATCTCGATGACCGCGAGCGCGACGCTCTTGATATTCTCGTGCGGATCTGGTGGTGCGGCCTTGCGGATTTCGTCAAAATTCGCCACGACGCCCTGCGAGCTGACAATGTCGGCCAACATCACCAGGGAGACGTTCCTGGCGATCAGGTCAGCGAGTTGCTGCTTCCTTTCAACAGTCAACGTTTCCAAATTCGCCCTCGTACGAAAAACTTACAAGAACTGCCCGACTGGGTGCGCGCGCAATGCTGCTGCTGTGAATGCACGGTTACCGCTCAGTGGATCACCGTAGTAGTGCAGACCGATTACCTCCCTCTTCAGGAAAGGCAGGACGCAACCACCGGAGTATCCCCCGATCGTGGACGCATCGTGCAGGAATTCGTTGGGTCCCGGCGCACTGGTGTCGATCGTCTCACCGAAGCTCACCCGTTTGCGCTCATTTGGCGTGCCGAACACGGCCAGCACATTTTCAGGCACCTTCGGCATTTTGCCCGGATGCCCCATCACGTAGATGTACTGATAGTCGCCTGGACTGCTCGAGATCGAAAGCGGCGCCGGCAACTCCTGCGCGGTTTCGACGGGCGATCCGATCCTGATCAAGGCAACGTCTATTGGGTCGGCGTCTTGAGATACATACAGGACCTCACTCACGGGGCAGGTCAAGGGACGTCCGGCTTGGCGATCATCGAAGGAGAAATCGATAGTGACCTCAAGATCACTCTTGAAGCGCGCAGTCGTGGTCTCTCCCGGAGTGCGACGCGCCAATCGCATGCCCCATGGAGGGAATAGAACGTGTCGATTGGTCATCACCAAGTTGGATTTTACCAGCCAGGCGGTCCCCTGGACCCAATTTGGTTGAATGCCCATACGATCCTTCACCATCACTGCGCCTGTGGCGCTCGCAACGCTGACGAGATCGTTTTCGTAATCGCTGCGGAACGTCAGCCAGAACTCCGAGCCCGGATGTTTTTGGCCATCGATCGGCTCGATGGAATCGCCCTCGACATTCAGCGCGGGACGGCCGCGCACTCGCATGACAGACTCCAAGGCGTAGGCGCCCTCGGCGGACACCTCCCCGAGCGAGCCGCCGGCACGCAGCTGCGCCAGCACTTCGTTCGCACGCGCCACAAGTTGGGCCGCGATCGCATCGGCCTCGATGTTGAGATCTCGTCCGGCAACCGGGCCAGCCGCCGCGTGCCGCCCTGACTCGCGCTTTAGTGCGTCTGCGATTGCCCTGGCATCTGCGTCGTTTGGCAAGCCGGCGCTACTACTCGACTGCTGCACACCACCGCCGGTCGATTCGAGCGTGCGCTCTCCCGCGACGCCGAACATGCGGAACGCCCGCGGGGCGACGCGCTCCAGACGTCCTGCGACGACTTCGTCGATATTGATGGGCACCAGCCAGGCTCCTCAATTTAAGCGCAGTATATCGATTCCAGTTCCGAGCTTTGCACGCAGCGCGGGCGACAGTAACGGTGGCGGCATGCTTTCGACATGGGCCCGCAAGGTCTTTGCCGCGCGTAGTCGATCGAAGGCGGCGCAGGCAAGCTCAGCGGCATGCTGACGGTCGTCGACTGCCGGACCGACGGCCTCCACCCCGATACCAAACGTCCGAACGAGCAGATCCTTCAATTCATCAGAACCAGGCCCCGCAGCGGCCTCCGTTCCGCCGGAGGCAATCGCAACGGCCGGATCCGCCTTCAAGAGGGCAAGCGCATCAATGATGCCGGCACCAAAGTTCTCGCGATCAAAATCGCCTGGCACCTGAGCCGTTGCGGCCACCAGCGAGCGAAACAGCCATTGAAGCGAACGGCCTTCGGGCAGCTTCGCAATGAGAGCATCGCGTCCGTGAAAAGCGAGCCACAGCGCCGCTATACCGGCGGTCAACGCCGTCGCAAACGAGGTGCCCTGCCCGCCGCTCGCGGCGAGCTCGCCGCTCGGATGTTTGGCATCGGCCCGCAAGACGAATTCGGCCGGCGCCGAGAACGCCACGGCTGGCCCGAAGCACGATCCCCTCCACGGTTTGAACGCTTCGTTGATTCCGCCCAGCGCGATGACCTCGGCGTAGCGAGCAGGCCAGACCACCTCGCTCACGCAATTGCCCGCCGCGGCGAGCACGATGATGTTGTTACGAACAGCCTTTTGGACGGCAGCGTGGAGCGCGCGACTCGGGATGCCGCCAAGGCTCATTGTGATGACATGGGCGCCTTTCTCAACCGCGTGATTGACGGCCTGTGCGACAGGACTCTGGTCGAGCACCGAGACGCTTTCGATGCATCGGATCGGGACGAGGGTTGCAAGCGGTGCCGAACCGGTCATTGCACCCGGCTCAGGGCTTGCTACGACGCTCGCAGTACCGGTGCCGTGCCCCGGATTTAGACCAGTTCTCAGAGGATCGATCGGGCGTTCGCCCACCTCAACGAAATTCGCAGAACGAGGGTCGGCGTCAAGGTTGGGTGGCAGTTCTGCGTGCTGTGGCGCTACGCCGGTGTCGGGCTGAAACACCAGCACATCCTTGCCCTTGGCAAGGCGTCCTTCCGAAGTCGCAAACTCCCAAGCCTGCTTGACCAAGGACTTGTCGATCGCCCAGTTTCGGTCGGCCGGCTTGTCCTTCTCAGCATTGGCCCAGCACCAAAACGTCCAATCAGCGCTTTCCGGCGCGCCCGGATCGGGAGACTCACAGTCGCACTCAAAGTAGTCGGTCCCAAGATCGGGCTCGACCGTTTCCGCACCAAGCAGATCACGAAGGCTTGTCGCCGCTTCAAACAAGTCGGCACGGTCTGGACGCGTGACATGAGGAACGGAAAGCCGCCGAAACTGCTCCAAATCCGATGCATTCGGGAACAACGGAAAGACGCTGACCTGGATCGACAGAGCTTGTTGGACGGAATGGACGATCGCCTCGTCGCTGACCGGCTGACGCAGCTCGATCACGAAGCGAACCGGGCGCCCGCCTCCGTTCTGGCCGGCCTGCTCATGACGCCAAGCCGTCAACAACGCCGCTAAATCGGCATTCTCAACCGCCACTTCAGCCATGGTAATCTCACTAAAAATAATTTGGATCAGGCACTCCCAATATATTTCCACGAGTCTCACACAACTTCAAGATGCTCCGACAAGACGAAACTAAGTTGCGCTCCAGCTCCCAAACGCACGAGGCGACGGCAATCGCGATGATTTCCAGCAAATTTCAAAGGGAATGGCACATAAAACTGCGCCGTTCCTTCGTGAGCCGCTGCTTGCCTGATTACGGGGTCCGGACCAGAAATGACGTTGCGAAGGCGCAGCCAACGAAACCGAAAGACGCTGAGAAATCGAGCTCGGTGAGCTCCCGGATGTGCTCAATCGCCCACACGGTCGAGCTCATGGGGTTCCTGAGAACCCTCCGGCACGCCTGTCAAATCGATCGACACCGAACCGAACAACGCTTCGGGCTATGGCCCGAAGACCGGCCGCTGGATGCCGGTATGATCAAGCTGGCGCAGCTTCATTGATGAAGTGGCTGGATCAATTTGTACGCCATAGCACTCAAAAGCTTCCGAACGGACCGCATGCCCTTTTGCTTGCATCAGCATCTCTGTTTCATGCCGTTCGAGATTCTCGGATCGGGAAAATCGATATCGCCTGGCCCCAGGGTTCAGCGATGCCAAGGCAGGCAGCGCTCCCGCTCTCCCCTACCCCCGACTCAGTCGCGAGGCTGCCGCCGCCTACATCTGCGTGGCGCCCTACACGTTTGACGAGATGGTGAAGAACGGCCAAATGCCTCGACCAAAATTGCTCGGAGAGCGACGGCGAGCTTGGGATGTCCGTCAGCTTGACATCGCCATTGATCAATTGCCTTCAGGTGGCAATGATACCCGCGTTGACGAAACGTGGAATGATGTCGATGCCCCGAAAGCTACCGCCTCACGTTGAGCGCAATCACGTCAAGGGCCATACGTATCTATCGTTTCATCGCGGCAACGGACCTCGTGTTCGCTTGCCGAACGATCCGAGAAGCGAAGAATTTATGGCGGCCCGCCAAGCCGCGCACTGCTAGACCAGTCCGCACGAGTTCGAGATCGGTTTGTGCCGGCCGCGCCAGGCACCATCGCTGCGCTCATTGGGTCCTAAATGAGGAGCGCCGAATACGTTGGTCTCGGTGATACAAGCAAGACGGGCTACATTAGCCGCCTTGAGACGCTCCGCATTTGAACGCGGTCATCGCACAGTCGCCGGGCTCTCGCGCGAGCGCATCATCAAGGGGCATTCTTCAGCCACTCGCGGATCGCGCCGGTACGGCACTCGATACTCTGAAGAAGGTTCGGGATCCTGATCCGTCACGCGATCAACATCGGATGGCTGAAGCATGGTCCGTCATTGGGTACCAAGCGGCCGAACATCAAAAAAAAATTCGGTCATGGACCGATGACGAATTTGAGGCATTCAAAAAATGCTGGCCGCTCGGCACCAAACAGCGCACGGAGGTACCAGCTTTTTCAACTGTTCAATTAGGCGCTAGACCGCAGCCAGTGCAGCTAATGCTGTAGCTGCGCCCGAACGCAGTGCTCTACCGGGATCAATGAGGTTCCGCGCATCCTTCGCAAAGTCCGCTTGGTGCCCGGTTCGGGCGTCGATCACACCATTTGAGACTGCAAGATTGATCAAACCAGCGAGTGACACCTGCTTTTCGGGCCCATAGGCGTGCGTGAATGAATTCGATGGTCGGCGCTGCTTCTGCTGCTTGAATCAAGCGAGGCTCCGAGGGGATGCGCCCTTCTGGCGACCGAGTGAGAACAACTCGGCCAGACGATCCGATACAGGTTCGTCGCTACTCTCGCTCCACGCGCGCGCCTTTGTCAGCGAGCTTCGATTTCGAACACCCTTAAGTCCAATGTTGGCATTGACGAACATGTCTCCCATATCTGATACGCGATCAACGCTTTGCGTTTTCACTTGGTCATGATTTCCAAGCCTACAACCTAACGCAGCGTGAGCTTCAAGCTCTTTCTTTCGAGTGAGTGTTGCGCTGCCGTTACAGCAATCTCTGATGACGTTGCTAAGACGCGCGCGGCCTGGGGGCCATCTAAAGGAAAGAAACTGGAAATGAAGAACTTGTTGCTTGTGACTTGCAGCATCCTCGCGCTTGGCGCGGTCGCACCCGCATTCGGCGCGGATCTCGCTGCGCAGCCCGTCTATAAGGCGCCACCGCCGCAGGTCGCGGCCGCGATCTACGACTGGAGCGGTTTGTACATCGGTATCAACGGCGGTTGGGGCCTCAGCGATGCAACCGGTGGCACCGTGGGTGGCCAGATCGGCTATCGCCAGCAGATGGGCCAGGCGGTGTTTGGTATTGAAGGTCAGGGCAACTGGGCTGATTTCAGCGGCTCCAATGTCAGCAGCACCTTCCCGCTCAACACCAACCGCAGCGCGACCGATGCATTCGGCCTGATCACCGGCCTGGTCGGCTACACCTCCAACAACGTTCTGCTTTACGCCAAGGGCGGTGCTGCGGTGACGAGCAACACCTATCAGGTCACCTCAACCCTGACCGGCGCGCAGCTGGCGAGCACCGATAATACGCGTTTGGGCGCAGCTGTCGGCGCGGGTGTGGAAGTCGGCTTTGCGCCGAACTGGACGGTCGGCGTCGAGTACGATCACCTTTTCATGCCGGACGCCAACGTGAACTTCACCACGGCCGCTGGTGTGGTCGCGACCGATCGCATCCGCCAGGATTTCGATCTCCTGACCCTGCGGGTCAATTACAAGTTTAGCCCGCCGGTTCTCCGATACTGATCTCTTTCAAACGGCGGATCGAAAGCCCCGGCCCTCGGGCCGGGGCTTTTTTCGAGCTAGTCATCTGCCGCGGAACGGTCACCTAACCGCGTTCTGTATTTTCCGGGAATATGCAAGGACGTTCCGCCTGCAAACCGTTTGGTTGAGTATGCTCAAGGTGATCACCACCAAACTCGAAGGGCTAAATGGCGATCGCGAACCTGACACGGCCCGGCACAATGGTGATGCATGGTCAGGGGAGAGCACGCAGACGGCCGGACAGTCTGCCCGGTTCAAGAGCGCCTCCCATGCTTCCGCGGACATTCGCCCCGAGGCCAACTTCCGTTCTGCGGTCCGCAACGCACTGTCCGCGTACGCATCTCACGCGGAAGCGCCGGAAACCCGCTCACACAATCCGATTGCTAAGGTATTTACTCCTTTTGCTCGACATCTGGGTATTCTGCGGCCGCCGTTTGCTGCAGAACGCTGGGTTCAATTGTTATCCCTCTTGACCTTAGGCTGAACGCGCAGAGACACGGCAGGAGAGAAACCCGTTTTATGTCTGTTAATAATTCAGGCCCACGCCGAGCCAGTGTTTGCCTACATCAACAGCCCTGTTATATGCGCCAGTCTTCATAGCCTTTTAGACGTGGTGCTAGCAGACGCCTTATCATAGCTGCGCTTTCATCCGGCAGCTGATAGGGCACTTGCTTTCGTGTCCCCGCTCCCATCCTGCTCCGCCTTTTCGACGTTTTGCATTGCAGATACCCGAATGCCTGCGCCTTGTTCCTTTGCATTCAAAGAACGCGCAATGCCCACTACGGTGGAAGAACCATGCTATCCGCCTAAAGAGGGCCGCGGCGTCGCGTCGGTACGCGTGGGCAATTTCGGATACTCAATCTTAGGCAGCTGACCAGTCAGCGAATTCAGAAACGCAACAATATCGTTCTTTTCCTTATTGCTGAGCTCGATGCCAAGCTGGGTTTCACCCATCACGCCAACCGCTTGCTTGAGGCTCCAAACCTGGCCTGAATGGAAGTATGGGGCCCTCAACGCGACATTGCGCAACGGCGCGGCGCGGAAAACGTACTCGTCACTGGCCGCCTTGGTGACCGCGTATCGGCCCTTGTCGGAAGCCGGAAGCAGAGTTGCGCCCGGCCTTTCGATCACGCCGAACGGGAAGTAACCCTGTCCACCGACGTTGATTCCGTCGTGACAAGAGGAGCACCCCGTTTGAATGAAGAGCTTCAATCCTGCCTTCTGCTGATCATTGAGAGCAGTCGTATCGCCTTCAAGGTACTGATCGAATGGAGCAGCGGGTGTAATCAGAGTCGCTTCAAATGCCTCGATCGCCTTCGCGAAGTTGTCAAAGGTGACCGGCGACGCCTCGTTCGGGAACGCCTTCTTGAACATGATCACATAGTCACTCATCGAATTTAATGTATCGAGCACATGATCTGGGGTCGCGTTCATTTCCACACGCGCCTGCACGGGCCCCTTAGCTTGCGCCTTGAGGTCTGCGGCACGTCCATCCCAGAACTGCGCCAGATTGAATACCGCGTTATAAACAGTGGGTGCCCGACGTGGGCCCTGCTGCCAGCCGTGCCCGACCGAGGTCGGACCGGCATCGACACCGCCGGTACCAAGATTATGGCAGCTATTGCAGCTGATGATCCCGCTGGCTGACAGCCGCGGATCGAAGAACAGCATCTTGCCGAGTTCGACCTTGTCGTGGGTGACCGGATTGTCCTTCACAGCAGGCATAATCGAGGGGATCGGTTTGAAAATCTGCCTAGCAGCTCTCATCCAATCATCTTCGGGCCTAGCCTCTGACGAGGCCAACACTACAACGGCCGCAACGGATAGCTTGCGTACAAGGTGAAGCACCCACGCTAACTTTTTCACAATACCTCTCATCGGCGCCAAACAGGACAGCATCGTCCCTGTTTATGTCACGCACTCACGCTTGCCCGAGTGATGGCTGTATCTACTAGCAACCGCCGTGCCAGTGGCGCTCGGCAAAAGCTAAGCTGCTGATTTAACCTTCAAAGCAATTGCGACCAGCGGATGACGTTAGGTGTCTTGAACCTGACAGAAGCCCGTGCGGTGCCAGAAATGCGACAGCCACGAACTGGCGGCGGTCCATTCGTGAGCGACCGGCGCAGGCCTTTGTGATTATACCGATGCGGCATCCAGCTCGCTGCTGCTCTCAACGAGATTGGGTCGTCATGCCATCGAGAAACCTGCGAGCGGGCGCCACACGCTCAGATCAGTTAGCATCCAGTTGCCGAGCGCTGGCGCCGCCTAGAATTCAATGAGATTGAGGCGAATCGCCTTTACGATGGCCTGGGTGCGATTCGTCGTACCCAGCTTGCGCATCGCGTTCTTAACATGAAAATTGACTGTATTGTCGCTGACCTTCAGGATCTTCCCAATTTCCCAAGACGATTTTCCCTCCGCCACCCAGCGCAGGCAGTCTTTTTCGCGCTCAGACAGGGTAAGTTTCCCGCCATAGCCGCTTTCGGAGGGCGGCGCGATCTCCGCAAACGCAAGATGAAAGTGCCAGGCCAGTGTTTTGAGGTGACTCATACGATACTGAGGATCGGCCTCGTCGAATGGGGATGCAAAAGATACCACCGATATTCGGCCCAATGCCCCAAACAATGGCACACTCATGCCATGCTTCAGACCTGCCTCTTTGGCCTCGTCTAGTACGCGCCTCTCGCCGGGTTCCAGTTTGGCGAGTTCGTCCCAAACAAACGGCCCCGGAAGCGTTGGTGTCCGCCTGACCACCGGGTCGATGACACGGTAATTGCGTTCAAAATAACGGCGGCACCAGTCTGACGGGAAGTTCACGGTCCCCGTAGGCGGTAGGTACCCCAGTAGACGAGGCGGCTCCGCAAAGGTAAGCGCTCCGTAAGCGACTTCACTGAAGCCCTCCTCGCTCGCACAGCTCACAAGAAGATCGAACAGCGCTTTAATAGAGCGCGTTTGCTTCGCGCATTCGATGAAGCTGAATAAGTCCATGTGGCGCCTCACGAGGACGGCCAAGAGGCCGCCTTGCGCTTTCAATTGAGTGTTTTAGGCGGCTAGCTTTATTTCGCTGCGCGACGCCCTTGCTCGGCTCTTCATCCAGCCTGAACACTCGCGCGCTGCGGCAAGTGCTATTCCCGAATTCGTTGACCTCTCGCAGCAGGCGCCCAGAAGGGACAGGTCAACCGAACCGGTACGCCAATTGAGCAGCGGAGGTGCAGCGCCACTCTCACTTCAGATTGAACAACACGCCCGAACCATGGCACTGGTAGCTCCACTTTATGTCGCCAGAGGGCTCGCCAGCGACGTGATGAGTATCGTATTCGATGCGGCCGTCGATGGTGATCTCCACATCGCACTCGGCGTTCGGCTCGAACTAGCGAGCGGGGCCGGCTTTCACAAGCGAAAGCAGCTGCGGGGACCGCGTTGTGCGCGCGCACCTCAATATGGGAACGAGCGAAATCGATGTGATTGCGGTTGTAGAACAACTTCTCTTCGAGGCACATTGAGGGCTCGGCATTCATTTTTCAGCCTCCGTAGTTGATATTCACGACTAGAACGTAAAGCTTCAAATGCATGATCCCCTTCGTGAAGAGATGGCCGCTTTTCTGAATCTTGTACCGGCACTGGGCGCGGGCAAATATTCGTCGCACTTGGGCCGGAGCGCCTTGATGTCGAACTTGGCCATAGGTAGCGCGGGGGCTTGCCGGCTACCCCGCCGTCGACCACGATGTCGTCGCGGTCTGGGCGTATAAATGCGGCCGCAGACGCGCGCGAAAGCGATCATCGGCGGCGCGAGCAGCCGGTTCGTGTCACTGCCAATATGGGCGAATTCGAAAGTCCGCGCGTTCTTCTCGATGCTCAATGTGACGATTAGGTCGGCGGCCTTGACGCCGCGCCGATATAGGATCGGGCCGGAAATGCCGACCGCGTTAATGAGCTCTGGCCGGATGATCTTGCCAGTGTGACCGATCCGCCGGGCGGAGGTGGCCCAGTCCTTCTGCGCCAGCGGACCTGTGCAGTCACAGTCGTCGCTGAGGACAGAGACGAGCTGGCGCATCATTTGAAACTTTTCGGCCCATCGTCGCCCAAAACTCTCGGCGAGCACGACATCGGCATACGCCAGATTGACGTTTGTGGGTTCGTAGCCTGGTACGAATTGATTGCCGCTCCGCCTTGATGGTGGATGCGCCGAGATCCGCGGCCCCCGTCGCGGCGACCGAAGCTGGCTGCAGCAGGGCGGGCCGATTGGCAATGCCGGGCTCGACCTTTGTGGTGTCGCCGCCGATCGTTTGCTTGCTAGTGAAGATAGCATCAACCGGGCCCTACTCCCTCTCAGTCTCGCGGATTGCGATCACCAGCGCAAAGCTGCTCGCAGTGTGCCGTCGTGGCGAATACACACTCAATGATCGCACGATGTGGTCGGCGCCGAACGTTAGTGCCTTGGGTAGGGGTCGGCGGCCACCGATGAGCACGGCTATATCGCCGCCGCAGTCGTCCCTCCGGAACTGGGCCCAGCGCGAACAGTTGATAAGGTCGACCTCCGGATGCCGAATGGAGTTGCTGCCCACGGGGCGCCCGCGACTCTGCTCGAAGTTGGAAGCCTCTTTGACGCAGACGATACCGTGCAAACGGTACTCCAGAATTCCGAGAACCTGGGATCGGAACAGCAAGGCTTATGCCAGTTGCCGCACTCGCGAGAATCAGGCGTGGAGAGAAATGCTTGAGATAATTGGTGATCGATTGGGGCATTTACGATCGGCGCAATTGCGACATGCTCGGAATGCGACATCGCCGTTTGGAGCAGCCGCGACATTAGTTGATGTAGATCAAGCACCGCGCGGCCTAACACTATGTTCTCCCTCATCTGCGGCGAGAGCGGGGCGCGCAACCAGAGGATGTCCGAAATTTTGCGTAAGCGATTTCTCTGAAGGTTGAAGTTGGCTTTTAAGTTACTGACTGGTGGGCATCGACGGTATGGCCGACCACTTTTCTTGGCCGGACCGAACGGTCAAGCCCGGAAGCCGCGCAGCGGCGCGTAGCAGGCGCGGGGGCTCGACGGCGAAGGTGCGAACCAAGCGATCAGCGTCGTGAGGTCGATGTGCTCATCAGCGGGTGGTTCCTTGGAAGCCGCGGACCGAAGTGGGTGGCGAATCGCCCCATGGCGGGGGTCCATTCGACCGGCCGCCCAATGAATGCCGGCGTTCTTGATGGCGAGAGACAAGAGCTTGAGTGACGCCTCGTCAGTCGGGAAGTTGCCGCGGGTCTTGATGATCTTGCGCAGGATGCGGTGCAGCGCCTCGACTGCATTGATGTTGTAGATCATCTTGCGGATGCTTGGTGCGAAGGCGAAGAACGGCACCACGTGCTCCCATGCATTGCGCCAGATCTCCGATCGCGGGATAGCGCTTGCCTCATTCGGCCTCGAACTCGGCAAGGCGAAGCGCCGCCGCCTCGGCGGTCTCTGCCCGGTAGATCGCCTTGATCGAGGGCAGGATCGCCTTGCGATCAGGAGACGAAGCCAAGGCTGTTACGGATCAGGTGCACGATGCAGGTCTGCACCAGCCTTTGCGGGTAAACTGAATTGATCGCTTCCGGAACCCTTTCAGCTCGTCGACAATGGTGATCAGGATGTAATGACGCCGCGCGTCTCGAGCTCGTTGACGACCCGCAGCCAGAACTTGGCGCCTTCGGTCTGCTCGATCCAGAGCCCGAGCACGTCCTTCTCGGCCGTCGCTGTTGTAGGCCAGCGCGACTAGATCGCTTTGTTCTTGACCAGTCCCTCGTCGCGGATTTCGACCCGCAGCGCATCGAAAAAACACGATCGGGTACACAGCGTCGAGCGGCCGGCTCTCCCATTCCCGGACTTCCTCGCGCACGGCGTCGGTCACCGGCTAATCAGGTCGGGTGAGACGTCGGCACCGTACAGCTCGGCCAATGGCCCTGGATCTCAGGCACCGTCATGCCGCGGTCGTACAGGTTCAGGATTTTGTCCTCGAAGTCGTCGAACCGGGTCTGGCCTTTGGCGATCAGATGCGGCTCGAAGCTGCCGGCTCGATCGCGCGGCACGGCAATCTCGATCTCGCGCCCCTCGGTCAGGATAGTCTTCGAACTCGTCCCGATGCGGTTGTTGCCAGTGCCCCGGCCGCCGGGATCACCCTTCTCATAGCCCAGATGCTCGGTCAGCTCGGCCCCAAGCGCTCGCTCGATCAACGCTTTCTTAAGCTGTTTGAATAACCCCTTCTTGCCAATCAGGTCCTCGGGCTTGCGGTGTTCGCCAGAAGCTGGTCCAGCAGTTCAGGAGTGATCGTCGAATCAGTCCGGATGTGAATCCCCCTCCAAGGTAAACTCACGAGTACCAAACCCTTAGCCCATTCGCCTGCAGCTTCGCATCGCTAGGAGCAGGCGATGTCGGATGGTACTCGACTCGAGCAGGCAAGCAGTCTGAGCTGATGAGTTTGCCGATCGTGGACGGGTGCGCTTTAGATCGTCCGCTACTACCCTTCAAGATCTTGTGATTGTAAGGACTCAGCCCCAACTTCCGCTGCACACGTGGCGATCGAACGCTGCAAGGAGTAGCATGCAAGATCAATCACGATCTTTTTTCTCCACCAACGCTGATCGACGCGCTGACTCCTCACTTGCAGAACTGCTGCGCATTGAGATCTGCTTCAACTACGAGTCTCCTTCCTCAGGGAAGCTCATGACGGGCTCTCTAGCGCGATCGCCAATCGCGCACGGTTCAAAGGTCTGTGGCGTCAGGCCTATCGGTGGCGTGGCTTTCGGCTGCTGCAATGCCAAGTAAGCGTCATGGAGCCAAATTGTCGATATGGTCGCGCGCATAGAATCGACCGAGCTCCCCGTGCTCGTTGACGGCGATGGCCGCTTCGGCAATTTCAACAATGCGCGCGCCTTGGCGCGCACACTCCGTGAGCGTGGCGATGCCCGGTTCGCTCTGGAGGACAGCTGCTTCCAAGATGAACTCGCTTGTTGGCGAGCGGCATCCTCTAGGCGGCATCGACGAAATTCTCCGGCCGCGTCTGACCTGTCGCTTGCTGGAAGCGCGTCAACAATTGAGACAGGTGATCGACTGTCTCCGCTTGGTGCCCTAGGATGATGCAGCTCACGCCCTGTTAGGCGTGAAACGCTCACCAGCCCTCCCCCGCGCACCTACTACTGAACACTTATCCCGTGTGAAGATAGGCGTGCGCGCATCGAACGGCCGGCTGCCCCAAACAGATTGGCTCTCTATATGTGTGCCCCCGCAGAGCTTTATCGAAACAGCCCACCAGCACACTGCTCAACTCTGCGAACCAGTGCTTACTCGGCGGCCTCACCTGAATGAATGCGCAAGACACGCAACATGTGCGCGCTACCCGGCCGGACGCCTGATCATTCGTTCCATGAGTCTTGGAGCAAAGATCTATAGGAGCCCAATCTCGCTCCTCCCTGCGGAAAATGGTAGGGGCTTCTCCTTCCTTCTTGCGGTATATTTCACCATTGAGACGTGCGACGGCTCGTATAGATGGTCCATCAACATTGAGACTCAAGCAAGGACGCCAAACGTGAAGCGCGCCTACCCTCCTTTATGCAGCCCGGTAGTGTCGACGGTTCTAATTGGCAAGAATCGTCAAGGCAAATGGGTTGCCCGCGAACAGAACGGGATTTTTGGTGGCCTGTTTGTAAACCGCACTGAAGCGCTCAAATACGCGCTGTTCGAGAATGGCCACCATCCCGAAATGATCATCGAGGCATCGCACGAAATAGAGCTCGATATCTCCGCCTCCTCACCGCAGGTTTTTGAATGCGATTCCGACACATGGCCGCCTGCCGAGTCCATCACCAGCTCCAGCTGCATAGTCTATCACACAGAAACTGTTGCGGCCAATGACGCCCATTGTTTCCCCCTACCCGAACCTACGCATCCCTCTGTTTGACGAAATCGCCCAGCCGCCACTTAATGTGCGCTATTAAAACCCACGAGCATATCAATAACAATCATACTCGCGCCTCTCTCGCGTCCGATTCGCGAGCTTGCCTAACGAGACCCCATACTGATCGATCGCCAGGACCTGATTCTTCTGTGCAGACATCACAGGCACTGCGCAGGTCGAGGCGCGTGCCCGGCGAATACTCTTTGATTATCTTCGCTGATTCTGTTTCGAACTGGCGGACCGATATTCTCGCAGATCGAGAGGTCGTACGTTCTGCAGCGTCGAGCACGCGGCTTTTTGTGCCCAAGCCATCACGCCACATCCTCTGTCTGGATATCGGCGAAGTTATCATACCACTCAAGGAGCTGATGGGCTATGAAGAAGGTCGCTCCCCTTCGCTGCAGAAGGAAGTGGATATCGTAGGCAGCTCGCGGGCGTGAGCCGAAATATCAGTGTTCATGAAGTGCCAAACATCGTCAGCCACCAGGTCATCTGCCAGCGAGAATCGAAGGCAGTGTCACTGCGCTTCTGTCTGAGCATCGACTAATCTGATCAACTCCTCCCCAGTTGTCCAGGAAAGCCAATCATCGTCCTCAATACCTTCGGCTACCAGCCGCAGTATCGAGTCGTCCGTGAAGAACCAGCGGGGCGCCCGGCTCAAGCGATATTTTCGGCCGGGAGGGTATCGAGGAACCCGCGGATAATGACGCGCAAGAACTCTGCCAGCCATCGCAGGAGCAGGCCGAAGTTGTAGCCGGCGGCGGCGAGGACAGCGTTGATGCGGTCGCCGAGGCGCCCCTTGAGATAGTTGCGGTCCATGCGGTGCTCGGCCTTGACGTGGCCGATGACGGGCTCGACAGCCGTGCGACGCTTCATCTCGCGGCGGATGGAAGCGGTGACGCGGCGGACCTGACCCGAGATCCAGACCCTGAACCGATGCGGGTGGTTGTGGCCGCGATACCCTTTGTCGACGTGGATGCGGCGAGCCTCCACGCCGGTGAGCTTCTCCATGTCGGTGATCATCGGGCCGAGCGTGTGCCCGTCGAAGGGATTGCCATGCAGTGCCTTGGCATGGAGCACGAACTGTCCGCCCTTCGGAGACGTCACGGGGGTGGCGATACTGACCTTGCAGCCGAACTCGTAAGGCGCGCGGGCTTTACCCTTGCCGATGCACTCGACCTCGGGGGCATGTAACGCATAGACCTTCGGACCGCGCTGATGCTGATCCTGGCTGCGCACCTGCTGCGCTAAACCGAGCAGCGGGCCGAAGCGAGCTTCCAGCACCGCATCGCCATCAATCTTGCGGCGGATGTCGCGGATGATCCGGCCAAGCCGTGTCCGCAGGAACTTGAGCTGGCGCCGGGCGCGTTTGAACTGGTGGGCGTGGGTATAGCGGCCGACCATGATGGCGGCGCGCTTGGCCAGGCGCAGATAGCTCTGGCGCAGCGGCACACGATTGCGCTTGGCGAGCCCGACGAGCTTGATGATGGCCCGATGCATCAGCCGCGCGTCGGTCGGATGCGCAACTGCCTTGGGCTGCACTGTGGTATCAACGACCACCCGCTCCAGGTCCTTGGGGCCGATCGCGCCAGTCTTGTGCGCCACCGACAGACTTTCCTGGATCAGCGCGACGAGCTGTTCCTCGCCGAGCCGCTGGCGCCAGCGTGTCATCGACGATCGATCGAACGGCAGACGGTGGCAGAAGCTCAATTCGCCGCAGAAGTATTGGTAATAGGGGTTCTCGATCCAGCGAGCGCACAGCACCTCATCTGACAGGTTGTGCATGTGCTTCAAAATGAACAGGCCGGCGACAAGCCGTGTCGGCAGGCCAGGCTGCCCCGACCCCGCTTGGCACACCGAACTAAAGCGGTCATCCAGGATGTTCCAGTCGATCAGCGCCGCCAACCGCACCAGCGGGTGACCCATGTCGATGATTTGATCGAGGGCCGGAAGCAGCAGGTCTTTCTGGCGATCATCCCGCGGTTTGCTCATCGCCTTCCCCAATGCCGATGACCCGCGGTCAGGGAATCATGAATCGCTCAAAAGCAAAATCCCAAAACGCAGGAAAGCGGGGTCCAACACACCGCTTTCCTGCAAAATCCAATACTATATCAAGACCGATTCTGCTTATTGCTCAGGCCGTTCCGCATTCTTCACGGACGACTATCGAACCACCTGGTTCACAGCGCGACACATCGTAGACACGCTTCTCGACGGACCACCGCCCGGCAAGACCACACGTAAAGTCAGGAGCCCACATGGCAAGAGACACACCGCGCATTATTCCCGTCATGATCTTTGGCATACCCTGTCCCCTAAAGTCTGTGCGCACCCAAATGTCCCCGTGGTAGACCACTTTTCCAGTGATCTGTCGCGCATTTGGCGCCCTGCAAATACAACGATCATCAGGATGTGCATGTTTGCTCGGCTCAGCGTAGAAGAATCTCAGGGTTTCAAGATGTTCCGCAAGATTGCTGTTCGAGAGATCATACAGTCGAGCAGCCTCCACGAGCACGACCTCGTCATTCTTGTCAACGCCTACGAGCCAATATCCTTCACCTGATTCAATGGGCGAGCGATCAGGCCGAAAAATTGGATAGGTCCGCCCTTTGGTCGGAATGCTCCCCGTGATGGAGACGTACTCATGAAAATCGAATCCTATCGAAAGCTTGACGCCTTTCCGAGTGGCGGCCTGGTCATACACTTGAAGGAAGCGTGAGACTTGTAAAGGATTAACCACGCGTTTCATTGCAGCACCCTTCTCTTATCGCGACGATCCGCGTCACGGGCAATAGTAGATAGTGATACATCATCAACCAATCTCGAGAGACTACCTAGTTTGGCGGGAACAATCTTGTTCGTCACGAGCCTCTCCCATAAGCAAACGCCTCTACTTGATCCCACATGTCTAGCGAAGTGGGCCTAAGCTGGAGAGGTCCTCTGCGTCAGATAACAACGGTCGCACCGACGCTGTTCAAGCCCAGCATGGGTCGTTAGTAGCACGCCGCCGTCGAGGCGAATTTCACCGGGTAGAATACTGGCGGGCACACCCGTTGCTGGTCGTCCTAACGTATAGCGAAGAAGCGGCAGAGACGTCCTAAATCGTCACGGCTGGAAAGTAGCACAGTCCGAATAGACAGTAGCGGCACAGGGGCTACTGGTGAGCGGCATGCATTGCCGCATGCTAACGAAGTGAATTTCGTCGGCCGGCTCATGTATCGGCAACAATCTTGTGGGTGAGACCGACCTCAGTTCGCCGGTGTTCTCACCTCTTGCAGTGTTTCGGCCAAAGCTTCCTCGAACAGCTCAAGGCCTTCATCCATTGTCTCGTGGTCGATCGTGAGTGCAGGCAAAAACTTTACGACCTGATCAACGGGCCCGCATCGTTCGATAATCACCCCCTTTTCGAAGGCCTTGCGCGTCGCCGTCGCGGCAATCTCAGCTATTTGACAGTCAAACCCTATAGCCATGCCACGGCCTCGAACAACAAAATTGTTTCCATGCTTTGATGCAATGACCTGGAGTCGCCGTCGCATAGCTTCCCCCATGCGCTGAACCTGCTGCGAGAACGTTGGGCAGCGCCAATACGTATTTATAGCGGCGGTTGCTGACACAAGTGCGAGATTATTCCCTCGAAACGTGCCAGTGTGTTCCCCTGGTCGCCAGGCGTCGAACTCCTCTTTGATCAGCAACATTGAAAGTGGAAGACCGTACCCACTTAGCGATTTTGACATCGCGACAATGTCTGGCGACAAATCCGCGGACTCAAAGCTAAAGAAGTCACCCGTCCGACCGCATCCCATCTGGATATCATCGACTATGAAGACGGCGCCAACTTCTTTTGCAATAGCCTGAACAGACCTCAACCATTGCTCACCAGCTACATTTATGCCGCCTTCACCTTGCACGGTTTCCACGAGAATGGCCGCTGGATGATCAAAGCCACTACTCTCGTCCGTCAATACCTTTCACAGGTAGTTGGCAGTATCGACAGCCGGGCCAAAATAACCATCAAAAGGCATGAAGGTTGCGCCACATAAAGAAACGCCACTGGCTGCGCGATAAAACCGATTACCGCTCGCGGCGATCGCTCCTAAGCTCATGCCATGATAGCCGTGCGTGAATGAAATAATGTTTTGACGCCCAGTAACTTTGCGTGCGAGCTTTAAAGCTGCCTCGATGGCATTAGCGCCTGTTGGCCCAGTGAATTGGAAGCGATATTCCAGACCCCGCTCCCGAAGTATGGCAGACCTGAAAGTATCCATAAATTCAAGCTTTGCAGGTGTCGCCATATCAAGACCATGGACTACAGCATCCGATGCTAGATACTCAGCGATAACCTCCCTAATCGCATGGTTGTTATGACCATAGTTCAACGCTCCAGCACCAGAGAAGAAGTCAATGACCTTTCGGCCATCTTCAGTTAGCATGATGGAGCCGCGCGCACGGCTGAAAATGGCGGGAAACGAACGTGAGTACGAGCGGACGTTGGACTCGAGGGTCTCGAAACGTTCCATCTTGCGCGACTGGCTGATTACTTTATCCATGGCCGTCTCCTCGGACGCTGGTTCAAAGAACAACCACGCCAGTTTCAGGATCGCGAGTCTATAACGTGCGGCTCGAACCTTCTCTTGCCTGATGCGGTTTCCCGGCTCCGCTCAGTTAGCTGAGAAACGAGCACCGGCAAACCTACTAAGATCGGTAGTATTCCCTGCGATTCCGAGGCCGTAGAAACTTCATCTTATAGGCACGCATCATCGATGCCTGAAAACTGCTTGCCTTGGAGGACGGTTGGCGGCTTGGGTGCTTCCTATCGTGACGAGTGAGCCAGTTCAGAAGCACGGGCGATCAGAGCGGCAATTGGGGAACTTTGCGGCCTTTATCAGCTTCGATCGCCTCCGCCGCAAGCGCCCCGGTTCGATGCAGCTATGTGGAACGAAGCCAAAGCCCAGATCATCTATAGGTCCTTGTTCTAGTTAACGGCTAAATGGTGGGCGAACTCAATGAAAACACTGGCTCGATCGAAAGGATCTAATCGAATGGGAGCCTTGGCGTTTCTCATCGGATGAAAAAGCTCGACCGCAAACAGAACCGACACTAGGGAATTTGAAATAACTCGCTAGGTCGCGTCAATGATTCCGAATATCCAACGATCTCTCGGTGCTCAACCTCGAACGCGGGCTCCCGCCCGGCGACCAGCCGCCAACGCCCCGCCTCGGCCCGATGCTGAATTCGGCCGCCTTCAACTTCCCGGTCATCTCGGAAACGGTCCCCGGAGCTTGGGTAGAGAACGTCGTCCGTGGCGATCCAACCCTTGAGCCGGCTTACATAGCTGCCGCCAGGCCACTGGTCGAACGAGGAGCCGTCGCGATCAGCTCAACCTGCGGCTTCTCTATCCGGCATCGGCAGGCGGTGGCCGCGTCTGTAAACGTTCCAGTAGTAATGTCGAGCCTGCTCCTTTCTACCAACGTTGCTCCGCCAACTGCCCCAGAATGCGAAGATCGCCGTCCTAACCTACGACTCGATCCATTATGGTGAAGATCTACTCGGGGTTGACCATCCAGCCGAGCGGGCGAGGATCAAAATAGGCGGCATGGAAGGCGGCAAGTTCTGGCACGACGCGTTGCGTCCGGCGCCGATGATCGACCTCGCTGCGATCGAGACAGATCTCGTCGCTTGCGTCATGCGCCTGCGCGCTATCAATCCGGGGATTGCGGCCATCCTGTTTGAGTGCGCAGCTTTTCCGATGGTCGCTCCGGCGATCCGTCGCATAGCGGCGCTTCCCGCCTGCGACGATCACGGACCTGTGCCGGCTCACAATAGCATCCATGGCCTGAGCGGGTATAACCTGTCGCGGAAACCGCGGTGTTGGCTTGACAATGACGTATCCAAAGATTCGCTGAGTGCGACTCCCGGATTTCGGCGACGCTAACCGCAGCGCGGCACCTATCCATGGTTCCAAAGGAAGGCCTGAGCTGCTCACCTGTTTTCTGCATCGCCCACCAGCAAAGCGGACGGACATGAGCTTGGCTATACTCCAGCGTCGCGAGAGGCTCGGGATAGCAGCAAGGCTGCCTAGGCCGGAGTTATCGGAGGCTTCGCGCAGGATTTGATCGCTTGGTCACAGAGGTCGCTACGTCGTTCGCAGATCATTGATGGCACTGCTGAAGCATTTCGCCCGATAGCGGACCAGGTTGGCCGGATCTACTTCCATCCCAGCCGTCAAAGTGCCTGAATCCATTGTGATACCGGGCGATTGTGGAAGCCGCACGACCTTGGAGTTTTATCCAACCTTGAGTTCGCTCCGGCTATTGGAGTTGCCCGGTTGCGCAGTGGTAGCGACGGGAGCTGGCGCGGAGCCCTCGGCATAGCGCTGCGCCAGATCCCGGCGCGGATGGCAGCTGCAGGCGAACTCGGAGGGCGTCTTCCGTCCGAGCCGCGAGTGTGGGCGTGCATCGTTGTAATCGGCGCACCAGCATCCGAGCGCGACGCGGGCCTGGACCTGGAGGTAAACAGCGTCTCGTTCAATGCTTCATAGCGCAAGAGGCGTGCTGGTCCGTCAGCGAACCATGACGGCTTGTGCCATTCGAGCTCGCTTTGCTGAGTTCGGAAACATCGTCGGGCAAGGCCGGCAACGGGTGGATGGTCTTGTGAACTTGTTGGATAACGAGGCGCTGGCGCGCCAGCCAATTCCCGTCTGGCGCTGGCTGTTCTTGTGAACCAGTTGAAGGAATTGGACCAGCAGGTCGAGGCTATCGAGCGTGAGCTGGCTCTCATCCAGAGAGTAAATCCGATGGCGAAGTTGTTGTCCTCCATTTCCGGCGTTGGTCCCATAACTGGCCACGGCTCTCGCTGCGACCGTGCCGGACGCGAGCATGTTTCGCTCCGGGCGAGAGTTCGCGGCCTGGCTTGGCCTGACACCTAAGCAGAATTCAACTGGCGGGAAGGATCGGCTCGGCCGCATAACGAAATAGCGCGATTTCCTGTCTCAGGCACTTGCTTGTCATCGGAGCACGGAACGTCGTTCGATATCTGAAGGCACTCACGGGTCGGAGACGGCTGGATCTAGCCCTACTTGAGCGACGTCGGCCCATGGTCGTCGCGATCGCCGTTGCCAACAAGTTAGCTCGGATCGTCTGGGCGATGATGACGACCGGGGAATTCTATCGGCCTAAGCTCGCGGCCTGAGCTGCCGCGCATCCTTACCACCTTATAGTATGAGGGCAAATGACAGCATGATGGAATCCGGCGGAGCTGGGATCGAGCAAGCCCGAAGAGCTTTAAGCGGAACAAGCGCGCCCCGTTGATGAGGCCTCGTCCGCAATCTCTATCAGGGCCAGCGACCATGGTATCGCTCGCACTAACGGGCCGTATACATGAACGCACCCGACCGGTATCCAAAGTGCTGCTGAAATCCCTTGCATCCGCGGGGCCGTCTACACATGAAGCTCTCGATGAAGGCATTCTGCATGGGCTTGCCTGGCGCGATGTAGTGCCATGCGACGCGGCTCTGATCGGTCCAGGTCAGGATGGCGTTGCTGGTCAGTTCGCTGCGGTTGTCGCTGACCACCGTCTTGGGCTTGCCGCGCTCGATCACCAGCCGGTCCGGCGCCACGCGGGTGCCGGAGAGCGAGGTATCGGCCGCCAGCGCCAGGCACTCGCGAGCGCAATCATCGACGACGATGAGGATACGGAAGCGGCGGCCGCAGGTCGGCTTATCCGACACAAAGTCGAGCGACCAGCGGTCTTTCGGCGCCATCGGCACCGTCATCGACGCCCCCGATCGCCCGCTTGCGGCCGCCACGGCGGCGCACCGCGAGCCTCTCTTCCCTGTACAGACGGAAGAGCTTCTTGTGGTTGACCAGATAGCCCTCCCGCTTGAGCAGCACGTGCAGGCGTCGATAGCCGAAACGACGACGTTCCTGGGCGATTGCCCGCATGCGCTGGCGAAGGCCGGCTTCGTCGGCCCGGGTGGTTTGGTATCTCATGGTCATGCGGCAGCAGCCGATGGTTTTACACGCCCGCCGTCCGCTCATCCCGAAGGCGCCTTGGAGATGGGCGACAGCTTTCCGCTTGGCCGCGGGCGTCACCATTTCTTTCCCGCGAGGTCCTTCAAGGCAGCATTGTCCAGCATGGCGTCGGCCAAGAGCCGCTTCAGCCGTGTGTTCTCGTCCTCCAGCGTCTTCAGCCGCTTGGCCTCCCACCGAACTTGGCCTTCCATTTGTAGATGCTGGCGTCGCTGACGCCATGCTTGCGGCACAGATCAGCAACCGAAACCCCGGCCTCATGCTCCTTCAAAATCCCGATGATCTGCTCTTCCGAAAAACGGCTGCGCTTCATGCTCTGGTCCTTGTTGTGGGCCAGAACGAACTTCAAACTAGATTAACCCCATGGGACAAGGTCATAGGGCTCCGATCCTGGTCGAGCACAAGCCCAACGCTCGCTGGTGGCTGGACTTCGTCCATGACCAGTTCGCCAACGCCGGCACTTCTGTGGACGCTACCTCAATATCGTCGACGACGTTACCAGGAATGCTTAGGTGTCATTCCGGAGACCTCGATGTCAGGACGGCGCGTTGCCGGACACTAAAGTTTTGAGCTTCGTCTATGTGGACGACCTCGGAAAACTACTCGAGCGTCCGGTAAATCACTGCACGGTGGGATCGACACTATCAGGCAGCTTGCGCGCGTGAGCCAAATTATCAGCTGCTCATGAAGCTCCAAACGTCGTCAGCCAGCGGGTCGTCCCGCCAGCGACATTCGCGAAGATAATGTCACGGCGCTTCCGCCTGAGCATTGACTAACCTCATCAAGTCCTCACCGGTTGTCCAAAAAGGCCAATCGGCATCCACAATATCCTCGGCTACCATTCTTAATATCGAACCACCTGGTTCACAGCGCGATACATCGTAGACACGCTTCTCGACGGATCACTGCCCGGCAAGAGAACACATAAAATCAGGAGCCCCACGTCGCAAGAGACGCACCGCGCGTTATTCCTGTCATGATCTCTCTGCGCACCGAAAGGTCCCCGTGGTAGGCCCCTTTTCCAGTGATCTGCCGCGCATTTGGCGCTGTGCAAATACAACAATCATCAGGATGTGCATGTTTTCTCGGCTCAGCGTAGAAGAACCACAGGCTTTCAACATGTTCCGCAAGATTGCTGTTCGATAGGTCATACAGTCGAGCAGCCCCGGCAACGACGACCTCGTTGTTCTTGTCAACGCCTACGAACCAATATCCCTCGCCTGATTTAATGGGCGAGCGATCGGGCCCAAAAATTGGATAGGTCCGCCCTTTGGTCGGAATGCTCCCCGTGATCGAGACGTACTCAAGAAAATCGAATCCTATCGAAAGGTTGAAGTCTTTCCGAATGGCGGCGTGGTCATACACTTTGGAGGAAGCGTGAAACTCATAACGGATTCGCTAATTTCATTGCTGCACCCTTTCTCCTATGACGACGAGCCACATCACCCATTGGATCGCGATAGCAGATTGTGTTACATCATCAACTTGTCTTGAGAGACTACCTACTTTGGTGGGAACATCGTATCGTGAAGAGGTGCGCTAGTCATCCGGAACGCAAGTTCGTCAATTACATGATAGCTCGAATCTCTCGATAGAGGAGAGCGCTCGTGACGAATGCGGGTGTGAGAGGCCGGCGCATCGCGCCGTTGGTGCTGAGTGAGGCAAGTTCGTGGTCATCGTGTTGCCCGGTCGCTATCTGATCAGTGCCGCGCGATCCTGCGGTGCGGATGGCTTGCCAAGCAAGTCCGTGGCTGCCGAACTCGGCAGCCATGAACACAGTTGGCAAGTGGCGCCGCCGATTTCTGAAGGATCACCAAGGTCGCAATGAACTCAGCTGCGACATCAGATTCTCTGACGCCCGGACGGATGATCTCTTTTGCCCGCAACATCCCTGCGTCGGTGATTGCGGCAGCCTCCTTCATAACCGAAATTTCGAGATCAGACTTGACCAACCGGATCCAAGTCACGGCATTGCTAAAATCGACCACCTTCGCTTCCGACATTTTGCTCTTAATCTTCTCAACCGTTTGTGCCGCAAGCGACTTCGCCTCAAGCCCTAACCGCTGCGGGCAACGTTGTGCTCGTGTAAGCAGTCAATGATGACGTCAAAACTGGGGGATGTCCCGGGGTTCTGTTGAATTTCTGAAGAGGTCGGCGTTGCCCCCCTTGAGCCGGTAGGCTCGGGGTGCTGATTCCACAAAGGAGAGCAACGCCATGACGAGAGATATCACACCGGCTGGTTCGCCGGCGACCGGGGCTGTGGACGAAGCGTTTGCAGAAGTGCGGGCGAGCTTCGATCGGTTCTGCCTTGCGGCAGGGATCGAGGCGCTCGGCACGATGATGGAGGCGGATGTCACGGCGGCCTGCGGGCCGCGCCACGGTCGCGACGCGGCGCGGCGGGCGCACCGTTGGGGCCGAACGCGGGGACGGATCGGCTTCCACGGCGGCAAGATCGAGGTCGAGCGCCCGCGGGTCCGGGGCCTGGACGGCCGCGAGGTCACGATCCCGAGCTGGGAAACGGCGGCGGAGGAGGACTGGCTTGGTCGCTGGGCGATGAACCTGATGCTGATCAATGTATCGACGCGCCGGTTCGGCCGCGCTGTCCGGCTGCCCGAGGGTGATGTGCCGGCACCGCCCGGATCGGGGGTTTCGAAGTCGGCGGCCTCGCGGAGGTTTGTGGCGCTGTCGGCGGCGCGGCTGGCCGACTTCATGGCTGCCGATCTGTCCGCGCTCGACCTTCTGGTGGTTCAAATCGACGGGCTGCATCTCGGCGACGATCTCGTGCTGGTCGCCGCGATCGGGGTCGACGGTGAAGGCAACAAGCATCCGCTGGCGCTGGTGGAAGGGGCAACCGAGAACGCCGCAACGGTTCAAGCCCTGCTGGACAACCTGGTCTCCCGCGGGCTCGCCCCGACGGTGCCAAGACTGTTCATCGTCGACGGCGCGAAAGCGTTGTCGAAGGCGATCCGCCGCACCTTCGGTTCGGCCGCCGCGATCCAGCGCTGTCAGATCCACAAGGCGCGCAACATCACGGAACGCCTGCCGAAAGAGCATCATGCGGCCACCCGTCGGGTGCTGCGCCAGGCCTGGGAGCTCGATGATGCCGACAAGGCTGAAAAATTGATCCGCAATCTCGCGCGTCGACTCGACCAGCAATGGCCCGGCGTAGCGGCCAGCATTCTCGAAGGCCTCGACGAAATCCTGACTGTCGTCCGGTTGAAGCTGCCGAAGGAGCTGCGTCGATCGCTCGCCTGTACCAACATCGCCGAGAACATGATGGGTACCATTCGCCGCGTCACGCGCAACGTCAAACGCTGGCGGGATGCCGGCATGGCCTTGCGATGGGTCGCGGCCGGCATGATCGAGGCCAACAAGGGCTTCCGACGATTGAAGGCGCATAAGCAATTGTCGGTTCTGCGTGCGGCCCTTCAAGCTCACCACGATCGCATGACGATCAAGCCCGTTGCCCACGTCACGAGAGCCGCGTAACATTCATTCCGCCAACGCCGGTCCGACGTAGTTCAACAGCGATCGGGACATCTCCCAAAACTGTCCATCTCAGGATGGCCTACCAAATTTTCCGAATACCCAATTACTCGACCAGTATCCATGAACATGTGATGGAGTGCAGCAGGGGCATCCATGCGACGCGTCAGGAACGTGGGCTTGTCCTCCTTCAGCGAGACAACTAAGCCCTGAGGAACATGTGTAGCCGGTAAGATACGTGATGTTGGACGGACTAGTCACCATCAACACGTCAGTCTCGCCGCTTCATTTCCAATTTAACCGCGGAGAGAAATATTCATCCCGCGGGAAAGCCTGTGGCCCTTGTGGCATTGCCATTGCATCATTTCCTTCGAATTTAAGTGAGAGGTTGTATCTGCTTGGATAAGTCGGGACTTGGACGCGTTGGATTGCGTTCGTCGTCAAGTCGCCGGTTCCGCCAGCATATGGGAAGCATTTAGCCTCGATCGTCGCCAGACGAAATAAAGAGCAACAAGCCAAAGCAAGGGCATGAGCGTCAGCAATGACCCCACTGCAGCGATCGTTGGGTCGATCTGCTGCTTGATATTCTCCAGCAGCTTCAACGGGAGAGTAGTGACCGCAAACCCACTGACCAGCGAAGTTACGACGACCTCATCGAAAGAGTGCATGAAGGCGAACACAGCTCCGGCGATGATACCTGGTCGGGTCAACGGAAGCGTCACTCTCGTAAATGTTCTCAGTGGTCCAGCCCGCATGCTTTGAGCTGCCTGCTCCAATGTTCGGTCGAAGTTAGCTAAAGTGGCCGAAACGATGACAACAACAGAGGCGATGGCTCCGATGCTGTGCGCCAAGACAATGCCAGTCTTGGAGCCGAGCAGCCCGAGGTTGACCAAACCGAGATAGGCCGCAACTCCGACGACGATAACAGGAATGGTAATGGGCGTCAGGATCACCATGATCAGAAAGCTGCGTAGCCTCGAAGATGTGCGGCTAAGTCCGTATGCTGCCAGCGTACCAACTATGGTAGATACAATAGTAGCCGCAATGCCAAGCTGGACGCTGGTCCAAAGAGCACCGGTCCATGATGGGTCACCAAGAAACGACTGGTACCATCGTAGTGAAAGGCTCGAGGGCGGGAATTCTAGAAACGCGGCACCGCTGAACGACATAATGATGACAATCAAGCCCGGGCATAGCAAATATACCAACACGGATAACATAAAGACGATACCAACGAACTTCGACCAAGTACCGCTATGAGCGACTTGATAGAGATGGGTCGCCCAGCGCTTAGCGCGATAATGAGTGACGATGTCGTTGATATAGCGGGACCCTTGGCCAAGTGTGGGAGACTGGCTCAAACGAGCCCTATGCGATATCTGTGCGTGACGGCCTTGCACATCGGACAGGTTAAATCCGAATACGGAGAGCACGACCATGGCAATGGCCAATAGGATATAGGCAGAGGTGGCGATGGGCGCCAAGTCAAAGGTACTTTGGAATTGGTCGGCGATAAAGCCCGAAAGCATAGCATCGCTCAAGCCGCCGAGGGCCTGTGGCGTGATATAGAAGCCGAGGCACCCTACAAAGACCAGCAAAGCGCCGCTTCGCAGGCCAGGCAGGCTGAGCGGGAAGAACACGCGCCAGAAGGCGGTGAAAGGCCGCGCGCCCATGCTGCGGGCTGCCGCCATTAATGACTTGTCGATGCCCTGCATTGCGCTGAGCAGCGGCAGGATCATCATCGGCAGCATGATATGCACCATGCCGATATAGACGCCTAGGCGGTTGTAGACGAGCGTCAGTGGACTGGAAATCACTCCAATGTAGATAAGCAGATTGTTGATGAGTCCATGATCACCGAGGATCACGGTCCATGCATAGGTGCGTACCAAACCGCTGGTCAACCAAGGAATGAGCACCAATACCACGAGCGTGCTGCGCAAACGCTTTGGGGCGGCCACGATCAGATAGGCGGTTGGGTAGCCGATGATAACGCAGATGGCCGTGACCACGACGCTCATCGTGACGGTTCGGAAAAGAATAACGACATCGGCCCGTTGCTCAAAAAACGCCTGATAGTTAACTAGGGAAAACGACGGCGCATTGAGGCTGGTCAGAAAGAGCTGAATGGTCGGTATTCCTACCACAACGAGCAGGATTGCGATTGCGGGAATGGTGAGTCCGGCAGGCATTCGTCCGAATTTCTGAAGCACTTCCATTGCGCCTTCCCTCGTCGCTTCTCAACACTTGACGAAGCGGACATCGGACCGCAGCCAACCCAGGCATACTTCCTCGCCCGGTTCGAATGTCTGCTGCCCGGAAGCGACATGCTCGCGCACGATCACCATGCTGCTACCGACCCGCACTTGGTATTTGCGCAAGGGCCCGGCATAGATCATGTCGTCCACCTTGCCCGTGACGGACTGGCGCAGGTCCGCGTCGGCACGCTTCGGTGCCCCGGGAGCGGCAATGCAGACACGTTCCGGCCGGACCACAGCAACCGTGCCGGAAGGCTGCGCAGCGTCCGCTTCGATCTTGAAATCGCGGATTTCGAGGATGTTAGCCTCGCCGAGAAAGGTCGCTACGAAGCGCGTCGCAGGGCGGTCGTATAAGGCTTCGGGGGTGTCAGTCTGCTCAATCTGTCCAGCGCGCATGACGACGATGCGATCCGAAAGGGTGAGCGCCTCCTCTTGATCGTGCGTGACGCAAATGGTGGTCTTGCCGAATTCCCTGTGCAGGCTCTTAATCTCGCCCTGCATCTGCTCGCGAAGATTACGGTCGAGTGCGCCAAGCGGCTCATCGAGCAGTAGAATTGGTGGATCGGCGATCAGTGCGCGGGCGAGCGCCACGCGCTGCTGCTGCCCGCCGCTCAATTGCGACGGCATGCGATCGCCAAACTCGGCGAGACGCACGCGTTCGAGCATCCGGTCCACCCGCTTTACCCGGTCGGGGGCTTTCATGCCGCGCATTTCGAGCGGGAATTCAAGGTTACGGCGCACTGTCAGATGCGGAAACAGTGCATAGTTCTGGAAGACGATACCTTGGTCGCGCCGGTAAGATGGCACTGCGGCCACCGACCTCCCCGAAATCAGGATATCTCCGTTGCTTGGCGCCACGAACCCTGCGAGCAGCATTAGAGCCGTAGTCTTACCCGAACCGCTAGGACCTAGTATGGTTACAAACTCGCCTTGTCCAACTGTGAGCGACACGTCTTTAACTGCAGTAATTCGCGCGTACATCTTTGTGACATGACGAAACTCAATCTGCGCAGCTACGGGATTTTCATTCAATGCCGTCTCCTCGGAGGAAAATTGGGTGACGTTTCCAAGATGCAAGTTCATCAGAGTTACTCCAAAGACGGATGCGCGCGCATACCAATAATGGTGCGCGCCGACTATTGAAATCAGCGCGCCCCACTTAGCTGAGGACCTTGCACGAAGCGCAGGTCTCTTTAGAGAACGATCCACTTTTTCCAGCGCTGTTTTAATTGATCGAGGTTCGATAAACCATCAGATCCGATCTCTGTGTACCACTTCACGTTAGTTGGGTAGCTGCCAGCAGCATAATCAGGATTGGTCGCAAGTTTGCGACCAATATCTTCAGGAATGCCCCTGTAGGCGTTGCGATTGCTTGGAGATTGAGCAAACAATTTGGCAAACGCGGCCTGACGGTCGGCACGGGCGGTCGACGCGATGAACTTTTGAGCGTTTTGCGCATTCGGACTACCCTTTGGAATGACCCAGTAATCCCTCCGTCCGCGGCCCACACCGGATGGGTACACCCGGCCTCACACCAAGCGCGATCAGATGATGCGCCAAGCGGTTCGCCCGTGCATTGAGCTCGTCATAGCTTAAGCGTTCGTCCGCATGAACCACCGCCACCGCATCCGGCGCTTGCCGCACCTGCGCCTCAAACAGCTCATGGATGCACCGCTCCTACGGATAGGGTGCCGCCGTCCGGTTCAGCTCCTCCAAGAGGTATGCGCCTCGGAGGACAGCAGCTCAAACCGTGCGGCCGGCTGCTGCGCATCGGCTATTACAGCACACAACAAGTTTTGCAAATGCTGCGTCATCCGGTCGATCTGCTCGCGCGCAAAGCGACTGGCATCAAAGTGCATCCGAGAGGTCCCATCGAGAGCGCAAACCTCAAACGTCAGCAAATCACCGGATAGGGCAGTCTCAGAACTCGGACTCGAAGCTAGACTACCAGCGGCAGAACAGCAATTTGCTGTCACCGTCACGCCAATCGGCCAGGGTCGGCGCGATTGTAGCGCTTCCTTGACCCGCAAGGTTGGAGCGCGCGCGATAAGATCCCGCGGAAAAGTATCGTACTCCTTCAGATCCGCGCATTCGGCCGCGACCGCCCTGCGTACTCCTGCAAAATTACAACCGAGATCGATGGTCATTTGCATCGGCACGACAGGGGTAACAAGCACCTCCACCGCCTTCACCCCGGCTCGCGAACCATTCGTTGCGGGAGTCCACCCCAATTGAAGCTCGGATTCTCCCGTGATGCGGGCGAGATAGATCAGCCAAGCACTCAACAAGTACTTAGTACGATCAAATGGCGACAACTCGGCCAAAGCACTTGGAGTGAGCCAGGAACTCGACTGCAATCTGGGCGAAGCCACAGTTTCCGAAGACGACAGAAACGGAAGCTGCAATGTCTTAAGCTGCTCAAGCCGCTGCCGCCAAAACTTCTCCCGAGGCGCCAATATTCCATGGGCAACAGTTATGCTCCGCGCCTCCTCATCGCTCAAAATCGGGAGGCGATCGCCTACATTCAGACCGGACTGCCTCGCGAAGCGTCCGTGCATCCAGAGTCAGACCGTCTGAGCTGGCAAACCAAACATCAACATCCTCTGTCCTTGGTATCCATACGACGAAGGCCGCCTGATCGACACATACGTGCAGGCGTGGCGAACTGTATGATGGGTGATGGTCAGGCGGCTTGCTGATCGTCGGGATTGCCGGCTTGGCGCAGAAGCTTCCATTCCCAAGGGAGCAGTTCGTGCAGACGCGAAGCAGGAAGATCGGCGATACGGGCCAGGACGTCGGCGAGCCAGGCCTTGGGATCGACGTCATTCAGGCGACAGGTCGTGATCATCGTCAGCATGATGGCGGCGCGGTCGGCGCCGCGCATGCTCCCGGCGAAGGTCCAGTTGCGCCTTCCCAGGGCGATGCCGCGCAACGCTCTTTCGGCGGCGTTGTTGCTGAGGCAGATCCTGCCATCGTCGAGGAAGCGGGCAAAGTCGGCCCAGCGCCTGAGCATGTAATTCATGGGCTTCAGGACCTCGGAGGAGCGCGAGAGGGTTTCTCGCTCGCGGAGTAGCCAGTCGTGCATGTCGTCGAGCAGCGGCTTGCTTCTTTCCTGGCGCACAATACGCCGCTCGTCGGCGCTGCGGCCGTTGATAGCGCGCTCGATCTCGAACAGGGCGTCAAGACGCCTGACCGCCTCCAGCGCGATCGGGGAGACCGGTTTGCCTTTCTGTCCGTCCCGAGCGGTTTTCTTGATATCGGCCAGCTCGAAGAAGCCCCGCCGCGCATGGGCGAAGCAAAATGCCGGCGAAGGCGACCAGATGCTTCTGGGGATGCTCGCCCCGTCGATCGCTCGAGGCGTAATAGACCCCAGCCGGCGGCGCCGGCCCACCGTAGGGCCGGTCATCCCGCACATAGGTCCAGATCCGGCCGGTCGTGCACTTGCCCTTCGCCAAGATGCGGATGGTGGTGTCGTCGCCATGAAGGCGCTCGGCTGCGAGTACATGACGCTCTATCAGCTGGAACAGCGGCATGACGGCGAAGGTTCCGTGGCCGACCTGGTCAGCGAGCGTCGACAACGGCAGGTCGATCCTCTCGCACTTGAAGCGCGCGCTCTGGCGATTGAGCGGGATATGCATGCCGAACTTGTCGAACAGGATCGTCGCCAGCAATTGCGGACCGATGAAGCCGCGCGGCGTGGCATGGAACGGTGCCGGCGGCTGGCTGATCTTCTCGCAATCGCGGCAGGTGAACTTTTCCCGCACCGTCTCGATCAGCTTGAACCGGCGCGGGATCTCCTCCAGCGTCTCGGTCACATCCTCGCCCAGCTTCGCTAGACGCGATCCGCCGCAGCAGGCACAGCTCTTCGGGGCCTCGATAACGACGCGCTCGCGTTCGATGTCGTCCGGCCAGGGCTTGCGTACCGGCCGCTTGCGCGTGAAGGCGCGCACGCTCTGGGTTTTCGCCGCGGCGGCCCGCGCGGCAAGCTCATCCTCGCTCGCCGTGGTGGCGAGTTCTTCGAGCTCCAATTCCAATTGTTCGATCAGCCGCGCCGTGCGCTCGGAGCGCTGCCCGTACAGTTCGCGCTTGAGTTTCTCGATCCGCAACTCGAGATGCGCGATCAGCGCCGCGTTATCCGACAGCTCCGCCTGCGCGCTGGCAGCCATCGCCTCGGCTCGCAGCCGGGCCTCACGCTCGGCTTGCAGCGCTGCCAGGGCACTGACAAGGTCCGATGGAAGATCGTCCGGCTTCGCTATCATGAAGCCATTGAATCAGATCAAGCAGCAGATTCAAACCAAAAACGGCTATCCGACCCGCGTCGGACGCTGGGTTTCTTGCGGGTTGCGCCAATCGATTCCGGACAACAGGTAGCTCATCTGAGCCGGCGAGATCGTCACAGCTTCGCCCGCAACCGATGGCCAGACGAACCTTCCTCTCTCGAGTCTCTTAATGAACAGGCATGCTCCCTGGCCATCGTGCCAGATTACCTTCACAAGATCGCTTCGGCGACCGCGGAAGACGAACAGATGACCGCTGAGCGGGTCCTTGCGCAGCACCTCCTGCACCTGGAGTGCCAACGACGGAAAGCCTCGGCGCATATCCGTGTAGCCTGTCGCGAGCCACACTCGCGCGCCCGTCGGAACCGGGATCATCGGCGTACCAAAGCATCGAGAACGCGACGCAGTGCGTCTCCATCAACGTCGCCATCGACCCGGATCCGGTGCCCGCTACCAAGATCAATCTCGATGATGCCCTGGCTCTTCCGTCGACGCGCCGCCGTCGTCGTCAATGGCGCTTCGGCGGCCACCTCCCCCGGCGGCACAGACGACCCAATCTCGACCGGCACGAACGGCGCTATACTCGCTTCAGCGTGTTTGCAAAGCTCCTTGCGCCACCTGAACAGCTGGCTCACATGAAGCCCGGCCATGCGAGCCACCTCGGAAACACTGGCGCCGGGCTCGAGCGATGCTGCAACAAGCCGCTCTTTCTCATCCTGCGACCACCGGCGCCGCCGCTCGACCGATGTGATCACCTCCGCCCGCGAAATCGTCATAGCGCTTCTCCTAGGATTACCCCTAGGACCTGCAGCGATCGCGTTCGTCAAACAAGGCGGCCCTTGGCGGAGGGATACTGTCCTTGTCGCCACACGCCAGTTGCTGCGGCGGATGTCAACCAGGACCCTGCCGGAAGGCCGCAGCGTGTAGCCGCCACGTCCAAGCGTCTGACTGCGACAACATCATCTCGCCTTGGGCAGACACTCCAAGGCGCGTGTGATCGTTGAGAGATCTTGCGCGGATCGACTCCATCGTAGACAGCCCGCAGCATTTGGGCGTCGACGCCTCGGAAAGACACTTCCGTCCACTAGCCCTTGCAGACCAGCATGGAGTTCTCCGTTCGTTAAGCCAGCTACAAGCTCGCGGAAACCTTCGACAGCGGCTTCATGGCATTTGAGGTTCAGCGCCAACGCCGTATCGGTTGGCGCAATGGAAACTTGGCGCTCACCACCAACTCACCCCTATTAACACCATCATCTATACGGTGCCACGCGATGGCATAGTCGGTCTCTTGGGCCGGTCGCCCAAAGGCATCGAATGATCTCCCGCATGCCGTGGCAACGCACCGTCTTGGTAAATGAAAGCGCCTCGACTGACGCGGGTAAACACATCCGGTGGCAATGTGAATGGACTTCCTACGGAAAATATCCACTCTACGGGGTCAGCATTCATCAACGCGGAGAGCTCTTCAACAGTCTCTACACACAAGATATTAGCGCGAGAAGCCCAGTCCCCGAATATGGCGTCGGCACACAGCGCCGCGCAGAGACATGACCCATCTTACTTACTAGCTGAGCACATCTGATAGCTAGCGTACCACTACCAACAAAGATGCTGGAGCGAATTGATGCGGCTGCAGGTACTTGCGTATCCCAATCGTTCGGTTTGCAAGCGTCTGCGAGCACCGAAGCAAACCAAGGTTACATGTTCAGCTACTCCATGCTGTAGGTTGGGAGCTCTCGCAATATGCCCGCACCACATCGCGATTTAATCCGGTCACACCGGTTTTGCATTCGCTCGGGAGTAACCGGACTGAATGCTAATCAACGCCGGCCCGCCTTGCGAGGTATCCAGCGCAATCAACAACAGCGGCACCCGTGATGGAAACGGCAAAGCTTCAGTTGATGAAGTCGCACTCAGCAGCGCAGCCTCCATCGCGTGGATTTGGATCAGTCGAGCAAGCTTCATTTGTATCCCTAGGCGGGCAGACTGCGGGGACCGCCCATGATCGCAACAGATCCTTCCCGTCTCACCGCAATCAGCGTGCCACCCAAACCCTTGAGCAGGCCCTGCTTGAAAAGGAACAAATCCATACGCTTAGCTCCGAGACGGAGAATACTTAAGCGTTAGTGTCGAGTTGCGAACATAACGTCCTCAACTGGACATGGCTTAACACGACAATACAGCGCTCAAATGACGAAGGAGAGCTCTTGAGGCGAACTTGCACGTCTGCTTAAGGATGACGCCCAAAGCATAACGAGGTCCCCTGGCTTTAACTTGACAACAATCTTGTCTTGAAACGTTTCTGTAATCAGCGCCTGAATACCAGATCCGCCGCTCAAAGCCCTTATTCAATCGGAGCATTTCAAACTCGCCAGGCGATCTTAAGCAATTCGCTCCCTGAAGCAGTCGCACAACACTCAAGAGCAGGTTTGGTCAACACTGCCGATACTATCGCCCTGACATTCACATCGCGCTCGAGGACGAACGAATAGCTTCTATTCGCTTTGGTCATAACACTCCCCAGCAAAAGGGCCCTCTGTCGTTCATTCGCCCTATTCCAGCTTTAGAGACGCTCTCCCTCAAAACAATTCTACACCTTCGTGTGAATACTGATGAGATGCCGGGGGGCTGACCGGCGCGATGCCAATCAGCTGCAGCCAAGCTAAATAACGCTAGGCTGCGTGGATGCGGCCAGCCATCCTTTAGTCTGGCCTGCCGTCGAGATCTGACCGAATTCGATGGCCTGCTGGTCGAACAGCCCGCGATAGACGCCGCCCGGCCGCGCGATCAGCGCGGCGTGGGTGCCCTGCTCGACGATCTCGCCGCGGTCGAACACCAGGATGCGATCGAGGCTGCGCACCGTTGACAGCCGGTGTGCGATCATGATCGAGGTGCGTCCCTTCATCAGCCGCTCCATCGCCTCTTGGATCAGCGCCTCCGATTCCGAATCGAGGCTCGAAGTCGCCTCGTCCAGGATCAAGACCGGTGCATCCGCCAGGAACGCGCGCGCCAGCGCGACACGCTGCCGCTCGCCGCCCGACAGCTTTACGCCGCGCTCGCCCACCAGCGTGCCGTAGCCCTTCGGCAGGTGCAGGATGAAGTCATACGCATTCGCGAGCCGTGCCGCTTGCTCGATTGCCGCCATGCTGGCGCCGGGCCGCCCATAGGCGATGTTCTCTGCCAGGGAGCGGTGAAACAAGATTGGCTCCTGCTGCACAATCGCAATTTGGCTGCGCAACGATTGCTGCGTTGCTTTCGCGATATCCTGGCCGTCGATCAGGATACGGCCGCCAGAGACGTCGTAGAGCCGCTGCACCAGCTTGACGAACGTGGTCTTGCCGGAGCCGGAACGGCCGACCAGACCGACCCGCTCGCCGGCGCGGACGTCAATCGACAATCCGTCGTAGAGCGGCGCGTGATGCCCGACATAAAGGAAAGTCACATCTTCGAACGTGATCCTTCCGCCCTGAATGTCTATCGGCTTGGCATCGGGCGCATCAACAATGCCGATCGGCTCGCTATGGATGGTAACAAGATCCTCCATGTCGTTCACCGAACGCTGCAGATTATTGATGTGCAAGCCGACTTCGCGCAAATAGGCGTGGATGACGTAGTAGCTCGTCAGCACGTAAGTGACGTCGCCCGTCGAGGCGCGTCCCGCTATCCAGAGCAGGATGGCGCCGCCGATCACGGAAGCGCGGAAGCACAGCAGCATCACAAGCTGCACTGTGCTGGTGGCGCTGTAACGCAGCCAGCTGCGCAGTAGCCGCTTCCGCCAGCGGCTGACGACACGGTCAAGCCGAGCATCCTCGCGCTCCTCCGCCGCGAAGGATTTCACCACAGCGTTGCAGGTGAGCGAGTCTGCCAACGTGCCGCCGAGCTTGCTGTCCCAGGTGTTGGAGACGCGCGCCGCCGACGCGATATAGCCGATCGTGAATGCCATTGTCATCGCGACGAAGATCACCGCGCCGAGGCCGATCACCCCGCCGAGGATCGGCCAACGCAGACCGAGCAGGATCATCGAGCCCACGAGCACGGCCAGGGACGGCAACAACGCCATCAGGATCGTGTTGTTGAGCAGGTCGAGGGCCCATATGCCGCGCGTGATCTTGCGTCCGGTGGAGCCGGCGAAAGAGTTGGCGTGCCAGTCAGTCGAGAACCGCTGCACCCGCATGAAGGCCTCGCGCGCCACATCCGACATCGTCTTCAGCGTGAACGGCACGATCGCCTGCAAGCCTGTAAACCGGAATATGATCGAAAGCAGGCCGAGCGCGAGGATGCCGCCGAAGGCGACGAACGCCGCCTGCCGTGCTGCCCGGTCCGACGGACCTGATGTCAGCGCGTCGACCAAGTGGCCGGAATAGACCGGCATGAACAGGTCGGCCACCGTCGCGCCTAAGAAGCCGAGGAGGACGATCGCGACCCGGACGGGCTGCCTCAGCCAGTGACGGAACACGAACGGGATCACCACGCCGATTGCGGTGGGTGGTTTGTCACCTTGAACCATCATGGCGCCAGCGGTTTCTGCCACACACGGCGTAAGACTCTTTCGATCCAGACTCGATTTGCCCTAGTTGGCGCTGCCGTTCGAGGCGACCCAATGATGCCCTGAATCTGTGGACTCCGATCGAAATCTTCTGCCCATTTCGCCCCCCTTTTCGCGAGGGTAGCTGAAGCGGTTCAAGCTTTGAGGGTTCCACAGCATGAGAGCATCGATCTGAGACATCGGCCAGCCCTGCGCGATCTGTTCGAGAGTTTGTGTGAGCCATGCATGCGGATCGACGTCATTCATTGTCGGCCGTCTGCAGAAGCGGCGATGGCCGCCTAGGTTCGGCCGCCACCCTGGCTGTGCGTAAGCGGTGCATTTTGATAACGAAGATTCGTTCAGCATTTTTCGTGTAGACCGTTAAGACCGTCAGAGTGTTTGCGTCATGGATCGCGGCGCGGCTTCACCTGGAAGATCACGTCCGCCTCGATCCGGCCCGAGGTCACCCCAATTTGAACCTCCGACCTGCCGCAAACGATCCAGCGCTGTGCTCGATGGTTTCTAGTTGCCACTGGCCCGCCGGAGAAATGGACGAATTGGCCAATGAGCAATTCCGCCTACGATCCTTTTTCATATTTTCTCTTCCGGCGCCTGCGCTTTGATTCTTTCGGAAGCCCGTCTTGCGGAGTTGCACAAAGAGCCCCGTAGCAAGCCTTCTTGCCCTTGTAGTTGGCAAGCGCTTGGACCAACAGCGACACAACCTGCTGTTTCAGTTTGTCGGGGATAGGCTTAGGACCGTCCAACGACTTCAGCGCCACGTCGACCAACTCGATCGCGTGATCCTTGTTGCCGCTCTCATAATAATACTGAGCGACCGCCCCATAGGACAGGAACTTGGAGCCGTCGCCGCGTTGCGGAGGATTCAGTGCCAGGATGTGTTCGGACAACTCCTTGCCCATGGCAAAGCGCTCGGCAGGCGGGAAGTGAGAGTTGTCATTCGCCGGATCGAAGAGTTGGCGCATCGCCCCGGCCATCCACAGCTCGGATTTTTTATCGATCGCATCGCGAACCAATTGGCGCATGACTGGCAAGCCAGTCTGCAAGTCGCGCATTTTGTGAAGCAACAGATCCGCATGGACCACGCGGAAGTTGACGTCGTCCGGCATCACAGCGACGGCCTCTTCAACCGCCGAAAGCGCCTTCGCCCAATCCTCCGCCTTCATCGCCGGCGTAAGTTTGGCGAAGATCGGCTCAGTCAACGCTCGCTTGCGCGTCATTTCGTGCATTGTGCGTTCGCCTTCGGCGATCCGCTCTGTATCGGCGGCTCTAGCTTCATCGCTGGTGCGCCAGCCGCCGTTAAGAATTTTTGGCAGAACGTCATGGAGTTGCGTTGGAAAACCGATAAAGGCGATGTGGCCGTCACTGTCGACGACGAAGGAGGTGGGAATCCCGACAGAAAGGCTGGGATCCATCCAAAGCTTGTTCATATTGCCTGTGTAGTCGAATCCGATCCGGTAGTTAAGATTCGGAAACTTTTCGGTCAACCATGCGTCCAACTTGCTTCGGGCCTCGTCCGCCGTTCGAGCGCGTTCATAAGCTGCGACTCCGAGGACCTCAACTCCGCTGTCTTTGTATTTCTCTTGCAACTGCACCAGATGGGGCAGCGCCGCCACACAGGGTGCGCACCAAGTTGCCCAAAATTCGACGATGTACACTTTTCCCGGTTGAAAGGTCGTGAGGGGCTGACCACGCAGCCAGTTCTCCACCTTGATCGGAGGAGCTGGGGACTCCATGCGCAGCACCATGTTATTCTCCATGACTTTGCCAAACGTTGCGCGACTTTTTGCGCCAGCTTATCTCTCTCAGAACGGGGCACACGGGTTCAAGGGAAGGAGCATCGCTCGTCTTGCGCTCTGGATGCACTCAGCCCTGACTCAGTGTTGCTGGTCTCAACAGCAACTGCCGTGCCATCTTTGTCAGCGCGCATTAAGCGTCTGACTACGCTTTGAAAAAGCTACACGGCGCCCAAGCCGACCGATGTTCTGAACCTGACGGGCGTTGTGCTGCTGTCAGATCTTGGACAGGAATTGCGCGTTGGCGCGGCCAGAAAAGTTGGTCTGATGTTGTGAGCCGCCGAACGGCAACTTGCTCATCCCTCTCCCTGCTACACAGGATTAGAGGCGAGCGACGATGTAGATTGGGGTCAAAACAGCCAAAGCCGCGGACCGGCGACGCGTGTTCGTGTCTATGACGAGGGAATCTTCGCGGGGCGCTGCAGCGGTGCTGCGCATCGGTGCGCCTTATGCCAGTGCTCGCGATCGCGCCAAGCGGTTCCTGCACCACAAACCAGTACTCCGATTAGTTTTGCTGTTTAGTTGCGTGTGCGGGGGTGCCCCCTTACTCCGTTTTAAAATCGTTGCCTGCGTATCAAAACATGTCTCGCCGCTCGCCTCGATGCGAGCTAAGGCTTATGAACGCGTTCATCTCACAAGTTTCTGACCAGGAGGGCCGGCTGGCCCCATCCCGCTGGCCCGATGAACACTCTCGTCCTAACTCAAGCCCCGCGGATCACCATACGCCGATCCTCGGGTTCATAGTGCAGATCGCCGAGAACATGTTGATTGCTCCACCTATAATTCGAGAGCAAACGTCTTGGTTGGTCCTGCGCTTTAGATTGTCCGTAGCCAGGCCAGTTTCTGCTCTGTCAATCAAGGGCAACGGCATGCGTCAGCGGCTTCTCGCTGACGCCACTTCGCGGCGAGCGCCCAGGTAGAGCGCCTTGATTTCGTCTTGTTGCGCAATTCGGTCGAAGCGCTGGATAGCCCGTTCACAGGAACGATCTCATGAGCGTAGCGCGACCGTTCGACTACTGTTCAGCTACCAGGATCGAGAGGCCTTGTTGAGCAGATTCCGGACGATTCTGTCCTCAAAAGCAATCTATTATCGTGTTACCGAACCAAGTGCCTCTTCAGGTGAGCCGTGAGTTTGATTTCTAGCCCTCTGCATGGGGCAGTGTTGGCTTAGCGGAGTCGATCATGACCCCAACCCACCCCATTATCCAGGAGTCGTCCGGAGTTCGATTTTCAAGGATCCTCAGTTTTCTCTACGCATCGGGCGCGGGCATCGCTTTCTTCGTCACAATTCTATCTCTTGTTGGTTTCGTAAGCTTCCTACTCGTATCGAAGGCAATCGGGAGGGGCCGGCAGACATGCACTGAAGCGCTTGCCGTAGATGGCTCGGTTTGCAATGAACCACAGCGTCATGACGCGCAAGCGCTTCAAAGGCTCCTGAAGTGCCAAAGCGCATTGAACGAAGTACTTATGCGCGGCGAGCCCCTTGCCGGTAATATGGTAGCGGCACCGCAGCGAGCCGAGGACGTTATGGCGGGGTGAAGGCTGCGACAGTCTCATTCGTCGGCCGGATGGTCGTGTTCACATGCATGTTTCTGATCGATCATTTCGAATATTCGGAATACATCAAGTAGCACCCGATCTCGCGAACCGCGCAAGCCAGCGCCTCAGTTCGCACCCCGCTGCACCGCAGATTTATGCGGCATCTCATCTATTCGGCTTTATCATCGCATCTGAGCCGCGCCCCGCACGAATATCGGTATTTGCTATTGCAGCCGTGATGAACGCTCACATTTTTGTCGATATCTTCTCAATCACCAAACAGTCTTTTGCGGTCAACGCAGTCGTCGGCATTGTGATTAGTATGTCCGGCCTGGGATAGAGCCTCTCGCGAAGGCTGCGCCGCCGAGAGAACCGCCATTCCACTACACCGTGATGTGCGCCTGCCTGGTATCTTTGAGATCTGCCAGCGCATCAACCAGCGGGTTCGCTGCACGGTGTCCATTCGCAGGCATGGAAGAACGATGGGTCTTGTCGACCAGGCAATCAAGGCTAGGTCAGAGAGCGGCGCGAAGATAGCCTCGATGGGCATTTCGGTCGAGACGAGTTCAGGATGTTCAGATCACTGATCAAGAGCATCGGAAGGTGTTGGACGGACGGAAGCGAAGGCCTGGTCCCACTCGTGGAGCTCAAGTTCGAGGGGCTTCCGGCTCCGAGCAGGCAGCGTCAAGAGCGTTCTTTTCCGAAATGATGCCGCTCGAAAACTAACTTTATCCTGGAGGTTGGTACGCATACGACGAAGACCGCCTGATTGACGCATGCGCGCGGGCGCGGCGGGCTCTATGATGGCGTTGCGTGAAGGTCAGGCGGCCTGCTGACCGGCGGCTTGGCGCAGGAGTTTCCATTCCCAGGGCAGCAGTTCGTGCAGACGCGAAGCGGGAAGATCGGCGATACGGGCGAGGACGTCGGCGAGCCAAGCCTTGGGATCGACGTCGTTGAGGCGACAGGTCGTGATCATCGTCAGCATGATGGCGGCACGGTTGGCGCCACGCTGGCTGCCGGCGAAGGTCCAGTTGCGCCTTCCCAATGCGATGCCTCTCAATGCGCGCTCAGCACAATTGTTGGTCAAGCAGATCCTGCCATCGTCGAGGAAGCTGGCGAAGTCGTCCCAGCGCCTGAGCATGTAGTTGATCGGCTTCAGGACATCGGAGGAGCGCGAGAGGGTTTCGCGCTCACGCAGCAACCAGGCGCGCATGTCATCGAGAAGCGGCTTGCTGTTTTCCTGGCGCACGGCGCGCCGCTCGTCGGCGCCACGGCCGTTGATGGCGCGCTCGATCTCGAACAACGCATCGAGGCGCTTGACCGCCTCCAGCGATCGGAGAGACCGGCTTGCCCTTCTTACCTTCCCGAGCATTTTTCTCGATGTCAGCCAGCTCGAAGAAGCCCCGCCGCGCATGGGCAAAGCAAAACGCCGGCGTCATCGGCAGCACTTTCCGCTGCGGGTCGAACAGCGGCTCGAAGCCGCTGTAACAGTCGCACTGCAGGATACCCGTGAAGGCGGCCAGATGCTTCTGGGGGTGCTCGCCTCGTCGGTCGCTCGAGGCGTAATAGACCGCCGCCGGCGGCGCAGGCCCGGCGAAGGGCCGGTCATCCCGCACATAAGTCCAGATCCGCCCGGTCGTGCACTTGCCCTTCGCCAGGATACGGATGGTGGTGTCATCGCCATGCAGGCGCTCGGCCGCGAGCACATGGCGTTCGATCAAGTGGAAGAGCGGCATGACGGCGAAGGTCCCGTGGCCGACCTGATCGGCCAGCGTCGACAACGGCAGGTCGATCCCTTCGGCCTTGAAGCGCGCACTCTGGCGGTTGAGCGGGATATGCATGCCGAACTTGTCGAACAGCATCGTCGCCAGCAATTGTGGGCCGATGAAGCCACGCGGCGTGGCATGAAACGGCGCCGGCGGCTGGCTGATCTTCTCGCAATCGCGGCAGGTAAATTTCTCCCGTACCGTCTCGATCAGCTTGAAGCGCCGCGGGATCTCCTCCAGCGTCCCGGTCACATCCTCACCGATCTTCGCCAGCCGCGATCCACCGCAGCAGGCACAGGTCGTTGGAGCTTCAATGACGACGCGCTCGCGTTCGATGTCATCCGGCCATGGCTTGCGCACCGGCCGCTTGCGCATGAAGGGGCGGACGTTCTGCGTCTTCGCCGCGGCGGCCTGCGCGGCAAGCTCATCCTCGCTCGCCGTGGTGACGAGCTCTTCCAGCTCCAGCTCCAGCTGCTCGAGCAGCCGTGCCGTGCGTTCGGAGCGTTGCCCGTACAGTTCGCGTTTCAGCTTCTCGATCCGCAGCTCGAGATGCGCGATCAGCGCCTCGGTATCCGACAGTTGCGCCTGCGCATTCGCGGCTTGCGCCTGCCAGTTGGCAGCCACCGCCTCAGCTCGCAGCCGTGCCTCACGCTCGGCCTGCAGCGCCGCCAGGGCACTGACGAGGTCCGATGGAAGATCGTCCGGCTTCGATATCATGAAGCCATTGAATCAGATCAAGCAGCAGATTCAAACCGTAAAAGCGGCTATCCGACCCGCGTCGGCCGATGGGTTTCTTGAGGGTTACGCCAATCGATCCCGGACAGCAGATAGCTCAACTGCGCCGGCGAGATCGTTACCGATTCTCCGGCAACCGATGGCCAGATGAACTTTCCTCTCTCGAGTCTTTTTGTGAACAAGCAGGCTCCCTGGCCATCGTGCCAGATCGCCTTCACAAGATCGCTGCGGCGACCGCGGAAGACGAACAGATGACCGCTGAGCGGGTCTTTGTGCAGCACCTCCTGCACTTGGAGTGCCAGCGACGGAAAGCCTCTGCGCATATCCGTGTAGCCTGTCGCGAGCCACACTCGCACATTCCCCGGTATCGCAATCATCGGCGTCCAAGCACATCGAGGACCCGCGCCAACGCCTCCGAATCGACGTGCGCATCCACCCGGATGCACCGTCGGTTGCCGAGATCGATCTCTATCAATCCAGTACGCGCGGCTGCCACGGAGCGAACTCGGCCATCAACCGTAGGCAAAAGCCTCGGAGTTTCCTCAGCCGATGCCGCTACGGCAGCGATCTGCACCGGCGTAAAAGATGGTACAACTTGTTCCGATGTCCGTGCTTGTCGACGCCAGGTAAACACCAAGCTGGCCGCTACTCCGTTGCGACGCGCAACCTCAGTCACCTTCGCGCCCGGCGCCAATGTCTCCTCGACAATCCGTGCCTTGTCGTCCTGCGACCAGCGCCGCCGCCGCTCCAGCCCACCCAAAACCTCGACCCGCATCGCCTGATGACCTTAAAGCTAGACTTAAGGCCACACGCTTCGCGAATTGCCACCCGTCACGCAAGACGGCCCCCGTCGGATGCGTACGGAGGTTGAGCGATCTCACGAGGTCCGCAGGCACATGGGCGCGGTGAGTGCAGGACCAGTCGAGCCGCATTTCAAGCGCGGCAGGATGAGACGAGAAGGTTCTCAGCCTAAGCGAATGACAATCTAAGAGGTGCTTAGTCGACCTTGAAAGGATTGGCTGAAACGGTTCAACTAGAAGCTAGACGGCACCTATATCGGCGACTTCCTGATCGGGTCTGATCTGAGCCTCGCGCGCGCTTGCGAGAAGGATACGATCCCATCCTTGGTCAGTTCGCCGAAATTCCGGACCCCCCTTGGATCGCCGAAGTCGCCGCCGGCTCTCCGGAGCGGCCAAGGGCGACGCCGCTGACATCGTTAGGCTTACGAGGCCTCTGCACGCATGACGGCGCTCTAAGGGCTCGATCGCTTCACCGGGCGCGATCTGTCGTCAGAACTGAGGCACGCGCACCATTGCTTCCATCAGAGGATAGTCCGCATCGGGAATTGCTGTCACGAACGCGAGCGAAAAGCATCCATCGCGTGGGCCAATAGTATGCCGATACTCAAAAGAACAAGAATCCCGACAAGAGCCGAATACATACGCCATCTCCATCGCTCACTTCCTTTGAACTGCGCGACCGCTTACACGTCAAATTAATTCCTGAGCACGAAGTGGGATCGCAGCCAACTGATGAGTCTAAGCCACACGGCTAGCTGGCAACATGTGGAACGACCAAAGATAGACGTTGCAAGACCCAGCTGTTCTGTTCGAAACCGACATGATAGGCGTAGCGCGGGTGACCGAAAAACGCGTGTGGTTAATGTACAGCGGTCCAGGTTTCTGCGTGGGAATGTCCGAAACGAACGCTCCGGCCCTTAAGCCTGCAGCATCTGCGCGCAAGAATTGGGGCGTCCTGATGAACTTTTCAAGCTCGAAAGATGAGAGCCACCGTCTCTTTGGGAAAGTGTGCGGCGGCAAGTGTTGGCCGGTCGCACGAACGCCGGACGTTGCCGCTTTGTTGGTAACAATCTGCGCACCTATGCTGAATTGCTTCGTTCGGAAATGGACCGGCGCGAGCTGAAGTACACCCCGATGAGCTCGCCGTCTGGCGAGGTCCGGATCGATTTGAGCTAACCTCATCACGCTTTAGATTAGTCCGTCCGCGCCTTTGCTCCACGGCTTCTTCAGCCCCCCTTCGCGGGGCGTCGTTGCACTTCGCTAACACTTCACCCTCATGCGGTTGGGTAGAGGACTTCCACTTGCAGGCAGTCGTTCATACTCGGCACCTGATGAGAAGCCGCCCGGCAAGCCGGCGGTTTCTTCCCCTCGTCTCACGGACAACCTTTTAGACGTTATTCCGGGGCGCTCATGAAGCGAGCGAACCGGCAATCCAGAGACGGCGGGAGATTTCCGGGTGCGCAGTCGAAATCGGCTGCCGCCGACTTGCACCATTAAGACCCGCGAATCCGGTTACACCCGAGTTCGACTTGTCCTGGAATGACGGATAGAAATGGGCCGCCTACCCCGTCGTGCTCGAGGTCTCGCCGTCGGTAGGATCGATTTTCTGGTTAAGCCGCGCATGCAGCGTGGCTTGGTCGAGTTCGCCTTCCCACCAGGCCACGAACACCGCGGCAATACCGTTGCCGATGATATTAGTAAGGGCGCGTACCTCGCTCATAAATTTGTCGATCGAGAACACGATTGCCATACCCGGCACCAGCACCGGATTAACCACTGAAAGCGTCGCCGCGAGCGTGATGAAGCCGGCCCCGGTGATACCACTTGCGCCTTTCGAGGTCAGCATCGCCACGACGAGAATGGTCAGTTGCTGGCCGAAGCTGAGATTCACCCCGAGCGCCTGAGCGATAAACAGCGTTGCCAAGGTCATGTAGATGTTGGTGCCGTCGAGGTTGAAGGAGTAGCCGGTAGGTACCACGAGACCGACCACGGGCTTGGAGCAGCCCAGCCGCTCGAGCTTTGTCATCAACTGCGGCAGCGCACTTTCCGAGGACGAGGTGCCGAGCACGAGCAAGAGCTCATCCTTGATATAGGCGATAAACTTGAAGATCGGAAAGCCAACGAAGCGCGCGATCAGGCCGAGCACGACCACCACGAACAGCGCGGCCGTAGCATAGAACAGCGCGACGAGACCGATCAGATTGCCGAGCGCCGCTGGTCCGAACTTACCGATCGTGAATGCCATGGCGCCGAATGCGCCGATCGGCGCTGCCTTCATGATAATGGCGATGACGCCGAACACCGCGTGCGCCGCGTCGTCGATCATGCCACGCAACTTTGCACCGCGCTCACCCAGCGCCATCAGCGAGAAGCCGAACAGGATCGCAAACAAGAGCACCTGCAGGATGTCGCCGCGCGCGAGCGCGCCGACCACGGTTTCGGGAATGATATTGAGAATGAAATCGACGCTTTTCGAGGCTTCCGCCTGCTTCACGTAGTTGGCGACGGCTGCGGCATCGGGCTTGGCCGCAAGGCCGTGGCCGATCTGAAAAAGATTGCCCATCACTAGGCCGAGCACCAAGGCAAAGGTGGAGACGATCTCGAAATAGACCAGCGCCTTGAGGCCGACCCGGCCAACCTTTTTCGCATCCTGGATGTGCGCGATGCCCGAGACTACGGTGCAGAAGATGATCGGCGCGATCACCATCTTTATTAGCTTAATGAAGCCGTCACCGAGCGCCTTGACCCAGTCGTTGGTGGCGAGCGACGGCCACAGCCAACCGACGAGGACGCCAATCAGAATCGCGATCAGCACCTGAACGTAGAGGATTTTGTACCAAGTTCGCGACACCCGCGCGGGCGCCGCAGTTGCGATGGTGGTCATGACGCTCCTTCCCATACGAACTCGAACACCGAGCCCTCGCGCGTTGAGAGGCGACGGCATCAGACGAGCCTTCCATGCCAGCCGTGTCCTATTGAAGACGGCGATGTCGGAAACCCGACAGCCTGCAGCGTGATTCCAAAGGCAGGCTGGCTGTTACGTGTGTTTTCTCTCGTTAAGCAAGACGCGCACCAAGCGCGAAGCCCTGCGGCCGTTCGACCCGCTAGACGGTGAACCGAAACTCTCCTGACTAGCTTGGCCGAATGCCAGAACCGTTCGTGCCGTCGAAGGCAGAGGCGTTGTTCAGCGCCAGGCGCAGCTTGCGCTGGCGCAGCACATTGGACGTGGCGTCGAGATCGACGAGCTGCTTGCGGTCGATGTCCTGCTCCGATCGCGCTTTGAAGTCGGCGGCGATCCTGACCTTCAGCTCGTAAAGCTCGGAATTGACAATCTGGCCGATGGCGGAGCGGCTTTCGCGCATCTCTTTCCAGCTGGCGGCGGCGCAGGTGCCTAGGCCGCACAGCCCGCGCATTCCGGTAATGACGACGCGCCTGTTCATTCAGGCCTTCTTAGCGAGCAGGCCGTGGACAGCTTGAACCGTGGCGCCGATATGGTTGAGATTTCGACCAGGCATCGTCCGTGTTCGTCTCGATCTGCATGCAGCTGGACTGCTTCAGGTCGTAGATGAGGTTCGTCAACTCTGCGAATGAGGCCACACAAGGTAAGTTCCGCGGCGAGCGTTATCTCGCCGCCGCCCGCTGCGTATTCCTTGGTTTTGGCGATGATTTCCTTCGCGAGTGTGATCTGCCATTCTGTTGCTTCCATCAGGCGCCTCGACGCCAACGCGACGCCGTTCCTCAGCCGAGCCGCGTCGCGCGACAAAAGAAGTCACGTGATCAGAGCGCGTCAGGTGCTGCTGCCAATGCAACATTCCGCAACATTGGTAAAATTGATTTTTTGGATGGTAGGCATCCACGCTGCGTATGAACTCCTCGCGCAAAACAAGAAAGTCGCACCCTGGCCGTCCTCTACTGAGTCCCGGCCCCTTTCGGGATGCGGGTCGCCCCCCGGTTTGTCTCCAGCCATCGAGGCCGCGATGGGCGCAGCCTTGAAAACTGAAAAAAGGACACGACAAAGGCGACCGTCGGCACCTTCACCGCGAACGGCAACGACTTTTCCGGCTCGATTCGCACCTCGCTCTCAACGCCGGCCAAACTGGTCCGCGTCGAGCCCCCCTCTGAAGGGTCGCACTTCCGCATCTTCGGGCCTAGTGTCGAGCTAGGCGCGCCCTTGGCAGAAGACCGCCAAGGACACGGAGCGTGCCTATCTCTCCGTCAAGCTGACGATCCGAGCTCCCGGCTTCGATCTACGCAACCCTGATCGAGGTGCAAGGAGGACAGGGAAGGCCTCCAGTCCATCTGGTCACGCCGCAGCCCGGACCGGGGGCCCGCGGCATCGGCTTCGCCGAAAGGCGCGGGTTTGGCCGCCGTGCTCACCCCGCTCACGAGGCTATGACGTCTCTGGCGCACGTCATTAAAAATGCATTACGTAGCCGCGCATAGAGGAGTTCGCTATGGCTTCGAAGCTCTCGTCCAGACCCGAATCGATGCGGACGTAAAGGAAAAGGCCACCGCGGTGCGGATTCTGCTAACACGCACGGCTAACAAACGGATGCTTCTGCCGAAGCCCGTGAGCAACAGCCACCAGGTGCAGTTTTGACGTTCAGTACAGGGTGCGCCGGCATTCGGATGAAAGTCACCAGGTGCGGGCGCTTGGCACGACCATCACTTACGATAGCTGGTTCGTGAGAAGGACTGGCGGATACCCGGCTCAATCTCGATTATTCCGAGGTCGATGCGCATTTCTCGCAATGATGCGATACTCGCTCAACTGACTGAGGAAGCACGTTGAATAGGAGCATTTTCTGGTTTCGCCCCGTTTGTTGAAGAAAGACCTTGTTGAGCTACTTCTATGCGTCAGACAATATCTGATTCAGACACACACTCATTGCAGAGAAATTCGATCGAAGCATGTTCAGCCCGGATCGTGCTTGATCAATTCGGCCGCGTGAAGAGCGGCTGGATCAAATCGGTCAAAGGGTTTGAGAAGCGACTGATGAGCTTTGGATCAGAAATCCGATCGATCCATGGCGAATGATCGTCGAATTTTGTCGTGGCTGATGAACGTGTTTCGATAATTGTTGACCTGGATCGTGATCTTCTACTCCGCGCTGTCGACCCGTCGGATGCGGACCCATTAGCTAGAACGAAAGCGGAGTCTCATAGCGATGAGTGCTCGGAGCCTCGCGGTTAAGCTGTGATACGAGATGTTAGCCCAAGATGTTTTTCGATTGCGGCAGTGAGTTCGATACCCTCACCCGGGCGGTCGGAAACAAGGCCGGCTATTCCAAGAAGATCGACCATCTGCTTCAACGCGTCGGCTTGATTGACACACCTCTCCGGAAGCTGCGAACGTCAGACTGTTCGGGCTGAAACGCCTCAACTAGAACCGGCACGGCGCTCGCAGGGTCGCTGTTGCCACATGCGAAGACATCAGCGGCCGCGTAGGACCTCTCAGGCCAAGTATGTAAGGTAATGTGCGATTCAGCCAACAAGGCGATTGCGGAGACGCCATGACCCGGACAAAACTTGTGAACGTGAAGGTGGAGTAATGTCGCTCTCGCGGCACGGGTGGCTTTTCGGATTGCGTCTTCTGCAATGGCCGCATCGTCGAGGTTCTTCGCTCCCCATAGCTCGATGAGCATATGCGTCGCACCGGTGGACACAGCCGGTGGGGTTTCCTTCTCGTTATCATTAGTCATTAAGAACTCCATTGAATTATCGGCCCAGTAAGCTGAGCTATTCGGGATTTAGGTGACGAGGTGATCAGGCGCTTGGTTTGCCGGCGCTTGGATGCCCTCAAATGCCGTCGCTGAATCTGACAACTGCGACGACCTTCGGCGACTGATTTATGCCGTTGAGCCGCCGCCAAGTCCTTGATGCGGCGATCACCAGCTTGAACACCATCGGCCTGGCGGTGGTTAGCGACAAGGAGCCCTTCGTCCGCACCGTCCTGTATCGCCCCGTGGCGAACAAGCTCTCGATGAGATTGGTGGTGGAGCGCAAGTGATCCCAATGTTCGGCAAGAAAATCGTAGAAGGCCAGTAGTGCGTCGCGATCCTTGACCAGGCATTCGATCGCCCGGCCGTACTTGGCCCAATACTTCTCGGGGAAGACGTCGATCGCCGCTTCGGCGGACGCTCGGTTCGCGCCCAACAGACCTCGCGCAAATCCTTCTTCATAGTGGCCTGCGCAGAGAGTGGACCTTGTCCAGGACGTTCACAGTCTTGTGCATCCAGCATCGCTGGTGGCGTGTGCCGGGAAAGACCTCGTCGAGCGCCTTGTGGAAGTCGAGCGCGCCGTCGCCGACATTGGCCACACTCGTTGTTATTGATGACGTCGCCTTGATTGTTTTGCCAAGCCACGCCTCGCTTGAGGTAGGCCAGCGTGTGGCCATGCGCGCCAAAAGCGTAACCGAGGCGACCGGCCGCGGGGACAAGACGTTTGGACTTGCCTTGCAGTTTGCGCTCCGCACAATGCCGGAGATCGCGAGGCAGGTATTTGTGCTGTTGGAGACAGCACCGCTGGGATCGGGTTTGACGCCAAATACCCAGCTATTCTTCTGCCAGTTGCAGCCGATCTGGCCGCCTTCTAGGAACTCAGGAGCATCGAGGAAGCCGCCATAGACTGACGGACCGTAGGGATTACTGAAGAATTTTTGGCCGTTACCAAAGTCGACGTGCCCGCCGATATATCCTCCGGACCAGCTCCACAGGGCCGGTGGCAGTTGTACTGCTGGCTCAAGGTGCGCCGAATTGGCTGCACCGCTTGCGATCAGCGCAATCGTTGTCGCTCCCCAAAAACGAACTCCAGATCGCATCAAACACTCCGCGGCGCTTTCCCGATCCACAACCGAGCGCCTTCAAGCTGGCATCGGTGATGGCACCGCGACTGAAGCAAGCACCGTGCCGCTTGGAAATTGAGGGGCCTCCAGTTACTTCGTACCGGGTCCATGCGTCAGGTTATGGACAATGGTCTTGAAGCTGACAATCGCGCTGTAGCATCCGACACTATGCTGCGCAGCAGGAAACCGCCCTTCTCGCCGCAGGAGTAGAAGGACATTCTTGTTCGCCTGGACAGGCTTTCGATCTAACCTATCGAAGCTCACGCGAAACCGTGAAAGCCGATGGATATCACCGACAAGCGGAGCCGGCCTGGACGCGGGACCCGTCTACCCGCACAGGGAGCGCACCGGCTAGGCCGCGCCTTATCGAAGTTCGGCTGGTTGGGAAGACTCATCACGAGCGATCAATCACGCAACGCCACGCGCAGGAAAGGCTCATCATCCGCGTCTTCCAGCTTACCACGAATACCCGCGTGATAATAACAGTCCGGCTCCGGCTTCGCCGTACTGGTGAGTGGCTTTGCCGCAACACTATTCTGCTTCTGCGCTAGGAAAACGAGTTGCCGAGCATGCGTCTCGTGGAGACTAAGCGAAGGCGCCATCCGCAATACAATTCCGGTTCGCAAAGCCGTATCGGTACACCCTTTCTGGTGGACTGGACGTCGCCTGCCGTTCACAGCAAACCTTTCTGAGCGCGTTTCGTTTGCGCCAAGGTGAACGACTGCGAACATCAACAGACCAAGGACCTGGCGGTGATGGTTCTGCACGCCCGCGCCTCGGCACGCCGCCCATAGCTATCTGATTATGGCCAAGAGCGCCAAAACGCTTGAGCGCGCAACGACTGCCCTTGCGTCTATGCGAACAACGCCGGCCTCGTGGAAAACGGTAACACGTCCCTGTGTTGGCTCTTGCACAATCGATGTTACCGCTTGGTCACCGCGGGCGACCTGTAGCCCGGCGAGCGCCAAGTCCCCGCTTTCATGAGGAGCGCACCAAATGATTGTGCAGGCGCCTACAAATGAAAGAATTCACAAGCCGGAACGCGTCTCTGTACGCGTCTCTGTGCGCGCTTGGTTGAGGGTGCCATGCAGACTATCTCGTGTCCACTACAAGATCTGGTAGATGCCAACGCCAACTTGAGACCCTAGCGTCCAGCCGTGTTCCCCTGCCCGATCATAGAGGAAAAGTGTGAACGAAGGACGCGAAGCTAAGAAGCAGGCAAACCGGCACACTATGACTGGCAGAACCAGGGTGGCTACGCATTACACACGCTCGATTGGTGTTCTGATTTAAGGGTCGCTGAAGGCGACGAATGGCGGGACGCGTATGCCTACGGAAAATCGATCAAGCAGAAATCAGCTTGTGGAACTGCAACCGATCGACGCGATCACCGCAATCGATCGCCTCGCTAGATCGGATCCGGAAAGGGTTGCGCTGAGGTACGGCGCAGACAAACTTACCTACAAAGCGCTGCGACTAAGATCGGATGCCCTCGCAAAGACGTTACGAGAGCGGGGCGCTCACGGCTTAGTCGTTGGCTATTGGGGTGAGCGGGACCTCGACTGGGCGACGGCGGTAGTCGCAATATTGAAAGCTGGATCAACGTACCTGCCGCTCGATCCATCGTTACCGGCTTCGCGAACATCATTCATGATCGAGCAGAGTCGCTGCGCGCTGATTATGGGCCCAGATCAGCTGGATTCGCTCAGCAAATTGCAGGCGAGCAGCAAAGGCACGACGCAATTCATAGCGATAGAGGCGGCGCTGCGCGAGGGCCAGACTTCGCCTGTTGGGCCACCATCGTGCGAGGATGGTCTCGCCTACATCCTGTTTACGTCGGGTTCGACGGGCCAGCCTAAGGGCGCAATGATCGAACGCGCAGCCCTAAACAATCATTTGGTGGCAAAGATTGATGCCCTAACCCTCACTCGGACGGATTGCATCGCGCAGACGGCATCGCACTGCTTTGACATCTCGCTGTGGCAGCTTCTGGCAGGGCTTTGCGTCGGAGCCTCGATCGCGATCATTGATGATGCGACACTGAAATCGCCAGTATCCCTTCTCAAAGCAATTCAGGGATACGGCGTGACCGTTGTTCAATTCGTTCCGTCGATGCTTGCAATATTTGTTGAATATCTGCAGTCGCTTGCGGCGGCTGAGCGAGCTCTGGACAGTTTGCGGATTATTTCAACGGTCGGAGAACATCTAACACCCGGACTGGCGCGTGCGTGGCTGGCCTTATATCCCCGGGTCCCCATTCTCAACCACTACGGGCCGACCGAGTGCGCGGATGGCGTTACGCATCATCTGGTTTCCGCAGCGCCTGCACTGGCTGACTCCTATGTGCCGATCGGCAAACAGATTTCTAACCTTATGGTTTATGTCGCCGACGGACCGAGGCTGTGCAACACGGGAGAGGTCGGCGAAATCTGTGTTAGCGGCGTTGGTGTGGCCGCTGGTTACGTCAATGATGATGTTCGCACCAAGGATGCCTTTGGGCCAAACCCGTTCTCAAACAACTCGTTGTTCCAGCGCCTATACAGGACAGGTGATCTCGGGCTTGTTCGTTCCGATGGTCTTTTGGAATGTCTTGGTCGACGCGACCGTCAGGTCAAAATCCGCGGGCACAGAATTGAGCTGGGAGAAATCGAGGCCCGCCTCGCCGCTCATCATTTGGTACGTGGCGCTGTCGCGGTTGCGTCCGTCTGCGCAGGCGTAAAGCTTATGGCGAGAGATATAACCAGGGCCGAGGGGGAAACTGGATCAAGACGACTCATCGCGTATGTGTCAGCTCCGGCTGAAGCAACGGAAGGCGAGCTTCAGAACTTTCTTGCCGAAGCGCTTCCCACCTACATGCTCCCAGAAAGGATCATCCACCTCGCCAGTATTCCACTGACCAGAAACGGAAAGGTCGATTTTGGAGCATTGCCGGACCCGAACAGTATTCGCCCTCTATTGGCGACGCCATTCGAGGAGCCGAAAACAGAGCTCGAAGCCCAGCTGCGTCAAATTTGGTGCGGCGTTCTGCGTATTGATAACATTGGCGTGAATGACCAGTTCATGAGTCTCGGCGGAGACTCCCTGCGGGCAATGCTCATATTGGGCCAGTTGCAGACCAAGCTCGGAGTGAGAGCGGATTTCAGGCTGGTCCTGAATGGAACGATCCGGTCTCTTGCGGCTTCGATCTCGGCCCGAGCCAACTCCAAACCGTTCGCAGCCCCGACGCACGGAAAGCTTACGCGATCGCCTCTGACGCGAGTTCAGGAGCACCTATGGTTTCTCTCGCAACTCGATCCGTCTGCCAGGAACTACATCATTCAAGGCGGCCTGCGGGTAAGGGGCATGATCGATTTGGCGGCGTTCAATCGTGCCTGGACTGATGTCGTTCATTCCCATCAGGCACTTTCGGCACGCTTTATCGACGAGGACGGTCCGGTTCAGCTTTTTGATGCTCCGCAAGACGCAAGTCTTGAATTGGCTGATGCATCTCATCTCACGGCGCAGGAAGCTGAGGAGCTGATTGCAGAGTTACGGCGAACAGAGCTGAACGGCAGCTTTGACCTAAGCCAAGGCCATTTGTTTCGCGCGCGCATGATCCGTATTGGCCCTGACAACCATCTCATACTGATCACCGCTCATGAAATTGTCATCGATGCCTGGTCGATCTCTGTTCTACTCAGGGACCTTCGCCAAAGGTACGTAGATGCCGAGGCTTTTTTGCCGGAAAACCGCACCTCACTCTCGACCTACGCGGTCTGGGAAACACGACACGTTACTGCAGAGGCGCTGGTCAACCAACGTAGCTATTGGCGTCGTCAGATTGGCAATGATCCGCCGGTGCTTTCGCTTGGAACGGGACTAGCGCGGCCGCAGACAAATTCTTACCGCGGCGCTTCGCATGCGGTTCTGCTTGGCAGCCAGCTCTCCAATCAAGTACGCGAGTTTGCGCGCCGAAATAGGTGCACCACGTCGACAACGCTCCTCGCCTGCTTCAAGCTGCTGCTGCGGGCGTATAGCGGTCAGGACGATATTATCGTTGGCATACCGCACGTCGTACGGGATCAACCTGGCAGCGCCGAAATTGTTGGCTTTTTCCTGAATATGCTGCCAATCCGCACCGCGATCAATGTCGGCGAGTCCTTTGCGGTTCATGCTTTGCGCATCCAGGGCCTGGTCAGCGATGCCATCGCGAATTCGGCCTATCCGTTCGGCTGGATGGTAAGGGATACCCGGCTATATCGCGAAGCGGGACAATCACCGATCTTCCAGGTCATGTTCAACATGTACTCCGAGGCCCCGGAGCCACTTGGCCAACATGAGTTGGATCTCACATTCCGCGAATATGAGACCGGCTATGTTAAGTTCGATCTGACCTTGTATGCACAAGATCAGGGCGATGAAATTGCCCTCCAGCTCGCGTATGCGGAGGACATATTTTCCAGCGATCTGATTATCCGCATCGCCGACAATCTGCGCTGTCTAATTGCAGCCTGCGTTGAGAAGCCGCTTGCGCCCATTAAAGATCTGAACTGCCTCAGCGCGTCAGACGTCACCATGCTCGATTCGCTGAATAGCTCGGCGCAGCCATATGAGACTGAATGTCCGCTTATCGAAGCGTTTGAGCAAATCAGCGTCTCAAATCCCAGCCAGGTGGCATATTTTGGTGATTTCGGTGAGATCACATTCGACCAGCTGCGTGAGCGCGTAACAGCTATCAGGTCAGTACTGCGTGCTTCTGACGTGGGGGCTGGCGATATTGTCGCCATGCTGGTCGACCGGTCGCCTGACGTGGCCGCTGTTATTCTTGCGGCACGAGCCTTACAATCCATTGTTGTCGCTATATCGCCGGATTATCCGCGTGATCGGATCGAACATATCTTGCGAGATAGTCAGGCAAAGCTTTTGGTTCACGCAAATACCTCGGATCTTGGTTTTGACGTGCCGTCGATTTGTCTATTGACCCTTGAAGGGTGCGGCGCGCCCGCGCACGATCTTAAGTGCAGCGACAAATCATCAGACCGGGGAATTGCGAGCCTTATATACACATCGTCCTCAACCGGGAAGGCGAAGGGGGTTCTTATACCGGAATCGGCAATTCTCAACCGACTGAACTGGATGTGGCGACGCTTTCCCTTCGACCGTACCGACGTGATGGTTGTCCAGAAGTCCGCATCACTTGTTGCGTCGGCATGGGAGTACTTTGGGGGGCTTCTGAGAGGTGTGCCCGCGCTGATCTTGACCCAAGAGCAGTTGCTGGACCCAGATTTGTTGTTGTGCACGTTGGCGAGACGTCGCGTGACACACTTATTTGCCTCGCCGCCACTCCTATCCGGCCTCATTGCTTCCCAAGAACGGCACGCGCGACCGACCGCCTTGCGGTTGGTCACAAGCAGCGCCGAACCGATGCCTCCCTCGCTCCCGGTTCGCTGGCGTGCGTATTTCCCGGACGTGCCGTTGTGGAACTTCTATGGTGCTACGGAATGCGCATCCAATGCAGCGGTCTATGAAACATCGCATGCCTACGACGGCTCGCCGCTCGTCCCCATTGGGCGCCCAATCGACAACGTCAAACTCTACGTGCTCGATGCACAGTTGAAGAGAGTCCCTGTCGGTGCCACCGGTGAACTCTGCATCGCGGGACGCTGCGTGAGCGCTGGGTACTGGCGGGATCAAGATCGGACCAACCGCTGTTTCGTGCCGAATCCGCATGATGACGGCCAATACAGCGTTCTTTATCGTAGTGGCGATATCGCACGCATCTCAACCAGCGGCCTTCTCGAGATTTACGGCCGATCGGACAACCAGGTCAAAGTACGGGGCTTTCGCATCGAGCTGGAGGAGATCGAAACGGCCCTTGAGTCTCATCCGGCAATCGCAAAAGCGGCGGTCGTCGCAGAAGGCGCGGATGACCATCGTCGCTTGGCTGCTACCTTGGTTCCGGCTCGCGATGGTCTAAGCTCTGGAGATATTGTCACTCACCTGCGCCATATACTGCCGTCCTACATGATTCCCGCCGCCTTCCGTTTGGTTGATACTATCCCCCTTACGGCGAGCGGAAAGATAGATCGTGCTCGCCTGTCGTCATTTCCTTACCGCGAGGTCGGGCCTGTTCCATCTGCTGAGCCACGCACGAGGAAGGAGCGCATTCTTGCTGGAATCTGGCAAGATCTATTACGCGCCAAGTGGGTCGGAATCGATCAGAGCTTCTTTGATATCGGCGGAGACTCTCTTCTAAGCGTGCGCTGCGTCACGCTGGCGCGCAAAGCCGGACTGAATCTTAGTGTCGACCAAATCTATCGAACACCGACCATCAGGGAATTGGCGGCAGACGGAGCGGCGGTTACACTCCATACCTTCCCTTCCGCGGATGCCTCATTGCCAGTTATCCCGGCAATCGCATCTTGGAACCGTCTTGTCGGCTTCGATGAGCATTTCAACATCGGCGATCTGTTCTTCTTGCCCAGCGGCATTCTGAATATCCGAATCCTGGAGCGAGCCCTTGCCTGTGTCATGGATAGGCACGAAGGCCTCAGACTCCGTGTTGCCCGAACCGACGATGGTTTACGTCTGACAATCGGACCTTCCGTGGCCGAACGCCTCGTGGAGGAGATCGATCTTGTCGGAATGGCCGGCCTACAGCAGCGTAAGGCAATCGAGAGCGTCTCAGCAAGACGTCAACATATGTTTCGGTTTGACGGCCATACGCCTCTTGTTAACGTCACGGTGTTCCGCACATCGGAAAGCGGCGATTACTATCTGCTGGTCCTGATGCATCATTTTGTAGCGGACGGGATAGGCTATCGACTGTTTCTGGAAGCGTTGGATGCGGCGTACAACGCCCTTGCCTCAGGTCACACCGTGAGTGGTCCTGAGAACATACAAATGCTCTCTCCATGGTTGAAGCGCCTTGAACGCTACGCAGCCAGCGAAGCGCCAGCCGAACTCAAATTCTGGGAGAGGATTGACTACCATCAGTTCATTTTTCACGTCAGCGACACTTCCTCGGGCGGCGCGAGCTTTTCGAATCTGACCGCGAGAGAGCTTCACTCTGCACGCCTTGAAGGTCGCATCGAGGACGCCAAGTTCCGATCCCTTTGGGAAGATCAGGCAAAGTACCATTTTGAGATTGATAAAAAAGCGACATCTGATCTCCTCAACATCACAGCCGGATCGGCGGATTGTCAGGACGTTGATGTGTTTCTTGCTGCCATATCTGGCGCCTTTGGACGCGTTTTCGGGAACTATTCGCTCTGGATTGATAGCCTTATCTCAACCCGAGGTCCGCTTTTTAACGATTTCGATCCATCTCAGATCATCGGCTTTATCAGCGAGCTCGTTCCGCTTCCCTTGAGTCTCACCGGAAGGGAGCCCCGTCTCGATCGTGCTCGTTCAATATACCGACAGCGTAATGTTCTGCCGCGCAGGGGAATAGGCTTTCGGGCCATGAAGTTCCTAAACCGAGATCCAGCCGTGCGGAGCCGGATCGATCGCCTGCCCCTACCCAGAATTGGATTGAATTATCGAGCGGGTTTGCAGCGCCATTTTCCACGCCGTCTCTTAGCCAACGAACCTTCTCCAATCTGGATCGGCAACGACATGGATGAAGCGGCCGCGATTCACCTTTTCTGGTTCGATGTCGGATATCAAGCCGGGCATCTCCAGATCGAAACGAGGTATAATCCAGCCGAGGTCCGTTATGAGGTGACCCGCAATCTTTGTACGGTGTTGCAACAGGAGCTGTTGCAGACGATCAGCGAATTCGGAAGAGCTCGGCACACTATTATCCATGAATGAGCCGGATGCGGAATTCGCCGTGGAGAGCGATAGCGATATCTTGCCAAATAAAAGGCAGCACATCGATCTCTCGGACTCCAATCTCGTGAGCCTTATCCTGCGGCTCGCCATTCCGTCTGTTGTTGGCTTATCGATCAACGCCTTACAGGAGGTCGTCAACGCAATCTTTGTTGGCGCACTTGGCGCGCAGGCGATCGCAGCTGTCAGCATGACCTTGCCCATCGTGGTCCTGCTCGTGGCAGTCGGACAGGGGATTGGTGTCGGAGCAGCGTCCTTCATATCTCGTCATCTTGGCGCCGGTGAGTACCTGGAGGCGAGTCGAGGCGCAAGTACCGCACTCGCGCTAGCCGTGCCGATTGGCCTCTTCTCTACCGTCGCTCTACTTCTAAATCTGCGAGGGATCTTCGTGACGCTCGGGGCCACTCCAACCATCATGCCCGCTGCGCTCGACTACGCGGCGACGCTTTTGTTCGGGTACACCCTGATGCTTCTAAACATCGTGAACGGCTTCATCGTCAGAGCCGAAGGCAATACACGATTCAGCATGTGGACGATGATTACCGCCTTCATACTCAATGCTGCGCTTGATCCTGTCTTTATATTCTTACTGGACCTCGGTGTGCGAGGCGCAGCCCTCGCAACGCTGGTATCTCAGATCGCTGGTATTAGCCTATATATAGCGTATTTTATGAAGCTTCGCGGAGTAGTCCTCATTAGGATATCTCACATCTCGTTGCGAGCAGATCGCATCAGACAGCTGGCTTTAATAGGGGCGCCGGCGACCATGACCAGTGTTCTATCTGCTATTGCTGTTATGCTTTTGTACGGGGCTGCTGCGCCATTCGGCGACGATTCCATCGCGGCGTTGGGAATAGCTGTGCGAATCTTGACGATCGGCGCACTGCCTATCACCGGCTTCTGTATAGGGTCTCAAGCTGTCCTGGGTTTCGGTTGGGGCGCGCGCGACTTTGCTCGTGTACTGAAGGCTGCGAGGTTCATACTCTCCATGACTGTGGCTCTTTCCGTTGCGTATTCTGCGGCCGTTGTGAGTCTTGCCCGGCCCTTGGTCAGCCTGTTCAGCGATAGCGAAAAGGTCACCGAAATTGCCGTCTCGGCCTGCATCGTCTTCCATCTCTTCTTTGGACTTTTCGGTATTCATAGTTTCGTGACGACAATGCTTCAGTCGTTCGGGAGAGCACGCCTCAGTGCGCTTGTGTCCTTGGCAAGGCACGGCATTCTCTTCATCCCGGCCGTACTGTTATTCCCGGCCATATGGGGCTTCAACGGACTGTTGGCCAGTCAGGCAATCACTGAACTGGGCGCCGGAATGATCGCGCTGTTCGTCATCGTCCACCAGTTCGCCGAGCTCAAACGAGCGCTCCGGGATGCTCAGTCTCGAAGACGGTTCTGGTGAAGACCTCGTCAAAATGCTTCTTATCGAGCTCGCGGACAGGTCATTCGGGCATAATCGAAGACATTGCTGTGAAAGGCCCAGAGCTCGTCTGCAAGCCGTTGCAGCGGCGGCGGCGCGTCCAGATGAGCAGCCGCGGCTGTTTGATCCGATCAGATGGTATCGCCGCAAATTGGGAATTACAACGGCTTGCAGCACCAAAACCCTATGGAATAGTCATCGGCCAACCGGCCTGCCACATCGGCCCCGCCGGCTCTGCGAGCGGGATCAAGCTCGAGGATCGATTTCCCTCAGCGACACCGAGCGTCGGATGCTGCACCAGCTTTCTCAAGCGGGCAGCGAACTGCTCCTGCTCGGCGGAATCGTGGTGACATAGGTTGCGGAAGAAAGATGACCTTGTGCTCGAGTAGCAACCTTTAATCGCAGCAATCGTCGGGTCTGGGCAAATACGTACCGGTGGTGAAAACAGCGCATTAAACCGTTCATTAATCAAAGGAAACATCTCATCCGGGCAGACACAGCGTAGCCGCGAGCTTGTCCTGTTGTCGCGGATATACAACGAACGCAGGTCGCCAGATGCAATAAGACGTCTCGGAGGCCGCCTTACGCACGCGACACCCGCGATCCGCGCATACACGTCAGGTGCCGGCGCCGGCAGTGAGCTTTCAGAAAGTTGTCCATTCGGCCCGAACCGAGGAAACTGACTGTCGTACTGTTTAGGTGGGGAGAGCCGAATGGATACTTGCAAGAATGCGCCTCCAACGCCGAAAAGGGCGAGAGGCAATGGTGCGGAGCGTGAGAAGTCGGCTCTTGCCCTTGGTGGCGGTACATGTGTTTGTCGGCACTCCTCTGAGTTACAAGGCTCCTTTCAAGCGCAGCCATCTGGTTGCGCTGCGCCCAAACAAATCATCGATCGCCGATACCCGATCCGTGACGCCGAGCGCGATCGATGGCGTTGTCCGCGGGGTTTTACGGACGGGGCAAAGGTTGTAGTGGGCGACGTTCAGGCTCACGGTGCGCCGTAGTGATCCAGCTTTTGAGATGGTGAGTCGCTTATTGCTCATGCGGAGCGCAAGGTGCTCCACATAAGAGGCTGCAATCTGCTAACATATCGGCTGCATGGCCGGCTTCGTCGGTACCCGCAATGAGGTCTTGCTGATTGTTTTCTCCAACTGCGCCCTTCGTGGGCCCTTTGTGAACCTGTCATAAGCATGGGCCTCGCGGCCGAGCCGATTCAATGGCCGCAGTCGGCTCGGATCGAAGGAGGCAGTGTCAAGCGTCGTCGCGAATGGCGTTTGTAATCAATTAGATCAAGGCTTTGCCGGTGGCGGGAGCGTTGAGGATGCCCCAGCGCTATGTCCCGTGGCCATGAGCAGCTAATTTGGATAAAGGCAGATCGTGGTCGATCTGGGCTCCCCGGTCATATCGACCAAATTCATTCACGCATCTGTTACGGACTCGGCCTATGGCTTCAACGCCGTCAGTGACCGAGGTTGATCATGAGCCATTTGTCAGACATGCTGCAAGCCTGCGGTGGGATGACTACCGTTACGATCACCAGAGCAGAACTAACCAGACGCTGCATTTGATCAGCGCTTTCATCTTCCTCGGTTGATATGCGCTCTTGTTCAAGGACCCGGCGATGGCCGGCCTCATCGGCTGGTTTGCGATGCTGACGCGGCAGACCGGACATTTCTTCTTCGAGCCGAACGGCTACGATGACGTGAACAAAGTCAGCAATGAGTACAAGGAGGCGGTCAAGGTCGGCTACAACCAGACGCGCAAGATTTGTGCTCTTGATAATCTGGGGCCTGGCGCCGTTCGCACTGTACGTCTTCCCGCTGTTTGGCATGCTCGATCCGGCTGCCGGGAGGCTTGATTTCATCCGGCAAGTCGGCACGGTATCGCTCGTCATCGGCATCGGCGGCGGCCTCTTTCGGATGAGCGTCCCGAGCCGCTGCTCGCCAGACCGAATTGGCCGCCTGATGCCTACGGCGCCGCGGCGATGTCGATCGATTTCATGGTGCCGTCAACAATGCGAACTCCTATTGTCTTTTGATCGCACGAAGATCCTGCATTCTGCAGCGGATCAATCCCGACAAGGCGGCGGCTGCGCGCAACTAACAAGCAACGGAGCAAAAGCCGGGCCAAATCGCCTGATGCTCCGCCGGGCGCAACCAGCAGAACGCGCGCGGCGGCCCTTCGGTATGAAAAACAGGCACTACCTGTTCGGCGCTCGCCAATGTTGTCGCAAACGCGCCATTGCACGGGAGCACAACGGCGGAACCCACCCGACAAATTGCAGCGCGTTCCGTTATTCATCTTTGCTGGCGATTGCCGCGATCAGTTCAAGGTTTGAATGGGGCTGCAGCAGACAGGCATTTTTGTTGCACTCATCGCCCTGAGCTCGTCCTGGCCTGCGTCAGGCAGATGTGGAGCACCGGGGCGTTGGCCGGCCACCTCAAGCTAGACGACGTGTAGAGAAAATGGAATGCAACGCGCGCGGGCTGACTGGTCGAAATGTTCAGGCCAGCGATTGCACGCTTCAGACGGATCGAGGATGGCCAGGCAATTTACTCGCAAGAAGCTGGAGCCGGTCCCTATTCCGGCAGACGAACGCTTGACCGGCCGCGCCGTGTGGGGAGCAACCATCGGAAATATTCTCGAATTCTACGACTTCGGGACCTATAGCTTTTTCGCTATCCCGATCGGTCAGGCGTTCTTCCCGGCAAGTGACCCGTTCGCCAGCCTTATGCTCTCACTCGCAACGTTCGGCGCGGGTTTTGTGACTAGACCGATCGGGGCTATCCTGCTCGGCTCGTACTCGGATCGTCTCGGGCGTCGGCCCGCGATGACCGCCAGCTTTGCAATGATGAGCGCCGCGATCATTGTGTTGGCGGTTACGCCCTCGTACGAGACAATAGGAATTGCCGCTCCGTTGCTGGTCATTTTTGCACGTTTGGTGCAGGGCTTCGCGCTTGGCGGTGAGGTTGGTCCGACGACCGCCTATTTGATGGAAGCGGCCCCGGCCGAACGGCGCGGTCTTGCTGTCTCGTTTCAGCCTGCCAGCCAACAGATCGCTGCGACGGCCGGCGCGTTGGTGGGCGAAATACTCTCCCTCACCATGACAAGCGAGGCACTCAATGCGTACGGATGGCGGATCGCGCTTTTGCTCGGCGCCGCTACGCTGCCGTTCGGACTCTGGTTGCGGAGCGCCCTGCCCGAAACGTTGCACCGCCCCGAAGCACCGGTTCCCGGCATTCAGCCTGTAAGGAGATCGCTTGCCGCTCGCCGCATCATGAGCTTGGGATTCGTCATTTTGGCCAGTTGCACGATCATCACCTACGTTACGGGATATATGACCACCTATGCGCTGAACACCCTGCAAGTTTCCGCGCCTCTCGCCTTTGGCGCCACGCTCATCAGCAATTCGGTAGGAATTGCTGCCGCACTGCTGGGCGGCTGGCTCGCAGACCGCGCGGGCCGCCGGCACATCATGATATGGCCGCAGATCACTGCCTTGCTGATCACTTATCCGGTGTTCTTCTGGATCTCCGAGAGCCGCAGTGCCCTCGCACTTCTCGGAGGCCTCGGCGCGCTCACCCTGATCGGAACGATTCCGTATAGCGCTTTCTATGTGAGTATGGCAGAAGGTTTGCCCAAGAACATTCGTGGTGGCGCCTTCGCGATGATCTACGCTTTTGCAATAGCGATCTTCGGAGGCACCGCTCAACCACTCGTCACCTTGCTCATCCACCTGACCGGGAACGCGCTGGCGCCCGCCTGGTACATGCTTGTCGCTAGCGCAGCCGGGCTCTGTGCCATGCTCATGATGCCCGAGACCGCCCCGCCGAAAATTCAGAGCACGAACAAGCGAAGCCCATCATAGCGCTGGAGAATGTGATCAGGGGTCCCTTCCGGCTCATATCGCGCGCCCCCTCACGTCGTCCGGGAAGAATGTAGATCGCCGCCTTTTGGCCGCCATGGGTCGTCGAGAGCACCGAGGGGATCCAGGATCTCGTCGAGGTTATCGGCGCCGTCAGACTGTCGGGCGCCCGCAACGCCTAGCAGGACGCGATCGACCAATCTCCTGGCACCCACGAAGCGAGGATGGCCCGTTTGTCCGAGATGCCAAGACCGGGTCCGAGCCGCCGTCCCCAGGATGCCCGAACACGATCCCTCCGTGAGGTCGACGTCACCAAGGATCTTCGGTTAAACGTCTTGACGTCTGGTCGGTGGCTGGTTCAGTGACACGATCGTCAACGCGGCGATCAGAAATGCCAGCCCGCAGCTGACCACGGCAGCTAGCTAAAGCTCCGTTTCCGGGCGCACCTCGTGATTACCTTCCTGGCTGTTCCAACAGCTGTTCAACGAAAGACCTCGAGAGCATTCCCTACGGCGGCTGGCTCCCCAGGCCAGATGAGGTGACGCCCCGCAGTAGCAGGGCTTGACGGTTCACCTAGCCACGTTTCAGACGAGTGACCAACCTATGGTCGATCCTAAGCTCGATAATATCGTGGGCATCTGATACCCCTCAGCCGCTTCTTGGCCCCTCTGTCGCTATGGCTGGTGAATTCATAAGTGGCCCCCGCGACTCCTGCGGCATCGACCGCGAACGCGACGTACAACCTAAGTCCTTCGACCATTCTCGTTAAATGGATCTATCACCAGGAGGTTCCAATTCGCTTTGGATTTTCAAGGAACGATTGGTCCCAATGAACGTCTCGGAGCGACTGCTCGCCCAGATCGATGCGCAGATCCACAGTAGCTCGGCGCGGGCGAAGATCCAAAGGCCGTCCGACAGCGGATCGATAGATTCCATCTCGCCGGCCTCAGCGGCCAGCCGGAGCGTCTTCGGCGCGCTTTAGGATCTGTGCGGCGTTGCTGAGGTTGAGCCAGGGCTCGATCCCGTCCTCGGCGGGCTTGAACACCGGGATGCGGTAGTGCGAACGGATTGATGTGACGCGCGCGCGGGTTCAGCGATTGCCGTTGCCCGTCTTGAGGCCGTTGCGGTTGAGCAGGCCGGCAATCAGATCGTCGCTGGCGATCAGCACCAGCTGACGCACGGCTTGCATCATATCGGCAGAGGTGCTGTTACGCTATCCGCGCCGGCGGTTCGGCTAGCGCAACTCGCTGTGGGCGCCACCCACCCAGTGAACGATGAGAACGATCTCCGAGGCCCCGTCGTCGATCTCAGCGGCGACTCGTGGATCAAGGTGCGCCCGATGCGCTTCTTGACACGGGCATCGGTCGTCGGCGCTGACCAGACGGTTCGCAGGTTGGAAGCCAAGACGCCGAGCGAGGCCGGAGCAACGCCGGGAGCAGGTGTCCTCGCATTCTGCGCGGCAAGCTTGCCCTCGACCTCTGGCACGTGGACAAGTGCCCTGTTCCCGGCAAGCTCGCTCGCCAGCAGCCGGTTCGCTGGGTCCGCGGCATCGTATTGCCGGAAAGCGCGGCCGGCGGCATAGCGCGCCTCTTCGAGGCCGCGACTGAGAGCATCGCGCAGCACCTGATCACGTCGTTCTCCGGCTTCCTTCGGCCGCGTTGCTGCGGCGGTAGCTCCTTGGCCGACAACGCCGAGTAGTGCCTCCTCGATTGCATCAACGCGAGCTCCAACCCGGCTAGCGAGCTGCCTGAGGTTCTCCCTGCTGCGCTCGAGTTTCTCGCCGTTGGCAAGTGATAGGTCGCGCGCCCCAAGAACCCAAGACGTAGCGCCGGGACAACTTTGCACGCGACGGCTGTCATTCGAGCAAGCTTGCAGTCTGATATCCTCGCCATAAGCAGTCAGATGGATCCTTTTACTGATGGCAATCGGAGCCATCAATGGGCCAGCGTGCTAATAGCCGCGTTGGCACGGCGGTGCGCCCATGTCCAAGGGGCACCCCAAAAGCACATTGGCCGTTCACGTTTGCGGTTTCTGAGTCCCGGCAGCCAGTCCGCTACCGGCATCAGAGCTAAAAGCAAAATCCATGAACCATCAGCGAATCTGGCGCCGCGCCGTGACGATCGCTCGCGTCTGCAGCCTCGAAGTGTTGCACGATAACGAAATATCTCAGCAGAGAGCCGACCGGTTGCTGGCGCCGCCAGGCTTCGATGATGTCGCTGCGATGTTTCCGAATGCGCTGCGGATGTCGATTCACCAAAAGCCGGAATTACGAGCGCGCGCGGTTGCTAGCAAAGGTGACCTCGCAAAGATTATGGGATTGCAATTTTCTCAATGACGGCAGCAACGTCGCGCACGTCGTCACTTCGCCATCGGCTCGTTCTCCAACGTCAGCTCCCCGATCTTGGCGTGCAGCGTTTCAAGTCCACGCAGGATCGATCGTTCTGCTGCCTCCGCTAGGACCAAAATACCTCGGCCGCCGCTTCCTGAAGCTGGGATTTCCACTGCGTGATCTGGTTCGGGTGCACGTCCAACTGCTCAGCCAGCTATGGCCTTAGATGCTGGTGCGTAGTGCCGGCGGGCTCGTTTGCTCATCATCTCTCCTGAAGCGCGGGACAATCTTACCCGCTGTCAGGCAGAAACTCCGCTTATCGCCCTGTCCAGATCTCCGGAGCCAGCTATGAGGTTCTGCGATTTCAAATGGGGGCCGATACACAGGCAACCGGCATCACTCCAAAAGTTGGTAGGTTGAACTTAGTTGGTCTGAGACCTTTAATAATAACTAGGTTAGAGGGCTAAGATCAAACTTGCCGCAACGGCGAGAGGACTTTAGTACCGCGAACAGCTCTTCAGGCGAGTCTAAAAGACGGCGGGCCATACTATGCTTCGTGTTCTCTTTCTGATTGGCTTAACCGTTGCAGCCATGACAAGATCGAGCGCCCAGGGCGCTGACGCCAATCCAATATATGTTGATCAAGGTGTAGATTGGACCGCGACGGCGAGAGCGGACTTCTATGTGCGCGATCAGGGCTCGCGTTTGATCACGCTATCCTGGATGCAGGCGCTAAAGCAAAGGAACGGGCAACCGTTCCTCGCGGATGGTCTGTCGCGGTACGGCTATCTAGCCAATCCTGGAAACAAAGCCAACCTTCCCATCGGCTTTCATGCCTCCGGTCCTGAAGGTTTCCAGGTTGTCGGAATGACCTGCTCGGCATGTCATACGCGCCAGATCGAAGTTGAAGGCAAGGTGTATCGCGTCGATGGTGGTCCCGGGCTCGTGGACTTCTACGCGCTGCTTGGCGATTTGGACAAGGCAGTCGGTGATGTGCTTTCTAGCGACGACTCGTTTGCTCCGTTTGCTGCAGCTGTTCTGCAATCCGAAACTCCCGATCCGACCGATGTTGAGAATCTTCGCCGGCAGGTAGATAGGTGGTACTTGCGGTTTCACACGCTTATGGCGCGAGCCCTGCCCAAAAACGGCTGGGGAGTGGGCCGTCTGGATGCTGTCGGGATGATCTTCAACCGCTTATCCGGACTGGACATCGGTCCGCCACCCGATTTCATGATTCCGGAAAACATAAAAACCGCTGACGCTCCCGTGAGATACCCATTCCTTTGGAATGCGCCGCGGCAAGACAAGACGCAATGGCCGGGATTTGCAAAGAATGGAAGTGACATCTTGGGGCTGGCCCGGAACGTTGGCGAGGTTCTAGGGGTGTTCGCTACGTTCGAGCCGAAGCGTCAGGGCGCGCTCATCAATTTCCTCAATGACAATTCCACCAATTTCGACGGTCTTAGCGAGCTTGAAAACTTGGTGAAGCGAATCGGCCCTCCGAAATGGCCCTGGAAGATTGACGCTGCCTTAGCCATCCGGGGCAAAATGATCTTTGAAAGATATCCCGCTGAAGGGGGATGTAGCGGGTGCCATGGGATTGAAGACGGCGAGCAGCGCTTTCCATTCATCAAAACATGGAGAACCGTGGTCCAGAACGTCGGTACGGATACACGAGAATACGATGTCCTCGCCTGGAAAGCGAAGACGGGCGTGCTGAATGGAGCGTACATTCCCTTCGCGACCGCGCCGCTCAAGGAAAACGATCAGATCTTTAACATTCTTGCAACCTCGGTCATTGGTTCGATCGCAGAACACCTGTTGGCCGGCGGTGCCCCTTCCAACGCACGGGTCGCGACGGCGCCAGATCCGGGGTCGTCGGAGACTCGGGAGTCTCTGGGGCTGGTACGACTACCGCCAACCCTGCAGGATCTGGTAACGGCTTTCAACGCTGTCAGCACCTCGGAAGCAATCGAAAAGGCCAAGCGGAAGGGGACAGAAAGAGCATCTCGCAGTCGGCTCCCTCCATGGGGCGCCTACGAGGCCCGTGTTCTGCAGGGTATTTGGGCCGCCGCACCTTATCTTCACAACGGCTCGGTCCCTACCCTGGCGGAATTGCTCAAGCCATCGGGGCAGCGCAAATCGCAGTTTAGCATTGGACGGAAATACGACATTGAAAACGTTGGTCTTGCTGCCACCCAGGAGCCTCTGAGTGAAACATTATCCACCACGGATTGTAATGACATCAATTCTGGAAACAGCCGATGCGGCCACGAGTACGGGACTAGTTTGAGCGAGCAAGACAAAAAGGCGTTGCTCGAATACCTCAAGACGCTGTAACCCGCTGCGTTGTTTCCTCTTTTGAGGCTGAAGCCAACATTTTAGAGAAATAGCCAGGTTCCAGCTCTGGCTGAAATGGATCCGGTTTTAGGACCGGGGCTAAGGAGATCGGCCGCTCCGTTTAAACGGAGCGAACCATGACGAAGACGAGACGCAAGATTGACGCCGCCTTGAAGGCGAAGATTGCCTTGGAGGCAGTGCGGGAACAGGCGATGGTTGCCGATCTGGCCCAGCGCTACGAGGTCCACCCAACCAGATTTACGCCTGGAAGAAGCAGCTGCTGGAGAATGCGAGTCTTCGACGTCGGTGTCGGCCGGGATGCCGTGGCCGATCGCGAGCGAGAGCTCGAGAAACTGCATGCCGAGCGGGACTTTTTAGCCAAGAGGTCCGGAAGATGAGCGCGCCGGGCCGCCGAGCGATGCTCGACCGCGGCGATCGGACGCTGTCGATAAGACAATGCGCCCTGGTCGGCGTTGCGCGTTACGGCATCTACCGGCCGCGACCGCCGGCCAATGACAACGACGCCGCACCGATGCGCCTGATCGACGAGCTGTTCACGGCGTGGCCGTCTCTCGGCTCGCGCCGCATGAATGCGATGCTGCGCGCCCGAGGCTGCGGATCAACCGCAAGCGCGGGCAACGGCTGATGCGCAAGATGGCGATTGCGGCGCTCGGGCCACGACCTCGCAAAACGAGCCCTGCCGCCGGCCACAAGATCTATCCATATCTGCTGCGCAAACTCACAATCCGAGCGCGTCAATCACTTCTGGGCGGCCGACATCACCTACATCCCGGTCGGACGGGGCTTCCTCTATCTGGTGGCGATTATCGACTGGGCGAGCCGCGCCATCCTGGCGTGGCGAGTGTCGAAACGCGATGGGTGTCTCGTTCTGCGTGGCGGCGCGACGCCCTGGCCAAGCATGGCAAGCCGGAGATCTTCAATACCGACCAGGCTGGCCAGTTCACCAGCGCCGCGTTCACCGGCGCGCTTTCGGCCGCCCGAATCCGGATCTCCATGGACGGACGCGGGCGTTGGATGGACAACGTCTTCATCGAACGTGTCTGGCGATCGCTCAAGCACAAGGACATCTACCTTAAGGGATACACGACGGCCGCGAGGCCACGGACGAAATCTCCAGCTGGATCGCCTTCTACAACGAGCATCGCCCTGACCAGGCGCTCGGCTACCGCACGCTGATAGCCGTCTGGCGCGCGGCAACAGGGACCGCCCGCTGTGGACATGATGGACAACGCCGCCGCGTTGCCCACATGCCCACAGCCGCAACAACAGCAGACGACGGCCCTTGCGGCATGATAGTAGGAGAAGGAGCGGTCATCTTCCAACTAAGAAACCGGTTTAAGCGGTCCCGCTATGCGCGTCCATTTCACGCCGGTCCGTCATCATTTGATGGAACACGCGCGGATACCCCTGAAATCCTGATTGGGGTCCGCCCGCGACCGGCAGTCTAAGCCGTGATGCCATAGCGACGATTGCGACAGTCGATGCGAGCCGGGCGGACGGATGCATCCGTCAACTTGATGCCGACGCTGCCTGCCCTATCGCCAATAGCTGTGACGATTCCCCAACCGTCATGGGCGATACGAACGCCATCTCCATGATAGGCTATCCGCCGTGCAGGCGCCTGGCGCGAGTATGCTTGTACATGTGACGCCTCCGGCGAGGCAATTTGCCCCTTTGCGATGTCATGCTGCGCGTCTGGACTGTAGCTCGCGTCGTCATAACGGCCCATCAGCGGGCAAGCCGACAGGCCGGGCAGAACTCAGGATTGGATGAAATTCCTCAAGCTCATCAATCAGCTGTTTACCTGGTTTAATTCTTGCGAAATGATATCAATGGCCTCGAGCATGGCGTCATACTCCTCGTATATGCCGAGCAAGGCTTGGCCAACTTTCAAATTGTGCACGGGATCGACAATCGAGGGGGAGTCGTAAGTTAGGGAGATAGGTCCAGTAAATAGAATTTCTTCGCCACGCTCGTCGCGTCGCAACGTTCGGTCCGTGCACCATTTGACGAGTTGCGTTACTGCTCCCTTCCCGGACTCATTGATGGGCGGCAGGTGCCGAACCGAGTAGAAATTCGTCCGCGCAGAATACATCTGTCGCGAACCCGAGCTCATGCGCTGGTCTGGTTGAGCGGTAAGGGTCAGCAGGCGCTTGCCATCCGGACGCTCGAGCGTGCCTTGAATTAGGCCGCCTTCTCTGATCAAAGTAATGTGCGCGAGCTTTTTTGGAGCACCAAGAAGCTCTCGTCCCGAGGCGAGCGCTGCATCATTCGTTGTCACGTAAATGTAAGGAATGTAATAGCCAGTCTCACCACCGGGATCACGAACTTGAACTCCCGAATAGCACTCCAAGTATGGCCCGACAGTGCTTGAGCGATAACTCGCGACCCCCACAATGGCGATTGCAGGGTTTGCTGCAGGTACCAGCCCGTTCGGTAATAGACGGTTCACCTCGTGTCCCACCCTGAACATAAGGCTTATGGCTTGGCAGCCGAGAAACGAGCTGCCACGATCTTTGCCCCCATGGTAAAGGGGCGCATCAAACGGAATGCCTTCGACGTCGGACATCACATTTCTCCTCGCTTTCGAACTATTTTCACCGATTGGGAGTTGAGCTAATTCATCTCACCGCGCCTATCCGGTTGTTGGAGCATCCCTGAAGCGACTGTATTGCGTTGGCCCCAATGCAGGCTCGGCCGTCCGTAACGGCTATGGACGAGTTGGGTTTTCATGGTGTGGATTGATCGGGGCATTATCAAGCAGCGAGCCGGGGCTGATCGATCCAGTGATCGCGATCGTCGCTACGCCAGGCCGAGTACCGAGTTCTGCGCCTTGCACATCAATCCACCGTTAAACGATCCGAAAACATCAAACACGCTTGACCTTTCCATTCTAGACAGGCCGCTATGCGGTGCGGCCGAATGCGCCTGTTGATTGTGCATTCATTCCGGCGAAGCGTGCTCGCCGACGATGACGTCAAGGCGCCCTCCTATCTGTCATTATGCAACGTCGATGCCAAGCACCTCGAGCGGGTTATAGGGCTCACTCGGCTGCGGATGCCGAACTTGGTACGAGAGACCGCTGGCAACTTTCGGCTCTTGTTCTGTTGCCTTCCTCGCTTGTCAGATTGACGACGCGATGTCGAAGGCTCGACATGACCAAGCCTCTGGACAGAAAGTATCGATGAGACTCTCTTACTGGTGCCAAGACGTTATGCTGTGCATGGTCGAAAACGCAGGCCACGCGAACACCGACGTCGCGCTAGCACGTCGGAAGACCTCCAGCAACTGCAAGAGCCACTTGAGTTTGCGTTGCGATCAGATTCTCGGCGCGGCGATTGCACATAAGGGATATTACAATTCGCAAGACTGGGAGAACCTCATGTGTTCTGCGCCCCGCTTCTACCGCTGCGACCCACAAAGAGCTCAGTACCGTGCGCGCTTGTGCGGAACCGGTCTTGCCTCACTTGCGGTCAGCGGCAATTCACCCAAAATTGGAAGAAACTCGGTCGTGAATTGTCGGTATCAAGAAGGTGGCCCAGTTTGGCGAGGCCAATGCAACACTCCGACGTAAACGCCTGCGCCGCGAACGCTTGTTCACGACGTGAACTCGTTATCGAACTGCTTTCGCGCCAATTTACATGAGCACTGCTGCAGGCTTGGGTGCATTGCAGATGATGCGCGGCACAGGATAATCGACAGGAGTTAAGTGGGCATGGTGCAGACCGCGGCTCGCGACTTGCTTTACTTCCAAGGTTCGGGTTCTCAAACATTTCCGTCAGCATGATCCTCATGCCTGATACTGGGAAGACCCTGCACCGCCACTGATCGAGGAAGCAAAAGTTATGGGACGTGTGAGCGAAAAAGTCGTTCTGGTAACCGGCGGGGCTCAAGGCATGGGGGCTGCTCATGCGCGCCTGCTGGTAGCCGAGGGCGCGAAAGTCGTGATCACCGATATTCTTCACAAGGAAGGAGAGGCTCTCGCGGCCGAACTTGGCACATCCGCGATCTATGTGCGTCAAGACGTCGCTCAGCCAGAGGATTGGTGCCAGGCGATCGCGGCTGCGGAGAGCAAGTTCGGCGCGCTGCACGGCCTCGTCAACAATGCAGGCATAGCCAGCATGGCTCCCATCGAGCAGTTCCCGCTCGAGCAGTGGAAGAAGACACTTGCAGTCAATCTCACCGGTGTTTTCTTGGGAATGCAGACTGCCTTACCGGCCATGCGCCGCGCGGGCGGAGGCTCGATCGTTAACATCTCGTCGATCGAGGGGTTGAGGGGGACTGCTGGGCTTCACGCCTACGTTGCTTCCAAGTTCGGCGTGCGGGGCATAACCAAGTCCGCTGCCTTGGAGGCCGCCGCGTCCGGCGTTCGCGTAAACTCTATCCATCCGGGCCTAACCAACACTCGGATGACTGAGAATTTCGAGCCTTCCAGTTTCCCCATTCCGCTCGGGCGGGCCGCCGAGCCGCAGGAAGTGTCACGGGCAGTCTTGTTCCTGCTCAGCGACGAGTCCTCTTATCTCACGGGCTCCGAAATCGTGGTCGATGGCGGCCTGACGATCGGCGTCCCGCACACGTGTCCGGCGCCTGCAAACATCTTTTGACTATCAGCTGACGGATTGTCACGTCGAACTAGATGGAATCTCACGATGTATTACAGCAGTGGAAACTACGAAGCTTTTGCTCGCCCCCGCAAACCCGCAGGTGTGGATAGCAAGACAGCTTGGTTCGTTGGTTCGGGGTTAGCGGCGCTCTCCGGCGCAGCCTTCTTGATCCGCGACGGACAAATGAGTGGCGACCGTATCACCATCCTCGAACGACTGAACCTTCCGGGGGGCGCGTTGGACGGTAGTCAAGACCCGGAACGGGGATTCGTGATTCGAGGTGGTAGAGAGATGGAGGATCATTTCGAGTGCCTCTGGGACCTGTTCCGTTCGATCCCATCGCTCGAACTTGAAGGCGCCAGCGTGCTCGACGAGTTTTACTGGCTGAACAAGGATGATCCGAACTACACACTACAGCGGGTGACGGTGAACCAGGGGCAGAATGCCCATACCGATGGCCTCTTCACTTTGAGCGAAGAGGCCCAGAGAGAGCTGATTGCCCTTTTTCTTGCCACTCGTAAGCAGATGGAGGCCAAGCGCATCGACGAAGTGTTCGGGAGAGATTTCTTCAACAGCAATTTTTGGCTCTACTGGCGTACTATGTTCGCTTTTGAAAAATGGCATTCGGCCCTCGAGATGAAGCTTTATTTGCATCGATTCATCCATCATATCGGCAGCCTGCCGGATTTCAGCACGCTGAAGTTTACCAAGTACAATCAGTATGAATCGCTTGTTCTGCCGTTATGCAAATGGCTGTTAGAGCAAGGCGTCAACTTTCGCTACGGTGTCGAAGTCACCGATATTGATTTCGACATAAAACGCGGACGCAAGCAAGCCACAGGCATCCGATGGCTGGAGAATGGCATTGTGGGCAGTGTCGATATTGGCGCCGACGATCTTGTTTTCATGACGATCGGGTCGCTTACCGAAAACTCGGACATGGGGGACCATCACACGGCTCCCAGGCTCGACGAAGGCCCCGCGCCCGCCTGGGATCTGTGGCGGCGTATTGCGGCTAAGGATGCCGCCTTTGGCCGTCCAGACGTCTTTGGCGGCAATATCTCTGCAACCAAATGGGAATCGGCGACCATCACGACCCTGGACGCACGCATTCCGGCATACATTCACAAGATTGCCAAACGCGATCCGTTCAGCGGCAGGGTCGTCACAGGAGGCATCGTTACGGTGAAAGATTCGAGCTGGTTGCTCAGTTGGACCGCAAACCGCCAGCCGCATTTCAAGCACCAGCGCAGCGACCAAGTCGTTGCCTGGCTCTATTCACTATTCGTCGAGAAAGCCGGCGACTACGTGAAGAAACCGATGCAAGATTGTACGGGCGAGGAAATCACGCAAGAATGGCTTTATCACCTCGGTGTGCCGGTCCCGAGCATACCGGAACTCGCCGCGAGCGCAGCCAAAACGGTGCCGGTGATGATGCCCTACGTCACTTCCTTCTTCATGCCGCGGCAGGTGGGCGACCGGCCAGATGTTGTGCCTAAAGAGGCGGTCAATTTCGCCTTCATCGGCCAGTTCGCGGAGTCGGGTGAACGGGATTGTATCTTCACGACGGAATACTCTGTTCGGACGGCGATGGAAGCCGTTTATATACTCCTCAAGATTGAACGTGGCGTGCCTGAGGTATTCAACTCAACTTATGATATTCGCAAGTTGCTTGCAGCAATGGGTAGACTGCGTGACGGCAAGGAAATTGAGATCCCAGGACGAGCGTTCCTGCGCGAACTTATTCTGAAAAAGATTAAGGCAACCGAGATTGGCGAACTGTTCAATAAGTATCACCTGAGTTGACCGAGGTGGGGACGTTGTCTGTCGGAGAGGTAACCTCACCTACAAATCGCGGAAGTCTCGAGTAGCCCACCACTAGCCGACGAGAACTGCGACGAGAAGGACCGAGGCAATTCTCAGGGTCACTAGTTCCAACGCGCTTATGGAGCCAATGTCCATTGTGTTGCTCCCGCCGCTCTTACAAGCCCTGACCTGCCTGAACTTTCATCCAGCGGCGGTTAGAGCTCGCCGGTTTGTACGCCAGGTGGCGCGGGTGGAACAGCGGACGATCCGCGGAGCTGGTCGGGGTTGCGGAGCCGGTCGTCCGTTGCGGTGAGGTGGGCAGCGCAGGCCGCAGGGGTGAGGTATTTCAGCGACGAGTGAGGCCGCCGGGTATTGTAGTCGGCGACCCAATTAGCGATTTTGGTGCGGGCGTCGTCGAGATCGAAGAAGAGGGTCTCGTTGAGCAACTCATCGCGCATCCGGCCATTGATGGGGAAGACGGCCCCGCTCCCTCGGCCGCGGCGATATACTGGTGATGCACGAACCCGCTAACAGGAGCAATTCACCAATGGAAGCCGCGACAATTGGGTTGGAATTTCGAAGCACGTGTTTCACATCCATGCAGTTGATAGCCAGGGCCGGGTGACCGGTCGTCAACGCCTCCGGCGAGGTGAAGTCATGTCGTTCTTCTCCTCGTTCGCACCTCCGTTGGACCAAGGCAAGGTGATCGCCGCCCGAACCGCCGCTTCATCATCCGTAACGCGGGGGCGAATGAGGCAACGAGACTGGCGCGAGCGCGCTCGATCCATCGCGACAACTCGGCGGCGGCTCCTGCGCCGGATCATCAAGTGGAATTCGGCTATGATCTCGCGCGCCTCGACCAGGGTTGGTACGCCAGCTTCGATCGCCGCGACAGTGACCGTCTCTGCCTTCGACAGCGTATCCTGTCCGACCGTCATGAGACGAGCGATAGTTCTGGCCGACGGGATCCGGTGAAGGTTTTCGACATTCGATGCCGTCCGCAAATCGATGCGCCAGATCCGCAGCGCAATCGGGGTGACAACAATCGATCCCAAACTGCTCCCTGCGGCCGAGCGCTTGCAGTATGACGGATATCTTCGCCGCGAAGAGACCAATGCGACGATCTTGGCCCTGTCGAAAAGCGGAACGCGGATCAAGTAGATCGTGCCAAACCGGTCATAGCAGAAAACTGGTTCGACAGGTGATCCGTGACGAACGCCATGATTCTTCCGACCCGGCAGAGTTTGCTCGATCAGCACCCGCCATGGCCTGACGATCAGTGGGCCACCGGCTGCCTTAACGGCGCTGAACTTTGGCGGCGCCTAAGGGCGCGCGGCTTCCGCGGCAGCGCCGCCGGATCGGCCTGATTGCGGATCGACGGCGCCTTGACGCGATAGCGCGGCTTCTCGGTCGCGGTGGCGACAGGCATTGCCCCACGGCGCGACCATGCGGAACGTCCGGCGGCGCACCCCGGCGCCGCTCAGATCGGCATCGATGCCCGCGAGGATTTCCCGCAACTCGGAGAGCGAGCGATATTCGACCGACTTGTCCGAATAGCTCACGCGCTCGGCGCCGGATGCAATCGCGGTCAGCAAGTCTTCCTGCTGCTGTTGCGTGAATGTCAGCGCGCCCGATTTCCTTGCCATGGCTCACACTCCCAAATAGCCCGACCGCACGATCCGGCGCGGCGCACGCGGGAAAGTCCGGTGCGTCGGTCGCACGTCATTCGGTGGCGGCGGGTTCTCGTTCGTCCTGGCGGGCGCCTCTCGCTCTCGCGGCTGGCCAACCCGCTACATGTTCATGAGGTAGCTAGTCGCGGCCAGCATCGCCTCGCAGTCGAGGAAATGGTTGTTCTTCGACCGCCTGATCCACTCCCGGCGCCCGGTCGGTGACTTGACCCGCGCCTCGGAGACAATCTGGTGGCAGTAATCGTCATCGATGCCGACCGGCACATTCCATGCGCCGGGCGTTTCGGACGGCCAGCGCAATCGCTCGTGCACCAAGCACTTCCAGTGATCGGTATCGAGCCGCACCAGATCGAGATCGAACTTCGCCGCCTTGCCGGATCGATTGACCTCGATCTTGGAGAGCGGCACACGCATCGGCGCGCTCGATCCCTTGGTCGGGCGGACGCGCTTCGGAAAGCGGCGGCAGAATTCGTAAACGCGATTGAGCGGCAGAGTGTCCGCCTTGCCCGGGCGAAAGCCGCTATCGACGAACGTCAGATGGATCAGGAAGCCATCGATCGGCGTCGAGATCAATTCTGCGAGCTGATCCCACACCTCGGTGTCGGCGGTGTCGCCGCGCAGATATCCCCAATCGATCAGCCATGACGTGGCCCGGGGTCCCCAGCCGCGAATGACGTAGGGGATAGATTGCTTTTGCACGTCCGCGGCGATCGATAGCCGCAGCACGCCCTCGGGGACTTCACCGCGCCGGTATTCGGCGTGGCGCGCCTTCTCCTTGATCTCGGCCCATTCCGGCACCTCGCCGCCGCCGGGCGAATACAACTCACCGAAGCTGCATTGATCGCCTGGTGCACCATCGCGTCGTCGCCAAGCCCGATAGCTTCGAGATAGACCCGAATGCGATCACCGAACGAGACGAACGGCGATGCGAGGCCCGAGACCCAATAGCTCACCGACATCATATCCTGCGGATCGCCGGAAACCTGGCCGTTGCAATCGATGGTCTGGCCGGGCGCACATACTGGCCGCGCTCGTTCATCGCCGCCTTGTAGCCGTCCTCGATGACGCCGCCGCAATGCGGGCATTCCAGATAGGTTTCGCGCGCCGCCGCCATCGGCGAAACCTTTGGCGGATAGCGCATCAGGTTGAAGCGCGGGACGAAGTATTCGCCGCAATGCGGGCACGGCCAGCACCAGTGATGCCGCGTGCCTTGCTGCCAGGGTTGCCAGATCGGGCTTTCGATATCGTCAGCAACGGCGACGTTCCAAAAGAACAGCTTGGATCGCTTGTCCTCGACGGCCTCTACGCACCCGCGCTTTGGAGTCGATGTGACCACGCAAACGAAATCCGCATAGGTGTCGCCGCGCCGCTCGACGAGACCGAGCGGGCCGCCTTGCTCGTTCACGTTGGCGCGCATCTCGTCGTACTCGTCGACCAATGCCAGGACAGCCGGATCGGACTTCAGTGCCGCCGATGATCCCAAATGCGCGAGACGGAACAGGACGCCCGCGACGAGCTTGCGGGTCTTCGTCATCCGTTTGCCGCGCGCCAACCTCTCGGTCAGCGTCGGCGCCTGATCGAGCAGCGCCATGACTCGCGACTCGAACTGCTCGATGAGAAATTGCCGGTTCGGCCCGACGTACAGAATCGGCCCCGGCCGCTGATCAAGGCTGGCCCGCGACATCGAGCATCGCCTCCGATTTGCCGGTCTGGGCGCCGAACACCATGACCACTCGGCGGAACCGTCCGCTTGCGATCATGCGCTCGGGCGCGATCACGTAAGGCGTCAAATGCGGATCACGCGGACCCGGGATTGCTGCCGTTTGCGGATAGATGCGGTTCGTCGCCGCCCACTCGTCGGGCGGCGTTGGCCGCGACGGTCTCGCTAGCAAAGCGAGCCGATGCCACAGTACGTCCCCTTTCGGCGGCAATATCTGCGACCCGTTCGAGGATGTCATTCAAAGCCGTTTCAATTGTCTTGCGGAATTGCAGATCGCGCGTCACGCGCGCCGGAAGCCCGGCGGTCTCTGCTCTGAAAAGCCCGGTCATCTGCTCGACGATTGCCATCGCTTCGTCGATCTCGATCAGGTGGCCTTCGCGCACCGCGTTGCGCAACTCGATCTCGCGCGCCCTCGCGTCGCGGACCCGACTGTCAGCGGCGGATTTCTGCGCGCGCCGATCCGCGTCGTTGCGAAAGCGGATGTAGCCTTGCACGACATCGACCAAATAGAACTGGTCCTTGCCCTGCTTCTCGATCCAGCCCTCTTTCGAGAGTTGCGCACGCGCTCTGCCGAGACCATGAGCAGGCGCCCGGCATGATTGCTCGTCAGTAGTTGGCCGCGTCCGCCGCCGTCGGCGCCCGCTGGTGCGGGATTGGCGCCCGGGTGAGGTCGACCTGCTCGGGTGTCATTGGTCAGACGAGCAGGCTCGTAAGGATTGGCTTTGTGATCTGACAGCGCCTTCTCATCAGACCTGACGACGGTGACAAATTCGTGGACTTCGTCCGCATTGGGCTTTCATGCCACTCAAGGTGGAACAACCCAGAACCGCAGCGAGGGCATTTTCCGTGATGGCTCAGTGAGATTAATGCCATATGGCACCTCGGCTCCCATGCGCACAGACATCCTTACGTCATTTCTTGAACATCAATGATTACTAGCTTGAGAGGAGAGCAGCGCGCCAGAAATATTCAGTTTCCGTCTCCCACGCGATGTAACGCTTCCGTTTTGGGGAAGATCAGTATGTCGTGGCGATCGCGCCACCCCAGCGATAGTTCACGCGGACCAAACCGATATCGACGTCCTGACCGATCCGGGCAGTCCCTGCAAAAGCGCCCGCCGGAACACCCACGATTCCGGGTGAAAAAAAGAAATCGATATCCCGATGACCCATGAACAGGTGGTCGTATTCAATGCCGACGGACCAGTTCGGAGCGAAGCCAAATTCAAGGCCGGCCCCTACCGTGCCGCCCCAGCGGGTTTCGCTGCCGTTGTCGATGGTCAGCCCAGACGTAGAATCGAAGGCCCGGTATTTGTCACGGACGACTGCAGCCCCACCTTTCACATAGACCAGCACATTATTCCAGGCATAGCCGACTTGGCCCGTGAACAGGCCGAATGCATCAAGCTTGGATTCATCCAGGACGCCTGCGAAAGCAAGGTTGGCATTGGAGCCCTTGAAATCGGCCCAGTTGCCCTGCTCCTCTAGGCCGAACACCGAGTTCGCTATTTGCCAGCGGTAGCCGATTTGACCACCGACCGTGCCTCCAGTCCCATTATGGCACCCCATGACAAGGGGCGGAGCAACGACAACGCCGCCGGCGTTGACTAGGTCCCAGCACTGATGCGCAGAGCCACCGCCGCCATTGATGCCGACGTAAAAGCCGCTCCAATCGTAGATAGGGATGACCGGCGGAGGCGCTTTGACGTAGGGCCGGGCGGCCAGATCAGCGGCAGAGGCAGGAGCAGCCAGCGTGATGAGGGCTACCGTGCCCAGCAACAATTTTTTCATTCTTCTCGACCTAATTTCGAATTCGACTTCCTTGACGGTGTATTGACAACGACTGACATGTGTTCGTCTCTCCAGCAATTGCCAGAGTTGGTAGTTGACTGGGGGTCCTGAGAGGCCGGTGAAATTCGCGCGATTACGTTGGAGCGTGTCGGTCGGCGCTGCCGCGCCGCTGTGCCGAGGGGACCCCAGCCATCGCCTGCTTGCCACGCGCAATGCCCCGATACATCCCGGCGCCGCGCCGCTCGATCTCCGCATAGGGGATTTCTTTCGGCACCAGCCGCACCCGCGCCGCCGCGAGAAAATAGATGTACCGCATCTGGTAGCCGTCGAGCGGCACGCCCTGTCCCGACCATGATCCGCCAGTTCTGGCGAAGTGATCCGCGCGGTTCTTGCCGGTCACTTGCGTCATCTTGTGCGTGACCGAGCCGTCGGACAGTCGCAGAATGCTCTTGTTCACTTTGATCCCGGTCTGGACGAAGCCCGCCGCGCGATAGATTGTGCCGTCGCCGCACTGGCATCCATCGGCGAACGAGATCACCCATTCGATGTGCGGATAGTGCTTCTTGATCATCCGCATCGCGACCGCCAGCGCGCGGCTTTCGGAATTGCGCGGCAGGGCTTCCGAGAACGCCAGCCGGTTCAACTCGAGGAAACCATTCCACGCGGTCTCGCGCACCAGCCCTTGAATGTTGCTCTTGTCCATCGACGGGGCCGAACGTCATCGCGCCTTCAAGGCGCCCGCCGAGGAAGACACCCAGCGCTAGGAAAGCGTTGTTGACCGTCTTGTGGCTGTAATGCAGCCGGATGATCAGCGCGTCGGCGTCGGCGTCGGCGTCGGCGTCGCGCTTCGCGATCGGCGCGAGGTAGATTTCTTTAGCTCGTCACTGAGTCCATAGAGCATCATTCGAAGCTCCGGTCCGAGAGTACGGCGGTACCATGGCTCGGCCGACTTGCAGGTTGTAGTCGGTGCCGCTCATCTCCCACCTCTAAGGTAAATCAAACTATCCATCGGCAGTTCATTACAAAACTTGTTTATTGCACTTCCCATTCGCAACGCAACTATCGAACTGAGCCATTTCGGACCTTTCTCTTAAATGCGTATATACTCCTAAGTGCCGGCGGAGATTGCGGCTCTAGCGATTAGAGCTAGAACTCCCGTAAGCGATCATCATGGCGGCGCGAGCCTTGTCGAGCCCGAGCAGTTCGATCTTGAGCGCATGGTCTCGGTCGCCAAGGGAGACCAGCACATTTTGGATGTAGACCCATGACACCGGGGTAGCCAAGTATTGCTCGAGCAGTGGCTGCGCGGCTGCCGGTATTGAGACAATGTCAGCAACTTGACGCCACACGCCGCGACGAAGTGCCTGCAAAGCCCGCGAATTCACTTCGGCACGCGACTTGCTCTCTTTGCGGCATCATCACCAATCGCACTGCGATGGTCTTCGGGACGGACTCGGCGCGCGTCGCTGTTAGCGTCTGATCCGCCCCGACGGTTTGCTGCGCGATAACTAAGGGCGCTCGATTGTGGACCGAGAAAATGCAGGGACGTGTTGGATGCGATCTGGAATTCTTCTTTTGGGAGCCACGACAATTGCGCTCGTCGCAAGTGGTGCAGCGAATGCGGCAGATCTTGAGCCAGAAGTGAAACTGCCAGCGGCGGTGTGGAACTGGACCGGAGGCTATCTTGGCGGGCATGTCGGCGGCGGGTACGGCCGAACGTCCTTCAGCAATCCCTATGGTCCGTCCATCTATGGCGATGTCGTCGATACCCCAGTGTTCCTCGCAGGTGGCCAGATTGGCTACAATTGGCAGAAGAACGGCTGGGTGTTTGGTGTCGAACTCGATGCCAGCGGTGCTGCCTCTGACGGCACAAATACTTGCCTCGCGGCGTCCGGCTTTGTCGTGAGTGTAAACTGCAAGGCAGGTCCGAGCGTCTTTGCCACCGCGACCGGCCGCGTCGGTTACGCGTTTGGCGCGTTGGGCCGCACGTTGGCCTATCTTAAGGGAGGCGTGGCTTGGCAAAACAATCAGGGCGACGTTGTCAACAACAACGAGTTTGAGGGCCGGTTCCCACAGGAGAAAACCCATTTCGATTATGGTCGCCTCGGTGGCGTCATCGGCCTGGGCGTCGAGCAAGCGCTTACGCCCGCATGGTCGGTCAAAGCTGAGTATGACTATCTGCATTTCGGCGGGCCGAGTGTCGCAACGCCTCCGACGGTGCAGTTTCCGCCCTTCGCAATTGTTCCGGCGAACACAACGAGCCCGTCCAGCAATTATCACGTCGGAAGGATCGGGTTGAACTACCATTTTGGCGCCGACCCCTGGGCGGCGCAATGGTCCGATGCGCCGCTGTACGCGAAAGCACCCGCTAGCGTGCCGCCGATTGCCTACACGGCCGGTTGGTCGTTCGAAGGCGGATCGCGGCTCTGGCTCAGCCGGGGACGATTTCAATGGAACGCCAGCGCGGTGCCCGATGAGATCGCTACTGGAGACCGAAACATTCTTGTATCGAGGCTCACCTATCACGGGCTTGACGGACTTTCCGGAGAGCTATTTGGCCGTGTTGATAGCCCCTGGAGGGTATTCCTGAAGGGCAACGTGGGGATCGGGCGCTTCGACAAAGGAAGCATGAATGATGAAGATTGGGGCATCGAACGCAGCTTCTCCTATTCCAACACGATATCAGGCCAGGCAAACGGAAGGTTCACGTATTACACGGCCGATGCGGGTTACGATTTTCTGCACGCCACCCACTACAAGGTCGGCGGATTTATCGGCTGGACCTACTACGAACAGAGCTCCGACTCGAGGGGGTGTATACAGATCGCCAACCCGATGACTACATGCTTGGCGCCTGGCGACGACAGGATCGTTGCAAGCCAGAATACTCAGTGGAATGCACCTCGTCTCGGCCTAAGCGCCGAAACCAGGCTCACCGAGCGTTGGCGTCTGAGCACGGACGTCGCTTACCTGCCCTGGACCGATTTCAAAGGGCGTGACAATCATCTCTTGCGCCCGACGACCACCTTTATTGATCAACGCGGGAACGGAGGCGGGGGTGTACAGGTCGAAGGCGTGCTGTCCTACTTCATAACCAAGAACTTCAGCGTCGGCGTCGGTGGCCGCTATTGGGCCATGTGGACCAAAAAGGACAGCGAAGCGACATGCACAGGCTGTGGTGGTCCGGAAACAACTGCGACTAGCTTTTCGAAGTTCAGCATGGAACGGTGGGGTACGTTCTTTCAGGCCTCCTATAGGTTCGATTGAAAGATCACACCTCCAGCCAAGCTCCGGGCCTCTTCGACGCTAAGAAATGGCGCGCGCATCGAGCAAGGATCATCAGCCATGTCCTTGCCGGTCGCGAGCCTTGTCGAGCTCGAGCAGTTCGATCTTGAGCGCATGGTCGCGGAAGCCGAGGGACATCAGCGCATTGTGGGCGTCGCTCCATGACAGGGCGCCCGCGACGTAACGCTCGACGATTTTTCGATAGTAGGAGCGCCATTGCGCGAGGTACTCGGGATCGAGGTGATTGATCACCCTGTCTCGGGCCACGCGCTCGATCAGCACGGGTCAGTCCTTATAGGGCGGCACGCCCTGGCGGGGATCCTCCGGCTGGGGCTGCTGCTGCTCGGATTGATCCGCGGGCGGCTTCTCGCGCTCGGCATGATCCGCCTGCGCCTTGTCCTTGTGCTTGTCGTCGTCGCTAGGTTTGGTCGCCATGGCTCTCTCCCTGTTAGCGGCGCCGCGTGGACATGGCGCGGATGACCGCGATTGCGAGGTTGAGCGACATCTCCTGCCGCATCACCTCGGCGAAGTCCCTGTAGAACGGCACGTCTTGCTGGATCGGCACCGACGGCCGCAGCGAATACATCAGCTTGATGCGGCCCTTCGCCTTGCGAGTCGAACGGCTCTGGCGCTGGAAGATGAAGCGCCCGCGCTTGAGGCTGTTCTGCAAGTTCTTCGGCTGCTGCTGCTTGCGAGCGCCGCCGCTCGTCCGTTGCACGTTGACCGACGACGGGATCGGAGTACGCATCCGACGGGGGCCGTCTTGCGTGACGGGTGGCAATTCGCGAAGCGTGTGGCCTTAAGTCTAGCTTTAAGGTCATCAGGCGATGCGGGTCGAGGTTTTGGGTGGGCTGGAGCGGCGGCGGCGCTGGTCGCAGGACGACAAGGCACGGATTGTCGAGGAGACATTGGCGCCGGGCGCGAAGGTGACTGAGGTTGCGCGTCGCAACGGAGTAGCGGCCAGCTTGGTGTTTACCTGGCGTCGACAAGCACGGACATCGGAACAAGTTGTACCATCTTTTACGCCGGTGCAGATCGCTGCCGTAGCGGCATCGGCTGAGGAAACTCCGAGGCTTTTGCCTACGGTTGATGGCCGAGTTCGCTCCGTGGCAGCCGCGCGTACTGGATTGATAGAGATCGATCTCGGCAACCGACGGTGCATCCGGGTGGATGCGCACGTCGATTCGGAGGCGTTGGCGCGGGTCCTCGATGTGCTTGGACGCCGATGATTGCGATACCGGGGAATGTGCGAGTGTGGCTCGCGACAGGCTACACGGATATGCGCAGAGGCTTTCCGTCGCTGGCACTCCAAGTGCAGGAGGTGCTGCACAAAGACCCGCTCAGCGGTCATCTGTTCGTCTTCCGCGGTCGCCGCAGCGATCTTGTGAAGGCGATCTGGCACGATGGCCAGGGAGCCTGCTTGTTCACAAAAAGACTCGAGAGAGGAAAGTTCATCTGGCCATCGGTTGCCGGAGAATCGGTAACGATCTCGCCGGCGCAGTTGAGCTATCTGCTGTCCGGGATCGATTGGCGTAACCCTCAAGAAACCCATCGGCCGACGCGGGTCGGATAGCCGCTTTTACGGTTTGAATCTGCTGCTTGATCTGATTCAATGGCTTCATGATATCGAAGCCGGACGATCTTCCATCGGACCTCGTCAGTGCCCTGGCGGCGCTGCAGGCCGAGCGTGAGGCACGGCTGCGAGCTGAGGCGGTGGCTGCCAACTGGCAGGCGCAAGCCGCGAATGCGCAGGCGCAACTGTCGGATACCGAGGCGCTGATCGCGCATCTCGAGCTGCGGATCGAGAAGCTGAAACGCGAACTGTACGGGCAACGCTCCGAACGCACGGCACGGCTGCTCGAGCAGCTGGAGCTGGAGCTGGAAGAGCTCGTCACCACGGCGAGCGAGGATGAGCTTGCCGCGCAGGCCGCCGCGGCGAAGACGCAGAACGTCCGCCCCTTCATGCGCAAGCGGCCGGTGCGCAAGCCATGGCCGGATGACATCGAACGCGAGCGCGTCGTCATTGAAGCTCCAACGACCTGTGCCTGCTGCGGTGGATCGCGGCTGGCGAAGATCGGTGAGGATGTGACCGGGACGCTGGAGGAGATCCCGCGGCGCTTCAAGCTGATCGAGACGGTACGGGAGAAATTTACCTGCCGCGATTGCGAGAAGATCAGCCAGCCGCCGGCGCCGTTTCATGCCACGCCGCGTGGCTTCATCGGCCCACAATTGCTGGCGACGATGCTGTTCGACAAGTTCGGCATGCATATCCCGCTCAACCGCCAGAGTGCGCGCTTCAAGGCCGAAGGGATCGACCTGCCGTTGTCGACGCTGGCCGATCAGGTCGGCCACGGGACCTTCGCCGTCATGCCGCTCTTCCACTTGATCGAACGCCATGTGCTCGCGGCCGAGCGCCTGCATGGCGATGACACCACCATCCGTATCCTGGCGAAGGGCAAGTGCACGACCGGGCGGATCTGGACTTATGTGCGGGATGACCGGCCCTTCGCCGGGCCTGCGCCGCCGGCGGCGGTCTATTACGCCTCGAGCGACCGACGAGGCGAGCACCCCCAGAAGCATCTGGCCGCCTTCACGGGTATCCTGCAGTGCGACTGTTACAGCGGCTTCGAGCCGCTGTTCGACCCGCAGCGGAAAGTGCTGCCGATGACGCCGGCGTTTTGCTTTGCCCATGCGCGGCGGGGCTTCTTCGAGCTGGCTGACATCGAGAAAAATGCTCGGGAAGGTAAGAAGGGCAAGCCGGTCTCTCCGATCGCGCTGGAGGCGGTCAAGCGCCTCGATGCGTTGTTCGAGATCGAGCGCGCCATCAACGGCCGTGGCGCCGACGAGCGGCGCGCCGTGCGCCAGGAAAACAGCAAGCCGCTTCTCGATGACATGCGCGCCTGGTTGCTGCGTGAGCGCGAAACCCTCTCGCGCTCCTCCGATGTCCTGAAGCCGATCAACTACATGCTCAGGCGCTGGGACGACTTCGCCAGCTTCCTCGACGATGGCAGGATCTGCTTGACCAACAATTGTGCTGAGCGCGCATTGAGAGGCATCGCATTGGGAAGGCGCAACTGGACCTTCGCCGGCAGCCAGCGTGGCGCCAACCGTGCCGCCATCATGCTGACGATGATCACGACCTGTCGCCTCAACGACGTCGATCCCAAGGCTTGGCTCGCCGACGTCCTCGCCCGTATCGCCGATCTTCCCGCTTCGCGTCTGCACGAACTGCTGCCCTGGGAATGGAAACTCCTGCGCCAAGCCGCCGGTCAGCAGGCCGCCTGACCTTCACGCAACGCCATCATAGAGCCCGCCGCGCCCGCGCGCATGCGTCAATCAGGCGGTCTTCGTCGTATGCGTACGGATCGGAAGGTTGCCGCCCTTCGCTCGGCGCGTGCCACCCGTGGCATGCAGGGCGAGGTTCGCCGTAAATATTAACGGACGGATCGCCCTTCGTCTCGCGCGACCCCTTGGTCGTCAGTGCAGCTTTCAGGAACGATCGATTGCGGACCGACGACGGCCATGTCGTCTCGATCAGATATGACCGGGTATTCTCGGCGGGCATGTTGAGCGTGGTCGCCATGATATAGGGGATTTGATCGGCGGTCCCGCTTAGGTCTATGGCGCGCTGCTTGATCTTCGAGAAATCAAAATCAACCCCGAGCGTTGGCATGGGCAACCACAAAAGACCGATCCCGCCGCCGAGATCGGTCGAACAGTCTAGCGTTTAGTGTGGAAACACCACGGCGGCCCGATCCATCAGCGTGTGGCTTTGGCCTCGTGCGCGTGCGCGTGCGCGTGCGCGTGCGCGTGCGCGAAGAAAGCACCGGTTTTTTTCAAGTCGTCAACGTAAATTTCTGCGCCTTGCTTTGGCAGCTCGGGGAAGATGCCTGGCAAGAGATCAACGTCCAAATTGATTACGTCAAGGGTAATCAGTCGTTTAGTCACCGCCTTGCGCAGCCGTGCGAGCGCCTCGGCGTAGCTCATGACGCGCCCAAAATTTTTTGCTTCGATCCGCCAGGCACGATAGGCGGCGTTGAACCAAGCGAGATCACCGGTCGCGTTGGCCTGGTTGATTGTCTCTTGCACATGGCGAACCGCCGCATGCACCCGCGACATCGCTGCGTCGTGGTTGGTGAGTGTGATCTTCCGGCGCGCGGCGACCGCCTCGACTTGGCGCCGAGCGAACTCGGCGCGGACCGCAAGCCGCCCCTCGGGATCGCGCGGCAGCACCTCGGTCGCCTCGGCCACGATCGCCTATGTCGCGATTCTTCCCAGAACGCGCAGCCGATCTCCGACCACGGCCAATTGTCCCGGATGCCATCGAAGGTCTGAAGGTGACATGCGGCGGTGCGGGTGTGGGCGACCTTCAAGGACGAGAAGGAGCCGCGCTATTTCCCGCCGCTCGATGCCGCGCCGGATCAGTTCACGCCCGGCAAGCTGCGCCCGAAGCGGAACGACTGCGGCCGGATCAAGGGCTCGCCGCTTTGGGACATCAAGCCCGACCTGCAATTGTTCTACAACACGTCGCGCAATTGGGCTCGCATGTATGCGCCCGATGTCATCTCCGGGCGTGGTCAGAAAACCCAAGCAATCGATTTTGCAATGCTTTATCTTATGCCATCGCGGATCAGGTAGCCGCGCGCCACCCCGCCCCCCGAGCAAAAGGTCCCCCCAAACGGAACCGGCGCACCATGAGCATCCAGCAGGTACACCCGCGTGTTCGCGATCGGGCGGCCATGCGGCACAGCGTTGTCGCTGAAGAGCCATCCCGAGGTCACCACGACCGTAGCTTCAGTCGGCCCATAGTTGTTGATGAGCTTGAGAGCCGCTGGTAGAAGCCCAGGCACACGCTGGAGACGATCCCCGCCAACAAGCATTACTCCAATCTGCAAATTGATGAGCTTATCTTCCAGCGCGAGTGTAGCCAGCGTCGTGATCAAGAAGGCAATGTCCAGCGATTGATATCGCCACCATTGCAGCAGATGCAAGGACGACAGACAGATTTTACAACACTACCCGCAGGACACTCGACGATCGGCTATCTCAGCCCGGTTGAGTTCGAGCGCAAGGTGGGTTTGGCTTAACCCGATATCCATCAAACTAGCAGCAGCTCGATCTGGCGTGGAGCCCACCTCGTTCGATCTGCAATACAGTGCTTCGGACTGGCGATGCCTGCAGAACACCTCACGTCGGCGCGTCTTGCGGTAAACGCGTTCTATGGTCCGCCGCGTACGGTCCCTCAAGGGAGTACCACGATTTGGGCCGAACCGCGCTGGCGGGCCTTCTCCATTGCGGCGCGGCACGCGCTGGGGAAGGTCAACGGTATGACCGTTCTGAATTCATAATCTTGGGCTGTATTTTGGGGCGAGATGATCCGAAAGCGCCAATAGCGGCGCCCGCTAGGCTTCTTTCCGTACTGGCGCTCCCAGCGCGAAGTGTCAATCCGCATAACACCCATGTTCGGTCTTGATGGTATCGAAGAGTCCACCTTACCCCTAGCGATCGTGCTGCAGCGGGTCAGCCCTTCCGGTGGTGACGTTGGGCTGGCTTTGATGTCTAAGATGCGGGCAACTACAGACTGAACGTCGCCATGCTTCCGAAGACGAATTGAGCGGGGCATGCCAACGCCGGGCCAGATTTACACTGAAGCTGCCATTCCAGCCACCGACTTGCTACAGAAAACGCCCAAAGACCGTGCCCACTCCGGGCCGACGATCACCTCGCCGACGGTCCCAAAAAAGTAGTCACTTCGAGGTCACAGCCCAATGGTTGACGTCAAAGTTTAGTCCACCTGGGGACGAGGTTATCTCAACGCCGTATTGGACGCTGCCGACGATTATGTCGCCGAAGTATCCTTTCGACTTGATCCATTGCAGGATACTCTTGAGATCCACGGTCTCGCTGTTGGTCTTGGAAGTGCGTAGAAACGAAATGACCTTGTGTTTGTTCCAGCCTTCAAACACATTCCAAGTCGCTCCGCCCACATTGATGCCTTTGTAGACGGGAATCGCGGCCCCGGAAGAAGTGTAGTTGTAAGAAATGGGCTTAACATCGCCGCCTCCGTCGGGATTCCCCGTGTAATTGGTCCAGAGCATTATCTCATAACCATTTGAGCTGTCCCAGATATCGTAGGCGAAGTTCCAACGGCCGCCAGTCGGGACGCTCTGATTGAAGCTTGAGCTCAGGTTGTTAATCGCACTCAGCCGTTTCCCAACGTTGAAGGCCTGGTGGGGATAGCTCTTGATGCCGTCGGTTTCAGGTTGGTTCGACCACACATTCCATTGATTGACCGCATGCACCGAGATCGTCTGAGGCCCAGCACCTTGGCCATATACGTCGTTGTTCCAGGAATAGCCATTAAGGGAATAAGTACCGTATTGATCGCTCGAACTCCAGATCGGCGCTTTCGCGGACGCTGGGAACAGCGCAATCATTACCGCAAAAGGCAGCGCAAGTACGTTCAGCTTCGACAACTCAGACATTCTAAATCTCCACCTGAGATCTGCCCGCCAGCGACCCAGCAGCAAGCAAAAGTGATGCCACAACGAGAACCGCGGCATCTTTTGCGCGCTTGACCTCGTATTCGCAACAGGAAGGCGGGTTCTGCTTCTGAACGCCGGAAGTACTGCACCTAGATACTGGGCGTGTCGCAGCACGATCGCGGACTGCACTGGATCCAGGCCTACGCAGGTCTCGATCGTTTTGCGCCGAACTATAACCATGCCGCACCAGACGTGCGCGTCCGTCGGCAATCTGAGAGCCCTTAGCCCGACAAGAAAGGTCTCGACGTCGAGCCCGACGGCCTGCTCCGGAAAGCTGCCGCTGGTCTCGTGGTGTTAACAACGGGCGCCCCGACGATGCAGATTAGGCTGCTTCACCGATATCATGCGTTATGCTGTGCAAGATGGGTCCGGCTTAAGATCGTGAGCTGTCTTTGGGTGCTTCCCGAAAAGCGCAGCACCCTCTCATCCCGAAGAATCGAAAAGGCGGGCGACACTGGTTTCAGCGCCAGTCCGAGACAGGTGATAAGCGACCGATCTAAGGAATCGCCAGATCGCCCGCGCTGTTCTTCTGCTCGACCAAGCCTGATCATGCTTCTTGTAGGCGCGCTAGCACGTCGTAGATGTGCCGCAATGGGCGCTATGTCGACAGTAGTGTCGAATACTGGGCCTTCGTCGCGCCCTGAACGAATACTTGCAAGATGAACGATCTCGATCCTTTCGCCTAGCTCGCCAGATTATTGATGAGGATTGTCTATGGTCATGAAGCGCAAACTTGGCCAACTGCTTCCTCTGCGCTGTTACGGGCAGCCTTGAAAAGAGGTTTCTTGGAATGAGGCTCACCTTAAGTGAGTGCCGCTGACGGTATCGGCATTCTGTATGGAATCTGGAAGTGTGAAGCAGGCCAACGCAGCTAGCCGCAATTGATGCAGTGTTAATCTCAAAACAGAGCTGAGAAAGTGGCAGGCCGCTCAGCTGAGCCACCATTCAACCGAGGCTGCTCAGTGCTTCCATGGAAATCACCGCAGGCGACAGATTCGGCGCGTCCTCACCCAGCAAGGCGGTCAGCGCCTCCTGGAAATCCCCGGTCGAGATGCCGCGCAGATACAGCACTGGCAACAGCGCATCCAGACTTCGGGTCCGCCGTGCCCACAGCGGCAGGATCGTCGAGCTGAACCGGATCCGCTCGCCAATTCGCCGAGAAATACCGCGCCAAGTACGGCCGGGCGGTCGAATGTCTGGTCAAGGACCGCGACGCTCCTGGCCTTCTGCGACTTTCCTGCCGAGCATTGCGACCACCTGCGCACGACCAATCGCATCGAGAGCGTGTTCGTCACCATGCGGCACAGGACGTGCGCACCACGTTCTCGTTGTCGCCGACCACCGCCAGGCTGAAGTGTCATCGCCGCATCACGAGCTTTGGCGGCCCAAAGGCACAAACAGTTGCCGAAGATCATTGCGGGTGTCAGATTCAACGATGGCATCGAGATCATCCAAATGCCGGCTAACAGCGCCGCCTGGTCACCTCGTCACCCAAAATCGCGACGTCCGGAGGGAATTCATGCTGCGCTCGAGCAAGCTGCAACGAAGTCCTAACCGAGCTCGGCGAAGAACTCGCCAAGACTATCGTCCATTGCGGTCGGCAACTAACATTAGGACGCCCCCTGGCGTCGAGCACCAACGGATCCGCCTAGAGGAGCCGGCGGATCGGTGTCCAGCGATACCACTTTCATCATTGATGAGTCTTGATCAGACGAGCGAGCCGCTCGCGGCAATTGCGAAATAACGAATGTCGTCGATTTCGCGGTCAGACTGGACGATTTCACGTCGCACTGGCATCTGCCGCTTTCGATGTATCTGATCGTTTGGTCGACAGATTTCTCAAACGGCTGAGGTCGGAATTTACTCCACCAAAGCTTCTAATCCTCTCGTGGGGACTTCGCCTCAATACCAGTTGAGCTGCTTAATAGCTTCGTCAGCATCTGCCTCACAGGCTCGCTCATAAACGGCCTTAATATCCATCCGAAGGCGCCTACCGCAAAGACTCCAAACGCAAAAACGCCAAGCGCACTCCAAACAACCATCTTCATTGTGGGTCGCTCCTGCTTCGGTTGAGCAGTATCGCCAACAAAGGCCTGCGAGGCACCTATCAGGATTGGTAAAGGACGGGTCTCAAAAGTTGCGCTACGGTCGCCGAACACACGTCCATTGTGAGATTAGGAAGTGAACATGGGAAACCTTGGAATTCAAATGGCCAACCGCGCACGTATTCAGACCGGCTGAACGAACTGATGCCCGTATTCCCGCTTTAGAAATCGCGCGGTAGCTTGGTAGCGCGGCCAACCAATCTTGCATAGCGAAGACGAGCAGATAGATGATAGGCTGTTACGTGCTATCGCCCGAGCAGAGACCAGTCATTAGTCGCGAGGCGGCGACAACAGCGGACGAGGACTCTGATCAGGATCGCGATCAGCACCTGGACCTAAAGGAACTTGTACCAGGATCGAGACGCTAGCGCGGCGGCCGCCGTTCCGGTCTTGTGATGATCTTCCTCCCCCAATACGAAACCGAAAATCTAGCTGCCGCGCGTTGAGAGGCAACCGACATCACACGAGCGCCACCTTGTCTGGTTCAAGACGACGATGTCGGAAGTCCGACGGTCAGCAACGTCATTCAAAAGCAGGCAGTTGCGCGTATTTCCGCTCGCCATGCAAGGCGCTCACCAGATTCCGCGAGCGGCACGGCGATTAACCCGCCACTGCCAAAGCGCTCGCGGGCGGCCCGTCTCAGGGACTGCCAATGAGCCGCGCTCGATTGATCCCGGTCAAGCACTGATGCCGCTTATGCTCGGAAGTGAAGAACCGGCGAACATCAATGTTCGCGATTGCCACCAAGTTCACCGAGCCGGCGGGGCACATCGCAACCTTTAAGCAGAAATCCAAACAGAAGGCCGTGTTCGGCGCGAGCCGACCCTTTTTAATTAGACTACGCAGGACGGGTCGTGCAAAGTGATTATCTCGGCCGACGATTCCCGCACGAAGAAATTGGTCCAGGATGTTCTGGCACTACGGGAAAGCCGGCTCACTTACGCCAGCGGCAACCTGGTGCTCTGGAGCAGAATGGCCAAGTTCGTGAACGGCTCCGACACGTTGGCTTGGCGCGACTGCCATTGCCAAGCAACTCGGTTGCTCACGCGGTGCGATCTATAAGGCGTGAATGCGATCTAATGCAGCCACACATCAGCGCCTTGAAGTCTGTCTCGGCCACCGCAACACCAGCACACCTTGAGGTACACCGAGCTATCGCCAACAAGGTTCAAGGACTTCTGGAGGACGTGAAGGTGTTGGCTGGTCTTCAGTTACCGGTCTGTGCAGTTTGATACTTGAGTGACCGTCACTTGCGCATTTCGCGTATGCAACGGCAGCGACGACGATCAAAAGGAGATTGTGTACGAAGGACGTCATGACCATTCGCCATGATTCTGATGCCATGACTGCCATGCAATACTTGTTGTGGGCATTGGAGCACATCGAGAAGACCGGCGATCGCAAGGCTGCGCACCACGCCCGCCTAGCCTTGGAAGGCTTGCGCGAGCGCACCCATCGATCGAAGAACACTGGCGAGCCTCCGTAGTCCCACGGTGTTCCCGACCCCAGTGAAGGGCTATAGCGTTGTTGGGCCAGCGCGGCTAATGGCCATACTGGGGCTGAACCTTATTGTGGCAAGGCCCGACGTGTGTCGTCCCACAACGTCATGCGTCGGGCCGCCCTTCAGTAGTCGCACCTATCCCTTCCCGTACCTTAGCATCGTCTGCTCGACCTCAGACGCTAGCTGTGTCAGATGGGCCGCTAGCCGGTCGAATAGTTGGCGCTTCTTTGGATCGGTCGCCAAGTCTCGGATTAGCTCGCACTCTGCCGCATCCCTGCGTAGCTTCTCCAACTGCGCTAGCATGTCCTGCATTGAGCCGCCCCTAATCGCTAACGTCGCCGATCAAACAGAACCACAAGAGCAATAAGTGATCAGGCCATCCTCTGCGATGTTTAGCAGTGCCTCGACGATCATCCCGCTTCTGGTTCGGTAGGTGACCAGCACATCCTCACCGGCCACGTGCAAATCTAGTAGTTCGAGCACCGGACTTTCAATGAACCGGCGCTTCCAATAGGCCGCAATAACTTCCTGACCGTAGATGGCGTTGCTACCTCCACAGGTGCAGTCGATCAGAGCGTCAGGGCTGTGCATCCTAACCATCTGGTTGATGCGACGAGCGCAGTAAGCGTCTAGCCAGTCTACCGCGACGGCCATCGGGTCATAGGGCGTCATGTTCCCATATCTACTTTCCATTGGTCAGCCGGGATAGGACGGCCAGCGCGAACATTATCTCAATGTCATGGAGGGAACCAGCCGCCCAATCGCGCCTTAACCATCATTGGAGGTGCACATAGCAGCAAGACGACAACCAGCATCGAAGCGACCTGGATCACCTATTGGCAGGAAGGGACCGCACAAAGCAAACCCGAAATACAAACGCCGCTCGCGTCAGCCGTGGAGCGACAAGGAAGTAAAGCAACTACGCTCGCTTGCCAAGGCCAACACGCCAACTGGCGTCATCAGCCTGAAGATGGAACGTCCACCCGCGTCGATAGCAAGCAAGGCGCAACGCGAGGGCATCTCCCTGAGACGCACCAACCGTTCCCCTTACAATCGGCGCACGGCCGCTAAGAAGTCGCGGCGCTAGTTTCGGAGATGTCCCGATCGCTGTTGAACTACGTCGGACCGGCGTTGGCGGAATGAATGTTACGCGGCTCTCGTGACGTGGGCAACGGGCTTGATCGTCATGCGATCGTGGTGAGCTTGAAGGGCCGCACGCAGAACCGACAATTGCTTATGCGCCTTCAATCGTCGGAAGCCCTTGTTGGCCTCGATCATGCCGGCCGCGACCCATCGCAAGGCCATGCCGGCATCCCGCCAGCGTTTGACGTTGCGCGTGACGCGGCGAATGGTACCCATCATGTTCTCGGCGATGTTGGTACAGGCGAGCGATCGACGCAGCTCCTTCGGCAGCTTCAACCGGACGACAGTCAGGATTTCGTCGAGGCCTTCGAGAATGCTGGCCGCTACGCCGGGCCATTGCTGGTCGAGTCGACGCGCGAGATTGCGGATCAATTTTTCAGCCTTGTCGGCATCATCGAGCTCCCAGGCCTGGCGCAGCACCCGACGGGTGGCCGCATGATGCTCTTTCGGCAGGCGTTCCGTGATGTTGCGCGCCTTGTGGATCTGACAGCGCTGGATCGCGGCGGCCGAACCGAAGGTGCGGCGGATCGCCTTCGACAACGCTTTCGCGCCGTCGACGATGAACAGTCTTGGCACCGTCGGGGCGAGCCCGCGGGAGACCAGGTTGTCCAGCAGGGCTTGAACCGTTGCGGCGTTCTCGGTTGCCCCTTCCACCAGCGCCAGCGGATGCTTGTTGCCTTCACCGTCGACCCCGATCGCGGCGACCAGCACGAGATCGTCGCCGAGATGCAGCCCGTCGATTTGAACCACCAGAAGGTCGAGCGCGGACAGATCGGCAGCCATGAAGTCGGCCAGCCGCGCCGCCGACAGCGCCACAAACCTCCGCGAGGCCGCCGACTTCGAAACCCCCGATCCGGGCGGTGCCGGCACATCACCCTCGGGCAGCCGGACAGCGCGGCCGAACCGGCGCGTCGATACATTGATCAGCATCAGGTTCATCGCCCAGCGACCAAGCCAGTCCTCCTCCGCCGCCGTTTCCCAGCTCGGGATCGTGACCTCGCGGCCGTCCAGGCCCCGGACCCGCGGGCGCTCGACCTCGATCTTGCCGCCGTGGAAGCCGATCCGTCCCCGCGTTCGGCCCCAACGGTGCGCCCGCCGCGCCGCGTCGCGACCGTGGCGCGGCCCGCAGGCCGCCGTGACATCCGCCTCCATCATCGTGCCGAGCGCCTCGATCCCTGCCGCAAGGCAGAACCGATCGAAGCTCGCCCGCACTTCTGCAAACGCTTCGTCCACAGCCCCGGTCGCCGGCGAACCAGCCGGTGTGATATCTCTCGTCATGGCGTTGCTCTCCTTTGTGGAATCAGCACCCCGAGCCTACCGGCTCAAGGGGGGCAACGCCGACCTCTTCAGAAATTCAACAGAACCCCGGGACATCCCCCTAGTTTCGGGCTGATGGTCTCTCTTCGATTATCTGGCTCACGTCAGGCTCTTCGAGGCCGTCAGCGCGAACACATTCGCAAGGCATTCCGGCCCCGCACTGACAACCCGATTCTTCCGCCCATGCTTGCGTTGGGTGGTTCTCGCAAACCCAGCCGATACCAAGACAGACCTTGCAAGGGGGTCGATCACGATACCCGCCTAATCGATCGCTTCCTGTACGCATCGATGGCGGCGTTCGAGAGCAACAGCCTGCGCCGTTCGCCACGTCTCATCATGCAAGCAATGTTGTCGATCACCCCGCAACAAGCCCTCCGACGCGATGTCCCGGTATTCAACGTCGGCGTAGAACTTCGGCTCAACCCATGTCGCCTTTGGCTTCCTAATGGCCTTGGTTAGCTTGGACTTGGGGCTGACCACCGTGTCGAGCTGCCGCCTGATTTGGTTGGACACGGTGCGGCACCAGCCCGTCCGACCTTACCCATGTAAACCAGATCACTGCCTTCCCGCCTTCCAAGATACAGCGCAGCAACACCCGTCGGATCTTTCACAAACCCGATAACCGGAAACTTGCCCTTGTGAACCGCCTTGATCTTCAGCCAGTTTTCGTTGCGATCTGATCGGTACGCGGCGTCAGCCCGCTTCGAGATGATACCTTCCCAATTCAACTTGGCTACATGGTCAAACATCTGTTGACCATCCCCGGTCAGGTGTTCGGAATACAACACAGGCAGTTCGATTGCGTTCTCACCGAGCTGGGCAGCAAGGTCTGCTTGCGTTCAATCTGGGGTAATTGGCGCAGATCACCGTCACGACACAACAGATCGAAGGCGTAATAGACCAGCCGGCCCTGTCTACCTGCCGCTAACTCCGCCTGCAGTTCGCTGAAGTGGGTGCGCCCCTCATGGACCACAACGACTTCCCCATCAACGATAGCCTGGCCGGGATGTCGAGAGCGGCAGCGATGGATGAGAAGCGCTTTGTCCAGTCCACCCCGCTGCGGATGTAGACCTTCTTCCGACCGCGATTGGCATGAACCTGGACGCGGTAGCCGTCGTATTTGATCTCATGCAGCCATTGATCGCCAGGCGGTGCCTTGGATTTCAACGTGGCTAGTTGAGGCCGGATGAATCCCGGCATGGAAATACGCTTCGACACAACGCAAACTCATAAAAAAATGCCCGCCGCGCTGGAAGGCAACGGCGGACATTCTTACCCACTCCGCAGGAATCCCGAACAATCAGGGGACGTGATCGTTGCTTCCACCACCAATGCTGAGTGGTTGGTACTTGGCGGAACACCGCTCTTCGATCCAACTCATCTTTCCGCAGCTTGGACAGCGCAGCAGCCGGTAGCTCTTGCCTTGGCGAGCATCGAGAACAGCCATCGCCACGGTGAACCCGCCACAATACGCACAGTAATTAGTCGGAGGGATTGCCTGCCGGGACACTTCGGAAGAGTCGAGCTGTTCACTCATGTGACGCCGCCCGTGGTTGGTTGGGCGATTCCACTAACTCAGAAAGTGGACATTTGGTTTCGACCATCCCAAAAAAACTGGATCGCAGTTCGCCACACCATCACGCTGGCGCGGACCTTCTAGCAACCAACCCAGGTTCCCTAAGGTTAACCCGGCACTACCGGCCAAGGCTTTGTCTGTAGGCGTCGGTGGCTGAGAGACCCATTGCGCTCCCGCCTGCACATCACAAGGGAGCGTGTCGTGATCGAACTGCCCCAACTCGATTCGTATTCAATAGCAGCACGAATCTGTCTTGGCGTAGCAATCTTCGGCGCAGCGCTGCTCGTAACGGCAGTGCTTGCAAGCACCGTCGTCGTCCGGTGAGAATGCCTTCGTTGGGCCTCCGCACTTCAAGGTTGGTTGTCGAGGTCAAGTTACGTTGGAGATTTCAGGCCGGGTGACCTTAACCAGTCGCTCATGTGTGCCGCGGTGTCAGCCTGGTCGGCCTTTCGAAGTGCGGCCTCCCGCTCTGCTCCATGAGGTAGCAACTCGGCCTGCTCGCGGAGCGAGCCTTGCCTCTTCTGCCAACCGACATTCCAGAGATTCCGTCTGTTTGATACGACGATGCTTCAGCATTGGCGCTGCTCCCCTGCTTGAGTGAGGCGGGAGCGCACATTGCGTTCACATCACCGACATCTGCCCATAACCGCTCGGTGATGGAACAACCTATCTGTCTTTGGCGAACCTTGACTGTTCGGTAGCGGACTTAGCGACCTTTGCCCACGTAAAAAAGCCCCGGCGATGGACCGGGGCTAGGTTACTTGGGAGGAAACTAGAACTACACAGAACTTCAGATGGCGTCCCACTGCTCGACTGGTAACGAAGCCTTGTAAGTCGCCATGATGTCGGTGGGGTTGATCGTCGATGATGCAGTAGTCGCTTGCAGCGGCGTAACGGCCTGCGACCATGCGATCAAAGCTGCAACAGCAATTCCGATTCCAATTGTGCCCGTTGAGAAGAATAGCTTGAACATGATCGCATCCTTCGTGTCGGTGGATGCCGCGATCATGAACTTGTCGCGTTTCAGGACTTTGCCGTTTCGCGAGAAAATGATGTCGTCAGAATTATTTTGTTTCGTGGGAGACCGAGAATAGCCGCGCAGGTTTCGTGAGAAGCTGCGAACGAAACAGCCTCACCGTTCCGTGAGATTATGGCACCCGGATTTGATCACCCGCCGACTGGCCCAGCCATTCCGTTGCGGTCGCAGATTTAAGGAACATCGCCGTTCATCTTGCTCCCGATGCTGCACGGCTTGTTGAGAAAGTATTCGCGGTTGCCGAACGCCTTGGCGGCGTACTGATCGATGGCCACCAAGATGGCCTGAACGTGGTATAGCAGTAGCCCTCGCGGGTGGCCAAGTGGGGGAGGTCCTCCAGCGCCCTGATGAAGGGCGGCGGATCAGGATCGCCTTGGAAGTGTTTCCCCATTTGCGGCCTCCAAGCACCTTACCTTTTGGCTGGGGTAGTTTGGCCTTCAATCGGTCGCGTTCGGCGCAGAACGTGTTCGATTTTGTCCAGCAACCGCTGCAACAGAGCCTTCGCTGACGCCAAGGCGGTGCTGCCTCGCTGTAGCTGAAGCAGTTCCTTCCGCTGCCTACCGACCAGCCGCCTCAAGGCTATCTCTGCACGGATTTGATCAAGTCCCATTGCGCCACCCCTGCGCGAGAAGGGATTAGAACAAAATAAGAACTTGGCGTCAACCACCCGTAACTCATGGACGCCTTCCAGATATGGAAGCACTCCAAATATCGAAGTAAAATCAATAAGTTGATTGGATTTTTCACTTGCGATGATCTTTGGGGCGATGCTAAAGGCCGCGCTGTGACGAGGGCTGATCTCGGTCAGGACCCGTCTTGAAAGTGAGCTGCCTCGCGACAGTTTGCGTCGGTCTGTCTGGGCATGGCTGCGGAATGCAAACATCCAAGGAATACGATGCCACGCTGCCGAGTAAATGGCTGCGCGAATGCTCGCGCCGGTCACTCCCATCTTTGCTCCAAGCATAGGTCCCGCAAGCGCCGACAGAGCCATGAAGAACAGCGGACGGTCAGCAAGGCCGACCTGAAGCCGTTCATCGAGATGGTTCAGGCGAGGATCGCGAAGCAACCAGATGCGAAACTCTGGTCCATCTGCGACCAACGCTGGGAAGTGTTGATACGCGATTGGAGATCGCAGCCTCCGAAGACTATCTTCCGCTTCGTAAGGGCTTCGACCAACGAACTTCTGCAACTGGCCAACACCGTGTCAGGCCGCGATGTCGCGATAACGGTCATCGCGATGTATCTGCTCTAGGACCATGACCCTCTGCTGTTCAAGAACGAGTCCTCCTTCCGCACCCAGCTGGTGAGACGAGTGAGAGGTCTTTCTAGCGGCAGCTATGGCGAGTGGGACACTGCAGGCGATCCGGCCACCCCATATGACCTCACGCGTCTTGGTACTCATCGTCGTAATTTGAGATTGGCGTATCTCCGCAACTTTACTAGGCTTTGGGGCCAGGAACGGATGTCAGGCGCTATAGGTACGGGCTGTGTGTAACCTTTATTCGATCACGACCAACCAAGAAGCAATTCGAGCGCTCTTCCACGTGATGCAGCTACGTCGGCAACCTGCCGCCGATGCCAGGCGTGTTTCCGGACTATCCGGCGCCCGTCGTCCGTAACGCCGGCGCCGAGCGCGAGCTAGTCCTGATGCGCTGGGGCATGCCGTCACCGCCCCGGACAGGCGGGCCGCCCGTGACTAACATCCGCAACACTTCCTCGCCGCATTGGCGCGGCTGGCTGAAACCGGAAAGCCGCTGCTTGGTGCCGTTCAACAGCTTTGCCGAATACGCGCGTCGTTTGGTTCGCCATCAATGATGATCGGCCCCTGACCTGCTTTGCCGGCATCTGGACCGAATGCAAAGGCGACCGCGGTACCAAATCGAACCCCGTCCCGGGGCCGCACCTGGTCTACGGTTTCCTCACCACAACGCCGAACGCTGTCGTTGAACCGATCCACCCGAAGGCCATGCCGGTCATCCTGCAGACAGACGAGGAACACTACGTCTGGATGCGAGCACCGTGGGACGAGGCCAAGGCCCTGCAGCGTCCGTTACCCGACCATGCGATCAGGGTAGTTGCTAGAGCCGCTGACAAGGAAGACAAAGCAGCAGATGAAGCTTACGAGTGATCGCCCCTACTCCGACCCCGAGAAAGCCGCGCGCCGCCTGATGGAGCACGCGCGCGCCTTCGAACCTAGCCACGATGGTCGGATCTACATCGAGAAAATCAACGAGCAGTTCCTGTTCAAGCACAAGGGCACACCGGCCGAATACAGCGCTGGCCTCGCGCTCGCTATCGAGCGTGGCTGGCTGGAATTGCACGAGAGCGGAACGTTCGTGAAGCTAACGCAGAGCGGCGCTGATCTATTTGCCTAAGACAAATGTCCGCTTATCCCCAACGATCGGGATAGGGGGAAGCCTCGCGGCTCCGCCCCTCCCACACCACCGTACGTACGGCTCCGTATACGGCGGTTCGAGAAGTTGCGCTAACGCGCTTCGATCAAGGTCGGGAGACCGAGCGATTTGAAGTAGGCATTGGAGAGCCCGATAGAGAGGGCTTTACTCCGGGCGAGATGCCAGGTGCCACGGCCGCTGGCGGCCGTATTGCGCAACTCCCCCGCGACTCCCAGCGCGATGAGTGCCGCTCGGCGACGCCGTGGTGTTTTCCACTGACGCCATAGAGCGGCCCGCAGTCGCAACCGGACCCAGCGAGTGAGAGCGATCAGCACCTCGGGCGTTTCGCAGAAGCCGAAATAGCCGCGCCAGCCCCGCATATACGTGGCCAACTCTTCCATTGTCGTCTTGATACTGACGCCCTTGGCCCTTCGCGTGATCTCCCGGATTCGCCGCTTGAACCGTTCCAGAGATTTCGGCGCGATCATGCGCTTGATCTCCGGACCAGCCGAGAAGCTGAACCCGAGGAACTTCCGTTCCTGCGGTCGTGCCACCGCACTCTTTGCCTCGTTTACCTTGAGCTTGAGCTTTTGTGTGATGAAGCGCGTGATGCTCTCCATCACCCGCTGACCCGCGCGTTCGCTGCGAACGTAGATGTTGCAGTCGTCCGCATAACGAACGAAGCGGTGTCCCCGGTACTCCAGCTCACGGTCGAGTTCGTCGAGCACGAGGTTACTGAGCAGTGGCGAAAGCGGTCCTCCTTGCGGAGTCCCTTCCACGCTCGGGCTGACCAGTCCGTTCTCCATCACCCCGGCATTGAGGAATGCCCGGATGAGCTTCAGCAACCGCTTGTCCTCGACGCGTTTGGCGATCTGGCCCATCAGTTTGTCATGATTGACTCGATCGAAGAACTTTTCCAAATCGAGATCAATCACCCAGCTGTAGCCTGCAGCGATATATTGCTGCGCTTGAGCCACGGCGTGATGTGCCGATCGGCGCGGTCGGAACCCATAGCTGTGTTGGGAGAACGTCGGGTTCCACCGCTTTTGCAGCACCTGCATCACCGCTTGCTGGACAAAGCGGTCCAGCACGGTAGGGATGCCAAGCTTTCGCACCCCTCCTCCATCCGGCTTCGGGATGTCCACCCGCCTCACCGGTTTCGGTTCGTAGGTCCCGATCAGCAGTTTCTCCCGAATAGCCAGCCAGTGCTGCTTTAGGTAGTCTTCGAGTTGACCGACAGTCATGCTGTCGATGCCCGCACTACCTTTGTTGCTCTTCACCTGCCGCAATGCTTCCTTCAGGTTTGCTCGCTCACATACTTCCTCCATGATTCGATGCGTGTTGGCTGGGCGTTCGGATTCATTCACCACCGAAAGCGGTTCGATGTCTTCCCGTCCCGCCTGCCGGGCTTCACCCTTCGGCGCCGATGAGAAGTCCAATCTCAACTGGATGTTCAGCCGCTTGTCGCCTTCGAGGTTCATGTCCTACTTGCCTCTCCTCTCGTTCGGGCCTTCAGCCATCGTTTCCGGTTCGGCCTATCTGTTGACTCCACCTTTCGGCGACGGAGTGCCTCACTAGCCTTACCGACAGCATGGCCTAATACGCCCTCTGCTGACTTCTGCCCTGCGATCAGACCGCCTCACGGCGCTCTCAGTCGCCGAAGCGACACCGAGCAGATCTCCTGGGGTAAGCTCAGTCGCCTTCCGTGCACCGTCGCCGGGTCTACGCTTCGCATCCTTGATGGATATGGACTTCGCGGTAAGTCGCCCGCTCGTCCGACGCTCGCGCCTTGTACCCGATGTTTGTCCATCGACTCGCACGTTTGCTGTACGCTTCCTTCAGACCTCGCCTCGCGACGATAGCCCTTGCGTTGTCGCTAACCCTTCACCTCCATCAGGTTGGGTAGAGGACTTTCACCTCCAAGCTACTGAGCATGCCCAGCACACGACTAAACCGCTCGCGCGGTAGAACCCCGCGGCTGGCGACACGGCGAAGCAATAGGCGACAGCTCATCGTGACGCGCGGTGCAATTAGCCCGTTGCTGGCGATGATCCGATGATCGAGGACCTGCTGATCTGGAAGTTCGTGGCGGAGCACCCCCATTGCACAAGAGCCAACTCGAACCCGGCATTCTCGACCGTGATTGTGTGCACCATCGCGCTCGTTGGACCCAGCCCAGGAATCTCGACGCAAGCAGAATTACAAATGCGGTGATACTCTTGACGAGCGACTCAAAACAGTTTCGGCTCAGTAGCTCCGGTGGCTTTCCAGATCGATAGAGATCAGTTTGCCTCATGAGATTCGAATATCGAGGACCTCACGTTTAGGTTGTGTGCTGTGGTATTTTTACTACGGCCAAGCCCTTGAAAGTACAGGTGCCGCCAAACATTAAATCCCCATAGACGACCCTATTGATCGTCTGAAGGTTGTTTGACGCGACTTAGCTCGATCACGCGGCATCGTCCTACGTCCCCCCAGCGCGGTTTCCTCCTTTGGAGGCTTTCGGACGCCGGCCCTCGGAGCTCGCGGCACCGTCACTCATTGGGCCGGCATCCGAAACCCTTCACAACAGGCGACTTGCAGGCTTGGCCTGATATGAACGAGGCCGCCAACCGAGGCGGCCTTCGGGATGACCGCTGCGCGGGGCGGTGTCGAGCGATGCCGGATCACCCTGCAAGACCACCTTTACAGGCGACCTCTACAAGTCTCGCGATACCTGCGGCAATTTCCTGCGCCTTGTTCGCCCAATTCGTTCTTGTAGAGGCAGGCTTGTCTCAATTCGGCGCACACATCCCTCCGAACTGGTCTTTGGCAGGTCTCACGGTATCTGCGGCAATTTCCTTCGCCCCGTTCCCCTAGCGCGTCCTTGTTTTCGCAGGCACGCCGCAATTGCTCGCATTGCCCACCCCCTCGACCGTCGTACACTCGGACGCCTCCCGGTCCAACCTCAATGGATTGGGAAAAGGCCGAGATCGGAATTACAAAAAGAGCGGTTGCCGCTGCGGCGCCGAACGCATAGTTGCGCATTGCTTTCAACATTTCTAATCCTCCAGTTGCTATGTACCGGTGAATAGAGAGGCCGCTTCGGCGGCCTCTTTATTGTCGATGGGAAGGCACGGAGCGGGCGTTATCGCTTCTCGCCACCGCCAACCCTAGTTCGCGCAGACCTTGATGGTCTTCATCCCGGTCTCAGCTGCGGTGCGCGACTTGAACCCCTTGCCGTCGCCAACTACGACAGTGGTGGTGGTGGTCGGCTTCTTATCCACGATGGTACATTTCTTCGTGGAGGTGTCTTGCACGACATAAAATTCCGTCTGAGCGTAGGCAGCGCCTGTCATGATTGCTACGGTTGCAGCCGGAATAAGAAACTTCTTCATAACGTCTCCTCCATTGTGAGTGTGTCCCTGCGTAGATTATTGGGCGGCGTGGAGTAGGGCCCCACCGCTGGGAACTACGTCTATGGGTTCACTAACTTTCAGTTCCTAGGTGGAGACCTTAACCGGGTTGACGTGAACGTCGGCCGAACGGGCAGTTCAGAGACTGTTTATTTCGAGCTTACCGATCTTCGCCGTCACAAGCGGGACTTCCGGTCTGGGTCTTGGATCGCGGTAGGGATGCCCGTTGCTGGGCACCCCCCGCACAGATCGGGACAGGCCCGATTCGAGCATCCGGCTCTTACCTCGAGTGTTTGACGGCGAAGCGCCGGTCGGGCCAGGGATGAAGGATGCGCGGCGCGGGAAGCCAGCCGGCGACCAGCTTCGTCATCCGGTCCCACGTAAAGCCGTCTTTCTGGCTGCGCCGCCGAAGCGTGCGGCGCCAGAGGTCGGCCACGTAATGCCGGAACGCTGAGAGCGCCCGACTATTTGTGGGCACGGCATAGTAGGCGAAGTGGCCTGTAACGACTTGCCTCAACCAGTGTCCCTGAGACGGGATCGACTGGTGCATTCTTTGCCGCAGCTCCGTCTTGATTTCCTGCAGCTTCGCCCGCATGCGGTCGCGCCGGGTCTTCCGCTGTAATTGGAAGGCTCCCCGTCGAGATTTGCCGCAGATGAAGGTGAAGCCCAAGAAAGCGAAGGTCTCCGGTCTACCGATACCGCGCTTCTTGCGCTCGGCTGCCGCGTGGCGGCCGAACTCAATCAAGCGGGTCTTGCCCGGATGGAGTGACAGCGAGAATGCCCCGAACCGCTCACGCAGTGCATCGAGGAAGCGACGGGCGTCGTCCTCGTGCTCGAAGCCAGCTACCAGATCATCGGCGTAGCGCACGACGATCATGTCGCCGCGGGCCTCCTGCCGTCGCCAGCGTTCGGCCCACAGATCGAACACGTAATGCAAGTAGATGTTGGCGAGGAGTGGTGAGATCACCGAACCTTGGCCAGTTCCACTCTCAGCTACGGATACGATCCCATCTTCGAGGATGCCCGCCTTGAGCCATTTGCGGATCAGACGGATGATGCGCTTGTCACCGATGCGGTGTTCCAGGAAGCGGATCAACCAGTCGTGGTTGACGCTGCCAAAGAAGTCCCGGATGTCGGCGTCAAGTATGTGGTTCACCTTCCGGCGGGTGATCGCCACCGTCAAAGCATCCAACGCATCGTGCGGCCCTCGTCCAGGTCGGAACCCGTACGAGAACCCGAGGAAATCCTCGTCGTAGATCGCGTTGAGCACCATGACGCATGCGCCCTGGACGATCTTGTCTTCCAGAGCCGCGATTGCCAGCGGCCGTTGTCGACCATCCGCCTTCGGTATGTACGTCCGGCGCGATGGATGAGGCCGATACGCTCCCCGATGGACTCTTCCGTGGAGATCCTCGAGATTGCGCCCGAGGTTCACCTCGTAGTCCTGCCAGGTCACCCCGTCGACTCCAGCGGCGGCTTTGCGTTTGAGCGCGTAGAATGCTGCCGAGAGCGTGTCGACGTTGACATGGTGGAGAAGCGCAGTGAACCGCTCCTTCTTCCTTTGCCTTGCGGCTTGCCGTACGCGGTTCAGCGCTTGGGTCACGCGCGTCCGGGTCTGCGTCCGGTGCGTGCTTTGCTGATCCGCGTTCCTCTTGGTCCCTGCCCTTTGCTCCGCTACCTCCGCTGCCGGAGACCCGGCTTTGTTCGGCGACTTCCCAGCTACTACGGCAGAGTCTGACTTCTCCGGATCGTGCATCGGCGGCTACGGCTCCTCGCCTTCCCGCCGCGGACCGTCCGCCCAAGGGGGCTTTCGGCCGACCCGGAGATCTCCCGGTTCCCGTGCAAGGAGCGTGCGTGCATGCCAGGTTCTTCGACCACGCCGGGTCACCCAAGCGCTTGCGATGACGCTCTTGGGCATGTTGCCTTCCGCTACACAGACAGCGTCGGCACCCGGAATTAGTTTTCTATCGCGGCTCAATGGTTGGCCTGCACGTTCCCCTGCCGACGCTTCGCCGGCATCCTCGCGGATGCCTGCGCACGGCTCGGGGTCGATGCGGTTCGCTATTCCTTCATCGTAGTGGACTTGCACCACCTACTCCTTGCCGGTCTCCCGGCGCACCCGTGTAAAAACGGTCTTAGAGGAGGTCGGATCTGAGAGCCAAAAGCGGGGTTATCTCAGGCCGCGATCGCAGCGATCAACGGCTTGATCCCGACGATGTTCATGACCCGTGTCAGATTGTAGGCCAGGACCGAAAGCGCCATCTCGGCGGCTACTTTTGGGAGCGTTTTCGTGAGGAAGTGTGTCGCCCCCATGCGTGCCTTCATGGTGCCGAATGGGTGCTCGACTGTCTCTCGACGCTGGCGCATCGCCTCTGGCTTTGCGTCGAGGCGCTGCTGCACAGCCTCGAGCAGATGCTCGTGCTCCCACCGTGTAATCCGCCGCTCTGGCCCGGCGTGCATTGGGATTTGAGCGAACAGCGTTGACAGGCCGTGGTCCAGTAGCGCCGCAGCATCTTGCCTTCTTCTTCGTTTGTGTAGCGATACGGCAAGCGCTCCCCAGCTGGACAGCGATCGGCGTCCACCTCTGGCAAATAGGCAAAGTCCTGTTTGCCGAAGCGTCCGTCCGCCTTAGCACCCGATGTCAGCGGTTTGGGCAGAGTTACCGTGATGCCTGCTTCATGGCACGCGAGGATTTCCGAGCTGTTGAAGTAGCCGCGATCGGCCACGGCATCGAGCGTCTCGGTCTTGAGAACAGCCTTCGCCTGCTTGGTCATATTGGCAAGTTGTGCCCGATCTGAGCCGCTGTTCGTCACCTCGTGCGTCACAATCAGATGGTGCTCGGTGTCCACGGCGACCTGCACGTTGTACCCGACAACGCCAGAGCCGCGGCCGCTCGTCGCCATCGAGCGGCTGTCGGGATCGGTCAGCGAGATTTGCTGGTCAGGCGAAGCAAGCATTTGCTTCTCATAGAAAGCAAGCTTGACCATTTCCTCCCTCCGCTTTGTCAGCTGCTCGGTAAGCCTCGTCACCTTCGTCGCCAGCGCCTCCGTCGGCTCCTGCCGGTCCGCCGTGTCAAGTTGGCTGAGATAGCGCGCGACGCTCTCCTCAAGCTGAGCGCGCCGCCGTTGCACCTTCGCCCTTGTGAAGTTCTTGTCCCGGTTGTTCACGGCTTTGAACTTGCTCCCATCGACGGCGACGCTCGCCGTCGCGAGAAGGCCCATCTCACGGCAGAGTTCGACAAAACGCGCACAGACCTTGCGCAGCGCCAGGCCGTTGTCCTTGCGGAAGTCCGCGATCGTCTTGTGATCGGGAGTGAGCCGACCCAGCAGCCACATAATCTCGACATTGCGCCCGGCTTCTCGTTCGAGCCGCCGGCTCGACTGCACCCGGTTCAGATAGCCGTAGATGTAAAGCTTCAGCAGAACCGAGGGATGGTACGACGGCCGACCGGTCGCCGCCGGCTCAACCCCCTCAAAGCCCATCTCGGCCAGATCGAGCGCATCGACAAATACGTCGATCACGCGAACAGGATTGCTCTCGTCAATGAAATCATCGAGGCATTCCGGCAATAGCGTCCATTGCCCACGGCCCGCCCCCGCAACGAAGCGCATCATCAATTCCCCCACAGAATCACGGGAGAATCATAACAGCGGCACAGCGTTTTCGCACAGCCAGGGTCAAAACCGGCAATACTCTGATCGAGCAAAAATCTTCCGCTTACTCTCCCAAAGCGGCGCCGGAACTCAATGACCGCACGGACATTGGTTTTCCTTTGCTACCGGGCGGACTTCGATGCGGTACTGTCTCGGTGTGACAACACTCGGTGGGTTTGTGAAAATCACCTCGATCGGCCGTTCTTGGGAGAAAGGGCCTGTAATTGCGGCGACGCCGGCGCACCCTGCCCGAACTGCAATAGAAATCCCGCCGATCCTGACGACGTCCCCTCAATGCCGGCGGGCTTCACGCCCGATCTGAGCTAATCGAACGCGGCTGGCTGACGATGCCCGAATCCGGGACGTTCGTGACCTTCACGCCGGCTGGCGCCGAGCTGTTCTCCTGACAGGCAAAGAAACTACGCTTTCTTATTTCCTCTCGAGCAGGTCGGCCAAGTCCCCTTCGAAAATCCGCTGCGTGCTTTCGAAGGTCTCGAGGAGATCGACAGAAGCCGGCGTCGTGCGGCGAGCAACAATCAATCGCTGACGCTCAACGATGCGCCGGCCAAGTTCGACGTGACGTTGAGCTTGGGCGATCTTCTCAGTCAGCGTCATTGTGTATGCGGTCCCTACCGGCGGTTTTCGCGGGTCCTGCGGGGGGGCTTAGGTCGGCGCTCTCAGCCCAGGTGACCGCAACCAATCGCTTATGTGCGATCCGGTCTCAGCTTGGCGCGCCTTTCTTAAGGTGGCATCGCGCACCGCACCGGCGGCAGCAATTGAGCCTGTTCGCGCAATAGCTTGGCTTCGTCAGCGAGACAATCTTCAAGGGACTGAGTTCGATTGAAACGGCGTCGCTCCATGCTCCATTCCGTTAGAGGCGGGAGCGCAACTGAGCGTTCTCATCACCGATAGATGCCAATGGCCGGGCGGTGACAATGGAACTATGCGCCTCATAGTGCGCAGGCGCGAGTCGTTTTACTGATCATTTGGGGGAAAAGCAGGTATGCCGCTTTCGTTCGCAATTGCGAAGCGATTAAGCGCTTTTGCCCAGTGACACCAAGAGCCTCAGCTCCGGGATGTGCAGCTGAGGCCCCTGGTGGCCAGCCCTTCACCCACAAGGGCCGCGCCGCAATCACAGCACCACACAGCCGGCTGTCGCTACAATGACAGTTAACCGCGCTATCGTCGCGATCCGCTAGACGCAATTTAGTCTTACGCGCCATCGGCTACAGTCACTCAACTTGAGTGAAACGGCTTTCGTTCCGCTTGACGCACCCATACCAGCCCCTCCAAAGGAATGAGCTCGTAAGTCGGGTAGCGAACAGCCGACGTATCCAGTTGAACTATCATACCAACCATCACCGCGCGGTCCCGGCATCTTCGGTGATGAGATCGCAACGACGCGCTCCCGCCTTCACCAAATGGAATGGAGCAGCGCATGCAGAAACGTCGCCGCATCAAGCACGAAAAGAGCTTTGGAGAACGGTTAGCTGAAGAAGCTAACCGCTTTAGAGAGGCAGCTGAGGCCCTTCCCCCCGGCACGGCTCAGGAACTGCTCCTGAGGCGTGCCCGGCAGGCTGAACACGCAGCGCGCTTGAATGAGTGGTTGAAATCACCAGGTCCGCAGCCCTCAAAACGTGATCGTTGCGCTTGATCGGATGAAGCGTTTTGAAACCTGGAAGCATTGAGTTTAGCGGGCACGCGATTGCCTGTTTCGTTCGTAACCAGTCTGAGACTGGAGCGGCCTTGCAGTTAGTCAGCACGAGCAGCCTCCCGGCACAGTTTACACTGGTGGTCGCCTCTGACCGCATCAGGTGCATAGCTATTTGGCGAACGGAAACGATGATCGGCGTCAAATTCCTCCTATAATCGCCAGGGCCATAAAAATTGCGCGTTGGAGACCTCTTCGTCAGCTCGGCGCACGCCGTGAAAGAAGGGCCTCGAGCGGCGACGCCGAGACCCTTCTGACTGAGGAATCGCACCTGGGGGGGAAGCGGTGCGACATCGGCTCAACCCACCAGCCTCGATCGCGTTCCTAACGTCCAAGCCGACGCTCGACCCGCTTGCGGCTGCTGCCGACTATTTGCCCGGGGCGAGTCACAGCAGCGGACAGCCAGTTTCTCACTACAACAAAAGTTAAGTACGCCACCACAGCGTCAACTCTAGGGCGCGACTTGGCCGGCCGAATTGCTATTTTTTTCCTGCATACGTCAACGGGATCACAAAGTCCGACGCCGGGTGCGTCGTAGAAGGCACGTTGCCAGGCTGCGGAGGATCCACGCCATGAGTGCGAAGCGCATTCCTCGTTCGCTCACTACCGACGTGATAGTCCTTGTAGTTGGAGCGGTCATCCTGATCGCAGCCGCCATGTGGTTGTAGACGCTCAGGCCGGCTGTACGTTGCGGGACCAAAGCGTTCCCGATCCTCCGGCTCACCAGCTCCCAGTGGTGCAGGCTGGAGCCACTTAGCGGCCCGGTGATGAGAGAGCGCCCGGGCCGCTGCTTTTCGGCCTCTATTTCCCCTCGATAAGGAAGCCTCGAGCATGGCGGGAAGATCTCCTGACCGTTTGCCCTCCAACCTTGATCTATATCAACAGCCGAACAGAACCGCGGTCTCTTCTATTCCGATGGCGCGGATCGATTGGAGTTACGCAATCCTCTTTGCAGCCACGCTGACACTAACGGTCGGCGCGCTAAGCGTCCTTTTGTTCACGACCTAGTTCCTCATGCCGATGGGCCCCAGCGGCGGTGCTGAGACCCTTCTGGAGACTGAGTAGTCGCATCTTGGAGGGGAGATGCGATACCGCTCAACCCTCTACCCTCGATCGCGTTCCTAACGTCCGAGCCGGCGCTCGACGCGCTTGCGGCTGCTGCCGACCTTTTTGACTGTCTTCTTTACTGCGCCTGCCGACCTCTTCGTCTTCTTCGCCGTGTAGCGCACCTCGTAATCCTGCCCGTCGGCGACCGGCGGCCGGTCCTGCTTGGGTTCGCGGCTTGATTTCTTCTTTGACTTCTCCATCCTGAAATACCCCCCGTTACGAACGGCAACGCGGCGTGATGGGCCGTGTTCCTGCGGGAACGATTCAGCCTAACCCAATTTGAATCCGCATTGCGTGGAGTTCATTATGCGTAAGCCCGGTTGGACGCCGTCGATCGTCCCCAGCGGCGATAATGAGACGGTCTATTTGGTAGCAGATAATTTCGGTCGATTAGGCCGCGCCTGGCCGGAAGCGGACTATGAAGCCACCGATCTCGAAACGGTCATTCAGGACCTACTGACCGGCCAATACGGCAATCCGATCCGCGTCATCGCCTTCAATACCGCTGAGCGTTGGTCGGAAGATGTTTCCGAAGATGTTGCTCGCGAGCTGCGCCGTCGCTGCGATCTACAGATGCGCGAACTCCCCGCCGCGATCGCTAGTTTCGCGGAAAGGCACGAGGAGCCGGATCGGCGCCAGTTGACCCTTCGGCTGGTCTGATCAACTCGCATTACGCGTGCGATTGCCTATTTATCCCGCATGCCTAAGCCTGCCTTCGATCCCTGCATTCCGATGCGCGGGACCAAGGTCCCGATCGGCCGGAATGGCTCCACGAGATCAAGCATGTTGGCTATCGGCTAATTCCTCAACGTGAAGGCAAGCGAGTGCGGCTGTTCACTCGCAACGGGTATGAATGGAGCCACCGTTTTCCCCTCGTCCTCGAGGCCGCGCTCCGAAACCGCCAAACCTATTTTGTGATCGACGGCGAAGCGGTGCTGCTTGGCGTCGACGGACGCACGACGAGGAAGTCCAATTCTCTGCCTTCGACATGCTGGCGAGCGATGGTGACGATATCCGTAACCTGTCTGCGCAAGTCTAGCTTGTGCAGGCTCCTCGCGCGGCGAGTGGACGGCAGCTTCCTGCGACAGCAGCGGACGAGGACACCGATCAGGATCGCAATCAGAGCCTGGACATAAGGGAGGTTTTTACCACGGTCGAGACGCCCGCGCGGCGGCCGCAGTTCCGATCTTGTCATGATTTTCCTACCCCAACACGGCCTCGAAGAACTGGCCGCGCGCTGAGAGGCGAGCCACATCACACGAGCGGCCACCTTGTCCGGTTCAGACAACGATGTCGGAGGTCCGACAATCGGCAACGTCATCAAAAAGCAGGCAGTTACGGTGTTTTCCTCGCCAAGCAAGGCGCTCACCAGATTCGGCGAGCGGCACGCCGATTGCTGGGATCAGGCGCAAACCCGCCGCCGCTGCCAGAGTGCTCGCAGCGGCCCGTCTCAGGACTGCCCGATGAGCCGCGCTCGATCGATCCCGATTAAGGCACTGATGCCGCTTATGCTCAAAAGTGAACAGTCGGCGAACATCAATGTCGCGCTTGCCGCCGAGTTCACCGAGCCGGCCGGGGATATCGTATCCTTCAAGCAGAAATCCGCACAGAAGGCCGTGTTCGGCGCGAGCCGACAGCTTTATAGCCAGATCACGCAAGGCGGGTCGTGACAAATGATTCTCACGGCCGACGATTCCCACCCGAAGAAATTGGTTGAGAATGGTTTTGCTGTACGTGAAGGCCGACTCACCTACGCTAGCAGCAACCTGGTGCTCTGGAGCAGAACGGCGAAGTTCGTGAACGGCTTCGACACGTTCAGGACGGCATCTATCCTAAAATTACAGATCTGCAACTCCGCCCCGGCGCTCTATGGCGCTGCGGTGGAAGCGATGAAGGCCATCGATGCCTATGAGGGCATGCAACCGAAGCTGGTCGAGGGCGCAACCATCACGCAGGCCTACCAATTCATCAAGACGGTCAATGCCGAGCTCAGCGCCGCCCCGCTTCCGCAACTCGCAGACAGCAAGAGCGTTTCGTGCTGGCTCGTGCCGCAGGAGTTTGTGACCCGATCTTGCAGAACGTGGTGCGGTTGCAGACTGACGCCGATAACCGAGCGACGCGCGCCTAAAGGTCCCGGTAGTCTACTCAATTATTACGCGAGCGTGACAATGTGCTCGAACAGTTAAATTGACGCGCATGGATAGCTTTTCACCAGAAATCTGGCAGTCGCTTGGGCTCACGATCGAGCTCGCGAGCGTGACGACCGTGATCCTGCTGATCGTCGGCACGCCGCTCGCGTGGTGGCTAGCGCGCTCGAAGAGCCTTTGGACGGAGGCCGTGGCCACGATCATCGCGCTGCCGCTGGTGCTGCCGCCAACAGTACTCGGTTTTTATCTGCTCGCCCTGCTCGGCCCGAACGGCCCGGTCGGCCTTCTCGCCTCTCTCTGGGGCGGGCGCACGCTGGCCTTCACCTTTGCGGGGCTCGTGGTTGGATCGGTTTTGTCAGCGCTGCCTTTGGTGGTGGAGCCCATCCGCTCCGCCTTCGCTGCTGTGGGTGACCGGCCGCTGGAGATCGCGGCCACTCTGCGCGCCTCACCCATATATGCCTTCTTCACGGTCGCCCTGCCTCTGGCGCGACCGGGTCTTCTGACAGCCGCCGTGCTTGGCTTTGCGCATACGATCAGCACGTTCGGCGTCGTGGTGATGATCGGCGGCAACATTCCTGGGCGTACCAAGGTGCTGTCGGCCTTTCTCTTTGACTTTGTCCAAGAGTCGCGCTGGCGCGAAGCAAGCTGGCTTGCCGGCGCCATGGCGATGTTCGCCGTTGCGGTAGTTCTCACCTTAACCTTGATCGACAAATACAGCAGAAGGAGGAGCACGTGAGGACAGCCACACCGGGCCATATTGAAATTGCCTTCAGGGGCAGTATCGCTGGCTTTCCACTCGATACGCAATTCAGCGTACCGGCCAAAGGCGTGGCGGCGATTTTCGGCCCGCCAGGCTGCGGAACGACTGCGGTGGCGCGCTGCATCGCTGGCCTTGAGCGTTTGCCGACCGGCCTCTGCGCCATCGATGGCGAGGTATGGCAGGACGAGACTACCTTCCGCCCACCGCATCTGCGTTCTATTGGCTATGTGTCTCAGGAGGCGGGCCTTTTTCCCCATTTGTCGGTCAGGCGCAACTTGCTTTATGGTGCGCCGAAACCCAAACCGATGCCGATCGCGTTTGATGAGGTGGTCGAACTGCTTGACCTAGCGCCGCTACTCGACCGCTCTCCCTCGCATCTATCCGGCGGGGAGCGGCAGCGCGTCGCCATGGGGCGCGCGCTGTTGTCTCAGCCCAGACTGCTTGTGATGGACGAGCCGCTTGCTGCGCTCCACAGCCGCGCCAAACGTGAGATTCTGCCGTTCGTCGAACGCCTGCCCGAGAAGCTCGCGCTGCCGATGATCTACATCGGCCATGACATGGCGGAGATCGAACGCTTTGCCGATTATCTCGTTATGATGGAGCGCGGCATGGTGACTGCGGCTGGGCCGCTGCATGTCTTGCAGACCGATCCTGCGCTGCCGCTTGCGCCAAGCCGCGAAGCCGCCATCAGCCTTGATGCCGTGGTGAGCGGCTATGATGGGCGCTATGGGCTTCTTATTCTCCGCCTCAAAGGTGCGCGCCTGTTGGTTCCGGCGCCGCCGCTTGCACCCGGCGTGCACCAACGGCTGCGCATCGCCGCCTGCGACGTCAGCGTCGCGCGCGAAGCGCCGCGCGCAGGCTCCATCCTCAACGTTTTTCCGGCGCGCATCAGAGCCTGTTTGCCGCTCGGCGCGGCTGAGATCACGCTGGTACTTGCGCTCGGCACCGGGGGCTCGGGCGCAGAGATTTTGGCGCGCATCACGCGTTTCTCCTTTGATTCGCTAGGGCTCAAGGATGGAATGGACGTATTCGCCCAGCTCAAGCACATCTCGCTACTCTCGGCCTCTGAACCGCCACTGCAAACCATACTAGCTTCCACGCCAACAGCAGAGCCTGGACAGGCAAGCGCCGCGGCGTGAAACGAGAAGCTCGGCACGAGAGGCGAGCAGCATCATCTTAAGCCTCCACTCTTGTCGTGCCACGCCATGTGCGGTTGAAGACGCCGATATCGGAAGCACGACCAGCCGACCCAGCCATTCGACAGGGCACGCTGGCAGCTATGCGCGTTTACTGTCGTCAACCAAGGCCGCGCTCCATTTTCCTGAACGGCACGCGGATTGCTGGGATGAGGAGCTAAAGAGCCGCGATGGCCAAAGCCATCGCAGCGGCCCCGTCCAGGAATTTCCGATGACGCTTACCCGATTGATCCTGATCAATTCAAGTCTGATGCTGCTTGTGGTCGGAAATGCAGAAGCGGCAGAGATCGATGTGGCGGTCGCTGCGAACTTCACCATGTCGGCAAAGGAGATGCAGCGTCGTTTGAGCAGAAGACGTATTCGCCCAGGTCAAAGGTCGTCTCGCTCGTTCACGACCTCTGAACCCTAGGGCATCGCGCCATCTACGCCAGCAGTAGATTCTGGACAGGTAGGCGCTGCCGGGCGCAACAGAGGATCAAGCCTATGATCGCCAACCTCGCCGAGTTCGATCCCAAGCGCCTTGCGGCAATCCTCTACAGGCCGGAACAAGACGCGGATAGACTGCTCGCCGACTTCACCCAGGATCTCGCGCGGCACGGTGTGCGCGTCGGCGGCATCGTCCAGCGCAACTTCAAGGGCGCAAACGGCACGAAAACCATGCTAGCACTCGACGTTGCAACGGGGCGCGAGATTCCGATCTGTCAACCACTCGGCAGGGGCGCCATGTCCTGCAAGCTCGATGCTAATGGGCTAGCCGATGCTGCGGTCGTCGTGTCCCGCGCGATCAAGCGGCAGGTCGATCTACTCGTGATCAAGAAATTTTCCAAGCAGGAGGCGTCCGGCCGGGGCCTGCGCGACGAATTTGCTGATGCCATCATTGCTGGCGTGCCGCTCCTCACCGCCGTCCCCGAAAAATGCCATGCCGCCTGGCGGACATTCACCGGAGATGTCGGCACGACGCTGCGGTGCGAGCGCCAGGTCGTGGAGGGATGGTGGCGCGACATCGCCCTGCGCCTGCCGCGCATCCGCGCGCATTGCATCCCGTCAGCGGCTATTTACCCACATCAGATCCGATAGACTGATCACGCGCGGGAGGACATCCACAATTTTGATCCCGAGAACGTGCGCCACGTCATTAACGTCATTGCCGGTTCCCGCGCCACCTCACATCCGCTGTCCTCGTGCGCGTCGTGGGGGCGATCCGTGGCTTGGCGGAACATTGCCGCGGGCGTCTGGGTTTCAACTTAATCAATTGCAATCGTTCGGCATCATAACCCGAACAGTTGGCTTGGGGCTAATCGTTCAAAGGCGCGCAACCGGCGGAGCACGGCAACATGCTCGGTTGTTGATGCAGGACGGCAGAACCATTCAAACCATGCTGTTAAGATGCCATCACGACGAGCATCCGATTGTCACATTTCACCCAGTTGAATCGCGATATCATCTGGCATATCGCTTGCTTCGCCTGATGCCGGAATCATCGGTTTCTGCGCGAAGCAATCTTGTGAGGACAATATGCTTGGAATTGGAAGTAAGTTGCCGTCGTTCGAAATCACAGGCGTGAAGCCCGGTTTTCATCTGCACGAGGAAAACGGGCAGAGCGCGTTCGAGACGCTGACGGAAAACAGCTTTCCTGGAAAATGGAAAGTCATCTTCTTCTACCCCAAGGATTTCACCTTCGTCTGCCCAACCGAGATCGCGGAGTTTGCCCGGCTATCGAAGGATTTCGCCGAGCGCGATGCTGTGGTGCTAGGCGGTTCGACCGACAACGAGTTCTGCAAGCTCGCTTGGCGGCGCTCGCACAAGGACCTGCAACATCTGCCAATCTGGCAGTTTGCCGACACTAAGGGCGGGCTGGTCGATGGCCTCGATGTGCGTTCGCCCGACGGCGTCGCCTATCGCTACACATTCGTCGTCGACCCCGACAATACCATCCAGCACGTCTACGCGACCAATCTAAATGTAGGCCGCAGCCCGAAGGACACGCTGCGCGTTCTGGACGCGCTACAGACCGACGAGCTCTGCGCCTGTAACCGCGAGATCGGCGGCGAAACCCTGAAAGTTGCTTGAGGCATCAATGTCGATTGAACAGCTAAAGGACCAGATTCCCGATTTCGCCAAGGACGTGAGACTCAACTTGGCTTCGATCCTGTCGGATGAGACGCTATCACCGCAGAGCAAATACGGGCTGTTGCTCGCCACCGCGATTGCGGTCCGCAATCCCCTGGTGATCGCCGCAATGGAATCTGCGGCCGCCGTCGTGATAACGCCGGCCGCGGTCGCGGCGGCAAAATCCGCGACCTCCATGATGGCGATGAACAACGTCTACTACCGCTTCGTTCACCTCGCCTCCAATCCGGAATACAAGACGATGCCGGCGCGGCTGCGCATGAACGTGATCGGCAATCCCGGCGTGGACAAAGCCGATTTCGAGCTGTGGTCGCTGGCGGTAAGCGCCATCAACGGCTGCGGCGCCTGCATGGACGCCCATGAGAAGGCGCTGCGGGAAGCCGGCGTCAGCTCGGCGGCCATCCAAACCGCGGTCCGCTTTGCCGCGATCGTGCAGTCGGTTGCGGTTGCGATCGAGGCGGCCGGCATGGGCGTGACCCAGGCGGTGGAGTGATCCTCCGCGCTCATTGCCGAGGGTGTTTTAGAATCCAGATCCGGTTGATACTCCAACAACTTCAGGCGCATTCGGAAAAAAGCGCCCCCTCAGCAATTTCAATAGCTTGGCAGCCCTCTCCAAACGAAAATAGCGCGTCCGGCTGGAGCGCACGTTCGCGGCGCCTACCGCGAGGCGAGGCCTTCCAATAGTGATCAGATCGAAGTTAAGGAGCTCTGCAGCTTCGGTACTTTCGTCGGTATGCAGCTAAGAAGTCTTCGTCGGCGCAGATGCACCGTCCTGACGTATCTTTTGCCTTAGGATCGTGAAGATGCGACGCGAGTGGACGAAGCAGGTTAATCCGTGTGCTTGTGGTCCGCAGGTTCAGAAGCCCGGAAGCGTGCTTCACGAGATCCGCCGCCAACATTATACCAGCGAGAGCCGACTGAAACGACATCGGCACAACGGCTCTCACCGGCTGCGCTCCGTCCGTCAGGCGCATGACAATCCCTCCGCAGATTGCCCGCTGGTGAAAGGATCGGACGGACTGGCCGACAAACTCTTTAAGGGCTTCGGACGGAATGTTGAACGCTTTGGCGACACGTTCGACGAAACCTACATCCACCGGCCTGTTCGTCTGAAGGAGATCCCGGATCTCCTGTTGGGCCTCCGGCATCTTCAGCTCCTCAGCAATCTTCTCGTCTTCGTCCTTTATCTTCCCGTGAGGCAAGTAAAGGCAGGCCAGACATGCCCGGCCGTCATCAAAGCCATGGCGCGACACTCCGAGATCAAGCTCTTGTGTCCAGGCGTTTACGATCCATTTCGGGAACGCCCCCTGCACGGCAATGCGGTCCGGAGCGTTGTCCAATGCGACAGCTACTCTTTCGAACATCCAATCGTTCCGGTCGCTCACATAGACGCCCCATTTGGCACAATGCGCCGACACTTCCAGCGCGGTGTCCGCGAGCGCGGCCCGCGCCAGATCCACTTTTGGTGAACCAACATCACATTGGCCGGCCAACACGTAGCGCTGTAGATTCGAAAGATCGACCTCCTCATCGTCCACCAGACGGAGCGATCCCTTAAGGCTCGCCGTGCGAGCCAAAGCCCAAATGGCACCATTGCCGATCGCGCCGAGCCCGACGAGGTGAGTCTCGCCGATATCCGTTTCTTCCAAACCAGGACCGGAGTCAGGGGTACCCTGGGCGTAGGTCAGCATTGACAGGTCGATAAGTTCGTCGGCGTCGCCCTGCTCCAGCTGGTCGGCAAATACCGTCCGAAAGACGTTGGCTGCCGCGAAGCATGACGCAGCTCCCGCGCCAAACGGATTCTTCGAGTTGCCGGAGCCAACCAGACCGCGGCTCGAAAGTTTGGCTCTCCATCCGTCCGAGCCGATGAAGAAGGTCGGACACTTAATGCGCGACGGACTGCTTCCAACGACCACGGAAACCGTGACGGCCTTCCTGATTTTGGCGAGCTCGATTTCAGGATTTATAGAATTCGCCAGGAACTCCAGGACTGGAACATGATCCTTCGCCTTTGCATCAAGCGGCTGCAGCGCGATCGTCGGATAAAGACGCGACAACAGCCTGATGATCATATCCAGGCTGGCTCTGCCTTCCCGCGACTGCACGGCTGCGCCGTCGAAAGACACTCCGATCACTTGCGCGGCAAGCCTGTCCTCGAACGCCGACGCCTTGAAATTGGTCAGCACCCGCGACGCTGCCGACGCCGCGCGGTCCATGAAGTTGGCCATGGCCATCGGTCAATCCTTGATTAAAATCATCCGCGTAACCTGGCCAACCGACAAGGAGCGCCACACTCCAGCCCCGTCAAGCCGGTACGATGCGACGTTCCTGAGATCGAAGGGCAATCGCGCGAAGTCCGGCACGACCAAAGACAAGCACCCCACCGTCGTGGCGATCGCGTACTCGTCGTCCGTGCTGGAATGATAGGCTCGGCCGGGATGACTGTGTATCTGGGCAATGAGCGCAAGCTTCTCCCGGTACAGCCATACATTTATGCGATGCAGCTCTTCAGGTCCTATTACGACGCACACCCCATCGGCAGTACGTATGTGGCGCTGGGCAGGAATGAGCGTCCTATGTACCTGAAAATGGTGCCCCGTCTGACGGCCTACCCAAAGGCCGAGACCTTCATGCCCTTCACGACCCACCTTCCGCAAATGGGCATGGAGTTCGTCTACGCAGCCAGGCGGTACCGAGAGGACCGTAACGTCCGCAATTTGATTCATTCCGGTACGGCCAGTAATGAGGGCAGCACGTTCACCGCCGGGATCTGGACCTGCACCTGGTAATGCTCGATCGGCTTTACCCCGTGGTGCCAGATCTTTTCGAGGATAAAAGCCAACGATCCTTCGCCAGAGCTTCGATGCAGCAGCCATGAATCACCCGTGTGAGCGGGATCGTTGTGGTATTCGAGAATGCCGGGAAGACAAATAAATGGCCGATCATCAGGGCTGTTGTACTGAATCATGTTTGTCATTTGCACCCCTCCCTGCTGGGCCAGCGCCAGAATGGTCTCGGGAGTTGCGCCGGGGATTGCCGCACGGCGAAGCATTTGCAGCTGGAGCAATTTGGCGGGTATCGGTTCGCGCATGAAAGGGTCCACGAACCTGACGGAGGGCGGCCGCAGATCGTAATTCGTAAAATTCAGCACGATGGCAGCGACGATCGGAGGCGGTCTCGGCTTAGTCGCCGCGAAAGCCACAAAGATCTCCGGAAACTCTGCGTCAAGCAGGATCCAGCCCCTCTTGCGATAGGCCGATTCCATGCTCCGATAGTTGGCAAGCTCCCGCTCGAACTTTACGCGCGAGACCTCGGGATCGACAGTTTGGAGATCAGCCACCGGCCACGCCAGCCTTGAGGCTCAGGAACAGCGTCACTTGCTTGCCAAATCCAAACTCGCCTAGCTTCTTGTCCGGATCCAACAGCTCGCCCGCTTCGTTCTTGATCTCCCAATTTTCGGGCGGCTGAGCCAGGTTATTGGTCTCCTCCAGCGCCTTTTGGCGGGCCACATGCAGCGGCTGCTGCTCTATGGCCTTAAATGACGACAGGCTGACCGTTCACGACCATCGTGATTTCGACGAAATCCGCGCCGTGATCACTTCCCGGCTTCTTCTCATTCTTCATTTTTGGTCCTGTTGTGTGTGGGCGGCGCTTGGAATCGATGCTGTCGATTGTATGCAGGGGACGACGTGTTAAAAAAAGCGAGCATGCCACAAGATGCATTCGGAAAGACTTCATTTTGGCGCGGGGTTATGCAGTTTTCAGGCGTTAGCGCTCTTTCGTCCACATCTCCGACCCGTTGCGGCTTGAGCCGCGCAGACCGGCGGGCTCGCCAGTGAGCAGCATCCGGAACACGTCGCCACACTGGCGCATGCGGCTCAAGCTGGACAACCGATGTCTCGTGCCCTTCAACGGCTTTGCCGGATATGCCCGCGAACCGAACCCGAGACGAAGAAGAAGGATGTCGTCTGGTTCGCGCTAAAACGAGGATCGGCCGCTCTGTGCCTGCGCTGGCATCGGGACCGAGTTCAGCGGCGACCGCGGCACCATATCCAAGCCGGTCCCAATGGCAGAAGGAAGACCCCAAAATTCTCAAAGCCGTTAACGATGTAAATAAGGACAAGCGCCAATCCACATAAGGGCTCGGGAACCGGAACCCCATAAGCATGATTTTGAAGGGTGATGGTTGCGGCGCATTACCGGAGAGCATCGACTGGTTTACCGCCCCAAGGGGCGAGACCCAGCAACTCGACACTCGCTCAACGTCGATACCACTGCTGAGCTGCTGATTCGCAATCCCGCCTTCCGAATCCTATTCGGAGGCGTGCTCAAGCCGGAGTACGTTCCCTGCCCCCGAACCCGAGGGTCCGCTGATGAAATGCTTGCCTATGACATAAAGCGACATGTACATCTGCCCAGGCTGGGCCGCGCTGTTGTCTGAACATGCCTCCCGCAAATCCCAGTGCTCGATTCTGCGCCTTGACCGGCTCAGGCTGCGAGGTCCAGCTGGTGCTCAAGACGAGTTGCTCCTGGCTGGCACGCCCAAAACCTACGCAACGTCGCAAAGTTGATCCCGCTGCCTACGCTGCAGTGCTGCGGTTCACCTAAGCACACCAGGACTCAGGGCGACCATTGCTCTGTACCCTCCACAAAGCGCTGGTTCGTCGACTTGACGTGTCGTTCTCGTTAATCAATCGCCTTTTTGGTCGAACTCGGCCTGCTCCAGCGCAGGCAGAACCTGATCTAATCGCCGCATCACCGAGTGCAGCGAGTCGCTAAAACAGCTCCGTTCTGCTCCAGCTGCAAGCACTGTTCGCGCATCGAAGGTGCCCGCGGGCTGCGCTGGCGCCAAACTGCGGCCTCCGGAGAAGTTATCGTTGGCGATACCGGGTCCGAAGATCCCGAGAGCTGAGACGACGAACCGCCGTCTCGTTGTCCTGGCGGGGACGATCAGTTGGTGCTCATCAAAAGATATACTCGGGAGCCAGCCATTTGTGTGGGACGCCGGTGGTCAGACCGCCATCGATGACGATCTCGGAACCGGTAAGATAACTGGACTCGTCGCTGAGCAGGAACAAGACTGCCTGCGACACTTCCTGCGGCCGGCCGGCCCGTCCCAGTGGAATGGGGAAAATGGAGGGATCGAAGCTCACGGTCATCGGCGTGGTGATGAAGCCGGGATGGATCGAGTTGACGCGGACGCCCGAGGCCGCGGCCTCCAGAGCAGCAGACTTGGTTATGCCTCGCACGCCGAACTTGGAAGCGACATAGGCATGAAGCCCGGCAGTGCCCCGGAGCCCCTCGACGGACGAGACATTAACGATCGAACCTCCGCCTACGCGCCGGATTGCCGGCAGAGCCGCCTGCACTCCAAGGAACGCTCCGGTCAAATTGACTGCAATAATCTTGTTCCACTGATCAAGCGGGAACTGCTCGATCGGGGCCGTGCTGGCGATGCCAGCATTGTTAACAAGCCCATGCAGCGCGCCGAAGCTGCTCTCAGCGGTCGCGACCGCCCTAGCCCACTCCTCCGGCTGGGTGACGTCCTGAGGTACATAGATGGCGGAAGCGCCCAGTTCAGCCGCGAGAGCCTCTCCTTGTGTATGAAGAATATCAGTGATTACGACCTTGGCGCCTTCAGCTACAAGCAGGCGCACATGAGCTGCACCCATCCCACGAGCTCCGCCGGTCACCAGAATGACCTTTTCGTTCACACGTCCCATGACATGTTCCTTGCTTCGCTCCGTCGATCAGTGGCTGCGCAGCGGGGCGATCAGCTCGAGCCCATCTTTCTCGCTTAGACCGGACAACCTTGACGATCTCGCCGCCCGAAACCAGGCGCCCCCTGTCATGCCAGAAGAACTCCTGATGGTACTCCATCAGTTCGTCCTTCGCCGACTTGGCCGGACGCCTGCTAGGGAAATGGGGGTTAGCAGTTCGTAGGTGCAAATGGATCTTCCTCGAACATGTGCCTCGCCGCGCATGACCTAGCCATCCTTCAGCATGGGCATGGCTGCTGTCACCAAACTGCTCCCTCTTCTCAAAGGAACGACATTCTCGCCCAATATTTCCGCGCCTCGTTGATGAGATTGGCTGCCGCCTGCCGCGTTTGGATCAGGCGTTGACGAGCGAGAGCAACGCACATGAGGTTCTCCGGCGTGCAGCGGCGGGAAGATCCAGATCTTCTAATCGGTGCGCCAATGATGGCGCGCGCAGAAACACTAGGAGAATCTGATTGCGAGGCAAAGCTCCCGCGACCGTTCCGTGCGCCGGGCGCATCACCAGCTACCGCCATTGATAAGGCTCTCCGCACAAGAAGGGCGCGGAGACATGGATTTGCCGTGAGATGCCTTAGCAACGGCGTTCACGCTGAGCCTGCTGTGCAGTTCTCATCCGAACTTGAACAACACACCGTATCCGCCACGCGGGTAGCTCCATTCGATGTCGCCGGTGGGCTCGCCGATGACGCGGCAGGTGCCGCACTCGATGCAGCCGTCGACGGTGACCTCGACTTGCCCCTTATCGTTGAGCTCATAGCAGCGCGCCGGGCAGACCTTTAAAAGCGCAAGCAACTGCGGGGATGGCTTCGTGTGTGCGCGCACTTTGACGTGAGGACGACCGACGTCGACAAGATAGCGGTTATAGAACAGCTTGTCCTCGACGCGCACTGATGTCTCGACATTCATATTTCAGCTTCCTTGACTTCGATTTGGGCTGGTTAGCGCCATGCACGGGCGAGGCGGAATGCATCGCCAAATAGACCGGTCCAGGACCGCGCGTTGACAAAAGATTTCATTGTCACCTTCTCTTTCTCAGCCTTCGGCGTACCGTCGACGCGTACATAGTTCTGCATCGCCTTCGAGACGAGCTGCGGATAGGTAAGAAAGAAGTTTTGCGAGTTGGTATGCATCAGCATCGGCATATCCTTGTGCTTCTTCAGATCCTTAATCACGAAAGAGTCATCCAGCATCTTCTTGTAGACTGACAGATTTGCCGCGGTCATGGGTTGGCAGCGCGATTTCACCTGGACAATCGCTTCCGCCGCGATGCGGCCCGAAGTCATCGCGAGGTTAGAGCCCTCGCGATGAATGGCATTGTTGAGCTGCGCCGCATCGCCCACCACCACCCAGCCATCGCCATAGAGCTGCGGGATCGCCTTGTAGCCGCCTTCAGGAATGAGGTGGGCGGAATATTCCTTGACCTCCGAGCCCTCGATCAGGGGCGCCACGGATGGGTGACGCTTGAAACAGTCGAGCAGCCCATATGGCGTCTCTCCGGTGCGCTGAAAGTCGGCGACGATACAGCCGATGCCGATCGAGATGCACTCTTTATTGGCATAGATGAAGCCCATTCCGGTCATGCCACGGGAAATGGTGCCGGCCGCTTCGACAACGACGCCTTCGTCGCCCTTGAGATTGAAGTGGGCCTCGATGGTCTCACGCGGCAAAAAGTGCATTTCCTTAACCGCGAGTGCTACCTTGTCGGGCTTGGGCCGCTCGCGCAGGCGCGCACGCGTACCGAGAAGGCCGTTCACGCCTTCGGCCAGCACCACGACATCCGCTTGGATTTCGCCGTCGGAGCGATCCGTATGAACACCGATGACTTTCCCATTGGCGTCCCGCGCGAGCTCAGTGACGGTGGTCTCGCACAGCACGGTCGCGCCGGCCTCGCGCACTTTCGAGGAGAACCATTTATCGAACTGCGCGCGGATGATCGTATACCGGTTCGGCCGCTCCTCGTTGAAGTCTTCGGAGCGGTAGTGCACACCGAAATGGGAGCGATCGTCCATTATCCAGAACCGTTGCTCGACGAGATGACGTTCGAGCGGCGCGTCATCGCGGAAGTCCGGGATGAGCTTTTCGAGCATGTCGGCATAGAGGATTGCGCCTTGAACATTCTTCGATCCGGCATATTCACCGCGCTCGAGCTGCAGCACCTTCATGCCGCGTTTAGCCATCGTTAGCGCCGCCGCGTTGCCCGACATGCCGGCGCCGACCACGATTGCATCGAACTTCTCCTCGATCACAACAACCTCCTTAGCTCGCGATACGGTCGCGCGAATGCGGTGAAAGCCGTGCACGAAATGCGGCCGTCAGCGCCGGTAACAAGTGCATAGCGTCGTTGACGACGCCGATATGGGCAAAGTCAAAGATTGGCGCGTTCTTATCGGTATTGATGGCGACGATCAGATCGGCGCCCTCCACGCCGACCCGATGCTGGATCGCGCCAGAAATGCCCGCGGCTATATAGAGCTTTGGCCGGATGGTCTTGCCCGTCTGGCCGATCTGCCGGTCGGAGGTGACCCAGCCCTTTTGTACCAGCGGACGCGAACAGCCATATTCGGCGCCGAGGACGGTGGCGAGCTGTCGTACCAGCTGGAAACTCTCCGGCGAGCCCAACCCCAGCCCGCCGGCGACGACGACGTCGGCATACGCGAGATTGGATTTGGCCGAATCACGGTCCGGCAGAAAGGATAGCACTTTGGTGACGATGTCTTCTTCGAGCAGGCGGAGCGGATGGACGACAATGCGGGCGGCATCGCGCGCGACACGCTCTGGCATCGGCATCACGCGCGGGCGGACGGTTGCCATCTGCGGCCGGTAATTCAACGTGTAGATCGTGCAAAGCAGCGATCCGCCAAAGGTCGGACGCGTGGCGGCAAGCGAACCATCCGCGTCAACGTCGAGCTCAGTGCAGTCCGCAGTGAGACCCGTAAGTAGTGTAGTGGCTACCGATCCTGCAAGATCGCGACCCAGCGTGGTGGCGCCCAACAGGAGGATCTCTGGCTTGTAGGTGTTGACGAGATCGGTCAGCGCCTTCGTGTAGGACTCGTTTCGATACTCCGACAGCACATGCTCGCTCACAAGATAGGCTAGGTCGGCCCCGTAGCAGAAGGATTCGAGCGCAGCATTGCGCGTGCTTGCGGCCTCCGGGCCGATGACGACCGCGGCGAGATCAACCTTCAGCTTGTCGGCAAGCCTGCGGCCTGCGCCCATGAGTTCCCAGGAGACGGGATGCACCTGGCCGCGCTCCTGCTCGACGAAGACCCAGACGTGCTTGTAGGCCTTAAAGTGCTCGGGCAATTCTTTTTTGATTCCTGCGCGGCCGGCCGCGGCAGGCGTGGGAGCTTTGGTGACGTTGCTCATAGCTTTGAATTCCCCTCAGAACCTGCGCGCCTGCGCCACAAGATCGGTCTCTAGGTTGGGTTGGCCCTTCAAGATAGCTTTCATCAGCACCTCCATCGGCTGCTTGGGGGGCTTCCACCAGCCCCGCCTTCTCGGCACGTGGCGCCGGCGCAAAGGCCCGCTTGACGACCCGCGAGCCGAGCGCGACGCATTTCGACACTCCTCGACGTCGGCCTCCTGCGCGCTCCATTTTTTACAATCGGCCCCAGCGCCGCCCGCAGGGCGGCGGTCATCACGGACGGCAAATCTGGCTCGTTGCCTCCGCCATGGTTGGCCAGCGGATTTGTGCGCAATATCTGCACGCCGGGTTCGGCGCGGCGCTCCGCGTCGACCGTGGTGAGCGCGGTGATCTCGCTGCCGAACTTGTCACGCAATTGGAGCGCGGCCTCGAGCGCGAACAAGTATCGGTTGATGATGCTCGGCCGCCATGACGTACCATGGTGTTGGTCACGGGATTGACGCGGATCTGCGCGGAATCGGGAACCTGCTTGGTGCGAACGATACTGTGCATGCCTTCTCCAGAGTAGCGTGGAACGCGAGCTACCATTGGCGGCCGTCTCCGGGTCAATCCCAGCCTCAATGGCGGCGTCAGAGGCAACTGCGAACGGCATTACGCTAGCGTGAGCCATAAGATGATCCCGGCGCGAGCGGCGAGCAGTAACGGCACAACATTTTTGTTTTTTCTCCAAATCTCATCTCCGACGGCAACAAAACTGTGTAGTCGGCGCCAATGACGGACTTGGCCGGAGAACAGCAAGTGTCGTACCAGTTGGGGACATCAAAAATCAGCCGTCCATTCAACAACTTAAGAAAGTTGACAAAGACTGGGCGTTAGCATCGCCGATCCTACAATTCCGACATAAGTCGCGAATGCGACAGCGCCGCTTCGCTTCATTGCTGTACAGAGTTGATCTGGATGAAGAGGAATATGGCACAACGCGCTGCACCGACATGGCTTGGGGGCAGATCTGAACCATGTGTGAGGCTATTTCAGCGAGCTCAACGGCACGAATGCCACCGGTTTCTTGGGCTCCGCGACCGCATCCTTCAAGACCTTGAACACCCGCTGGTCGATCGGCGAGGACGCCACGAAGTCGGCATAAGCCTGCTCCAGCACCGCCTTGCACCGCGCCCTGACCTCGGCCTCCGCGCGATCTTCGAATACTTCCTTGGCGAGATATTGTCCCATGCGCTTTAAGATATGCAGGCGCGCGACATTGACAATCTTCGGGTCGTAATCGACGTCAAGCAGCGCAAAAACGTCTTCGGCCGAGGAGGCCTTGTTAAGTCGATCCAGGATGCCGACTGCCGCCTGCGTGTTGCTCATCGCGTTATCTCCATTGGGTTAGATCGCCGGCCTGTGGTCGGGACCCGACGCCGGCTGGTCATCTCCTTGCGACGCTGCTTCGCGCAGGCGGCGCTGCATATGGCCTCCAGGCCTATGTCGTCGTGGGTCAGCGAGGGCTTCCGTGGCACGCCGGCGGTTTCGAAGTGATCGGCTGTAATAATGCCGGACTATGGCCGCCTCACGCACCATTGATCAACAAGCGCTCGCAGACGTCGCGCCAGATCGCCACCACCGTCTCGCACGCGACCGGTCGCTTGTGCTCGATGGCATGTTTCCGCACCCGCAACAGGATCTGTCTTGCCTCCTCGGCGCTGGCGGCGAGCTGCAATTCGTCAAGCAACGTGGTGATCGACGACAGCCCGGAATGCTTGCCGATCACAATACGGTTGGAGCGACCAAGCAAATGGGGGTCGAGCGACTGATACGTGCGTTGATCTTTCATTAAGCCATGGACATGAATGCCGGATTCGTGGGTGAACACATGCTCACCCACGATCGCCTTGTTCAGAGGAATCGTGCGTGCAGCCGCGGCTGCCACAACGGCCGCGACGTTCTGCAGCTCCGGCAGCACGATGCCGGTGTCGCGCCCGTAGAGCTGTTTGAGAGCGACCGCGACTTCTTCCAGCGGTGCATTGCCCGCCCGCTCGCCGAGACCGATGACAGTCACCGAGGCATGGCTCGCGCCGCCCTTGATGGCGGCGAGCGTATTGGCGGTCGCGAGCCCGAGATCGTCATGGCCGTGAAATTCGAGCTCAAGATCGGTGGTCGAACGCAAACGAGCGATCAGCGCAAAGGTGGAGTCGGGATCAAGCACGCTGAGCGTATCGGCAATGCGAAAGCGCCGTGCGCCCGCGGCTTTTGCGGTGGCGATCAGCGTGGTGAGAAAATCGACATCTGCGCGGGAGGAGTCCTCGCCGCCGACGGCAACCTCAACCCCCCGCTCGCGCGCATAACTTACCACCCGTCTCACTTGCTCCAGCGCCAGCTCGCGGTCACCGCCAAGCTTGGCGGCAATCTGCACGTCAGAGGCCGGGATGGAGACATTGACCATCGACACCTTGGCCTCGATTGCCGCATCGACGTCGACTTCACGCATCCGGCACCAGCCAATGCTGGTGATCGGAAGACCGGTCTCGACCACGGCTCGGATAGCCGCGATTTCCTCACTGCCCATGGCAGGCGTGCCTACTTCGATCTCGGTGACACCGGCGCGCGCCAGCGCCTGCGCGATCGTCACCTTTTCGTCGGTGGTGAAGGCAACACCAGGAGCCTGTTCGCCATCGCGCAGCGTCGTGTCGTTGAGTACGATCGGACCTCCCCATGACGTCTTGGTCCATGACGGTTTGGCAGAGGCGACGGCGATCATGGAAGGCTCCTTGTTCCTGGCAAAGCAAGACTTGAGCAACCCGCATGCCACGCCGGCGCCCGGCCCCAAGCTATTGGACTAGCAAGCAGTTTTCGGCACATTCGGATTGTCGCAAACGCGACAGCATCGCAAACTCAAGGCGTCGGCTTACCTCACCACGCGCTGGATGGTATCAACTCCGCTTGCGGCGCAGATGGATGATCAGACCGCCGCAGGAGACTTCGTGGCCTGGCAGCGGCTCCGGCACCTTCACAAGCAGGAGATCCGCATTGGGGACATCGAGCAGCGTATGCTCGCCATGTAGATAATAATGCGGATGCGGTGTGGTGATGGTGTCGTATAATGCTCGCGAACGATCAAGGCAGAACCGGCGCAAGAGGCCGGCTTGCGTGAACTGGTTCAAAGTGTTGTAGACGGTAGACCACGGGACCGGAAAGCCGGTCTCGCGCGCCTCGGCAAATCGCATCTCTGCGCTGACATGCCGGGCACCCCTGGCAAACAATAGCTCGTTTAGCATCAGGCGCTGCCGCGTCGGTCGTAGCCCGGCCTTGAGTAACACATTCTTCCAGCCGCCAACGGCGGGAGATTGCCCGCTGAGTTGGACGGAGGCCGGTTCTACCTGCACATCGTCGAGGTTCGCACGATCCCCGGCGTTGCTGGTCGGAAGTCTGGCCAACGGCCGATCCATCTGATGTCGCTCACATCGGCCAGGTGCCGGCGGCGACCGGGACAGCCGCCTGCAGCAGAACGTCCCGCCGACGCTCGGCCATCCGGCTCTCGCCGCTTTCATCGCCAAAGCAAAGATTGAAGTCGTTGCATTGCGTGCACACCGGTGTCGTACACATGACAAGGCCGTCGTCCTCGCACAGTGTGCGATAAAAGAAGCGCTTCCAGCGCATATTATTGGTATTGCGCGCGGCCAGTGGTGCGAAATGGCGGCCTAGGAGCCTGGATAGTTCGCCACGACCGCGCAATCCGAGGTCTTCCCACAAGTGATTTGGCTCGATTGCGCGACGCGCGATCATCGCAGCTAGCCAGTTGCCGACGTCCCCTTCGGTCGAGCGTTGTGCGAGCAGGAGATCACGCAACATTGCCGCCTCGTCGATCTCATTGCGCTTGACACCCAAGGGCAACTCCTCGCGGTTTATCCGGATCGACGGGAAGTATTGCTCCAGCACCGCGGCCAGCTCATGGCTGGACAGACCGACCTTCTCTGAAACCAGACCACCATCCATCGTGGCGGCCGCCAGAATGGACGCCAGCACGTGACGATCGAAATTGCTGTCACTAGCTATATCGGCATCTGCGGGGTCCGCCCCAGTGAGCAGGCGGTATGTCGCAATTCCCCTATGCTGCTCATCGTTCGCTTCAGTCGCTCTGGCGGCCCTAAGCGGAAAGAACTGGGCTTCAAACATGAATTGCCGACCTTTTCACAGTGATCAAGTATGTCGTGATGCTGGTCACGACATCTTTCGCCGGAGCGCCGACCTCCTAATCAGCATTGGGAAGGCCGGCCTCTCTCGGTCTGGCCTATTACTCGGCTGCGAGTTCGGCTGCGGTCTTGCCGATGATGGCCTCGTCAACGGGCTTCATGATGCCGTGTTCCATCAGCATGTCCTCGAGCTCATCCATGGAGATCGGGGTCGGGATGATGCCCTTGCCGCCATTGTTGTGGATCTTGGTTGCGAGATTGCGATAGTGATCGGCCTGCTGGGATTCCGGCGCATATTCCAGCACGGTCATGCGACGCAGCTCCGCATGCTGCACGACATTATCGCGCGGCACGAAATAGATCAGCTGGGTGCCGAGCTTCTTGGCCAGCGCCTCCGCCAGTTCCAGTTCCTTGTCGGTCTGCCGCTCGTTGCAGATGAGGCCGCCGAGTCGCACGCCGCCAGAGTTGGCATATTTCAGAATGCCTTTGGAGATGTTGTTGGCCGCATACATTGCCATCATCTCGCCGGACATAACGATGTAGATCTCCTGCGCCTTGTTCTCGCGGATCGGCATCGCGAAACCGCCGCAGACGACGTCGCCGAGCACATCGTAGGAGACGTAGTCGATGTTCTCATAGGCGCCGTTCTCTTCCAGGAAGTTGATCGAGGTGATGACGCCGCGGCCGGCGCAGCCGACGCCCGGCTCTGGACCGCCCGACTCTACGCAGCGGATGTCCTGATAGCCGATCTTCATCACGTCCTCGATTTCCAGGTCCTCGACGCTGCCGGCATTCGCCGCCAGGCTCAAAATCGTGTCCTGCGCCTTGGCGTGCAGGATCAGGCGAGTCGAGTCCGCCTTGGGATCGCAGCCAACGATCAGGATCTTGTGACCCATCTCGGCCAGCGCCGCCAGCGTGTTTTGCGAGGTGGTCGACTTGCCGATGCCGCCCTTACCGTAGAACGCGATTTGTCTCAGTGAAGCCATGTTGCTCTCCATCAACCAATTTGCCAAAGATTGCGCGCTGGCTCGCGCGCGAGCTTGTTTCTCTCTCAGAAACGAGGCACACGGGTTCAAGGGAAGGAGAGCAGCGCTCGTCTCGCGCGTCTGCGTGCACTCAGCCCTTATTCAGTGTTGCTGCATCCTGATAGCAACCGCCGTGCCAACCCTGTCCACGCCCTTTAAGCTTCTGATTACACTTTGAAAAATTCGCGAGCCGGTGGATGAAACCAGGTGTTTTGAACGTGACAGGATTCGTGCCGCTGTCAGAAGCCGGACAAGGATCGCCAGCATCAAACGGGAAAACGCCGGCTTGGCGGGCCATTTCAATGCATTCATGCACGGAACGGAAATCTCTAATGCTCTTGCAAGCCGGTTTGTCGGAACGGATTTTCAGGAGAGCAACATTGCAGATCGGTGTCGGACAGCCGAAAGAAGTCGACCAGCGACGGGTGATCGTGGTCGACGATGACGAGATCACCCGCGCGGCCTTGCAATTCATGCTGCATGAGGAGATCGAGACGCACCGAGCTTGCAACGCCGGAAGAGGCCTTTGCCATGGGCGTCGATTGGCTAAAACCGCATCTGGTGTTGCTCGACGCCGTTTTTTAAGCAAGAGGGGCGGCGCTGATCGGCGAACTGGCGCCCCATTTCCCGACGATCGGATCCTGATCATCTCCGACAGATCCGACCAGATACGGGCCTTCGTCGAACACCACAATCACATCCGCTTCCATGAGAGCATCGATAACCTCACTCCTGCCGATGGTACTTCGGCAGGGCTGAGGCCGATCCTCGCCAAGCGAAAACGTGTCAAGCGCAACAGCATCATAAAGCGCCGTTCGCAGCATCAATTGCAAGCAACTCTAACCCCTGATGAGCCAAAGCCTCCCTTCTCGAAAAGCCTGATCAGTCTGAAATTATCTGACGACGGACAGAGGGAACGCAGCTTTGCATTAGCGCGGCGATCAGCAGCGCGGCGCGCCGTCGGGAGCAATGGCGTAGATGATCGCGCCGCGTGAAGGCGGCGGGATCACTCTCGATCGCACGCGCGGCTTGCATCGCGGCGAGCACGGGGCCGCCTCTCGATGCCGGTATTGACCGCACGCTAGGAACATTGAACTGATCTGCATTGCCGATCGCCTCGACCGGGCAGGCATGCCGAGAACTGTGGCCGGCCCGCATGGCGTCGCTCAAGGGCGCGGCGCAATCGTTTGCCAGCAAGCCAAATGTTCACGTGACGCCGGTCGGCGCGCGAAAGCCGACTGAGTGGAATGAGATTGCCTCCACGCTGCTCCGGCCAGCGCCGGATGTACCGCAGTCGGCGCCTTGCCTCCGCAGCGCGCGGGGATAGGCAATCGCCCAGGTCGCGTTTGGCCGCTGTCGGGTAAGTGTGCGCTCACATTAGCTCACGCCGTGATCTCATCGCGTTGCTCTGCTGTTGCAGAAGACTTCCTCGTTCCTCGAAGATACTGAAGATATTCCAAATGGCCAGGCAATGTGCGGACTAACTCACTCGTGCGATCCCGCACTTCTTGAAATGCCTCGAGGGCAGCGCTTACATTACTGGAGTGGCGCAGAGCAGGCAGGCTATCGACGGGCCGATAGTTCAACCCAAGCAGCATCACAGAATAGGAGTAGAACTCGAAGCCGTGATAGCACGGGTTGATACTCCTTTCGTTCGGAAGCCGCTTTTTCCAAAGCTGAAGGCGTTGCTCCACGGAGGGAGGGACAGAGATCTCCTTTGTCGCCTGCCAAAACGGCGTGTCGGCCCTGTCAGACGAGCGATAGTGAAGGACAAGAAAGTCGCGCACGCCGTCAATGCAATCGGCCATGATTCTATTATAGTCAGCCGCTACATCCGGGTCCGTCGTGGGACCCGAATAATGACGCAGGAGCTCCTCAATACCAAGCTGAATGAAGAAGATCCCAGTTGACTCTAGTGGCTCCACGAAACCGGAGGACAAACCGATTGCGACGCAGTTCTTGACCCAAGCATTACGGCAACGCCCGATTCGCATTTGAATATGATTCGCGATGCAGTCCTTTGCGCGCGGACCTATATGTGCGCGAAGCTCAGATTCAGCTTCTTTGGAAGACATGAACTGACTGCAATAGACGTAGCCGGTTCCGACCCGGTTATAGAGAGGAATGTTCCAGACCCAACCGGATGGCAGAGCGGTTGCTGAGGTAAAGGGCTCGATATCTGATCTGTCGTTTGGGTAGGGCACCTGCAGCGCTACCGCGCGATCATTCAGCAAAACTTCTTGAAACGAAACGAACGGTTCCTTGAGCGCCTGGTTAATGAGAATACCGCGAAAGCCGCTACAATCCACGTACAGCGATCCTTTCACTGCCCCATTTCTGCGCGTTCTAAGACAATCAATCGAACCATCGGTCGAGAGAAGCACGTCTTCGACATCGTCTTCGATGCACCGAACGCCAAGCGCGGTCGCATATTTCTTGAGAAAGCTCGCGAGCAGACTGGCTTCAAAATGATACCCATAAGGATACTGCAAACGGTGATCCGATAGGAAGGCATTTGGGGGCGTCTTGTCTGCAGAATTAAACCTGCCTTTGACCTTGTGATCGAAGACTTCGCCGTTCATGTACCTTGGGGATCTGTTGTTGTCGCATAGAGCGGAGGTACTAAAGCATACGGAATCGAATGCCGTCTCATTAGGCTTTAGGTGCAACCACCATTCACCAAGATTGTTTCCGTCTACCACCTCATAGCGTTGGAACGGATGATAGAAATGCCCGCCGACAGCAGTCCAATTGGTGAACTTGATCGCGAGCTTATAGGTCGCATTACATTCTGGCATCCATTCCGCTTCATCAATGCCGAGATAGTCAAAAAACAATCTCATAGTGCTGAAGCTGGCTTCACCAACCCCAATGGTGCCAACATTAGCAGACTCGATAAGCGTGATATCGACGCCCTTCAATGCCTTTTTGAGATAGGCCGCAGTCATCCATCCTGCCGACCCGCCCCCTAGGATGACGATGGACTCACCAGTCATGATTTCCATTTTCGTTTCTCTATCGTTAGTTGTTCGAGAGTTGTGCAATGGGCGGACAGTTCTACGTCCGCTCAAGCGAGAAAAGCATCTCCTGGCATGCTTGCGTTAGGGTGTGGATCGGGATTTCACCGCCTGGGAGATGAAAGCTACTCGCGTCAAAGGCGACAACTCAAACCAGCGCGTGAAGGCGCAGATCGCGTTCATAACAGGTCAGTATAGGAAGTTCGTAAACCTCCAATCCTTGTTGTAACCGTTGCCCGCAATCGCGTCACAGCTCGCTCAGCGGTTCTCACCGGAGCGGCCCGAGCAACCTCCTTAACTGCCTCAGAGCTTCGATCCGGGTCCATTCGAGGCAGAACGGGCTCGCACCAAGCACAACAGCTACCATTGCTAAAGTAGAGCATTGGGAGCGCCGAGACGGCGGCGACAACGTGAGGCTAAGAGCTGAGACATTCGTAGTCGTTGGAAAGCTTTGCAAGTCGAGGACCATTCCCGCCTATTGAGATCGTACAACGTAACGCTACGTGCGATTCAACCCCCTCCGTGGCTCGTCGCATGAATGTGTCCAACTGTCGGTTTCCACACCAGGGGACAACTCGAGCCGAGTGCTTAGGATATCTCAAGAAGATTGCGTACGGGTGACAATGCCGCTCGACAAACTGGTCGAGCATGCCAGTTATCGTCAAGCCCTCCGGCATCCCGCTCCAAAAGAGAACTATCCCGCGCCATGGAACCTTCGCTACAGCAATTCGCCTTTGCGGCCTCGCCGGGTGCGACGAAGTTGGCTTGGTGCCATCGCTGGCCTATCTTCGTCTGCGCGACACGCATCGTTTACTTCTTTCCTTTTGCTGGCATCATCAACTTAATCGACCGCTAAGCCGAAGAAGGCACTTCTCAGAGGTTCGAGATTCGGCGATAGCGCTGTCATGGAGGTCTCGAGCCAAATCGCAAAGGCTCCTCACGCGAAGCACGACGAAAGTCGGCAGTAATGGCTCCGGGATGGGGGATGTGAAAAGGTTCGCGACCTGATCGTGAACTGACAGAAACGATTTGAAACGCTTCATGATCCGCTCGCGTCGCCGCGTCGGCTGATGAGAAGTCTCTGCCCCATTGGTCAGAGCTTTATGCCGGCGAAGTTCGCTTGAGGACCCATCTTAGCCGTGGCTGCACCGTACGAATGGAGCCTATCCGTGATCATCATGCGCGGCGGCTCGCCGGCGGATTTCAAGAGCTTCTTCATGAGCCGCTGCGCAGCACGCGGGTCTCTTCGGCGCTGGATCAAGACGTCGAAAACGCAGCCATTCTGGTCGAGAGCGCGCCAGAGCCAATGTTGTTCGCCCGCAATCGAGATAACGACTTCGTCCGATGCCATTTGTCACCGCGAGCGGGAACGCGCTTGCGGATCCGATCCAAGAACGCCGAATTCCCTTCCCCACTGGCGGGCGGTTTCATAGGTCACGCCAATGCCGCGCGCCGCCAGCATTTCTCGTCATGCGCGGGCTTGATGGAATCCGAAATACGACCAACGGCATATCTGATCCCGTCCTGTGGGAAGCGATGGCCGCGACAAAGAGCATCCCGGACGGTCGGCATGCCGGTCGTCTACCCCCTCGGCCGCTTCCATTCGTGACGGTGCCGTCACGCGTCAAATGTACGGTCTCGGGCAAATCGATCTGCTTCAAACTCGACTGATCGGCTCAGGATGAAAGGTGCTGCATTAAAACTGCGACAGAGCCAAACTGAACGCCGATTGACACATTGGCACAGATCAGGTCGATTGTCTGAATGCCGTGGCCCTCGAACGTAACTACAAACGCCCGACAGGTTTTCATCGGGCGGATCTACCAGTTTCAAGACTTGAGCCCCCGTAATTCTCCGTAAGCCGTCTGCTGCGCCGAGCCCGAGCTAGATGCGCCGGAATTTTTATCCAGGATGGCGGGCTCAGTGACTGACACTTTGCGCCGGCAAATAGGCGGGCAACGGCACCGACTGCGCAAAGCTGTTTGCACTCATTCGTCGACTGGCGACTGGCAGGCTAGATGATCCACTTGCAACTGTGCGCTTTCATCATCCAGCAATCGCCGAAGCTCCCCTGGAGGGAACTGCTCTAGATCGAAAGTAGACTGTTCTGGATCGACGGAGAACGAATGGACAGGGTGATTGTCCCCTCGTCCGTCAAGCTCGTCATGCAATTCCTTTTCCAGTCGCTCAAGCTGCTCTGAAGGGAGGGAAGCTGGCGACGGGATGGATTGGTCATCCAGATGATCCAGCACTCGCCGAAGCTCCCCCTGAGAAATCTGCTCTGCATCGAACGCGACGTGCCCTTGAATCAAAGCCGACGGGGCCGGTTGATCATCCCACCGTCCCTGAAGCTCCTCTGGCCGACTGCCAGCTTCCTGCGACGCGCTGTGCTGCGCAGCGGCGACGCGCCTCGACTCTATCAGTACCGCGTCTTGGGGATTGGTGAGGGCCGCGTTCTGGGGGGAAGAATTCGGCTTAGCGCGAGCGCGTCCTGGGCGCACGACGGCTACGCCCGTCGACCGAAAGGTCTGGAGATGCTCTAATGCCTTGACAAGTCTCTTATTACCCCCTCCGGTGAACTCGTGTACGTCGCCGCCATCGCTCAGCGCCTTACTGTCGAGCCGAGCAACAATGCTCTGCCTGTTTTTTGCGAAGAGCCAGCGGCTAAAGCCAAGAAGAGAACTTACATGCTGCTTCGCGGGGGTGGCGGTCATCCCGGCCTTGATGAGGGCCTCCTCAAGCCCCAAGATAACGGGAACATCCTCGGAGTAAAGAGGCCGCCTGTCCCACTGCCCCCGTATCACGGTCCCCGCTGGCTGAGCCGGCTGCAGCGCCGAGGCGGCGCGCATTGCTCCATCACCTCCACCTGAATTGGTGAACTCGCTCATCTGCCGCTCAATGGCAACGCCTTGCGGATTGTTTACGGCCCTCGGCCTCTTCGCTGCTCTCAACTCCGCTGTGTCATGCTCGTGGTTGATGAGGACCTCCGCGCTTGGCAGGAGGTTGCTCCTGGCAAGCGCACCCATCAGTTCGTCTGAGGACTGCTGGCCGTCACTAGACACATTGGGAGGGGGGCTACGGCGCAGCCCTTCGTCGGGCATCGCGGTATCGGCCTCGCGCGCCTCGTGCAACTGCTGCTCAAAGGCCTCTTGCCCGGGTCGGTTCGATTGATGCTCTTGCAGCCCAGCGTATTGCACCTGGGGCCACGCTGTTGAATTGGATGCGTCAAGATTTTTCGGGTCCACGCTAGCCTCGCGTCCAATATCAGTTGAGCAGGTATGCTACTCGGGCGAGCTTTCGAGAACCTGACGAGGCCACGGCGCTAGCGTGGAGGCATTCGCGTCGCTCAGCCTGACCGTATTGCCTCATCCACGAATGATAGCCTGATGGCACCATCGATGCTGAAGGCCCGAGGAACCGATCGGTTGAGTCTAGGACGATCGACGCTCGCTCGACGCAAGGACTGTGGGCGGGTCGGGCCCTTTCATCGCCCGAGCCGTCCACAAGCCCGGTCAAAGGGCCAGCAATCGTTGCAACTTGGCGGTTCCTGAGCAATGAGCTTCTCGGCGGTCTTCTTCCTGAGTGCCTTGAGCAGATGCTGCACGATCGAGTGTTGTTTCATCCCGAACTGATCGGGGTGATTCTCGGTCAGCCGGCCGATGACGGCGAGCGCGGTCACAGTTTCGGTTGACAGGATGAGCCCGCCCTTGGTCTTCTCCGGCTCGATGTAGATGCCGGCCAAGACCTTTGTTGTTCAGCAGCTCGATGCTGCACAGATCGCCGATGAGTTTCATCAGCTCGGCCTTCTGGTCCTCCGACATCGAGCGCGGTTCCAGTGTCGAAACGCGTACCGTCCCTTCCCACTTCTCCTACTCTTTCAGGATGTCTTCCATCGTCTCAGCGAGCAGCGTGCGCGCGTCGGCGAGCGCCTTCGGCACCCCTCTTGTGCGGATATCGGCCCCAATCTGTGAGATTACGGACGTGATGACGTCGATCACTTATCCAGCTCATCAAGCTTGGCCTTAAAAAGTTTGGCCAGCTTGGTGTCGGTGGTGACGCTTGTTTACAGCCCGCCCACCTATTTCCGACCTAATTGCAGGAGCGTCATGCCGGTCAGCGGGTATCTGACAAAGAAAAGGCCGCCTGCGTTGCCACAAGCGGCCGAAGTCTAGGGAGGAAATGCCCAAGGAGGGCAGGATGCAGCCTAGGATGAACGCCCTCAGCAGCTCAATTGAACGCAGGTAATCCTCGAGCATCCAAACGGTGCGACGGAACGATACGAACGTTTATGTCGAGATCGGCAAGGGTAACGCCAAAAATTGCCGCTCGCCGCCGGCATCGGCCACCATATGCCGCACCAGGATCATTTCCGCGGCTTGGCCTTGTCGCTGTACTTTTCGTCTTCTCATGAAGGCCCTCGCCTCTGTCAGCGCCATGCTCCATCTTGGGGTATGGCGTCACGCCGCCGCCGTTGGCAAAGCCGGCCTTGTTGCTCATTCTGGCGCTTTTCTGCGGAGTGGCGGCGGCATTACCCGAGTACTTGAGCGGTTGCGTCCTTCGGTCCTTTGGTTGCGCGGTGTATGCTCGCGGGCTTCTGCATCGTGCGGGAAAGCGGTACCGAGCCGCGCGGATCGCCCCTTCAGGATCAGCTCGTCCTCACGGACGCATGGATCGGTCTTCGTAGTCGGCGATTCGGCGATTCGATGTGGCGATGTCCTGCGCCTCATCGGGGTGACGTTCGGTCGTTTATTGCCTTCTTCTGGAGCTTGGGAGGCAAGCTTGGCCTGACACTCAGCCATGTGCTTAGAGCGCTCGTGTGCCACGGTGGCGGCTTGCGAGACCATGTAAGCGATTACGCTGGCCGATGTCCTTCGCATTGCCGCCCATCCGGCTCATCGGCTGGACGAGCTTCTGCCCTGGAATTGACGCCAGCATCAGCGATCTCCGCTCCAGCGGCATGACGACACACGTCAACAAGGTCCGTCACGCCGCCACAACCAGTGGCGGAGGCTGCGAGGAGACCAACGGGGTGCCGGGCTCTTCAGAATTCAGATCTCGGCTGCAGCTAGTTATCTGCTGGCTGATACTTCGGACAAGCCGGGCGTGGTGGCGCTCCAAGAACGAGCTGAGATAGATAGGGAATGTCGCGCACGATCCACCGTATCGTTAGCCCGACGGCAACAATCGCTCCCCCAAGAATTCCCGCGACGACCAACCTAGTCGTGAGATCCCAAAGTTCGCCGTACTGTATCGAATCCATGAGACGAAAGATCGTGGCTTGTATCAAGTATAGCAGCAGCGTGCTCTCTCCCAGTTCCACGGTGATAAAGCTGATCACACGCTTTGAGCGGCCGACTTTCCAGCATTGGAGGATGAGCACGATGACAATCGCTGAGGCCGCTGCGGAGCCGACAAGCATCAGAAGTACGTTTTGTGCCGACTGCATATCGTGCACTAGGGCGAGATTGTTGTAGATGTAAGTGTCTTTGCGCCAAGTTAGAAAGCACACCAAAGCCGCTATGGAGAGAAACATGATTAAGAGCGGCTTGTGAGATCGCGTTATGCCCGTCCACCATTCTCTCGACTGAGCAAAAGAGAATCCTAGGCAGAAAAACGGGAACGTATATTTTATAAGAGGCAATATGGAAAATGTCACAGGTGCAAGTGGGACTAGTATGACTGATGCGAATAAGATCCAGGGCGACCAACGATTGAAAATCAAAAGAATTTTGACGAGAAGGAAAGAAACAAAAGCAGCCCAAATGAACCAGTATGTGCCGGCGGAATCCTTTAGACACTGCAAAACGCTGGCTGGTTCGCTGGCGGACGAACTTAATATGGCCAACTTGGCTGTCTTCAGGAGAGCGTACCAAAAGAGCATGGGCAACAAGAGCTGCATCGCACGATCACCGATGGCTCGAGTGAACGACTTTCGCAAGAGCGCTCGCCAAGAAAGATATCCGCTAATCGCCATAAAGAGTGGCATGTGGAACATGTAGATCCATTTGAAACATGGCGACTCCCAGAAGCCTTCATCTCGGTAGACCACATATTGGATCAGGTGACCGACGATCACCAAAATAATGAGCACTCCTTTCGCGAAATCTAAACCTAGCTCTCGATCCTTTGCCTCTGGCGTGCGCGGCCCGGGAACATCCGATCCAGTTACATTTAACAATGTATTTCAAACCTCTCGGTATTGTTCCGATGAGCCGGATACTCGTTGACGGGGAATACCCGCTGCGACCAAGTACTGCTGCACGGTGACAAGGCGCTGACCATCTCAGGAGAGATAGGCCGAGCTGCCGAGCATAGGTATACGCTGCGGCCACCTATTATAAAAAGCACTTCGCGGCTGCAGCTTTGCATCGCCCAAACAATCCATTCGGCGATGGCGGAGGCATTTGCCATCTATACTCTACGGCCTCCGATAGCTGAAGGTGGTCGATGGCATGTTCAATTGTACGGAGGTGGGCGACCCGTATCGAAAAGAGGGGACCTGCTATACGAAGGTTTACCTATGGGGGCTCTGCCCCACTTCGACCGGCTTGCCTGATCGAGGGGGCGCGTTGCGGCCTGTGCGACCGGAAGGAGTGTTTGCACACTTCCAGCGGCCGGCCTGCCCGTGGGTGTTTGCGATTCCTGAACCGCTCCTTTGCAAGGACCGATGGCGCTCCCGCAGCACCTTTCTGCCGTCTCAGCAGACCATTGCTATCGACCACCGCCTGGATTTTGCTCGTCAAGCCGTCGCGTGACTTTTCCCACCAACTGGCGCTGGTTCCTTGTGATACAGGCGCCATGCTGATGTACGCGAACAATGAGGTGCGATCATCTGGACAGCGGCATCAAGGGCAGCGGCAAGAGCGTCCATGATCCGGCCACCCACACCCGCCCGCCGCCAGCGAACGAAGCGGTTCTAGCATGTGGTGTACGGACCAAACATTTCGGGAAGATCACGCCAAGGCGCTCCGGAGCGCAAGACCCAGAAGATGCCATTGATGACACGAAGGTCATTCACCCGAGGAAACGCCATCCGGCAGCATGGGCTTGATGGCAATCCATTCTTGGTCGGCGAGCGCGTAGCTCACCCCTATGGTCGACTATCGGATCAGTTAAGTCTAAACTTGCCCAACAAACAAGCTCCCGCTTAATAGTCTCGACTCACGGTTGTCCTAGCCGGTCTGGCACCGATCGGAAGCGGGCGCGAGGATTTCATCGGCACTCGTTGAGAGATTATAAATGCTTGTGCGAAGGTGAACTTGCTTGTGACCAAGTCGTCGGCGTTACTTCATCATCACTTCGACCTCTGCACGAAAAGCCTGGCGCGAGGCGTCTCGTGAATAGAACATATGGCCGCCGGGAAAGACTACAAGCTTGACGCGCGGTGACGAGGCAAATGGCGGCAATTGATCGAGCACGATCTGTGATTCGAGATAAGGCGTGACGAGGTCAAACAGGCCATGCCCGACCAGCAATTTCAACTTCCGGTCCGTTGCCAGGATCTGGCGCAGCTCCGAAACCGACTCCGGAGGGCTGCGGCCGAAATCCCAAGCCTGCGCGACCGTGCGGTTGAGCAGCTCATACGAGCCGTCCGGCCGCCAGTTAAGCTTGCGCGTAAGGAGATCGACAGTGGCGCTGGTCAGAGGCGCCAGCAGCGTATCGCTCGAGGGATCGCCGGAAAGGCGGAAATCGGAGTCCGGATACGGATCGAAGCCGCGCACCGAGGCGTCATAATTGCCGATTAACTTGCCGTTCTTACGATCGAACTCACGGCGGAACTCGGCAAGGTCGAAACGGCCCGCGAGCCTGCGACTCACCGCCGGGTCGATGCCGGTCAGCGCCGCGGTCTTGTCGGCCAGACGCGTGGTCGCTTCCTTGTCCGCCTGGCCTTTGATGAGATCGCTCAGAAACTCGCCGCGTGCATAAGCTTCCACGTCGGCGAGATCGGCTCGCTTTACCGGACCCTTGGCTTCACGTAGGGTCGCGACATAGCTTGGCAGCCTTGCGACGTATTGCAGCAAGCTCGTGCGGGCAAACTGGCTGGAGTCGAACACTGGCGAGAGCATGATCAAGCCCTTGACGCCTATGCCCTGCCGCATCTGCAACTGGTCGACAACCTTTGGCCCGCGAATGCCACCATAGCTTTCACCCGCGATGTACTTCGGCGACAACAGCCGGTCATGCTTTTCGAGCCAGCGGCGGACCACCAGGGCGAGCGCGTTGACGTCGCCCTCAACGGAATAGAGCCGCTTGCGCGCATCATCGCCGGTCCCCACGAAACGGCTGTAGCCGGTGCCTACGGGGTCGAGAAACACCAGATCGGTGAAATCGAGCCAAGTTTCCGCGTTTGGCCTCACCTCCGGAAATGTCGATGGCGTGACCTCGTCAGCATTGATCGGCAACCGCCACGGTCCGGCACTGCCGAGCTGCAGCCAGGCCGATGATGCGCCCGGTCCGCCGTTGAAGAAGAATGTTACCGGGCGCGTGCCGCGATCCGTGCCGTCAAGTTGATAGGAGGTATAGACGATGTCGGCCTGTGGCTCGCCCTTGTCGTCGAACAGGCGGATGGAGCCGGCGGTCGCGACGAAAGAGAGCGTCCGCCCAGGGAGCTCAAGCGTGTGCCTGCTGCTGGAGTCCGGCGGGAGGCGATGCTGCTCGGGCGTCGACGGCATACTCGGCGTTTGGCCGGCGTCACCCTTCTGGCCGCCCGGCGTCGTGAGCTGGGCGGGCGGCGGCCGATCGTCGGCGCCCGCGCTCCACATTATCCCGCAGGCAAACAGGATCAGCGCAGGAAAGGTGCGGCGCACCGCGGTCAATTGCATCGAGTTTCTCCTGTCCCGGCGCGCACCTTGAGCGCGAGGCGTGTCTATCAAAACGGCTCTAACCACTAGCTCACGCCGGGGAACAACAAAACCTACTCAATCCAGTAGCCGTCATCATGGTACCTGATCAACCCAGGCGCGAGCCTGTCATTCCTAACAAATCTAACAGGGTGACGCCTGACAGCTACAGCAAACGCTCCTACAGAAGGCGCAATGTTAGCAAGGGCTGCTTCTGCCGGCTCAAGGATTTCCGGCGCGTTACAACTCGCTACGACAAGTTTGCGAGAAACTTCTTGGGTGCCGTTTACCTCGCCGCCATCGTCACCTATTGGATAATTGAGTCTGGCTCCTAGTTCAGCTTTGCCAAGAAGGAGTTGATCGCGTCAGCACCTTGTTTTGGCTGCTGGCACATCCACCAATGACCTGCCCCTTCTAAAATCGCGACCTTTGCGCCGGCGCGCTCGGCACAACGGCGCGCGAGCGTCTGCCCGCCGCAGTAATGGTCTTCTGTCGCGATCAGCGCTAGGCCAGGTTTGGCGGCTGCCCGTGGCAAGCCAGTCCCGAGATCGCGCATGATCGGTTGCGCGGCCGATCTGTACAGCGCCAGGATTGCCCTGCCCATCTCGCCGTTCGCACCAGCAGCGACCTTCCGCGCGATCGCCGCGGTCATGCCCAAGCTCTCGTACCGCCGGGCTAGCGCTTCGGCCGGCATGCTTGCCATTTGAGCAACCGCTTGCTCTCCGACCTGTGGCGTCTGCCAAGCCTGCGCCAAGTCGTGCCAGACGTAATCGGGGTGGAACGCGCCCAGAATATCGACCGCCCAGGATCGTATTAGACCCAGATAGTCCATCGCAATGCGCATGACATGTCCCCCACCCCAGTCATGCCCCACGAGATCAATCGGTTGCGCCAAGTTCCCGAGTTCGCCAACAAGCCAGTTGCGATAAGCATCAACAGAACAGTCAAAGCCGGGTGGGAGAGCTGACCCAAATCCGGGCGGAGAGAGACGAATAATCTTTTGGTCGCTCAGATGCGGGACCAGATCGTCCTAGATCGCCTCGGTTTCAGGATTTCCGTGAACAAGAACGATGGCCATCGCGAGTTTCCCTCAAAGCAACTCTGTCGCACAACCCCTCGATAGCACTGCCACAAAGAATGTTGCGCCACTGGTGACAGCGATGCGTCGCGCACAGCGGCTTTCCCAACCGTCGCCTCTAAAAGTCCATCGCCCAATAGTGGCGTGCGTGACAACAACGCCAAAGTTCGTCGCTTGGCAACTGCGAGAATTGGCGGTGCAAGAAAGCTTTGTCGGCTGTTGTGAAGGGTTTCGGATGCCGGCCGCTTGAGGGACGGCGCCGCGTGCTCGGCGGCCGGCGTCCGAAAGCCTCCAAGGGAGGAAACCGCGCTTAAGGGAACGTACGGCGGTGCGGCAGGCGCTATGGGAATTTGAGTGCCGCGGGCGCGCTGGCTGATTGGGATCGAGCCGAAGCAACGCGTTGTGCGACGGTGAAGCGGCTGACGAACGAGCGGCGGATGACGCTGAACTGCATAAGCTGTCCGACGATTTGCGACGGTGGGCAGAGAGCTGGGCGCGCTCTGCCGTGGCTGGCGGAGGGGCAGCGGGCGCGACGCGCAGATTTGCGGGATTGTAACGCGGTCATGAGGTGTCGATCCTGATGACGGTCGCTGGAGCTGTCGGCCGATGCCGTGGCGTTGCGCCGCGTTCGAAGACCTCAATGATGATCATACGACCGCCGCAGCATGGACAGCTCGGCTTTTTGGGATCGACGGCGGCAGCGGTAGGCTGGTCGTCAGGTTTTGCAACGGCGAGCAGTTCACGGGCGCGGGCGATGTTGTCGGCACAAGCGCCTTTGGCGAACAGGCCGTAGTGGCGGATGCGGTGCAAGCCTTTGGGCAGGACGTGGATGAGGAAGCGACGGATGAACTCGTCGGTGGTGAGCGTCATGTGCTTGTATCGATCGCGGCCCTCGCTGCGGTAGTCCTTCCACTTGAAGGTGACGCCGCGATCGTCGAAGGCAATCAAGCGGCTGTTGGCGATGGCAACGCGGTGGGTGTAGCGCGACAGATAGGCCAGCACCGCCTCGGGTCCGCCGAACGGGCGCTTGGCGTAGACGATCCACTCGGCCTTGCGCAGCGGGGCGAGATAGGCCGCGAAGGATCGCGCATCGGCCAGATGGATGTTCTCGCCGAAGAAGCTGAGGCGGCCGGTCTGGTGGGCGGCGATGAGCTTCTCCAGGAACAATCGGCGGAACAGGCGGGAGAGCACGCGCACCGGGAGGAAGAAGCCCGGCCGGCAGGACACCCAGCGCTGGCCGTCGGGCGAGATGCCGCCACCCGGGACGATCATGTGCACATGCGGGTGATGGGTGAGCGCCGAGCCCCAGGTATGCAGCACGGAGGTGATGCCGATCTTGGCGCCCAGATGCTTCGGATCAGCGGCGATCGTCAGCATGGTCTCGGCCGAGACCTTGAACAGCAGGTCGTATATCACGGCCTTGTTCTGGTAGGCGATGTCGGCGATGGCCGCCGGCAGCGTGAACACCACGTGATAGTACGGCACCGGCAACAGCTCGGTCTCGCGGTCGGCAAGCCAGTCTTTCGCGGCGGCGCCTTGGCACTTCGGGCAATGCCGGTTGCGGCAGGAGTTGTAGGCGATCGTCGTATAGGCGCAGTCCGCGCAGCGCGCGACATGGCCGCCCAGCGCCGCCGTGCGACAGCGCTCGATCGCCGACATCACCTTCAACTGATCGAGGCTGACATGGCCGGCATGGGCTTGACGCCATGCCGGGCCATGGTTGCGGAAGATATCCGCAACCTCCAAGGCCGGGCGCGACACGAGCGGCCTGCGCGTCAGCTGGGCGGTCGGCTCTCCTTGAGCTTGAGCGCGATATGCTCCAGCGGGCTCATGACCTCGCTGATCGTCTTGGTGGCGACGCGGGTATAGAGCGCCGTGGTGTCGAGCTTGGCGTGACCGAGCAGCACCTGGATGACGCGGACATCGATGTTCTGCTCGAGCAGGTGGGTGGCGAAGCTGTGCCGCAAGGTGTGCAGCGAGACGCGCTTGCTGATCTCCGCCATCTGCGCGGCGGCATGACAGGCACGATTGAGCTGGCGCGTGGTCATCGGCTGCGCCGGATCGCGGCCCGGGAACAGCCAGCCCTGTGGGCGCGCCGCCTTCCACCAGGTCCGCAGCAGGTCGAGCAAGCTCGGCGACAGCATGACATTACGGTCCTTGCCGCCTTTGCCCTGCTCGACGCGGATGATCATGCGCTTGCTGTCGATGTCGGAGACCTTGAGCGAGACCACCTCGGTGGCGCGCAGACCGGCGCCGTAGGCCACGCTCAGTGCCGCCTTGCATTTGAGCCCCGGTGCAGCATCGAGTAGCCGCGCCACCTCCTCGACGCTAAGCACCACAGGGAGCTTGCGCGGCTCGTGAATGATATGGGTATGTTCGACGATCTCGTGCCGCTTCAGCGTGACCCGGAACAAGAACCGCAAGGTCGAGACGGTCTGGTTGATCGTCGGCACGCCAACACCGCTCGCCGTCAGGTGAAGTTGGTAGCGGCGGACATCCTCGAAGCTCGCCGTATCGGGTGATCGCCCGAGAAACGCAGCGAAGTTCTTGATTCTTTGCACGTAGTCATGTTGGGTCTTCGGCGCGAACTTGCGGATCGTCATGTCTTCGATCATGCGCCGGCGCAACGGGCTCACTGCCTCGTCGGTCATGGGGATGCTCCTGTCTTGAGTGAGGTTGTCGAACCCCTCGATCTCAAGGCAGGACGCCCCGTTGCGCTATCCTCTTGGCTCCGTCGCCAGCCGCGGCGCCCTACCGCGCGAGCGGTTTAGTCCTCTGGCGCATCGCGACATATTGCGCTAGCGGCACGAACTTGGTCGCTATCGGAGCAAAGCGGACGTGTCACAGTCACACGACGCCGCGGGGTTTATAGGTACACGGCCTCAGCCCCATCGTGAAGCTCATGTCTCTTGGATCATCATAAATCTGGACACGGTCTTCCAAAGGTTTCCTGCGAAGAGGACTAGAAGTTATGAACTGCTCAACGGCGCGGTCGGCGAGCCTCGGATTTCGGCGGCAGCCCCCCGCAATCGCTTTTGGAGCTGCGCCAGATCCTTGCGACGGACGCGAAGATGCGCGTACTGGTCGGGCATGGCCTGTTCGATCTTGCCATGCCCTATTTCGGCTCGAAGATGGTGCTCGATCAGTTGGCCGCCTACGCCTCAGCGCCGCGGATCAGACTCGTGTTTTTTCCAGGCGGTCACATGTTCCATTCACGCAACCCCTCGCGCCAGGCTTTTCGCACAGAGGTCGAAACGATGATCAGTTACGGGCGTGTGCTCATCGAGCCGGCCGCGAACTAAGTCACAAGCAGGTTCGGGTTTCGGGCGCGTATAGTAGATCAGCGCTTCTTAGTTCGAGACCGCACCTGGAATCGTACTCCACGGGCTACAGATAATAGACACTGCCACGGCTGACCTTAAAAATCCCGCCTGACGGCAGGGTGCAAGGAGAGAGGGGACCTGAAGTAGAGTTCCTGCTCGATGGTCGGAAGTTTGTCCGCGAATCAGGAAAGACGATGAGCAGACGTGCGCGCCGGCACCCGTCATTCGAGGCCAAGGTAGCGTTAGCCCTGATTTGAGGCGGGATGGAGCTGACCCAGCTGATTCAGCATTTCGACGTGCATGCGAAGCAGATCACGCAATGGAAGTCCAGCTTCAGGATGTGGGCCTAGGTAGTTGGTGCTGATCCCGGCAACAGAACTAGCGTATGCGCGATCGATGTAGAGACGCTGCACGCCACAATCGGGGAGCTGAGACTGGAGAACGATTTTTCAGAAGGCGCGCTTAGCAAAGCCCGGCTGCTGAGCGCAAAGCGAGGGGCGGCTATTGGTACTGCTGCTCAAAGGCAAAAGCTACCCTGAGCTGGCGGGTCACTCGCGCCAAAGCGCCAGTACCGTGTGCGGACGGTCGTGCGGCCTCAGTGCCAACGTGATTATTGGTACGTGCCCGCTGTTGCGCTGACAGTCAGTGTTGACGCCAAAACCTGATGGTACCACTATCGAAACCAACGATAATAGCTTGCTGCAAACGTTCGGCGTGGCAGGTCTCTGTCTATCGCGTGTATCGCCGCTGGGGTGAAAGACCCTATCGTACTGGCCAGAAGTGTGTCGGGCGGTGGACGCACTCAGCTTCGGGTCGAGATCGCCGGCTCTACGCTAGAAGGTCACCACTTATTTCCATTGTGGCCTGTTCGCGACCGCCTGGCTACCCGTCCGGCAGCGGCCCATTCGCGAGCCGGCTAATGAGACCTCGGCGAGCAAACGCGCTGATGTCGATTGGCCCGCCGGTGCACTTGTCGCTTTAACGACCCCACTCCTCGACATCACTTAATCCAAGTCGCTCAGATCATAGGCATGTTCTAGGAGGAAGCGGCCGGCATCTTCGATGAGATTGGCGGCGGCGCCATGTCTCCCAGCTCAGAGCAGTCACGGATGCGGGTCAGCTGGGATGCCGGCACCGCATTCGGCGCTCTCACCACTGTGCTGTTGTACGGTCTTAGATCCGGATCTGCTCAGCTCTTATTGATTTACCGCAAGGTGCCCTCCGCAAGACATCCATATTAATTGCCGTGGAATGTGGAGCGGAAGTGGCCACGTTACAGAACATAGGCCTCCGGCCTTCAGACATACGGTCTATCAGCCGATGGAGTTCGATCATTATCGCCGAGCTTGACGTCGATGCTCCTGCTTCCGGCCGTGGACTATAAGAAAGCGATGGCATGGCTTGACCACCGAACGCACTTTGCCGGCGAGAGCTGCGCTTGCCCCTACCCGGCGCCGACCCCCAGCAGCGTAGTTCGCGGACTGGCCTAGCGAACCGCCCCTGATGCCCCTGCAATTCCATCGCGCCGTCGAAAACATGGAGATATGGAGCGCAAGCAGCGACAAATATTCGTTCGTGATCAGCTTCCAGCGCCCCACCGGTCCTGGCTTTCGCGGAAGGTTGGGCTACGTCGCATCGTGGCGTCCGCTTCACCGGGGCCGGGGCGCGATCAGGGTTCTCGGCTTGCCCCTCCAAAGTTTCGCCGAGGCCGAGGCCGCCTGCAACACCATGCTGAATTATCTGAAGGACGACACTGATTCCAGTCGCTAGCAAATTTGAAGCCTCGCTGAAATGACGCGATCGCTCCGCCTGCCGCCCAGGATATCCGCACGATCAACTCGCAGCGCTCAAACCAGCCGTCTGAGGGTGCATCCCCGACAAAGAGGACAAAACAGTCGTCTGCACTTTGCGAATCCGCCAATACGTGCATGCTTAAGAAGGCCGCATGCAGGCGCTGACGGAGCTCGCTCGCGCCCTCGAGCCGTCTAGGGACGGGCGAGGATCCCATCGAAGGATCAACGGACCTTTTCTCTCTGACAAGGGAGCCACCGACTGAGTAGGCCGTTCACCGCCATCGGCTGACCGACTAGGATCATGTCAATCACTTCATGTCGGACCATCCGAACGTCGTCAGCCGGTCGCAGGTGGCGTATTGCAACGCGCAGCTCTCACGAATGTGCAATAATTGATGTGCTGAAGTTTGATGCACATAACAGAAACGCCTTGCTCAAGATCATTTTCTGCAGGCGGCATCGTGCCAACGCTGCATGGTCGAGGATCAACTGAGCCATCACCTCGTGAGGACCGCCTGCGCTCCAGCCGGCAGCTCCGGCCACGCGGTTACCAATAGCGTTGGCATCGTCTTCCTGACATGCTGTCTTGCGCGCCACGAGTCCCTCCCCGATCCTGGTTGCGAGAGGCTCCGGATGGCGCCAGAAACCAAGGCAGCTGCTGGCATTCGATCCCGAGGCGAGCTCGAGAATTGGAGAGAGCGCCGCAAGTGCGTCGACGCTGCGAAACGGCTGAACTGTCACAGGTTGAGGGTAAGGACCATATCCTCCGATCGAAGATCCATGCTGGAACCTACAGCAACGATCCGCTTGGGATCCATCCAGCGTGCAGCGAAAGACGGTAGCATCATCCTTGCCGACAGCTCCGTGAGTGAACTCGGCGACCAAACCAAGGAGGATGCCGATAAGAACCCTCGCGAAGGCCAGTCCTGTGGACGGCCTCAATTAAAACGAGGAAGGGCCTCACGGCGCGGTAGGCAATCGGCCGCTAATCTTGCTGCACAACCACATCCGCGCCACCAGCCGGCCAACGTGATCAGGGCAAATTCTAGCTTCAGGTGGTCCCAAAATTCGGTCTCGCCGCACCACGCCCCGAGAGCCAAACTGCTGCTGGATCCAGTGGCAGGTCAACCGGAGCCATCACTGTTCACGAATGAAACAGTGCTGCCCTTCAAGCGGCAACTAGGCTAAGACGACCTCGATGATCTTCAACCTGTGTTGCTGGAGCAAGCGGCCAAGCTGGCGCGTGACACACGATCCGACCAGAGTCTTCAAATACACCTTGATCAGATGGCGAGCTTCACATTGTCCCTTGGAGACAAACGCTTAGCGGCATCATCCTACTTCTTTATCGTGATCAAGCGCTACCAAATATGATAGGTATGACCTGTTGGTGGTTGTGATACTTTCCTGATGGTTCATGATCGAAGCTGAGTAGCATTGCAATCCTTTCAGGCCAGGAGATGTCGAATGCCCGCGATAACAACCGGAGACGAGAAACGCGAACGACAGACACGCCCAGAGCCCGCACTGGCGCCAGCATCAGCCTCTGATAAAGGTGGCGCCGCGCATGGCACTGGAGAATCGGCAGAAGCCGCATCGCGCATTTCACTTATGTTTCCGGTCTGGCAAACATCGATCGAAGCGACAGCAAATCTGTTCGCAGCGGCACTAAACGATGGACTCAAACTGATTGCTTCCTCTCTGCACGTTCAGGCCACTTATCTCAAAAATGTTGCCGACTCCAAAACTCCCTCTGACCTACTGAGGTGCCACCTGGATCTTGCGGAGCAATCCTGGTCGAAATCGTTCAGTCAAGGCTCGAAGATGTTGGATCACTTTAGAACGCACCCATTATCTGCGGTAAGGTAAGCTATCGCCAAGATCGAATAGGGACCGCGCTCTATTCCCTGCGGGGCGGTACATGCGGCTGGCGATCGTATAGAGCGCCTTCAATGGCTCCAACCGGACCCGTCCGCTACCGCCTATGATTGACTATGAATTCCACCTACCAGAGTTGCTTACGTTTGTACCTCCTAGCCACATTGACCGAGCGATCCACCCCTCGCAAATAGCACCTCAATGTAGTCCAGCGTAAAAGAGCGGGACCGCTAATCCAAACGATGCGTCGACAACCGGAGATAATCCCCTCACTGGGTGACCAACCGGCTTCGGTGCGCAACTTGGCTCACCTGCGTGATCACGATGCCTCTCCAGCTTGAGGGCGGCCTCGGCGAGCTGTACTTGCGCTCTACTGCCGCAATGATGGGGTGGACGGCCCCCGAACGGCATCGATGTGCCAGACTGAGAAGCCGCTCTTCAGCGCAGAGCGTTTCCACATCAATGTTGAGAAGGTCCTCGGCTTCGAGCAACGGGATAAAAGGTTCACGCGTCAGCATCTCTGCTCACGCGAAAGCACGTCACACTCTATCTGATCGTCTTCTCTATACATGATTGATTCGCCGCACTACCGCGCCAAACTGCGCGCTTCTAAGAGGGAGTGCGGTGGGTCGAGTTGCTTTCAGTTACCAGTTGAGCTGCTTAGTAGTTTCGTCAGCATCTGCCTGACAGGCCGACTCATAAACGGCCTTGTCATCCATCCGAATGCACCTACCGCCAATACGCTAACCGTAAAAAAGCCAAGCGCACTCCAAACAGCCATTTTCATTGTAGGTCCCTCCTGCTTCTGTTGAGTAGTTTGGCCCAAAACGTCCTGCGAGGCACCTACCAAAATTGGCTAGGGGCGGGTATCAACGTTGCGCTGTGGTTGCCGAACACGTTGGTTGCGATGTTAGCAAGTGAACACGGGAACACTTGGAGTCCGAGATGGCGACCCGCGCACGTATTCGTTGCATTTAAAAGAGGCATCAGAACAGCGCTCCGACGCGCGACACAGTCTTGCCGCGGATGATCCACGTCGCGCCCGGATCGATGTCGACGAAGCAGATCAGCCACATATCGACCCATTTTTCTTCATCGGTCCGCAAGACGCCCGGCGGCTTGCGATCATAGATCATGCGGCGCTCCTGGCTTTTACTTATTCGGCGGCGTGCTGCTCTCGTGCGTTTTCGCATACTCCTTCCGGCTGATAGCGTTTCGGTGAAGCCGTCGAGCGCGCTGTCGACGCCTCGATGATGGCTTGGAGCCGCATCTTCATCACGTGCGCCATCAGTTCAGATCCTTCAGCCAGTCTGTCCGCAGCTCCGGCGGTTGCAGCCGAGACTGAAAGGCCCCTCTTCGCTATTAGCTCGGCCGAATGCTGGGTGCGCCTTCGTTTACTTAGTTGATTCATTGACGTGATTTGTCGTGCGTCGCTGAGAATTTTCAGCGCCACGTAAGAAGCGCGTGCTGTTCATTCTGTTTCCGCAGCGCGGCTTTGTGCCTCGCAAGCACCATCGCCGGCCGCCCTATTCTTTCTCGCGAGTGGCTACGCGGGGGTACCTGCTCGTCAGTATAGTCCTCAACGATCAATTCCATCTCTGTGGATGTAAGTTGCCGGAATTGCCGAGCCTTGCGATCAGCTATGACCTTTATCTCATCAAACTCAGTCGACATTCTTTGAGCCATTGAATTCACCAAGTCAGCAGCAGCACAATCGGTTGCGTACACAAGTAAGGTAGCCAGTCCGGTGGACAGCCCCTGATTCAGGTAGGTGAATCAAACACGAAAAGACCGCGTTCTTCTGTGCATGCGGTCTCACATGCGGCGTCACGCCAATAGCGGGAAGATTGGCCACATGATCGGCGCGGTGCCACTTGCTGCGCAACCCTGCCGGCTACAGCCTGCCCATGCCGGTTCTCCATGCTGGCGTGGAAATTTCCGCCACTATCATCGTCGCCGCTGCCGTCCTTGGGGCGAAAGGCTCTTCTATGAAGCTAGAGGCTTCGATCAGCGTTCCGATCTACCCGAGAAGTGCTCGCCAACAGCTGCGCCTTGACCTGCGGATGGTTCAGAAGCCGGGTCATGAAGTGCGTGGTTCTTGGTGAAGCTGGTCAGGTCGCGGACGGGATCGTCGGGCGAGAGCCCCATGAACTGGCCATGCAAAGGATTGCAGACCAGTTTGCTCGATCAACTGACGCTCACAGCGATGCGTAGAACACGTTCAGCAGCAAGGCACTCAACAATTGCTCCGCACGGATCAATGACCCCCTCCCTCGCATAGAACCTCCCAAGGCCGCTTCAAGTCACTAAAAAGAAACCGCTCTGATCCGCCCTGCAACGCATGATCATTGCCACCGATTCGAGATGACAAAGTGAATCGTCAAGTCGGCTTGCTGAGGGTAAACTGCGTCGCGTTCGCATTCCCCACGGGCAAGCGCTGCGTCGGCAACCGCGATGCGCATGTCTAAATTATCGCGGTCCAGCTTGGTGACGCGTTAATAATGTGCGCTGCGAATCTTGCAGGCTTCATCGAAAGCAACGTTGACGGCCGGGAAATTGATATCTTTCATGGGCTGCCTGAGGCTAATGAGGAAAGGGCCGTGCGGATTGACGCAGTCGACACGTGCTCCTCCGGTTGCCTAAGGTCGCGCTTGGATCAAATCGGCTCTATCCCTTAGCGACGGAGTTCATTTCTGCAGACAATTTCGGCCATAGCTCTGCCTCCGATGAGCTAAAGGTTTGGTTCTTGAGCGCGTACATTACAAACTAGGTTTCGAGTTGCTCATGAATATCAATTACATTCCAAACCTATTTTGCGCTGGAATCATGATTCCGATTTGCTCCTCGGACGGCGGCGATGTGCTCACATTTCTGGCGAAGCTCTTCTGCGCAGCACAGGAGTCAGACGGTAGGCTGCTGCGCACCATGCGCGCGCAGAGGTTCGAACGTGCTAGCGACACACATGTACTGCAAATCTGCGATTGCGAATTTGTGACTCAGGACACTAGCTCCGCTTCAACACCATAACTAGGCGGTCGACACGTTTGCCTTCCTTCAGATGGGACGCGATGATTTCGTCGATATCCTCGGCGGTGGTCGGGCGGTACCAGATGCCGTCAGGATAAATCACCATTAAGGGACCTGCGCTGCAAAAGCCGAGGCAGCCCGCCGCCGTGAAGCCGACATCGCTGAGACCTTGTGCTTCGATCGCCTTGCTCATCCTGTCCCACAGGACTTGCGCGCCGGCCGCGCCGCAGCTGCCGTGCGGATGTGTTGGCGGACGCTGGACGTGACAAGCAAAGACATGATGTCTGTAGAGTTGAGGAAGCTCGAATTCCATTTCTGAGTTCATGCGCCTGCCATTCGTGCGATTGGGTTCATCTGAAGAGAGACAAGGTAGGAGTGCATCGCCCCTAGGGCTGAGGGTGTCTGAGCAAAGTCGTGAAGCACCGCACCCATTGTCCCGTTGAGCGGCGCATACACAATCTGATGCTGCTTTGGCTCTTTACTGTGAAAGCACGCTGAATGACGCGGGCGCCGCAATGATCGCCCTCGCCGCCAAGATATGTCACGGACACCTCCAGCTTCGGAAAGGCCTTTCCGATCAGGGCTGCAATGGCTGGTCCGATCATCGCCATCTTCCTTTGCTCCCGCGTTGCCTGTCTGCTCCATCATCCGTCTTCATGCAAGCTTCGAACCAAGATGCCGGAGGTCGTGCTTCTGCGCCGATCGTTCTCAATCTGCCGAAGTAGAACTACCAGTCATTGTCACGTTGGCTACAGAAACGATCTCTTCTGTGGCGGACGTGACAAACATCGAGCCGCACACGCGGATCGCAGCTTTTCGGCAGCGGGGCCAAACTAGCCGGAAGATCTCCGTTCTTCCGGATGGCCCGGCTCTTGCAATGTCACGCGGCAGGAGGATTGTAGCGATTACCATGACTGTCGTCTTCTCGCAGGAGCCTATGCATTTCGGCGATCTTCCCGATGGGATCGATGCTTTGCTGCAACAAGGCTTGATCCGGCGCGAACCGACCGCATCTTTCGGCAAGCGCTGGACCTTCCGACGAGAGGCATGTGATCACCGAGCTTGGCTTACGCGAGATCGCAAGCCAAGCCGGCTAGGAGCCCGACTGGCGCCGATGGCAAACCGCAATCAGCGATGCCAGTGGCGCCGACCCTTCACGCTGTACGCCTTGAGGGCGCCTGCCTTCGATCAATTGATTCCTGAGGCGGAGACCTCGATTACAGGACTACGGTCAACGGATAAGCCCTTTGAATTGCCGCGCGTGACTGGGGTTGTACTTCGCAAGGGTGTTCCCCACTCCCCCTACGCGCACGGCCAATCTGGTTTCGGCGAGTCTGAAAGAACTCCCGATAATGGATCGTTATCTCCCTAACGGTCCTGTTGCGTCTGGGCCCAAACATCCCCCTCCAGCCCAGACGGAGCCCTCGGCGGCGTCGAGACCGCCGGGGGCTTTCTAGCATGCCTTGGATGTCATTAGCACCTGCTCGGTCACGGCGCCGCCACAAGGGCGCATGTCATCGGGAGCAAAGGCCGGGCCCGGCTTCATCCGAGCAAAAGCGGCTGGCTTCCAAGTTCGCCACGTTGCCGGCCTGCCTCACTTCGTAAACAGCGTGGAACCGTGCAGCTCGCGCTCACCCGCACGCGACTTGTGGATCTCGCATATGGAGAGGAGCAGCCGCCAATTCTCTTAAAGCACGCCGGCGTCTTATCGCACGCCAAGAGCGAACAGAAAGACAAAGGGCAAGCGCGACGAGTCCCACCTACTCTTTAGGGTGCGCCATCTTTCATCATACCGGGTTGCCGGGCTGGTTGCGTCTCCAGTCGGCGAGCGTTGACAGCGCGAGGTCGAGCTCGGCGCGCGCGGATTCGTTGTCACTTGTCTCCTGCCATACGAGGCGCATCCAGGCGAGCCAGGGATCGCGCTCGGCGCCGCCGATGAAAGAATCGAGATAACGCTGGCCCGCTGAAATGGCTCTTCTCGGGCGCATATAGCCTTGGCCCGCCCTTCAGTCGGTGAGATAGCACTTGAACATCTCCTGGTGACTGGTTGATAACCTTCATGTTGGCGCGAAGGTTTGGTCGCAATTCATCGCCCGGTCGTTGGGTAGCGCATGGTGGTTGTGAGCGTACGAATTCCTTCTGTACGTTATTCCCGAAACTAGGCACTCGCACTCGTACTTCTGGTATCTACCGCTACACTTCCCATTGTTGTCGCCCTCTCTCTCGTCTTGTTAACCGCGTGAGATTCAACGGCGTCTGGCAGGACATCACAAAGGGATTATCTTGGCGGCGTCCGGATTGGCCGGTGCGTTCGCCGGTGCCTTGAAGCCATTCGCGTGACAGGGGCCAAGTGCTTTTTTGCGGTCAGGTTAACGAGCTGACAGCTGAAGGAGTTGAAGTTGGTCCTGCCAACGGGAGTTCAACCCGCGAAATCCAGCGTTGAAAGCGCCGACCATTTAGCACCAGGGGATGGCAGGATGGTCGAGCTGTCCGCATCGAACCGAACATCTCCCTGTTTGGAAGACAGGCACGCAGCCCACTACGCCACGCCGCAAAACTTGGTCGTGTCTCAGTTGGCTAGCGCAAGGAGGGGAATAATGGCCTATTATTTGTTGGATACACCTGTCCTAGCTGCGGTTTTGAAACAGACACAACCAATTGCGACGGTGCGACGGGATTGTTATATGGAATGATGAAGATCGTGATTCCGCTCATTACGCTGGTTGCGGAAGAACAATTTCGACGATCACTTGCCGCGAGTGCGAGCGGACTTTTGGTCTCTGATCTAGATTCTCCAAACTAATACACTACCTAAAATTTTATCGACCTGAAATGAATTTGGTTGTATGGAACATCACGTTCTACCTCTCAACCGAAAGACAAGAATGGTTCAGATCTCAGGATCTGTCTTGGTCAATGTCACCGGTTTAGCCGCGGCTGGCACGGTAAGCGCACCCGGCCTGAGGGTTGGTGATCGCGTCATCCAGGCGACCGCCGCCTCACTCGACGGAAACGTCAACATCTTCGAGGCGGTCGTTACCGTCGATGACGAACTGCAACAGTTTGGGGCCTTCGGGTCTGCGGTGCCGTTCGAGATCCTGGCGCTGCGCCTTTGATCCTTTAGAAATTCGATCTATGGCGCAGGGCGCGGGAATCCTTCTCATGGCTCGTGGCCAGAAACATGATCTCCGGTATATTATCGCCGGGAACTCTATGGAGAGTGCAGGCATGGCGAAAGAACCTGATGGTCTCGAGCGTGTCGGAGAGATCGAGATCGACGAGTCGGCTGCGATCACAGTTGAGCAGATCGACGACGAGATAACCGTCGCTATTGCGAGCATTGTGGGCGTTCATTTTCAGGTGACGGCGGATCAGGCGCTTAAGCTCTCTCGCGCCCTGGCTGTGGCCGCCGAGAGTGCGGCTAAATTCCGTGCATCAACCGAGACGTAGGAGCGGAGAGTATAGGGAATCGAACCTGTGCGTCCCGAAGGACTCAACGCGTTAGCACCGCGTTGGCTTACCCGTTCGGCCCACTCTCCGAACTGAGCGAAGTTAACGTTTGAAGGTACTTGACGGGAATTGCGGCCAGACCTCATGATCATCGCCGTTGGGACGAGCGATCTTTAAGATTGGGCCCCAACACTCCTCGCCAGAGCAAAAGATGCCGGGGCGTGCTCTCGCCAGCCCACCACGTTCCCACTTTATGGTGATCGTGGACGGAGTCGAACCGGCATCCTCCGATTTAGGAACCAGCGCTCTGTCTAGTTGAGCTACACGACCATCGATTGTTTCTCCGGCGCAGGGGTGTCGAGGTTTTTTTGAACAGAGCGGGAGTCGAATCCACCTGTCCGGTTTTTTAGACCGTACCCTAACCGCCTGGGTCTCTCGCCAAACGACGAGTTCTAAAGCCACAGATTATTTGTATTTTTCGCGCGCAATCGGTGCCTCGGCCGCAATATTGGAGGTCAAAGGAGAATGTTTCTCATGCCAAACCTTTGGACTGGATCGCAGTGGAAGGTAACGAACAAAGGCGTCGACACCATCGACAATAGATATTTTATCGAGAAAAGGCGTTCACGACGACGAAGGCGGGTGGACGTGGGAAGATCAGATGGACGAAAAGGGCTGGGTCGACATGGCCGACTTTCGCCGCGCCATGGCCTTCGCCCGGACCAAGTGGCCCAAAAAGTAATGGCTGCGCGCACAGGAGGCGAACCAGTCTGAGCGTCCTAGCCGATCGGCCGGCGCGCGATGATGGTCTGGACAGCGTGCTCCGACCACCCGCCACGCGGTGCTCTTCCACACGAGCTTTACCCAGGGAAAATCGCGCCCCCGGCAGGAGCCAATCCTGCATGCTCCAGTTGCGGTACTTGTGCTTCGTACGCGCAGCGCATGACTCCGCGAGCGTGCCCGGGCCATGATCTCTCACCCGTTCGAAAGCAGCGACAGGCGCAGGACTGGCGAATGTTCATGAGAACGATGGCGCTTTCCCAAAAGACTGCTGAGCCAAGGTCATGAGATCATGTCTGTTAATCCGGATGGATTATAATGTCCATGGTTTCGTCGCTGTCCTCAAACGGATCGGCAAACCCCTTGTCCTCTACCAGCTTCACGCCACACAGGCAGACCTCGCCGTCGATCACGGCGAGCGCGACCGGCTCAAGGGCTTTTCCGTTGCAGGGGCCATCGATGCAAAACCCGCTATCGATCTCGAACGTCGCACCGTGCCGGCCGCATCTAATAAAGGCGCGGTCCGACGAGAAAAATCCTCCGGCGCCGATGTTGAGCCAGACGCCGTCATGCGGGCAGCGGTTGACATAGCCGTGGTAGGCGTTTCCGAATGTCCGCACCACGACAATCGGAAACGGCCGGCTCTCGCCGCTTTCATCGATCCGCGACAGGCAAAAGCCCTTCGCGCCGCCACGCTCGATTAGATCGGCGTGACAAATGGCGAACACCTCAATCTCTTGGCTGCCCATGTCGCGATGCTCCCTTGGCTCATGCTCTCGTCACGCTTTCCTGCCTGAAGGCGTCGACGACGGCACGGGTCAGCCGAAGCGCGCCAAAATCCACCGGCCAGCTCCTGGCAGGCATCGACGGCGCGCTGAGAATGCCAGAACCAAAGCGCGCCGCGAAGCCGGCCGGCGCTCACCAACCTGCACCGCTGTCCCGTTCAGGAACAATGATCTATTGCGAAATCCATTTGCCTTCTCTGCTATTTAACCCCGAGCCTGAACAAACCCGAGCTGAATCCCAAGGGCTCGATTCATGTTTTCGTTACGAGCACCTTGGGCTCGCGGGCGAGCCGGAAGGGCCGCTTTCGAGCTTCTCATTCTCTTCGCTCGCTCTTCGCGCTTGCCATCGAGAGTTCCTTGCGGCCTCGTTGGCCCCTAGTCTGCCGCCTGCATTTGTCTGGAGTATTCGGGTTCTGCAGCACCGCCAACAGTGATGTAGCCTGAATGATCTCCATTATCTTGTCCCAATATGAGACCGTGACTGTCATTCAAGCCTTCCCTTCGTCGCATTGAATTCTTCGGCTCAATAAATTGCTGCGCCAGCGCCGATGTTGATTGACGCATCCTTCACCGTCTCCACGATGAACTCAATTTGGTCGCTGGTCAGATGGGTGTGAAATGGCAGTGCCAGGGCGCGATCGGCGATCTTTTCAGTGACCAGGAAATCGCCATGCCGATAGCCGAGATCAAAATAATGCCGCTGCAAATGCAACGGATGGCAATAGGCGGCGGCCTCGACCTGCTCGACGCGCAGGTCATCGACGATGGCATCGCGGCTGGAACGCGTGAAGCGCGTCCCGAGATGGACGAGATAGAGGAACCAGTTCACGCCGGTCGCATCGGGAGCCACATAGGGCGGCTTGATACCCTCAAAGGATTGCATATGCGCATTGTAGAGCTGTTCGGCGAGCCGGCGCCGCTCCAGGATTTCCCCGAGGCGCCTTAGCTGCGCAAGGCCCAGCGCAGCTGTGAGATCGCTCATGCCGGCCTGGTGGGGCGCTGCGCTGCTGATGACAACGGAGGAGCGTTCATCCAGCCGATGTGCGCGATGGCGACGTAAGCCAACGGCCAAGTCGATATCATCGGTCACCACCATCCCGCCTTCACCGCAGGTCAGGGCCAGTGGCTGGGCGAAGTCGAACACGGCCATATCGCCAAAACGGCCGACGAGCTCGCCCTTGTATCGCGATCCGATCGCTTCGGTCGAATCCTCCAGGAGCGGCAGCTGATGGCGCTGCGCGATCGCGCGCAGCTCCGACCATGGCGCTGGATGGCCATTGGGGTTGCCACCTATTATCGCCCGCGTGTTGGCCGTGACACGCTCTTCGACCTTCGCCGGAGCCAAGGCTCCCGACCAATAGTCGACGTCGGCAAACACGGCCCGCGCGCCCACTAGACTGATCGCATGCACCGTCTCGCGAAACGAATAAGGCGAGGCAATCACCTCCTGCCCGGGTCCGACGCCGAGCGCTTTTAGCGCAAGCAAGAGCCCGATCGTGCCGCTGGGGACGGCAACGGCATATTTGCGGCCAAGATAGGTGGCAAAGGCTTTCTCGAAGACGTCAGTGATCGGTCCATTGGAGACTCGCGGCGAACACAGCAGCGCTTCAACGGCAGAGAGCTCGGCGGAGGTGATATCGGGATCGGAGAGTGGAATGAAGGAAACATCGGCCTCGGCCGCGTCTGCACCATCGTCGCAATGCCCTGCGAGTCCAACGCCGGTCACCGCCCAGTACTCCTTGCCGCCAGCAGGATGCCAATCGCCCGCGCAGGATCGGTCGTGATCTGCACGCAGCGATCGCAGCCATCGATCAGATGCAGGTCGAAATGCGGAAAGCTCCTGAACGGCCGCTCCGTCACGTCAGAGGCATCACAGCGCGTTACGGCGAGCTGCGGAAAGCGGCGCCGCAGCTCGGAGAATGAGCTCGCATCAAGCTTCGCTTCCGCAAGCACGCGTTCGATTTCGATCAGTTCGTCTGTGCCAAGCGGCATCGCGGCTACCATATAACTGGTTCCAAAATCAGCTTCATTGCCAGAACAGCCGCTCGGGATCGGTGTTCAATTCTTCGATTGCGGAGGTCAGGCGGTAGTAGATGCTATAAAACTCCCAGAGTCCGTTTGCGTGGTTCTTTCGAAACAGCTTCCACATCCCGTTCACCGTGTCATAGTGGACTAGCGCGACGTCGATGAGGCCGCCGTCCTTATCGATATTGTGAGAGCAGCAGGGACTCTCGATCAGATAGCCACCCCTCACCGGTTTCACATTCGGCGAGACATAGCGATAGCGCTGGCGCGAGCTCAAGGCGCGCTCGATCCGCTTGCAATCGAGCTCGTTCGGATGAGGATTAATCCCGATCCCTACTTTTCTCATTACCGCGGCATTCATTGCGAACGGCTCCCCTCAAAGCACTGTGATTTCTTCTTCAAGACAGCCGACGACCAGCCGCTCGCCATACTCAACGAGATAGATTGGCACGTTCGCTAAGGTATGCCTTCCGACCTGCACGATCTCGCCGATCGCTCCGGCGCCGATCAAGAGTCCGTTCGCCGGTGCGTCCGGAAAGGAGCCGTCGTTAATGAGGTCGACCGCCGCCTTGACGCGCTGGCCCCATTGGTACTTCGGCAGCCTCGGGTCGGTCACGGGGCGGCCTCTTCCGGCAACGGCAGGTCCTCAAGCTCCTCGCGCGCCACCACCGGCTCGAGCTCCTTGCGCTTCATGCCGACGCGGTTGCCGCTTTCGAGAAATTCGACGCCATAAATGTAGAACTGCTGCAGGAAAGTGCCGATTGAGACGACGTAACCCACCTCCCCCTTTTTGGCGAGGATCTCGCCAACTTCCTTGCCGGCATAAGTTCCATCATTGCGGATGGCGCGGTTCGCCCGCACCTTTTCGCCGAAGCTGAAGAAAGGCGGCCCGGTCAGCTCGACATCCTCACTGTCGCGAACGATGTTGCTCATGTCCCACTCTCTCTCGGTCGTTCGGGCCGGATCGCCACGCGCCCGCGGGCGACTTCCTGCACCATCGAGTCCTCGTCCTCGGTCAACTCAGCCAGTTCGGCCGGTCTAATGCGGCTTGCCACCTCATAACGGACGCGCCAATCTGGATCGCGACGCAGCACGCTAAGCGAATCCGGAGATAGCCGCCGTGCGATCTCGAGCCGCACGCTCGAATCGTGATCATTGACCATGCCCAGAAGCCAGTCATAGGGAATTCGGAGCGCAACCACGCGGCGCACCTTGGGCTCGTCATCGTTCATGAGACACCCAAGCAGCGCCGATGCGATCCGGCTCGCCACCACCAGGCGAACGTAATAGTCCTGATCCGACATCATTGGCGCCAGCTCCTCGCCTTCCAGCAAGGTCGCAACCCGCATCCTCACATCCCGATGCGGGTCGCTGCGTAGCCGCAGCACAAAGCGCTTGGGAAGTCGGCGCGCCGCGTTCCAGCGCACGGTTTCCTCGGCGTCCTCGAGCAGCATCGGCAGTAGGAACAGGTTGGCGTGTCTGGCCGCGATCGCGCGCACCTCGAAATGCGGATGTGTGATGTAAGCGTCGGCTAGCTGCGGATTCCAGTTGAAGAAGCGGTCTATGCGCTGGGCATAACGGTCGTTGACGCAGGCTTGCGTCAAGCAGCAGCCGCCAGTGGCCCTGAGCCCGAGATGCCTGCAGGTGCCGCAGTCGATCTCATTGCCAAGCCAGTCGCGGGCCTCATCGATGTCATCGATCATCGTCTTGTCCTGTCCACTCAACCACGTCTAGGAGTACCTTGGCGCCGATTTTGTCGGTCGGGTCGAGCTCTACGAGCTTGCTGGCGGCCGCGTGCCCTTCATTGAGATTGCCGAGCCGCATCTGCAGGTAGGCGTAGGCTTTCAGTGAAAATAAATAGAAGCGTGGCAAGCTATTCTCATAGCAATCGAAAGCAGCATCGGTCGCGCTGACCCGCCGCCAGTCGTCTGAGAGACCGTTTTCACGCGCTGCCTTAGAAATACAGAGCTTTGCGAGCTCCAACGCTTCGGCCAAGCGAGCCTTGTAGAAATAAAAGCGATAGTGTCCGATCAGGACGGCGGCGTGTCCCGGCGCCAGCGCCTGCGCTTCGTGCAGGTGTTTTTCCGCGATCTCGTCCAGGTGGTAGGTCTGCCCGGCCTGCCTCAGATGATCCTCCGCTTCGCGCGGCAGGCCGTTTCCGAGTAGCGTGCGCGCGGTGAGCGCCCCCTTCCTCTCCGACAGCGGATTGCCTGTCCCATCGAGGTTCATCGGCAGCTTTCCTCTTCAAACCAGCAGCCTTTGCGGTGCTGCTGGAGCAGCACACCCAATCCTGGGAAGATCAGCTCGGTCTGCGCAGCGGTGTCGGTCAAATCGATCGCGAGACGACCAGCATTGGCTGGTTCTCGGCATGGAGAAGCAACTTCGGGCTGTTGCGGGTCGAGTCCTTGCTGAATGGACCGAGGTGCCGGGGCAAGACCTATATCGCCGGTACAGTCCTGGCAACCATCTGCCGTGATGGCGAGCCGGACACTGGCGCCAGCGGTGCCATCGGCGCGCAGCACGAAACTCGTGAGTTTTTCAGCGGCGGCCCCCAGCGTGAAAGTCATAGGCTCGAGCCTCTTTACGCCGGTGCCTGGTAGCGCGGCAATGAGGTGTCGACGACGCATGTATTATCGACCGGGCACACCGCGACGCATTGCGGCTCGTCGAAATGGCCGATGCATTCGGTGCATTTCTTCGGGTCGATGACGAACGCCCCGCCCTTCTCCGAGATAGCGACATTCGGACATTCCGGCTCGCAAGCCGAGCAGCTCGTGCATTGCGAGGCAATGATCTTGAACGGCATGACGCCTCCCTTAAGCAGCCGAAATCATCGCGCCCTGCCGGAGCGCCGCCTCGCCCTTCTCGACATGATGGATCTCGCCGCTTTGCACCTTGTCGAGATATGACTTGAACCAGGCGATTGCTGATTTTTCGATGAACTCATAGGCGTAGTGTTCGACTGGCTCGATTCCGGCCTTCAACAGATTGCTTTTCGGACAGCCGCCGATCTTGGCCACAAACACCGCATGGCAGTCGTTGATGGCGCGGATGATGGTGGAAAGGTTCTCCTCCTGGCCATAACCGCCTCGGCAATAATGATCGACGCGGCGATGGCCAACGAATTTGGCACCCGTAGTGGAGAGTTCGTATACTTGGAACTCCTTGGCATGCCCAAAATGCTCGTTGATAAGGCCCGAGCCCCTCGTCGCCACAGCAACCAGGAGCTTGATGCCGCTCATTTCGCTGGCGAGCTCGGGGAGCTCCTCCTGCGCGGCAGCAACCTTGGCGGCGCGCTTCTCCTCGACCTTGGCCTGATAGGCCTTGCGCATCTCCAGATCATAATTGACGTCCATGGCCATAATCTTCTCGGTAGTGAACTCCGCACCTCGGTCCTCGCCGAGCAGGCCAACAGCGTCGGCGCGGCACTGCCGGCAGTGCCGCATCATGTTCGTCTCCCCTTCGCACACATCCTGCAGCGCCTTCAATTCTCGCGAGATCGGACCCCGCTGGCCGTTGAGACCAAATACGGTGCCGTGCTCGGGCGCGGAGATCAGCGGCATGATGTTGTGTAGGAACGCGCCGCGCGATTTGATCGCCTTATTGACCTCGACCAGATGCTGGTCGTTGATGCCCGGGATCATCACCGAATTGATCTTGCATAGAATACCCCGCTTCGTCAGCATCTCGAGGCCTTGCAGCTGGCGCTCATTTAGGATCGTTGCGGCTTCGATGCCCGTGTAGCGCTTGTGATTGTAGAAAATCCAAGGATAGATTTTGGCGCCGATTTCAGGGTGGATCATGTTGATGGTGATGGTGACGTGGTCGATCTTGAGGCTGGCGATCCTGTCGACATGGTCGGGCAGCATCAGGCCATTGGTCGACAGGCACAGCTTGATGTCGGGAGCGGCCTTGGCCACCAGCTCGAAGGTCTTGAACGTCCTTTTCGGATTAGCCAAGGGATCGCCGGGTCCTGCGATGCCGAGCACCGTCATCTGTGGGATGGTGGAGGCGACCGCCAGCACCTTTTTTGCCGCCTGCTCCGGCGTTAGTTTTTCGCTCACCACGCCCGGGCGCGATTCATTAGCGCAATCATATTTGCGATTGCAGTAATTGCATTGCATGTTGCAAGCAGGCGCGACTGCAACATGCATGCGGGCGTAGTGATGATGCGCTTCTTCGCTGTAGCAGGGATGGTTCTTGACCTTCTCCCAGATCTCGGTCGGCAGCTTAGCCTGGCTGGCTTGCGAGCCGCAGCTCGCCTTGCCGCTGGCGCCGGACGTGCCGCAGCCCTTGTGCTCGGCTATCACCTGCCTGATCTCGCCGATCTCGACGGCGCTTGCTGCCGCGCTTGCTTCGTCCAGCGCTGATACGTCCATGCTTCGATTCTCCCCTGCAGGCGGAAACTAAAAAGACGATTTGCAACTCGCGTGCCATGGCCGGGAATGGCGACGAATTTTGATCTAAGCCAAAAGTGAGCCGCCTGCCGCGGTAGGCCGTGGAAGCAAAGCCGTCTGCACGAGATTAGAAATGTTCAAAGCGTGACAAGGCGTCTCGATCCTGACAGTGAGCGCAGTCAACCCTAGGCGCGAAATGCAGGATAACTTACGTGCGCCGGCAAGCGAGCAACATCGCCCCATATGCAAGGTCTGTCAGGCAGCGAGCAGGATCGCGGTCGCGCGCGGGAGCGGGATCGCAAGCGGCGTCAGCCCCTGTTCGACCAGAAATCGCAGCTCATTCCTGGACAGCACACCCGGTTCCACGATGGCGTAATGAACACCGCTCGAGCGCTTGATGAGCTGCCGCGCATAGGTTCGCAGCATCTGATCGTTGAAGCGGCAACCGATGAAGAGAAAGCTTCGGCCACTGCGCCGCTCTTTCACCACATCGGGGATCGGCGTCTGAATGTCGATCTCGGTCAGCACCTCGACATAGTCAGCGTCCGAGATCAGGAAGTTCCTCGCAGGCAGTACGCCGCCGTGCGGCTTGTAGAGGACAGTGGTCCAGCTCTGCGCCGCAGCACGATCGACCTCTCTGCCCTCCGCATTATAGAAGCGATACCAGCGCTCCTCGCAGATGCCGGCGCGGGTGATGCCCTGCACCTCGCCCCATCCCTCGTGCTTGCAAAGCGCCGTACGCATTGCGCTATCATACCAGGCATCGACGATGAGAGGCAGGGACAGCGCGGCGAGATGATGATGCAGTGGCATCGGCTCGACCGGTGCAGCAAAGGCCTGCACCATCAATGCGGTCACGGTAGAACGATGCTTGTTGCTCTCGATATGCTGCGCCGACGCCCAGACATTGTACTTGGCCCGACGCGGCAGAGCGACCTTGGTGGCAAAGAAGGCAGCCAAGGTCTCCGGAGTCATCGGCGCATCCGGTTTGGACGAATCGGCCAGGCCAGGTCCGAGATAGGGAACAATGCTGCCGGAACGCAGCCGGTTCGCCACGTCAGTGAGAATCGCCTCCGCATCGGCCGCGTTAACAAAGTCGATTTGCGGGACCGTCTTCATCACTCGTCCGCGCCCTCGCCACGCTTCCTGGCATTGACCGTGATCGGGAGCGGCGTATCGCTGGCCATCTCGGGCAGATCGAGCACCCAGCCATTGGCGATTTTGATCCAGCCGCCCCACAACATCTCGTGCTCCGATTCAACGATCGGCTCCTCGAGATCTTTTTTCGGCACGTAAATCGACAGGCCCGCCTCCGGAGAGCGGCGAATCATGATTTTCATCAGATCAACTCGTGTATCAGGGCGAATTGCTGGCGTGATTGGGATGCTCTCGAGACATGGTGCGCAGGTGAGCCACGATGCCGGACATTATTAGGACGACCTGATCGACTTCTTCGACGGTGGTTTCACGCGACAAGGAAAAGCGCACCGCGCCGCGCAGGCTCCTCGTAGGCACGTTCATGGCGCGCAGCACATGAGACGGCTTCATTGAGCACGAGCTGCAAGCTGATCCCTGCGAAGCGGCAATGCCCGCGCGCTTGAGATGATGGACGATTGCTTCGCCCTCGAGATCTTCGAAGGCGATGTTAACCGTATTCGGCAGCCGATTGCCGACATCGCCGAGCGCCATGCAGTGGCAGTTGTGCAAAATCGCCTGCTCCAGGCGATCGCGCAACGCACCAATGCGAACGCGCTCCGGCTCGAGCCGCTCGGCCGCAAGCTCTGCAGCTTTTCCAAGACCAACGATGCCCGGGATGTTCTCGGTTCCACCGCGTCGTCGTCGTTCCTGTGCGCCGCCCCAGATCAGCGGCCTGAATTTCGTGCCTTTGCGTAAATAGAGCGCTCCGATCCCTTTGGGGCCATGCAGCTTATGTGCCGACAGCGACAGCATGTCGATAGCACTGTCTTTCAAGTCGATGGGCTCCCTGCCTACGGCCTGTACCGCATCAGTGTGAAACAACGCGCCCGCCGCACGCGCCAACCCAGCCAGAAACTCCACCGGGAAAATCGTACCGGTCTCGTTGTTGGCCCACATAACCGACACGATCGCCGTGCGTGGTCCAAGCGCCCAGCGAAAGGCCTCGACGTCAAGTCGTCCGCGCGAATCCACCGGGATCACGTGCGTCTTGATGCCCCTTGTCGCCAATTGCTCCACCATAGCTAGAATGGCGGAATGCTCGACGGAAGTGGTGACGATCTCGTCGCGCCCTTCCTGGGTCGCAAGCGCAGAAAGGATGGCGGTATTGTTGGACTCGGTCCCGCCTGAGGTGAAGACGATCTCCTGATCGTGGGCCGCTCCCAGCAAACCCTGCAGGCTGCGGCGCGCCTTCCCCACCGCGCCCGCGACCTCGCTGCCGAAGACATGGCTGGACGAGGCATTACCGAACCGCTCTGTGAAGAACGGTAGCATGGCTTGCAAGACAGACGGATCTGTCCGTGTGGTCGCATTGTTATCGAGATAGATCGGCACAAACACCTCGTTCAATGCCGCGTATTGCCGACGCCGGCGACCGGGATCAGGCGAACGAATTCGCCGAGCCTTTCAACCAGCCGCGCCTGAATGCTTTCTAGCGTCACGCTTGAAAGCTTGCAGAATACGCAGGCACCAGTCAGCTTGACCATGATCTTGCTGCCCTCGGTCCCGACCAGCTGACAATCGCCGCCGTCGCGTTGCAGATTGGGCCGGATCTCCTCGATCACAGCGCGAATGAGTTGCTCCCGATCGCTCTCAATGATCGGCGCTTGCTTTAGTTGTTCTGGTTCCACCAGCATGCTTCGATTTCTCTTTTTATCTGCTGAAGGATTTTCCGCAGGCGCAGCTCGAGCTGGCGTTTGGGTTGTCGAAGGTGAAGCCCGATCCCTCCAGCGCCACCACGAAATCGATCGTCGTGCCGGCGAGGTGCTCATGGCTCTTATTGTCGACAAACACCTTGATCCCGTCGCGCTCAATGACGGTGTCGTCGGACTTTGCCTCGTCGGCAAAACCCATCTTGTATTTGAATCCGTCGCAGCCGCCGGTCTCGACCATGATGCGCAGGCCGCTCGTCGGCTGCGCCGAAGCCGAGATCGCGCTCTTGAGCGCATTCACTGCGCTATTCGTCAGATTGATCATGGCACCCATATTTTCCCAAGTCGTTTGCATGAGAATTGGCAAGTCGCATGCCAGCGCGCACGAGCCTGACAATGCTTACTTTTTTCAAAATCGTGCCTGTTGGCTTTGCGACGCGTGTCGGGTTGCTGACAAAGGTTTTCGAGGTATCGCGGAATCTTTTAGGCGTCTTCTTTATGGATTAGCCGATGAAGCGTTACGAACGCGACGGCAAACAATTTGCATTGCGTCTTCCGCCGCCGGAGTGTCCGGCGATTGTCTTGGATCGAGGGATGATTTTTTATGACTGCAATCGAGAACACCGCGCTAGGCCGGTTGGAGAACGAGGGACGCCTGCTCAATGCCATATTCAAGGGCGGGACCACCAAGCAGGGCCGGTTCGGCTTTCGCGGCGATATCGCCCTAAAATTCCAGGCCCAGGTCGCCGACGAGAAGCGGCCGCCCCACTATTCGATCGAGCAGGTGCTGACGGTCGTGCAGGAAGGCGAACGCAGCATTTCGGTGCTTGCCGGCTATCTGCACTGCTTCGCTTATCTTGCTGATGTCGCAAATGTTCTTGACGGCGCGCTAAGTCCTGATGGCAGCTACTTCATGTTTTGCAACAACATAGACCTGTTGGCGAAATATCGAATCAAGCTCCGCGGTATCACCTTCAACGTGCTGCCGTGCGATGAATCCACCGTTTGGAAGGAGATGATGGACCTGGTCGGGGTCGACAAAAATGACATTAAGAAGCTCGACGCGCCCGGCAAGCTCGACTACCTGCTCGACGCAAGCAAGGGCGTCGATGCGTCCTATGATGAAATCTCTTACGAAGACGGCTTGAAGAGGATGGAACCCGTAAGAAACCGTAACGAGAACCGGCCGGTCTGAGCACCGGCTTCAACTTTAGCCAGAGGAATCCTCCTCCTGGACAAGCCGCACGCCGGTCGCGCAGATATCGCCGTCCAGCACCGTCAACGCGACCGGCGTGAGACTGCTGCCCTTGCACCGGCCGTCCACACAGCGGCCCGTGCCGAGCTCGAAGGTCGAGCCGTGTTTGCCGCACATCAGTCGCATACCGAGGGGATCGAAAAACTGGTTGCGTTCCCAGTCGAGATTGACGCCAGTGTGCGGGCATTTGTTGAGATAGGCAAACACCCGCTTGCCCCAGCGCACCACGACAATGGGCCACGGCCTGGGGCTGCCATCTTCGTCCACTATCATGAGGTGGAAGCCCATGGCGCGCTGGCTTGGAATATCATTGAAGCCGCAGATTGCGTAGGCGATATTCGACTGCGTCCGCCGCTCGTTCATGACAAAAGAACCTTCAATGGATCATCCTGCGATGACTCTTGCAAGAATCGCGCAAAGTACCTGGATCGCGCTAACCTGTCTTGAGAGTCCGACGCGCGTCGTCGCAAAACGAGAATCGTTCGATCATCGGACCAACGAGCTTTGTGGGATCAGGCACCTCTTGGGTATTTAGGAATCGGATTGTAAAGCGGCGCGCTCGACCAGGTAAACGCGATCTACGTTTGTGCGCCGCCACGATGGTCCGAAGGCAGCAGGAGCACCCATGTTGCGCCAAGATTCCGCGGTATCGCAATGGTCGACGAAGAAGCCGCCGGTTTCGTAGACGAGAAGCTCATAGAAGTCGGCCACCACCGGCTCGCTCAAACCAAGCCATCAGTTCATCAAGAACATGACTGCACCGGAACGCAGCACATGTTGGAAGAGAAGCTCTCGCGGCTTTCCACAGCCGCTATCCGGATGTGAACCGCTTCGTAATAAGAAATGTTCGCAGCAAATAATTGCGTTCTCTGGCCTTAATCCATGGTATTCTGACAGCTGATGATATTTTCGAATGTCCCGGCAGAGCCTGCCTGAGGTTTTTCGTGGTCCACCGCCCCCTCGCCGGAGGGGTCTATGTTGTTACCTGCCGCATCACTCGATCGGCGCCTGCACGAGTGAACCAGCGCCGCGAGCTGCACTATCTCAACATTCTGAATATATAAAACGCGACGCGTAGACTGTGATCTTTCGTCATCCTTTCGGCTCCCGTCCGAGGAACGCATGTCACGCCCCGCCGCGTTCGGCGGGACCGGCACCTTAGCGAGGCGTCAGTTCAATTGCTGTGCTCACGCGCTCGGGAAGTCGCCTCGGCGAGGGAAAGCTGAACGGAAGGGTCGCATTGGCGAGGGCATCGAGCGCCGACCGTTTTTCCGACGGCCGTCGCTGGACATATTGTCTCTCCAGCTCCGTCAGCTTGGTTTGAAGCAATTGCGCGCTGCCCGGTAGCGGCGAATGTTGTTGCGATGCGTGCGCATGTGAGCAAGGGGCTCGTCGATCATCGTCGTTGACCCAGCATTTGCTATGTCAACTCCTTTGGGTGTGGGCGAGGGTGAAGGCAGTATCCGCAAGCGCTGCTTGCACAGCGCCCTCATCCCACGTTGTGGACTTGCTCTGACTGAATTGTCGCCCGAGAGAACACCGAAGACGGCGCCCCTTGTACCATATGGCCGCCTATCCGCACGCAATGAGGACGTTACCGCTGTCCCGGCAAGCGCCGGTGTACTGAGACTCTATCCCACTTTCTGCTTAGTTGTTTTACGTTGTTAGCGCGCGAAGCACGCCGGGTCGGTTAAGCAAAAAAAGAGATCGCAGATGCCATTCAACGGGTCCTCATCGCATTCAGGATATGACGTATTGGCTACGAGTACCTTGGTGTCGACCGGTGGTGCGGCACCATCAGCGGCGAAAGTCGGTACCGCCGCTGCAAGCGCGACGGCGCTCGCAGTAACAAACAGCAATTTTTTCATTCGAGACTCGCTTCCTTAGATTGGCCCCAGCCGCCCTCAACAGTCTTAGATGACGACCGCACAATTGGTAAAATACATTCTCTTGATCGGATCTATCTACGGAATGGATCGACGAAGCGATGGCGATCATCGAGCAGATGACCGGGCTTTTTAGAGCAGAGACCCTCGGGCTCCCGTTGCGCGTGACGCGCGATCTGCAATTCCGCAAGACAGTCCTCGAACAGGTCGCGGATATTACCGCCGAACGGGACGCGCTGTGGCAGCGTCTCGCATTGCTAGCGAGACCGTCGCGGTCAACCCGCCCGACCAACCGGCCGTGTAAGCAATTGGGGGCGCGTCGGCGGGTGCTTTCGCGCACTGCGGCGCATCGGATCATTACGTCCATCCAGGGGCCGGCGCCAAAATGGTAGTCTATGCGACATTTCCGATAAATTGATTTTATGCGATCGGGCGCATAACTTTTGTTTATGCGCCAGATACGATATTGCTCTTTTATCGGGTTTAGCGAATAACGGGGCCGGAGAGTGAGCCATGACCGATCTCGCAAGAACACCGCAGCAGATAGGCAATCTGGTACGCCGCGCCCGCAAAAAGCGCGACCTCAGCCAGACGCAGCTCGCCGACCAGGCGGGAGTGCGGCAGGAGACCATTTCCCTGATCGAGACCGGCAACCCGGCGGCAAGGCTCGAGACTATCCTCGCTGTGCTGGCCGGTCTCGACCTTGAATTTCGCATTGTGGCCCGTCGCAAGGCTGGCCCGGCGGACATCGAGGAAATCTTCTGATGGGCCGCCGTCCTCGCCATGCACCGCTGCGTGTGCTCCTCAACAACCGACTTGTTGGCCACCTCACCAAGGCGGCAAGCGGTGCTATTCAATTCCGGTACGAGGATGATTGGCTCGGGTGGGAACATGCCCTTCCCGTCTCGCTGTCGCTGCCGCTGCGCGAGGATGCCTTCCGAGGCGAAGCCGTTACGGCTGTCTTCGACAACCTCCTCCCCGACTCGGACGCCCTGCGCCGCCGGGTGGCGCAAAAGGTCGGCGCCGCCGGGACCGATGCCTACAGCCTGCTCGCTGCGATCGGCAGGGACTGCGTGGGCGCCCTGCAGTTCGTCGCCGACGATGATGATCGCCATGGCGATGGTCACACTATCGTCGGCGACGCCGTCGACGACGAAGCGATCGAAAAGCTTCTCAAGGGGCTTACCCAGGCTCCGCTCGGGCTCAGGCGCGACGATGATTTCCGGATTTCGCTGGCAGGCACGCAGGAGAAGACGGCCCTGCTGCGGAACGGCGGCAAATGGCTGAAGCCGCGCGGCACAACGCCGACCACCCACATTTTCAAGACGCAAATCGGGGAGCTGCCCAGCGGCATCAACCTCTCGAACAGCGTCGAGAATGAATACTACTGCCTGAAACTTGCCGCCGCCTTCGGCCTGCCGGTGAACCAAGCCGAGATTGCCACTTTCGGCAAGACAACGGCGCTCGTGATCGAGCGCTTCGCCGTCTGCTCCGCCTTCCGCAAGAGGATTGCTGTCAGGCCCTGTCGGTACCGCCGACGCGCAAGTACCAGAGCGATGGCGGCCCCGGCATGGGGAAGCTTCTTGGTCTGCTCAAAGGCAGCGATAACCCCTCCGAGGATCAGGCGATCCTGTTGAAGGCACAGATTTTCTTTTGGATGATCGGCGCAACCGACGGCCACGCGAAGAACTTCAGCGTCTTCATAACACCGGGCGGCCGCTATCATCTGACACCGCTCTATGACGTGCTCACGGCACAGCCCAGCCTCGACACGGGCCAAGTCCAACGCAAGCAGATGAAGCTCGCAATGTCGGTAGGGACGAACAACCATTACCGGATCGCCAAGGTGCAGGGTCGGCATTTCGTACAGACCGGCCGAGTGGCGGGCCTACCGAAAAAGCTCGTGCAGGAGTCAATCGAAGGGGTAGCCGCTGCCGCTCAAGCTGCGCTCGCCAAAATCGAAAGCGAGCTGCCAAAGGGGTTTCCCGAGGCAATTCATATTTCGGTGAAAGCCGCCGCTATGCAGCGCCTGCGTTCATTAAAAGTTAAGCTGGCAGGTCAGGGCTTCATCAACCGCGCTGCATCTGGCGCAAGACCCGCCGCCAGTCGCTCAACGAGTGTGACGCCGTCGCGTAACGCGCTCTCGCGGATGACCAGTCGCTGGCGTTCGCGGTAGCTGGCGTCGCCGGTTCTGGCGATGTAGTCGGCATCCATCGATCCATCCCGATGGGCGAGCAGATGTCGCTGATGGAAAACACCTGCGGCCGCCGTTTTCCGCCCGCAGCAGCGCGGAAGCATGGGGGCCGCAGGGCCCAAAGCAACGGAAACGACGTCAGCCGGAGGCTGGCCGTTCAGACTGCGTCACGAAACGCTTCCGGCGACGTGCTCATCTTTCAGATAAAGCTGGCCAGGAGCCTCTCGGCCTCCTCGGTAGATTGTCCGGCGTCGGTCATACGTTCAATCAGCCTGCGCTGCCGAGCGAGGGTCGTCTCCCCGTCCGCACATGCCGCTGGAGCATCTGAAGCGTGGTTTCACCGTAGCGCATGCCTGAGCATAACAGCTTTCGGCTCTTTCTGCAGACCTGCGCCAGTGATCGTTACCGGATGGCAGAGACGGCAACGGCGGCGCCGGGAACGCGGGGAGTAGAGCTCGGTCCGGACGGACGCGGCAGACTAGGATTCGTTGTGAAAGAGGATGTCGTTGACCCGCCTCTTTGTAAAGCGCCTCGATCTCTCTGCTGAACATCCGCTTTCCGGTATCGTTCAAGATGAACGAGCCCAGCCTTTCAAAACGCTCAAACAGCAGCGCGACGTCAGGCGGAAGCCCTCCACTCGGTAAACAACGCCAGGAGATGGTCGCTCAGCGCCGTTGCGGCGCTCAAGCCCTTCAATCTGTTTCCATAACTCTCCTTCGTCACCTTTCCAGGCCCACAGGAAGAGGGATTCTACAGCACGAACCTGCTCCCTGTTGTCGCGTGCAATGACCGCACCAAACAAGTGGTGAAGCGCTTTCCAGCGCCCCGCCCGTGTGCCGTAGAAAGGCGCGGCGCGCTGGCAACCTGATTGATGTGGGACCATAAACGTTTTTGGCTGATGAGATGCGGTTCGGTAGGCCCGGACCTGCCCGAAACTAGCGGTCCGGGGCGCAGCCGAAATGTCGGCTAAAGTTTGCAATCGCGCAGATGTAGGATTGTCGAGTCCACGGTCACAGATTGCGGACCATCATGTCCTCGATCATTCGGTGCCGAAGAGGGCTGTGGCCACTGGGTCTTCTGTCTTGAGAGGGTGGTGCGAAGACCAACATCCTCTCAGATAGGACACCTCAGTTCAGAAGGGTTGCCCCACTCCCGTCCAACGGGTTCGTTCAAACGTGGGCGAGATCAAATGGGATACACCCGGGCGAGATCATCGGAATGCGCATGAACGAGCCGCTTGGCAGGTCGAGCCCGGCATCTTTCGGAGCCCCCATCCGGAACTCGAAAACCCACGGCGGCCGCAACGGGGCATCATCGGGAAAAGTCGGTATCAGCACGATCGGCCCATTCGGCCGCGCGGGCACCAATCGGCCGTGGGCCGTGGCCTGAAGGCCCGGCTCAAGACATTTTTCGTGTGGCAATTGATTCCAAATACAGCCCGTTGGGGTCGATATATCGGTCCGCGAGGCGTTGGAGCAAGGTATCCACCTGGTCTGATGTAACACTGAACTCTCCATAGTTTGGATCGAAGAGCGTGGTCCTTCCATCGAAGGTCGACGTCGCAACTGTGTGTCCCCCACCTTCGACGAACTTCAAACTAAGCAAATACCTCGATCCGTCAGCAGTGAGTTTGCCCAACATGCTCGAGATACTCGCAGGGTCGTCGAAGCTGTAAACCTTCTCTTTGTGGGATGGTTGCAAACCTGCTTCCTGCAACATGGCGTACTTTGCGTCACTGTTGGCCTGAGGAGGTTCTGCTCCTTCGTTTCGCAGGTCCTTCCTGATATCTAGATAGCGCTGCTGCCACACAGCCGCTGAGTCGTGCCCGTCCGATCCGGGCGTTAGCGTAGTCATTCGGGATCTCGGGCTGTACTGGAGATTGCCGAGCCATTCCGCAGTCAGCCCAACGCATATGCCGTCTACATTCGCGTCCGCCAATTCGGCCGCCCGGTAGTCGAACAGTGGGTCATTCGGCCTCACTGGACCGGATGTACTCGGGTTATTTGGATCCGAGACATTGGGCTTGCTGACACAGCACCCCATGTCGGGCAAGTCTCCAGGCAGCGGGCTCCGCCGCAGCGCGAGATCCGCAACTGTTTCCATAAAGCTGTCACTGTCCACCGACTGACTCGGTTCGACAGCTTGGGTCGGAGGTGTGGGTAAGCCACTGATCCGATTATACATGGCCGTTCGCTTTCCTTCAGCGTAAGTCCCATCGCAACACCAAGCTGCTCAGGGGTGCTCCGAATGATAGTCAGAAAAGCTGATCCCAAGCTGACGGCCAGGCGCTACTCAGGTTAGGGAGACGGACGGGACGCGCGGACCAAATCGTACATGTGGGCGTATCGCAGCGGCCAGGATAGCCCACAGCCGGTCGCTGCTGTCCGATTAGCAGGCTGGTCGTGGCCAGGAGCGGATGATCAGGCGGCGCTGCTCAGAGCGCAAATCTTCTCTTGGCTGATCGTCGCGAGCGATGACTATGCGAAGAATTTCAGCATCTTCATCACGCCGGCGGCGCTATCATCTGACACGCTTTACGACGTGCTCACGGCACAGCCGCGTCTGGACGCCGGTCAAATTCAGCGCAAGCAGATGAAGCTCGCGATGTCGGTAGGGACAAACATTCACTACAGGATTGCCCAAGTAGACGGCCCGACATTTCTTGCAGATAGGCGAAGCCGCGGGCGTACCGAAAACGCTTGTTCAAGAATCAATCGAACGTGTCGCCTTCACCGCTCAAGCTGCGCTCGGCAAAATTGAAAGCGACCTGCCAAAGGGCTTTCCCGAGGCAATCCATAATTCGGTGAAAATCGCCGCTATGCAGCGCCTGAGTTCATTGAAAGTGCAATAGCAGAAAGATTACGATTTGCTACCGGGGGCGAACTGCATTTGCGCCGTATGGCGCTTGCAACCGCACCGGCCGCCGTTGACTAGTACGCACGAAATGGTCGCCGAAACGAAGACGCTGGATTGGATTCTGAGGCACCCCCCCGGAATAGCGCCCCCCGGCTTGCCTGCGCCACTAACTCCTCAGAACAGCTTGGCATTAAAGGCGAATAGCTAGAGAGTGGCTTATCAAGCAAGCCTAGTTATGCGAACTTTCGATGGCACAGATCAAGGCGCCCCCTGGGCACCGCACCCCGCGAATGGGAGCGCGTCAGATCTACGAAGCGCTTAGGGATCAGATCCTGGGGCGCGTGTACGGCGCCGATGGGCTGCTGCCGTCGTCCCGCGCCCTCTCCGCGGAACTCGGCGTATCTCGCGGTACGGTGACGATCGCCTATGAGCAACTCGCGGCGGAAGGCTTCATCGAGATCCGCCATGGCGCACGACCGCGCGTTGCACAAGCTGCTATCGAGAGGGGACGCGTGCGCACTACGTCGCGGCCGTTGTCACGGAAGGTGCGACTGTCGGGGTACGGTGAGCGTTTGAGACAGGTCGCGCCGCGCTCGGAGGAGCAATCTCGCAACCTCCTCGCAAATTTTCGATATGGTGACCTCTCACCATCGGATTTCCCCGTGCTCGCGTGGAAAAGAGCCGTGGTCGCTGCAATGACACGGCGGCCACCGAGATTGGCCTACAACGATCCTTGCGGCTCCCGGCGGCTGCGGATGGCGCTGCAGGCCTATCTCTGGCGTTCGAGGACCGTGCGATGCGACGTTGATCAAATCATCATCGTGAACGGTTCGCAGCAAGGGCTCGATTTGTGTGCGCGACTGCTGCTCAACTCCGACGATCGGTTCGTCATGGAAGACCCTGGCTACCTGATGGCAAGGCACGTCTTTGCGGCGAACGGGGCTGCCGCCGTGCCGATTCCAGTCGACGTCGACGGAATGGACACGGAGCAGCTTGCGAAGACCGAAGCGCGGCTCGCGTACGTGACGCCCTCGCATCAATTTCCGCTGGGCGGCGTCATGCCGATCGCGCGTCGGCACCAGTTGCTCGCCTGGGCAAGAAAGTTCGACGCCTATGTAATCGAGGACGACTACGACAGTGAGTACCGATACGACACTAAGCCGGTCCCCCCGCTGCATGCGCCCGCAGCTAGCCAGGACGTCATCTATCTAGGGACAGTCTCCAAGACGCTCTCGCCTACGCTGAGGATCGGCTATCTGGTGGTGCCCTCTCAACTTCAGTCCCTGTTCGCCGCGGCCAAGCAGATCATGGACAGGCACACGCCGCTGATCGAGCAGGAAGCGCTCGCGACGATGTTCGAGACCGGTGCATACGACAGGCACGTCAGGCGAGTCCGACGGCGCAACGGCGAGCGACGGCAAGTCCTGCTCGACGCTTTGCGCCGCAGATTTGGCGATCGAGTCCAAATCGACGGCGCGGCCGCCGGCTTGCATGTGGTGGTCTGGTTTCGCGATCTGCCCCAAACGTCCGAAGCAGCGTTGATCGAGGCTGCTCGCGTCAAAGGCGTCGGCATCTATCCGGTCGCCCCACTCTTTCACCCCCATCCTAGCCGCCGGCAGCGGCCGGACGTTATCGGGCTTGTCATGGGTTACGCCGCACTGGAGGCGCGCCAGATTGAGCGCGGCTGTCAGCTTCTGGCTCAGGCGGTCGATCAGCTTCGTTCGCGGCGATTGTCCTAGTCGCCATGCCCCTCCAACTGGACCATCAAAATCAGTGATAACTGGCAGTTCTAACCGCACCAGGCTGGGTCTATCCCAGGACCGAAAGAGGAGAACCGCCATGTATGTGCCCCCCGCCTTTAAAGATGACGAGGTCGAAAGCATCCGAGCGACCATTTGGTCCGCCGGCCTCGCCAACCTGGTCACGGCCACCGCGGACGGGCCGATAGCGACGCCCTTGCCGCTCTTCCTCGATGAGACCGAAGGAGAGCACGGAGTGCTGTACGGGCACTTGGCGAAGGCCAATCCACAATGGCGTTCGGCTCCGACCGGCGAAGCTCTGGCCATCTTCATGGGTCCGGAAGCCTACGTGACACCTTCATGGTACGCCACCAAGCAAGAAACCGGGAAGGTGGTGCCGACATGGAATTACATCGCCGTCCACGCGTACGGGCCGGTTGAGTTCTTCCACGAACCCGAACGTCTGCTCGAGGTGGTCACGCGGCTAACGAACACCCATGAGACGTCGCGCGCGAAGCCCTGGGCCGTCAGCGATGCCCCCACCGACTTCATTGCCTCCCAGTTGGGAGGGATCATCGGAGTGCGCATTCCGGTCACCAGGTTCGAGGGCAAGCGCAAGATCAGCCAGAACCGGCCCGAGGCTGACCGCATCGGCGTCGCCGCCGGCCTTGCGGCTTGCGAAAAGCCGCAGGATCGGGAAGTGGCTTCCCTCATTCCGATTCCGGCCTGAGGTTAGCGTAGTCATCGTGTGCGAAGACCGGCGCTAGACAACTGGTTGACGCGATTAGAGGGGTGGGCGATGCCGGACTTCCAGACGTTCTTCCTGTTCTTGGCAGCGTCGCTGCTTGTGGCGATCACGCCGGGGCCAGGACTCTTCTATATCGTGGCGCGAACGATTGTCGGGGGCAGAACGGAAGGGTTGGCATCGAGTGTTGGCCTAGGTCTCGGCGGCCTTGTGCACGTGTTCGGCGGCGCCGTCGGCATATCTGCGCTCGTCATGGCGAGCGCCGAGGCATTCACATTTTTGAAGATCGCAGGCGCCCTGTATCTCATCTGGCTCGGGCTCAAGACCTGGCGCGAAGCGCGCATTGTCGAGCCGATCGAGGTGCAGACGACCGGGGTGCGTCGGGCCTTGCGCGACGGCATCATCGTCGAGGCATTAAACCCGAAGACAGCCGCATTCTTTCTCGCCTTCATTCCCCAGTTTGTCGACCCATCCGCGAACGTCGCCGCGCAGTTCATCATCCTCGGGCTCATCTCGGTTGCACTCAACACCAGTGTCGATTTGGTTGCGACCCATTTGGCTGCGAGAGCGAGAGCCGGCCTTCGACCGTTAATCCTTACCAAGATGCGACAGGTGTCGGGTGCCATCATGTGCGCACTGGGAGCTACGCTAGTCTTTGCCCGTCGCGCGGGTTGATATCCGCAGCTGGCTCATACCGATCGACTTCGTGCGCTTATCTGAATGTCTTCTGTCGCTAGACCGGCCATGGCCGAGACGAAATCGACGCGAATGTCCCTCGAGATCGGAAATGGCCGAGTTGAATCCGAAATTCGCTCCGGAGCTGACGCCCGGATATTCCTGGCGCGCTGCGCGTCCCCCCAAAAGAGCAAATCGTTGATGTAGATCATTTCGTGAGACTACCAGGAATCGTATGCTGCACTTGGGAAATGACGCACGTTCTACATGGCACCGGCCTCAATAGCACATCACGAAAAAGGCCCTCAGTGTGGCTCTGGACTAGTCGACCTCAAGTGGCATGAACACGTCAATGGGCAGGAAGTCCACGATCTTTGGCACTGCTTGAACTCGCCTATCCAACTGCGTTACAGGCTGAAGGCGTCTGGCAGCAAATGCGCTCCATGTTCGTCGCCGCGATGGTTCTGCCGTCCGTATTCGGCCAAATATTCATGAGCGCATCTCCTGTCCCGGATCTCGAGGGCGATTGCACGCAGGTGCTGCGTCGCCAGTTTCAGGTTAGGAATCGTTGCCCTACGTTGAACGATGGCCCAAGGCGTCTCCGATCACTTACCAGGACCGATGCCCGCAGCACGCTGAGCGCACATGCATGGCGGAAGACATGTGAGCCTAGGACTAGGGGACCTTTCGAAGACTATGCTAAGCGGACACCACGGGCTCATATCATGCGACGAAGCCGGGGGCCGACTTCCTCGAAGCGGTTGCGCAGATAGAAGTCGAGGGTGCGCTTCCATTTCGGCTGTCGCGGTGCTCCGACCTCCAGCCGCTTCCATCCCCGCGCTCGTCCTTCCGCCAGAGCGACAGCGATCAGATGAGGCGCAATGCCCTGCGATCTCATGTCGGGGCGAACATAAAGCTCCGAGATTACTCCGAACTTGCCGCCCGCGTAGATCGCAGTGCATTCGTTTAGAACCATGACGCCAACCGGCTCGTTGTCTCCGCATGCGATCACCGCGACGACGCTAATATCCGCTAGGACTGTCTCTGCGTTTTGCGTGACGATTTCGATCCCGGGGGCCTTCCCGCCTGAGAGCTCGTCGAGGAGAGAATGAACGAAGCGAGCAACGGTTGCGGCATCTGTGACTTCGGCGCGCCGTGTAGATATAGTCGACATCTTTCTCTCCTGTCTGCTCTGCATCGGGTTGAATCATTCTGCGCCACAAGCGTCAACGCGACATTTGTGATCCGCTAGACAAGGACGATCACGTAATTTGCTCTCCAGTGGGATGGGACTGCGGGGGGCGATAATGAGGTAACTAAGCATGGCGACTCGAAAAGAACTGATGGCCGCTGTGGGGCAGTGCTACAGAGAGGAGAGCCGCGAGGAAAAGGTGATCAAGAGGCTCGCCATCGGCGTTCGCTTCCGCCGAAATCTTTAGAGCTACCGCGACCTTCGAGAAACGGCCCGCTCGTAAGCCGTCCCGTCCGGCCGCCCTCGGACACTGGCGAACGTTGGCCGGCGCGCTGCGCGGCGCAGGGTTCATGTCCCCTTTCGAACTGAGCAAGTGGATCGGTTCACTCAGGTCGAGGGGTTGGTATGCGCGCGCTGCTGCGCCGCTGCTCTCACCTGGCGTCACAAACTTCATCGCGGGTCAATCGGGCGCCGGCAAATCGACGCTCATGCAAACCCTGCAGCAGATGAATCCGAGACACGGCGGTATCGGGCGCGTTGCCGCCGAGGATCTAACCGCGGATCGCCCGCAGGATCGCCTTGCGCACGTGGGCTAGCTACTTTCCGGCGCAAAAATCGCTGTTGTGAAGCGCGCGGTCAACCACGCAGACAACGAGAAGCCCCGCCGGGGGGCGGGGCGATGAGATGCCAAGATTGCTCTGGAAGTGGACTACGTTTTTAGTGACCGTTCTTCCATCACGCGGCCGATGCTCATGAGGTTGTCGGCGACAACGCCGAGCCCGACCCAGCGCTTCATTCCGGTGCTGCCTTTGTAGCGGCAGCGATCGAGCCCGTGCCGCCGTTTGGCCACGCTGATGCGCCCCTCGCATCCGGTCCGCCATTTCTGGCCGTTGCGGAACCACCGCTTCTTCTGCTCGCGCTTGCGCGAGACGCTCTTGGTGGAGCGATTGGGGATGCAGACGCGTTTGACGCCGCTCGCCTTCGCCGCGGCTTCATTCCTGGCGGAGTAGAACCCGGCGTCTGCCGCGACCAGACGTGGAGTGCGGCCGAGCTTGGCTTGGTGGATTTCGATGGCCGGAACCAACAGGTCCGAATCGCTCGGCCGCCGATCATAGACTTCGTAGTCGATCACGATCTGGTTTTCGGCCTCCTGCAGCTTGACCATCTTGCCGAACTCGTTGGGCTTGCCGGCCTTGCCCTTGCGAATGATCTCGGTCGAGGGCTCGAACACGCTGAACAGCTTGTCCTCTGCCCGCGTGTTGCCGCGGAAGATGCGTTCCCGGGTCTGCCGCATCACCTGCCGCACCAGCGGTATCATCGTTTCCAGCTCCTGCCGCAAGCCTTGCAGCGCCAGCCGTTTCAAGATGCCCCTGGCCCGCTTCACGCCTGCGGAGATTTCATGGGAGAAGCGCTTCGCTTGCCCCACCACACGGCTCGTCGAGTTCAACAGCCGCCGGTAGCCTTGCCTGAGCTTCTCGTGATTGAGCGGTCCTTTGGCACGGGCGGTTCGCGAGATATCGAGCAGGCGCAGTTTTACGCTTCGCGTTCGGTCGCGCAGTTTGGTTCCGGCCGTGCCCACGATCTTGGCGACCTTCTTCATGGTGCGGATCAACACTCTGACCCCGTCGCCCAGCAACGTGCTGTCGGTCGGGTAGTGGATGTTGGTCTCCACCACCGTCGTATCCACGCGCATTCTGCGTCCCTGCGTCACCCCTTGTTCCTGCGCGACTTGCACAATCCGGTCGTGGATCTGCTTGATTGTCTCCGGATCCACAGCCAATCCCCAACGCCCCATCGTCTTCGCGTCCGGCGTCTTGCCGCCGCCCACCCGGGAGAAGTCGCGATATACCAGATTGGCGCGCACTTCGCGCTCCAGCACCTGATAGCTCCAGTTGCGAACGTGCTTGAGGATCAACAATCGCAACACCACTTCGGCCGGCGCGCCCAGCCGGCCACGACTGCGGCTCTTGGGATGCCGTCTCGCCAGCGCCTCGTAGACCGCGCCTACAATCTGTTCATCCGCGAGAACCCGGTCGGCATGCGTCATCCAACCTTCGCGAAGATCGCTCACTTCTCCCGCGATCAAGCCGTCGCCGAAGCTCAGTTGCGCTCTGCGCATCTCAATCACGCTTCTTCCTCCCACCCCGCGGCATCGCCGCATCAGGGCCCAGCAGGTCGTGATTGAGCTCGCAGATCGCTTCGATCGCTTCTTTCAGCTTCTGATAGTTGTCCAGCCAACGGCGCACTTCGGCAACGCGTTCACGGCGCACGCTGAACTGGCGCACGCGGCCGCCCCCATAGCTCACCGTCAGCACGTGCACCTGATGCCCTTCGCCGCGCGCGCACTTCGGGCAGCCGCTCTTGTGACGAACAGTGCGCTCCAGCAGCGAACCGCGCAGTAGCTCGCCGCTAACCGGCAGCTTGCCGACAAGCTTCTCGCGCGTTTGAAGGGCTCGATCACGAATCATTCATAAGAATGAATCAGTGCCGCCGCCTCCCGTCAACGGCCAATCCGTGCGACCTTGCAGTTTTCGCTCCGCTACACGACTCTGGGCACGCCCCAAGCCGAGCGATTTTTGCGCCGGAAAGTAGCTAGGCCGTGCAACGGCAACTTGAGGCGTGGGCCGATCTCTGCAAAACCGGCCTTCAAGTACAATGCTGAGTTGGGGCTGCGGCTCCACATCAGCTGCCTCGGCGCTCCCACTTCAAGTTGGCCCCAGCCTTTTACCGTCCCCAGGCCCACGGCAGCCTCAATAAGGTGCATCGCGACCCCAGACGATCGCTGATCCGGCACCACGTAGAGTTCGGTGATAATGCCGTAGGTTCCGCGCGCAAAAAGCGCAGCGCTTTCCGACACCATGATGATACCGACAGGACGTTCCTTGGTGAAGGCGAGAAACCCACAGACGCGCTCTTTCATGGCGAGAAGGTCGGCAACCAGCTGGGTATCTAATCCGGCCTGCGCTTGGCCAGCCCCAAGTTCGGCAAGTAGGGCAGCAACCATTTGGGTCACCGTTGTGGCGTCTTCGACAGACACTTCACGTGTGGTCACCATGTCACATCCTCCTCAAGCTCAACGTACCACGTAGTAGCATCGGGGCAGCGAGGCTGCCGCAGCATCCGACCCAAAGCGATATGCTGCGATCTTGAAGCTCAAATGACGCTTTAGTTCACACCATTGGTGAGGTGATAACGTTTTCGTGTCGATGGCAGCTGAAATAATCGCCAAAAAAAATCGAAAGATAACCTGCCGGCAAGATTGTCATGGTCGTACGGAGCACTCTTTCTTCTTTGGACCTGAGTGTCGCCCCACATTGAACCGCGTCCGAATGAGTACGGCCGCCCTGAGTTCCATGCGCCGGCGGGATGGCAGTGATGATTTTGAGCTTTTCAGTTGCTGCGAGTACGCGTGCGAGAAGCTGACCGATTCGTGCTGCTTGTCGGCGCCATAGCCAGCGGTGAAACGGATTTGGGTCAAGGCGTAGTCGAAGCCGGCCTTCTCGGCGATTTACGCGCGCTTTGACGTGTAGTCGATCTCCAGTTGGTGCCTTGCTCATCGACGAAACGACGGGGCCGCCCGGACACATTCGGCATCCGATAGGCGAATTTGATAGGATCTTTATCGCGGTCATCCTGTTTTCCCCACCAAGCTGGAGTTGGGACGAAGGGACGATTGATTGAAGCGGGCAGCAACTTGCATCACACCGCTCAGACAAGCGGGCGCGCATCTATTCAAAATCCAACGGCAGGGTACGGCTTGTAGAAGCGTTCGCTATCTGCGGTGTCAGCACGCTGACGCGAAATGGATTAGGTCAACAACACGACGCGCAAATCCTACGACGCGGAGGTGTGCGCAGACCGGAGTTGTTGGCTTCGTCGAAGACGTCATTCCAGATCATCAGCGTTTCATTCTCTAAAGCACTACTGATTGACATCAATAGTCTCAGAGAAAGAGCGGCTGCGCGAGTCTAAGACAAGCTATTTTTCATCGCAGTCGGAGAACCCGCTTTCCAATATTCACAACCAACGGATCGTTTGTTACCGTGCGAGAAAAATATTGCCGGCGACAACTCCGGCGGAGGGCCGCACTAGGGCTTCTCACCATTAGAATGCAGGGCGACCGCGATCAACCGCACCAGGGCGATCGGATTCAGCCTCTCCGCGGTATCATTGACCGGCACGCCCTTGACCTGACTCCAAAGGTGATCGGAACGCTCTCCGGATAGCTCGGCAGATTGGCGAGCAGAACCAGCATGCCCATTCGGTCATCAACGCGTTCACCCAGGCCAACGATGCCTTACAACAGATTTCGATGCCGGCATTGCGCACGTGCGCCAGCGTATCGATGCGATCCCGCAGGGTGCGGTGGTGATGATCTTGTCGTAGAACTCGGGCGAAGTGTCGACATTCTGATTATTGTAGGAGTCGAGCCCAGCTTCGGCGAGCCGCGCGGCCTGCCCAGGGAGTCAGCATGCCGAGCGGACGTAGGTCTCCACGCCGAGGTCTTTCACCGCGCTGACCATATCGCAGACCTTTTGACGTCACGGTCTTTCGGGTTGCGCGCCAGGCGCACTGGGCAATTCGCTTGGCTCGCTCTCTGCTTGTCTGAGCTGGTCTCCTGCAGCGCAGCGCCACATCGCAGATGGCCTAGTGGTAGAAACGCAATTTTCTTGCTCGGGGCAGCCTGGCTCCTCGATAGCGGCTAGAGCCGCATTTGTGCGCGATCAATCGCAGCTCTCAGAATGGTGCAGCGTTGAGGCCCGCGGCCGGGGCCCTCCAAAGCATCACGATCGCCGACAAGCTGTCGTGCATTGTCTCGCGTTCGCCTCCATCCACATCTTTGAATGTGTTTGCAGTCTGCACGAAGCCCATGCCGCGTCTCTTGTGAACGCTTGCGTCAAAAAGAAAACAGGCGACTGGGGGCTACCTGAGCAGTTCACGACGCTTTTCTTTTGTGAACCATTTCACAAAACTTCGCACCTGAGCGGTGTAGCTAACGGAGCGTTTGATTGAGAGTAGATCAGGTGATGCCGTCTTTTCCCTTTGCAATGATGCTTCATCCGAAAACCAAAGTATAGGCTGATGCCGCGATCCAAGGCGCGAGGTACGTTTACGCATTTTTTCATCGCCCACTCGCATACAACGCGCAAAACCCGCGCTTGGTCACTTTATTCTATGCTCCGGCCGACAGAGCTGAGGAGAAGTCCTTTAGATCGGTGTTCGAAGGCAAATTGAGAATCGCGAATATCGTATCGCCATTCATTCGCGTGGCCCATTTACCCTGACGAGATCAAAATACCGGAACTCGGCCGTTCAAGAGGTTCATCTGAGATTTGGCTGCGAAACAGCGATCTCGCCTCACGTCGCCGTGATGTAATGCCATGTCCATCCGCTACTCGATCAGCATCGATCTCGAAGTCAAGACCGCCACCGAGCGGGACATGCCGTGCTTGACCGCGAACCCTGCCCAGACCGGAACCATGATCGCGTTCACCGAGCAATGCCGCTGCTGGGTCGACCAAATCGACAAGGCCGACCGAGGTTGCCTGGGCGCATCGAGGTTGCCCGGACCATCACTGATCTGGCCCAGGTTCACATTATCGGAGGCGAGGCAGGAGCCAAATGACCGAGTTGCCCCAGTCGCCGACCTTCAGCGCCAGTAGCATCACTGCGCCGTTCCACCATGTCACGTTCCGCCGCATATGGCTGGCGAGTCTTTTCTCTAATCTTGGCGCCTTGATTAGGGGCGTTGGCGCGGCTTGGGCGATGACGCAGATGACATCGTCGGCCGACAAGGTCGCACTGGTCCAAACCGCCTTGATGCTGCCGGTCATGCTGATCTCGATGCCGGCCGGTGCCATTGCCGACATGCATGACCGGCGCATCGTGATGCTGTTTTCGCTTGGTATCGCGTTCGCGGGCGCGGCCGCGCTGACGGCCCTCGCCTGGCTCGGCCTAGTCACGCCGAACCTGTTATTGGCGCTGTGCTTCGTGGTGGGCAGCGGTGTGGCGCTGATGGATCCGGCCTGGCAATCCTCGGTCAGCGAACAGGTACCGTCGGAAACGCTTCCCGCGGCCGTCGCGCTGAACAGCATCAGCTACAATATCGCACGCAGTGTAGGTCCGGCAATCGGTGGCATTGTCGTTGTGACCGCTGGCGCAGTAGCTGCTTTCGCACTAAACGCGCTGCTTTATCTGCCACTAATGCTAGCGCTGTTCCTGTGGAAACCTTTCTCCAAACCGTCGCGTCTGCCGCCTGAAAGGTTTAACCGTGCCATCGTTACGGGCGTGCGCTACATCGCCAATTCGCCATCGATCAAGATCGTTCTGACCCGCTCCATGGTAACAGGCGCGATCGGCGGCGCGATCATCGCACTGATGCCGCTAGTGGCGCGCGATCTCCTCCATGGCGATGCCCAGACCTATGGCATCATGCTGAGCGCCTTTGGCCTGGGCGCGGTGATCGGCGCTCTCAATCTCACTGAGGTACGGAAGCGCATGAGTGGCGAGGCGGCGATCCGCGCCTGTGCGCTGTCCATGGGCTGTGCGATTGCCGCGGTGGCGCTGAGCAGAGAGCCGGTACTGACGACGGCCGCGCTTTTTCTTGCGGGCGCCGTGTGGATGATGGCGTGGGCGCTGTTCAATATTGGCGTGCAGCTATCGGCGCCACGCTGGGTGGCGGGGCGCTCGCTCGCGGCCTATCAGGCGGCGAGTTCCGGCGGGATTGCTGTCGGCAGTTGGGGTTGGGGCCATCTCACCGATGCCGCTGGGGTCCAAACTGCGCTCCTAGTCTCGGCCGCCCTGATGTTGGTCTCGCCGCTCCTTGGCCTTTGGTGGCGCATCCCGCGCGTCGGCGCGTGGGGCGAAGAGGCCGAGGTGCTTGAGGATCCTGAGGTGCGGCTGGCGCTGACCGGACGCAGCGGCCCGTTGGTTGTCGAGATCGAATATCGCGTAACGCAGGGGAATGCGCGGTCCTTTCACAACGTGATGCAGGACGTACAGCTGTTCCGGCAGCGCAATGGCGCTTATGGCTGGTCGATAGCGCGCGACATCGCCGATCCCGAACTATGGACCGAGCGCTATCACTGCCCGACATGGCTCGATTATTTGCGCCAGCGCAACCGCTCGACTCCGTCGGAGCGCGCGATTGAACAGCAGGCAATTGCTTTGCACATTGGCCCTGAGCCCGTACGGGTCCGACGCATGTTGGAACGCCCGTTCGGATCGGTGCGCTGGAAGGAAAACGTGTCCGAGGCCTTTGGGGAGCAAGAAATCTCGCGTTTCTGATAGCGATCACCGCGTTCCAGCGCGATTCAGATTGCGTCTAGCTGAATCAAAATCTCGAAGATAATCGATCGGTATTCATAAGCCTTTGTGCATCTGCACGGGATGCTTTTGCATTAGCTTCTCTGCTTTGACTGAGGAATACAAAGCACGCAGGCCACAATGATGCAGCTCCTCCAGACACTACGGCGAGTTCGTCGTTGATCTTGCTCGATGCATCGGTCAAGCGGATTCTTGGAGGCCGCTAGGAAGGAGCTCTCCCCAAACAACAGGCGGTGCTCTTCCGTACCTCCTCACGTAGCAGACCGCTGGAGGTCGAACTCACGCGTCGCAATACCACGATCGTGAATTCGACCGCTTGAACAGTCCGGTCGGCCAAGCAGGAAAAATAGGGGCTGTCAGCGCAGCAGGGCTGTCGGAACAATGGTCTGCCATACGTCTTGGATCCAGCCGCCTGGATTTCGCAATATCGCGTTCATAGCCCCGCACGCCAATTCGAAGAATTTTTTCTGCGTCTATCGCTCGTCACTTGTCCGGTCGCGCTCTACCGGTCACCTCGAAATCGAAAGTCTGGTTCAACCAGTTGAACGGTCAGACCGGCCACCGCCCGAACGCTGGCCGGGCGGCTTGCTGAGGTCAAATTGGGCAGCTGAATTGCGCAACCGAAGATAAGGGGCGGCCCGACTCCGTTACACTCTCGGGAGTCCCAAAGCCGGTCAGGAGCCCTTGAAGCCGCGAATTACTTGGACTCAAGATTTCACCCCTCCCGGCGGTCAATCGACCCCGCATGATCGAGCGTTGGCGTGCTGGCGCAAACGCGACGTGCAGGGCGCGGGTAATGGGCTGTGCTGCAGCCTCAACAACGACGAGACCGATGCAGATCGCTACTTCAGGGGAGATTAAACTGCTCCTGCTTACCGAGCGTTCGACTCTGTGGAGAGTGACCTTCACGGGACCGCAGGCAACCGCCTCGGTCTGGATGATGCGCCGCCCTTTGCAGGCGAGGCGTCGGATTTCAGAGTCCTTTTCAAATTTTTTTGGCAGCGCGGGCGGTAGCTTGTCATCGTGCAGCAGCGTTAACTGATCAGCCGCCCCTCCCCTTCGCGTACTTATACGATAGCGGCATGGCCGCTTGCGTTTTCCACACGGATACGATTATTATTACTACAATTTATAGTAGCTCATAATTTTTGGAGGCAAATTCAACTAGTTATTTGGGGGCTACAAATGAATTCTACAGTAGGAATTTTCTTTGGCGGCTTCATCGCGGTCGTCTTGCTTCTGCTCTTCTCTGCATCGACGTTTTATATGGCCTATCTTGTCTGGGATGCATGCGGCGGGAAAATCTCGTGCCCGGCGGTTCCTTTTGGCGAGGGGCTGACCTACGTCGTTACGACGGTCGGCGGCCTCGTTTCAGCGCTGGTCATCGCACGGCTTAGCGTGACCGAGCCCGGAAAAGCCCCTTCGGTCGTTCCTGGTGCTACAGAAGCGACTACGGCCACCACGACAATTGCGATCCTCTATCTCTTGGGCTGGATGGCGACGGGTCTTACGGCGCTAGTGCTCGGAGTAATGATCTATCCCAAGGCCAATCAGACTCTGAGCGATCTTGGTACAACATGGCTTGGCCTCGCCGTATCGGCGGCCTATGCCTATTTCGGTATTACGCCAGGGTCGTCGAAGAACGATCGGTCGTTGATGGAATTAGCTCCGTCACCTGAGGCCACTGATGACCTCTCGCAAGGGCAGAAAGTCCCCAACGCGTCGGAAACGGCGACGTGCGGTGCGATCACCAAGAAGATCAAGCGAACTGATCCGGAGTTTGCGACACTTGTCTCCAATCAGAACGCGAGCATTGTTTTCAAGGATGAGGAAGGCACGGGCGCCGATCGAATGATGAGCGCCCGGATGCAATCCAAGCTCGATGCGCTGGCTTCGCTAGTCAGCGCAGAATGGCCCGGCGTGAAGCTTCGCGTGGCGGAGGCCTGGGACGAGGACAATGAGCACTCGCCCGCCGCCCTGCATTACGAGGGCCGAGCAGCCGAC